>DATAWT010000031.1:0-3960 GCA_036267075.1 Solirubrobacteraceae bacterium
GTCTGGGCCGTGTCTCAGTCCCAGTGTGGCTGATCGTCCTCTCAGACCAGCTACCCATCGTCGCCTTGGTAGGCCATTACCCCACCAACTAGCTAATGGGCCGCGGGCCCATCCCGATGCGGAGGCCGAAGCTTCCTTTCCGCCTGGTCATCACGACCAGGAGCACATTTGGTATTAGCCCGAGTTTCCTCGGGTTGTCCCAATCATCGGGGCAGGTTACCCACGTGTTACTCACCCGTTCGCGGCTTTGCCCCAGGCCGAAGCCTGGTTCGTCGCTCCACTTGCATGTATGAGGCACGCCGCCAGCGTTCGTCCTGAGCCAGGATCAAACTCTCCGTGAAGAGAGTTGTCATGGTTGACCGGGGCCTATACACATGGGCACCCGACCATGACGGGGTACTTCTAATTCTTGACTCGTGCCGCGGCCGGCTGGCCGGCCGCGGGTCGAACCTGGACGCACGAGATCGGCCATAAGGCCGTCTCGAGCGCATGCTGTTGAGTTTTCAAAGACCGTCGCGCCGTCCGTGCCGGGGGACTCCCGACGCAGGACGCGGGGCAGGCGCTGTCGGCGCCCGCCGGGCGAAGAGGCCACTATAGCGGGTCCGCAGCGCCCTGTCAGCCGGGCGCGCGTACGAGGCGCTTGAAGCGGCGCTTGCCGACTCGCAGGACTCGGCCATCGAGCGCCTCGGGCGCCTGATCGACCTCGGCGACAGCGACCTCATCGAGCGCCACCGCGCCCTGTTCGATCAGCCGCCGCGCCTCAGAGCGCGACATGGCGAACAACTCGGCGATCAGCGCGGGCAGGTGCACTACGCCGTTATCGGGCGCGAATTCCGCCGCCTCGATCTCGCTCGGCTGTCCTCCGCCGCGCTGGACGCGATCCCACTCCTCCTCCTCGCGCCGAGCCGCATCCTCGCCGTGGTAGATCGCCGTCAGCTCGCTGGCGAGCGTGCGCTTGGCCGCCAGCGGATCGGCGCTCGCCTCGAGTGGCCGTCCCAGCAGCAGCTCATACCACTGCGCCAGCAGGCTGTCGGGGATCGACATCGTGCGTCCGTAGACGTCGACTGGCGCGTCAGTCACGCCGATCTGGTTGTTCAGAGACTTGGACATCTTCTCGCTGCCGTCGGTGCCGATCAGCAGCGGCATCGTGAGCACTGCCTGCTCGTCCTGGTGGTAGGCGCGCTGGATCGAGCGGCCGAGCAGCAGATTGAACGTCTGGTCGGTGCCGCCGAGCTCGAGGTCGGCGCGGACGGCCACCGAGTCGTAGCCCTGCATCAGCGGGTAGAGCAGCTCGAGGACGGAGACCGGCTCGCCGCGGTCGCGCCGCTTGGCGAAGTCGTCGCGTTCCATCAGCTGCCCGACGGTAGTCGTCCGGACGAGCGCCAAGAGCTCGCTCATGCCCATGTCGAGCCACTCGCTGTTGCGCCGCAGCTCAAGCCGCGTCGGATCGGCGTCGAGAACCTTGAAGGCCTGCTCCTGATAGGTGCGCGCGTTGGCCTCGATCTGCTCGACGGTCAGCATCGGGCGAACCTCCGAGCGTCCACTCGGGTCTCCTACGCGGGCCGTGAAGTCGCCGATGATCAGGACGACGACGTGGCCGGCGTCCTGGAAGTCGCGAAGCTTGCGCAGGACGACGGTGTGTCCAAGATGAATATCCGGTGCCGTCGGATCGATACCGAGCTTGACGCGCAGTGGCCGTCCAAGCTCAAGCTTTCGCTCGAGCTCACCGGTTGGCAGGAGCTCCGCGGCCCCGCGTGCGAGCCGCTCGTAAGGGGATCCGGGCATCGATCCCAATGCTAGACTCCGCCCGTCCTTTTGGGCAGGCCGCCGTCGGTCGCCGCCCTCGAGACGCGCGATCCAACCGCATCGCGTGCACGCCTGCCTCGCAGCGCGCTGACATGACTGAGACCGAATCGAACGGACACTCAAGCGTCGCGACGGCAGACCGCATCGCCGACGTGCTCGCGCCGCCCGTACGGCGCCGGCGCCGCCGGCTCTTCGGTCGCCGCGAGAAGCGCTACAACCGCCATATCCGCTGGTGGCGGATCATCGCGATCGTGCTGCCGCTGACCTTTCTCGCGGTCGTCTCCTTCGCGTTCGGAATGGTCGTCGCCTTCTCGCCGCAGATCGCACCGCTGGTCAATTCGCTCAAGCGCACCTACACCCACGGCGCCAACTCCGTCATCTACTCCGATAACGGCACGCCGCTGGCGACGCTGACCAACCACGACCAGTTCTTCCTGCAGAGCGTGCCGCTTGACTCGCTGATCGCCCATGCCGTCGTGTCCGTCGAGGACAAGCGCTTCTACACCGAGCCGGCGATCGACGTTCGCGGCGTGGCTCGCGCGCTCGTCGCCGACGTGTTCGGCGGAAGCGGCACGCAGGGCGGTTCGACGATCACCGAGCAGTTCGTCAAGACCGCCCTCAACGAGGGCCTTCCGTCGCAAAGGACGCTGATCGAGAAGCTCAAGGAGGCCGGGATCTCCTTCCAGCTGAGCCATCTTTGGACCAAGGATCAGATCCTCACGCAGTACCTGAACACGGCCTTCTTCGGCGTCGCCACCGGGGTCGAGGCCGCTGCCGAGGCGTGGTTTGGGAACGATCCGACGTCCTCGCTCTACAAATGCGGGCACAACCCCTCGAACGGCAACCCCGAGTCGTTGTGCGTCACGAACCTCGATGCCGATCAGGCGGCGCTGCTGGCCGGCATCATCGATGAGCCCTCCAACTACGTGACGTGGCTGACGACCGACCCGCAGCTCGTCTATGACCGCCGCAATCTCGTCCTCAAGGACATGCTGGACCAGGGCTACCTGACGCCGTCGGAGTACGAGGCCGACGTCAACGTCACGCTGCCGAACCCGCAGTACGTCGAGACGCCCTCGGAAGAGAACACCAAGCCCGGCACCGGCTACTTCGCCAACTGGATCCGCCAGCAGCTGCTCGCCAATCCGAAGTTCGGCAAGCTCGTCTACGGCGGAGGGCTGCGCGTCCACACGACGCTCGACTCACAGCTCCAACAGGACGCCGAGAATGCGGTTGACCATTACCTCCCGGCGAACTCAGGCGGCCCCTCCGCCGCGGTCGTCGCCATCGACAGCTCCGGGAAGTCCAACGGGTTCGTGCGCGCGATGGTCGGCGGCTACGACTACAACACCCACGCCTTCAACCTCGCCACGCAGGCCGAACGCCAGCCTGGCTCGGCGTTCAAGGCCTTCGATCTCGCCGCCGCGCTCGAGGCCGGCTACAACCGCAACACGCGCGTGCTCTCTGCACCAGGCACGTTCAGCGCGCCAGCGCCGTTCTACTCATTCACGGTCCACAACGACGAGCACACCTACTACGGCGCGAAGATCCCGCTCTGGCAGGCCCTCGCCGTGTCGGACAACAGCGTCTTCGCGCGGCTCAGCCTCACGCTTCCGGGAATGAATACGGAGCGGATCGCGAACATCGCGAAGAGCTTCGGCATCACGACGGGGATCTCGATCAACCCGTCGATGGTGATCGGCGGCCTCACCGAGGGCGTCACGCCGCTCGACATGGCTCACGCATACTCGACGATCGCCGACCACGGGACGCTGATGAGCGGCTCGCTCGCCTCCCAGCAGTGTGCTGGGGGAGCCCGAGGCGTCACGCAGCCGAACGCGCCGCCGCCGGGGAGCGACGGCTGCCCAGGCCCCGTCGGGATCTGGTTTGTCGCGCAGGGCTCGGGCAAGGACACGAAGGTCACCAAGAACACGCCCGATCCGATCAACACCTATTTCTCCCCGGGCCTTGACGATCAGGAAATCTCGATGATGCGCGGCGTCCTCACCGGCGACGGCACCGCGGCGGATGCGGCCATCCCGGGCGTTGCCGCCTGGGGAAAGACGGGAACGACGTCCAATTACACCGATGCCTGGTTCGTCGGCTCGACGCCCGTCATCCACACGCCGCACGGCGACATCCCGTCGATGACCG
>DATAWT010000032.1:0-2402 GCA_036267075.1 Solirubrobacteraceae bacterium
GAGATGCCGCGCTTCGCGCGCGTGAGCTGGAGCTTCGCCGACGTTCATCTCGAGCGGACGGTCGCGGTCCCGGGCTACTGGCGCAACCTCCCGCCTGGCGAGAAGGAAGGGATCGCGCGGCGGTTCTGGGAGGTCGGCCGGCTGACGCTCGAGTACTGGCTGACGCCGCGACTCGACGCGGGCCCAATCACCCGCCGCCCCGGGGTCGAGGTAACCGCCGTCGAGGAGAACGGTGACGGCGCGTTGCGCGTGACCCTCTCGGACTCCACGCGGCTCACGGTTGACACGGTCGTGCTTGCCTGCGGCTACCACGCCGACCTGGCCCGAGTCCCGTACCTCAGCGACGTCCTCGACGGGGTCGCGCTCATCGACGGCTTCCCGGTGCTCGACGATCACTTCCAGACCACGGTCCCCGGGCTGTACATCACCGGGTTCTCAGCGACCCGTGACTTCGGCCCGTTCTTCGGCTTCGTCAAGGGCGCGCCCGCAGCAGCCACACTAATCGTCCACGACCTACTCGCACGCCCGTAGACGCGCGGTCCGGAGCCTGTCAAGTCGTTTGAGACGCTTGGTCGTCGAATTTAGTGAGCGGTCTCCTCTGTCGGTTTGTTGATCCACGCTGCGGTTGGTAGCTCGGGCGGGGTTGGTGGCCGGCGGACGAAGCGCTCGGGCGTTGCGGCGTAGGCCGCGTCGAGGACGCGCTGACGCTCGGCGTGGAGCGCCGGCGCGTGGCCGTAGTGCACCGCGGCCGGGGTCATCAGGCCGATCCCGGAGTGGCGGTGGGAGCCGTTGTACCAATCGAAAAACTGCCGGCAGAACGCGCGCGCCTGCTGGATGTTCTGGAAGCGGTCGGGGAACTCGGGCCGGTATTTCAGCGTCTTGAAGTGCGCTTCGGAGTAGGGGTTGTCGGTCGAGGTGTAGGGCCGGCTGTGGGTGCGCAGCACGCCGAGGTCGGCCAGGAGGAACGCGACCGGCTTGGATCGCATCGCGCTGCCGCGGTCGGCGTGGACGGTCAGTTGGCGGGGCGGGATCTGCTGCTGCTCGCAGGACTGGGCGATCAGCGCCCTGGCGAGCGGCGCGTTCTCGCGGTGCGCGACGGTCCAGCCGACGGCGTAGCGGCTGAACACGTCGAGGATCACGTAGAGGTAGAAGCAGGTCCACTTCGCCGGACCCTTGAGCTTGCTGATGTCCCATGACCACAGCTCGTTCGGGCGCTCCGCGAGCAGTTCCGGCCGGGCGTAGCCGGGGTGGGTCAGCTGGTCGCGACGCTCTCTGACGCCGCCGTGACGCTCGGCGAGCAGCCGGTACATCGTGCGCTCCGACGCCAAGTAGCGCCCCTCGTCCAACAAGGTCGCCCAGACCTGCGCGGGCGAGGCGTCGACGAACCGCTCCGAATGAAGGACCTCGAGCACCGCCTCGCGCTCGGCCTCGGTGAGCGCCCTGGCCACAACCTGTCGCGGCCGATGCGGTCTGGGCGCGGGCGGGCGGCGACGTCGGTAGATCGTCGCCGGCGCCGCACCCAACGCCCGGCACGCCGGCCTCGTGCCGATCAGCGGCGTGAGCTCCGCCACGGTCTGCTCGATCATCGCTCGATGTTCTCCTGCGCGCCCTTGGGCTCGAGCAACTCGCCCAACAGCGCTGAGACGTTTCCCTGCACCTCGATCACCCGCCGCGCCTTCGCGAGCTCAGCCTCCGCGCGCTCAGCGCGACGACGCAGCCTTGCGTTCTCGGCCTCCAACGGGTTCGCCTTCGGGCCGCGCAGCCGCTCAAGCCCGGCCAGCGCACCGCCGTCCCACGCGCGCCGCCACTCCGTCAACAGCGACGAGTAGAGCCCTTCGCGGCGCAGCAACTCGCCGATCTCACCGCGACTGGTGCACGCCTCAGCCTCGCGCACGATCCGCAGCTTGTACTCAGCCGAGAACCGCCGCCGCCGCGCAACCTCGACCAACTCCGGATCCGGGACCCCCACCGGCGCGCCGCGCCCGGCCGCCGCGCCGTCGCGCTCGCCTCCGGCTCGCTCCACTCCGCGACGACCGGCCCCATCCTGCTCCAACTCCAACATCATCACGTGCTCCGTTCTCGCCCTCAGGACTCAGTAATCCCATGGTCATGAGCGTCTCACACGACATTGGCAGAGAGGGCAGCCTCTCGGCCTATTTCGAGAGGTTGGGCCGATGACGGACGGGAATAGCCGTGGTGATCAAGCAGGTCTGGCTGACCTAGCGACCATTCGGGTGCTGCCTCAGTGGCGAGGTTGGTTGACGATCGCCCAACTGCGCATTGACGGCGACTCGTTCAGCTTCGGCCGTGTGACGGCGTGGCGATGGGCAGCGAACCGCCGGGCCAAGCGCTGGGCGAGGCGCCTGTCACGGCTGGACATTGCCGTCACGCTGACGGTCGCG
>DATAWT010000033.1:0-93996 GCA_036267075.1 Solirubrobacteraceae bacterium
GGTGAGCTTGTGGAACCTCTTCAGCATCGCGCTGCCGGCGCCGTTCAGCTTCAGCGTCACGGTCGCCGACTTGCCCGGGGCGATCGTTCCGGCCATCGATCCGACGGTCACGACCTTCGTGGCCTTCTTCTTGGCCTTGGCGCCGGCCGTCACCGCGAGGAGCTTCTTGCCCTTCAGATGCTCGGTGATCGTCGCCACAACCGAGTAGCGGGCGCAGCTGCCGGCGTTCGGGGGGCACGACAGCTTCAGCGTGATCTTGCCGGCCCCGCCGCTCACCTTGCTGACGCTCGGCGAGCCGCTAGCGGGCGCGGTGCTACCGCTTCCGTAGACGATGCCCAGGTACGGCGGGCTCGCCGTCTCCTTGGCGTAGTCAGCCGAGAAGCCGTTGGTGACCGAGGCGAACGTGCCGCTGACACCGCCGCCGTTCATCTCGACCTCTTGGAACTCCGTGCCCGCGGCGGGCGCATAGCCGCCCGCCAGGCTCGGCGCGAGGGTCCCGCCGGCGTTGAACTTGCTCGATACCGTCAGGTTCAGCTGGCCGAAGCTCGTCGCGCTCGCGAGCTGGGGCGCGAGTGTGCCCGCATTGGTGAACGAACCGCCCTGGACAAGCCACAGCGAGCCTGGCGCGAGGTTGACCGTGCCGTCGTTTGTGGTCGGCGTGCCGGCGGTCTGGTTGAGCGTCCCGGTGACGTTCACGCTCGCGCCGGCCTCGTTGACCAGCGCTGTGCTCAGCGTGTTGACGTAGCTCGTGTCGGTGACCGTCGAGTTGACTGTGGCGTGGTTGTCCAGCTCTGCCCCCTGCAGGTCCGCGCCCCCGCCGGTCGATGTGCCCGACCCCTGCGCGTCGAGGACCAGGGTGCCGTCGTTGACGACCGCCGGCGGATTGCTGCCGGTCCCGAGCGTGAGGGTCGAGAACGTGCAACCGGTGTTGCCGACCACCGAGATCGACTGGTTTGACTGGATCGTGCCGGTCAGGATGCCGCCCGTCCCACCGCAGTTCTGGAAGTCGAAGCTGCCCGCCCCGGCGGTGTCGGCGAAGGTCTCCTGTCCGGTGAAGGTGACCGGGTTGCCCGACTCGGTGCCGCCACTCTGGTTCCAGCCCATCGTCTGCTGCAGGCTCGTGGTCCCGTTGTTGGCGTAGGTCCCGGCGTTTGTGAACGACGACCCGTCGCCCTGGATCATCGTCACGGTCGCGCCCGACGCAACGGAGAACGTGTTCGCGTTGTCGGTGACGAACGGGAGGTTCCCCTGACCCTGGAGGGTGAGCGTGCCGGATTCGGCGTCGATCGTGCCGCTGTTGGTCAGCGTTCCGCCAACGCCGATCGCCTCGTTGAAGGCGCTATCGCTTGACTGGGCGATGATCGTCCCGGCGTTTGTCAGCGGCGCCGGCGTGCTGCCGCCGCTGTCGACGCCCAGGTTCGCGGAGCCGCCGGGCTGTTCGTTGCCCGTGGTTGGCGCGGCCGTCGCGGCGGTGGCGTCGAGATCGAGCACGCCGTTGGCGCCGAGCGCGAGTCCATCCCCGCCGACATTGAGGGTTGTGGCGTTGTACCAGTTGCCTTGAACGCTGCTCGACTCGCCTTGGACGATCAGTGTCTGGGTCCCGCTCGTCGCGCCGAGCGTGAGCCCCGCGACGTTGGCGGTGTCCTCGTTCCCGTAGTGGTCGGTCAACGTCGTCAGCGTCACCGTGTAGGTGCCGGCAGCGGTGATGCAAGCGTCGTCGGCGCTTGTCGGGACGGCGCCCGTGCTCCAGTGCGAGGTGTCGCCCCACGAACCGCTTCCGCCGATCCAGCTGTCGCTGCAGCCGGCGGCGCGGGCGGTTCCCCCCAGCAGGCAAAGGACGATGAGCACGGCAGCGGCGAAGGCGGCAGCGAGGCGCCGCACGGCGATGTGAGCGTGAGTGAGCGTAGGCATGCGCGCCACCGTACGGCGCAGGCGTGAGATCAACGTCACACGGCGGCGGTCACCGCTTCCTGCTCTTTGCAGCGGTTTCGCGACGCTCATCACCGACTCGCGCTCCAAACCGCGTCCTGCGGGGGGCAAACACGCGGCGTGAGGTCCGGTCGAATCGCCGATAATCGGGGCGTGGCGGCCCCGCCAGAGCTCACGGATGACGAACTCGCCGGCATAGGGGACCCAGCGGAACTGCTCGAGCGTGCGTGGGCGCTTGAGCCGTGGGGTCGTTACGTCGAGAGGGCTGCGGCACTCGACGCCCTGGAGGCGCTGCTTGAAGCCGGCGCCCCCGAGCCAGCGCCGCCGGGCCGGCACTGGCGGCTTGAGCTGCTGGCGGAGCGCGCGATCGATATCGGCCGCTCCTACCGCATCGATGAAGCGCGGGCGCTCGTCGAGGAGGTGACATCGACGGCTTCACCCGATCACAAGATCGCCCTGGCTCGCGCGATGCTCGCCAGCGGCCAGGCACTGGCCTGGGTCGGGACCGATGAGGCGACGCGTCAAGCCAACAGGGCCTTCGCCGAGGCCGCGGATCGCTTCGCGGAGCTCGGACACAACGATTGGCACGGATCGGCGCTGCTTCGCCGAGGCTACTCAGCGTGCTACCAGCATGGCGATCTGGTGGAGGCCGAGGAGCTGATCCGCTCGGCGCTTGACACCTACAGCCCTGAAAGCATGCGACTCGCCGGCGCGCTCGCCTCCTACGCCGACGTGCTGATCGACCTGGGCGAGCTCGACTCGGCCGAGGAGGCCCTCGGGCGGGCGATGGTCGCGGCGGAGCGCGACGGCCTCACGAAGGCGGCGCACTCCGACATTCCTTGGGCCCGCGCCCGTGTGGCCGCGGTGCGCGGGGACGCGCGCGCGACCGAGCGGCTGCTACGGGAGGTCGAGCGCGAGGCCGCCGGCGAGGACTGGTTCAAGACCCACACCGGCGTGTCGTTTCTGCTCGAGGCGGCCGAGCTGCTCGATCGCGTCGGCGTCAGTGACCAGGCGCGCCGCTACCTGGAGCGCGGGCGCGAGCGCGCCGGAGACGGCAACGACGAGGTCATCCAGACCTCCGCCGTGCTCGAAGCCCATGCGGGGGATCCGCTGGTCGCGCTCGGGGAGCTCCAGCGGCTCTCACGCGGCGACTGGCTCGAGAAGCGGGTGATCTGGCGGCACACGCTGCTGACAGCGTGGGCAACCTTCCGCGCCGGCCGCGATGGCGCCGGCGAGCTGGCCGCGCAGGCGTTTGAGCAGGCGATCGCGAGCGGGGACATTCGGGTCGCGCAGGCGGGTGAGCCCTACATCGTCGCGGCGCTCGCTCCGCTCGCCGCGGCCGCCGGTTCCTCCGTCGCGCGAAAGCTGCTGCTTGGTGATCGCGAGCTGATCGTGCGGCTATTCGGGACACCGGCGCTCGTCGCGCGCGACGGCACCGCGCTCCAACTGCCGCGTGGGATGCCCGGCGCGCTCGTGCGACTGCTCGCTCTCCACGAACACGGACTCCCCCTCGACGCGGTGCTCGAGGCGTTCTTCTCCGACGCCACGCCGGCGCGCGCGCGCCAACGCCTGCGCCAGGTCCTCACGCGGCTACGAACAGCCGTCGGCGACATCGTCGTGCGCGATGGCGAGACCCTGCGCCTGATTCCGGCCTGGGTGGACGTACGCGAGTTCCTGGCCGCCGGAAGCCGTGTCCGCGCCGTGGGCGGGGGGCGCGCGGTGCAACTCGCCTACGCCGCGCTGGCGCTGCACAGCGGGCCTCTGCTTCCCTCCGACCCATACGCCGACTGGGCCGAAGAGGCGCGCGAACAGGTCCGCTACCGCCATCTGGCACTGCTCGATCTCGTTGCCGCGGACGCGGCCGCCCGGAACTCCCACCAGGAGGCGCTGACGGCGCTCGAGGCGGCGCTCAAAGAAGATCCCGACGCCGATGATCGCCGTCACGCGCTGGTGCAGCAGCGCCGCGCACTCATTCGGCACCGCACGGCGATCTCACTCCGCTGAAGCCGACGACACAGCACTGGTGCCGCGATTGCCCAGTGATTACGGGGTGATCAACCGTGTTGGCCGCCGTGTTGGCGCCCTGGACTCGCCCGCAATCGGGCCGCTAGCCCGCGGGGCAGACGCCGAGATCCTTCTGCACGCCGCGCGGCATCCGCGGCACAGGGCAGTGGTAGAGGCTGCCCTCGAAAAGCACCTTCCAGCGACCGTCGCTCTGGCGCTGCAGGACATTGACCCCGTTGAACGCCCAGCGCGCGCAGCGCGAGCTCAGCCGCGGCCGCACCTCGCCGTAGCGACGATCTGACTTCGCAAGCCGCACCACCAGACACGACGAGGCCGACGCCGGGTCGCCGAAGCCGCGGATGATCGCGACGCGCTCGCTGGGCGGCGGAGCGACCGTCGCCGCGACCGCAGCGGACGCCAGCACGAGCGCCGCCATCAACGCGGCGGCGACCGAGAAGCCGCGTCGTGCGGAAAAAGCCATCCTGCGGCGGCACTCTAGCTCTCGGTCCGCTTATCCGGCTTGGCCGGGTGCCCTGGCAAGGATTGACCAGATTTGCTGGCTTTATGAGAGTTCCACGGAGTTATGTGTAGCTTTGCTCAGGTCGGGTAAGTGGCTCACGATGGCTGCAGGCCCGCCTTGTCCCCTCGAGGGCCAGCTTCGTTCAGAGTCGCGCCCCAGATGGCGGCGCGCGCGACTGCGACTCACCGCGCTGGCGGCAGCGACCGCCTGCGCGCTCACCGCGATGTCGGCCCTGAGCGCCCAGCAGGCTGCTGCTGCTGCGTCGCCGGTGGGCCAAGCGATCGGCGGACTGCTCGGGTCCACCGGCTCAAGCGGCGTCGCCACCACGACTCCCGCAACCAGCTCTGCCACGACGGTCGTCAGCGCGACCGTGAGCGCGGTGCAGTCCGCCGTCAGCCCGGCGCCGACTGCCGCCGCATCAAGCACTCCACCGCCTCCGCCGAGCGCCGGGGCCCCCGCGAACGCCGGCACTGACGTGGTTTCGAACGTTGCCGCGAGCGTCGCAGCGCCGGTCCTTTCGAAGGCGAAGACGGTCAGCCACTCCATCGCCCGGGCTGTGAGCACCCCATCCGCCGCCAAGGCAGGCGGCGCTGGTTCGCTCCTCCCGCGCAGCGTCGGCGGCGTGGCGAGCGCGACCTTGGGACTGGCAAAGCATGCCGTCGCGTCGGTCCCGACTCGCGTGATCGCTGTCGTCACCAGCACCGTGGCGACCGTAAAGCGGACCGTCGCCACGGTCGGCGATACGGTCGCCGCGGGGCTCGGACAGGCCGTTTCGACCACCGCCGGCGACACCTTCGGCACCCCGCCCGTCAGCGCGCCTCGGCCGGTCGAGCGCCGCCCCGTACCCACGCCTGTTAGCGCGCATTTCGCGCAACCGCAGCATCCGCTGTCGCCTGCGCCGAGCAGCCACGTGGGCACGTCGCCCGTGACCCCGCCGAGCGGCGCAGGACTTCCCGCCGGCCTGCCGACCGTTTCGAGTCCGTTCGGTGGCGCGGGAATCCTCCCGCTGGCAACGACGACGGGCCGGCCGACGCTCGCGACACCCACTTCCATGCCCGCAAGCCTGACGCCGCCGACGTTGACAATCGCCCCGGTGTCTGGCCACCAGCTCGGCAGCGAGCGACGCACCTCGACTCAGGCGTCCGCGACGTCGTCACCGACGGCGATGACGATCCCGGCGCCGACTCCTGGCAGCGGTGCGGGCGGGCTCGCGCGCTCGATCGGCGGCCCCGGTGCCGGCGGCGTGCTCGGACTCCTGCTGCTGGTGGCGCTCGCGAGCCTGACGCGCGGGCGCGGTCCGCGTCTGGGCCTCTTACCTTTGGGTCACGCGTGCCACGCGTTCCTTTCCCCGCTCGAGCGACCTGGCTAGCCCCGCCCGGGGTTTAGACCAGGCCGGCCGCCGGGGGCCTAATTGCCCGGCGGGCTTTAGAGCGATATGAAAGAGAGCAGGTGTCATGAGACGACACTTCGCGGCGATCGCGCTTGGCGTGCTCGCTATCGGAGGCGCCTGTGCACCGTCGGCGTTGGCAGACCAATCGCCGACAGGCATCGCAGGGGCCCTGGTACAGGGTTCGAACACGGCCAACGGCGGCAGTGGCGGCAACGCCAACACCGCCAACGGCGGGCAGTCCAACAGCGGCAATCTCGTTCTGCTGAACGGGAACTCCGTGGCGCTAGGCGGGGACTCGACGGGCGGTACGACCGTCGTTTCGAGCGGACCCTCGTCGGCCAACGGCGGAACCGTCAGCGCTAACGGTGGCAACGGTGGCACCGCCACCAACACCGCTGACGGCTCAAGCGACGGCACCTCCCAGGGCGATAACACCGCCAACGGAGGTTCCGGCGGATCCGCCAACACCGCCAACGGCGGGGATTCCAATAGCGGCAACGTCGCCGCGTTGAATGGAAACTCCGTGGCGCTAGGCGGGGACTCGACGGGCGGTACGACCGTCGTTTCGAGCGGACCCTCGTCGGCCAACGGCGGAACCGTCAACGCCAACGGTGGCAACGGTGGCACCGCCACCAACACCGCGGGCGGCGGCGGGCAGCCGGGTTGCGGCTGTCAGCCGGGTAAGGGCTCAGGCAACGTCAAGCAGGGCGACAACAACGCCAACGGCGGCAATGGCGGCAACGCCAACACCGCCAACGGCGGCGAGTCGAACACCGGCAACGTCGTGCTGCTGAACGGGAACGCCGTGTCGATCGGCGGCGGCAAGAGCGATCACCCGGATTGCGGCTGCCAGACCGATGGCGAGTCCGGCAAGACCGGCGGCGCGACTGGCGGTACGACGGTCGTGACCAGCGGACCCTCGTCGGCCAACGGCGGAACCGTGAACGCCAACGGCGGCAACGGCGGGACCGCCTCGAACACGGCCGGCAAGGACGCGGGTTGGTCCTCCGGCAAGTCAGGCAGCCAGAAGCAGGGCGATAACAACGCCAACGGCGGCAATGGCGGCAACGCCAACACCGCCAACGGCGGCTACTCCAACAGCGGCAATGTCGTGCTGCTGAACGGGAACGCCGTGTCGCTCGGCGGCAGCTCGACCGGCGGCACGACCGTCGTGACTAGCGGCCCGTCCTCCGCCAACGGCGGAACCGTAAACGCCAACGGCGGTAACGGTGGCACAGCCGGCAACAACGAGAACGCCAATGCCGGGAACAACGACACCGGGAAGCAATGCGGGTGCGGACAGCAGCAGCAGCCGCCCCCGCCGTGCAACTGCGGACAGCAGCAGCAGCCGCCCCCGCCGTGCAACTGCGGACAGCAGCAGCAGCCGCCCCCGCCGTGCAATCAGTGCCAGCAGCCCCCGAGCAACTGCTGCGCGGGCAACTGCTGTGACGACCAGCAGTGCGCGCCGCAGCAGTGCGCGCCGCAGCAGTGCAAGCACGAGCAGTGCAAGAAGCAGCCGTGCAAGCAGCAGCCGTGCGCTCCCCAGCAGTGCTGCGCTCGGCAGTGCGCGGGGCTGCTGCAGGAGCTGTGCACCGCGTAAGGACAAGTACCAGACCACGAAATCAACCAACACCAATTGTTGTAGGCACCGGCGCTAGCCGGAACTGACGGAAGGCCGGCCATCCGCGAGGGTGGCCGGCCGACCCGTGCCCACACTGGGCTTGACGAGATACGCCCGGAGCTCGACTCGGTGCCCGTGCCGGTCGGCTTGGTCTGGTGCCGCCGCCCCCGAGCGTTTTCCCGCTTCGCGACGCGGGGTAATGCAGCGACACGACGAAGCGGTTGCTGTCCGCTCGAGCAGGTCGCAGTCAGCGGCCGGCCGACACGGCTCCCCGTCTGACGCTGTGAAGGGAATGTGAAAGTGGCTACGGTGGGAGCGGTGGCAGGCTTTGACTCCGGAAGCTGGTCGTTCTTCGACGTGCTCGCGCGCGACGCCGCAGTCGGCGCGCACGTGGCGATGGCCCTTCGCGAAGCCGTGCCCGGCGCGATGATCCACTCGACCCCCGCCACATCCACGTCAAAGGATGAGGAACTGCCGCACATGCTCCACTGCCGCGCGGCGATCTCGGGGATGACGGCCGCGGAGACGCGTGAGGCACTCGAGGCCGCGCTCGCGGCGCTGCCGAATTCCGACGCCCGACTCGCATTCCGCGACGACGCGTAGCGAGCGCGCGGAGCGGCCTAAAGCGGCGGTGGGCCGGCCGCGCGAGGCGACCGGCCCACCGGGAGGGACGGGATAACCGCTACTTGGCCTTTGAGGTCGCCTTCTTTGCCAGGCGGATGTGGATCGTGTGGTTGTGGGTGTTGAAGCTGCCGGTCGTCGCGGTGACCGTCACGGTCAGACGGTTGTGCCGGGCCGAGGCAGTGGCGAAATGCGGGAGCTTCGCCGAGACCGTGCGCTTGCCGCCGGCCTTCATCTTCACGGCCGCGAACGCAGCGCGGAACGAGCCGACGTGCACGTACACCGTCGTCTTGCAGCCGCCGGTCAGCTTCGCCGGGCAGCTCAGCGCGACGTGCAGCTTGCCGGAGCGGTAGGTGACCTTCCTGATCTGCGTGCCGACCTTTGCGGCCGCCGCGCCCGTCGTCGAGCCGGTGCCGCTCGTCGTCGAGCCCGCTCCGGTGCCGCCGGATCCGCCGGCGCCGCCTGCGCCGCCGTTACCGGCGGGCGGGGTCGCGCCAAGCGAGGTACCGAGCGCGTCGACCAGCGAGCCGAGGCCCGGGCCGGTGACCGGAACCGAGTCAAGCGTCGGGACGACGCCCTCAAGCGACGGGATGACCGAGGAAAGCGTCGACGGCGACACCGGGCTACCGGAATCGAGCGTACCCGCGACGTCCTCGAGCGTGCTTGCGACCGCAGCCGGGACGCCGGGCTGGGAGGCCACGGTGTCCAGTGCGCCCGCAAGGGACGAGAGCGCGCCGGCCGGCACGCTCGCGCCGGGTGCCAGACCCTGCAGGCCGGTCAGCTCGTCGATGATCGACTGGATCGTCGAGGAGTCAAGCGGGCTACCGAGCTGTCCGAGGAGCGTGCGCAGGTTGGCCGTGGACAGAGCGCCGACGAGTTGATTGGCAGCGTTAGTGACGGTCGCCGGAACGCCGCTCTTGTTGGCCAGCGTCTCCAGCTGATTGATGATGTTGTCGATGTCGGCCGGGGTCGCCGTGCCGTTGACGATGTCGTTCACGGCGCTCGTCACGGCCGGCAGCAGCCCCGAGAAGCCGCTGTCGCCGGCGATCGTGGCGAGGACGTTGTTCAGGTCGGTCCCGAGCGTGGCCGGTGAACCGCCGCTGGCGACGGAGTTCAGATCGCTGACGAGCGTCTGCACCTGGCTCTGGTTGGCGCCGGGGAGGGCGTTCAGCGCCGTCTGCAGCGCCGACGTGTCAATGGTCGGGGTGGTCGCGGCCTGTGCGCCGGCGGCGACTGGGAGCGACAGGACGAGGACCGCGGCGGTGACGCCGGCAAGCCGGGCGGCCACGCGTCTCGGTGTGGATGTGTGCGGTTCTCCTGAGTTCATTCGACTCCTCCTAGCGGGTGGGTGACTGCTTGCTTGGATGCCCCCGCAGAGGCCGCTGTTAGTCACGGTGCGACAGATGTCCAGCGAAGGGACCGCGCGGAGCGCTGCGTACTAGGAGGCGGTGGCGGTCCAGCGGACGCCGCGGGCACGACACGCGCCGTTGCGCGTCGTGACGGTGAGCGTTCCGGAGGCGCGTGTCGGCGAGCGGAACGCACCATGAATCTGGTAGCGCCAACCGCGCCGGTCCTTGAAGGAGGCAAGAAACGACTGTGCGGCGCCCTTCAGCTTGACGGTGAGCGCGCGGCGTTCCCGCGCGTGCACTTGGCGTTTCGCCGGACCGCGGCACTGCAGCGTGAAGGTTGCAGCAAGGGCCTTGATCCGGGCGCCGTCGATGGTCAGCTGCAGGCGCCCGCCCTGCTGCGCGGTCTCACCGCTGAAAGCTCCCGATTGCGGTTCGGACGAGTTCGCGCGATCGGCGCTGGGCGACCGTGGGCTCGACGGAATCGGCGAGGAGGACGAACTCCCCGCGGGGCTGCTGACCGCAGGCGGAGTCGTCGATGTCCCAGGCGGTGTCGGCGTCTGCGCGATCTCACTTGAGACCCATCCCGAGATCGCGTCGGCGCGCGTGAAGACGCTCGGGTAGTCGGGGTTGCAGTTGGCATCGCCGTGACTTGTGATCCCGATCTCAAGGGGCTCGCCGCCGGCTGTGGTTGCCACGAGCGGTCCGCCGCTGTCGCCGTGACAGGCCGACACGGCGAAGCTCGGCGTATCGGCGGCACACAGGTTCTCGGCGGGGTCGTAGAGCACACCGTCGAGAGTCTCCTGCTGCGCGCAATAGACGGCGCTCTGAACGACCGTCGAGCCCTGATAGAGGACGGTCGGCGGTGTGCTTTCGCCGACGTAGCTGTCGCCCCAGCCTGCCATCTGAGCCGGCGTGCCGGCCTGCGTGAGCGAGCTGTCAGCAGGGCTCGCCAGCTGGATCGAAGGCGCCTGGGTGGGCGTCGCCAGCACGAGCAGCGCCGCGTCGTTGTCGAGCGTCGTCGCATCAAAGGTGGGATCGACGTCGATCTGGGAGACGCCGAGGACCTGGCCCGACCCCCGATTGGTCCAGTCAAGCGATCCGGTCACGACGCGGAGGTTGGCCGGCGCGCTGACCGTTCCCGCGCTGATGTTCTCGACGCAGTGCGCCGCGGTCAGCACGAGCATCGGCGAGACGACCGTTCCCGAGCAGGCGGTACCGGTACTCACATCGGCGATGAACGCCGCGAACGGCCAGCTGCCGGCGGGAGCAACGCTGCCGCCGACGACGCTCGCGTGCGCATGGGCGTGCTTCGAAGCGGCCGACACGCGGTACCCCGGCGGGGACGCAGCCGCGACCGGCGCCCACAGCGCCAGCGCCAGGACGACGGGAGTCGCGCGTGCAAAGTGACGGCGGGCACAGCGGGGGCGGATGTAGGAGCGGTCGCGCATCTGGAGACAGTCGTGGCTGGTAGGACAGAGAGCCGGGGTCGGCGGGATTGTTCGGCGGTCTCGAACGAATGTCCGTAACGCGGGCGCCCCGCACTGCTTGGGGGTACCTGTGGTTCGTGGGGATCCGTGCGGCGCGAGAGTTCGAGAAGGGTCTGCGGCTGTCGAATGCCGCGCCGACCGACGAGCAGCTCATCGCCCGCTGCCGCAATCGCGACGCGGACGCCTTCGCGACCGTCGTCTCGCGCTACGAAACGATGCTCACACGCCACTGCGCGCGCATCGTGGGGTCAAGCGCCGCCGAAGACGCCGTCCAGGAGGCATTCGTGTCGGCCTGGCTTGCGCTGGGCAGCGGCGCGGAGGTGCACGACCTCAAACCCTGGCTGTTCCAGATCGCACGCCGCAAGGCCTTTCGGACGAGGGATGTGCGCGAAACGACAGAGCTTTCGGATTCCGTTCCAGGCGCGCGCTCGAGCGAAGAGGAGGCGACGGGCGCGGCGCAGGCCCGCGCTGTCCTGGCTGCCGTCGCAGCGCTGCCCCCAACCCAGCGCGACGCTCTCGTCGGCAGCGCTCTCCATGGGCGCAGCGGTCTGCAGCTCGCACGCCAGCTCGGTACGACCGCTCCGAACGTGCGTCAGCTGGTATTTCACGCCCGTGAACGCGTCCGTCTAGCGGCCGCGGCTTGTGTCGCGCCACCGCTGGCGCTGCTGCGCTTCCTTCGTCACCAAGCGGCAGGCGGGAGCGCCGCGACGCCCGGTTCGATGGCTGCGGCCACCGCTCTGAAGGCAGGGGTGGCACTGGTGGCCGTCGTAGCCGCCGGAACCGCCGCCGGGCTCCAGCTCAGCCAGCCGCCCTCACGGCCGCCGGCCCAACACGATTCGCTGCGCGTCGACACGCCCGCGGTCGAAGTTACGAAGTCCGCCGAACGGGCCTACACGCGCGGCCAGCTCAGCCTTCAAGGCACGACGAACGTCTCCGCGATCGCGGGCGCGAGACGGCGTCCGGGGCGGCGCAACTCGCACGGCGCCGCCGGCAGGACGAGTGGGCAGCAGATCGCAGCGCTTCGAGAGAACACCACCGCATCAGTGCCTTCATCCGACGCGTCACCCAAACCGCGCGATGGCCTGGTCGCCACGACGATCGGGGGCCCCGGTGGCACCGGCACGCAGGCCAAGCGACTGCTTGGAGCTACGACCGGGGCCTCGCTCGGCGGAGTTCACTCGGTCCTGCCAAGCGCCACGGGGCTCCTCAAGACGCTTCCCGCAGATGCGAGCAAGCTCACCTCGAAGCTCGTCGCTCCAGTCGTCGGCGCCACCGGAGCGACAGGCTCGGCCGGCGCCACGACCGTGCAAAGCGTGACCGGCGCCGTGACCGGGGCGGTTAGCCCGCTCGGCGCAACCGGTCCGACCCAGGTTGTCGGGGCGGTCACCGGCGCAGTTAGCTCCACGGCGCAGAGCACGGTCAGCACGGTCACGAACACGCTGCCGATCGGCTCTCACTAGCCGCGCCTGTCCTTCGTCGCGACGATCCAGCGCCGCGCTCGATTGGCTATAGGCTGAGGCGGGTGGCCACGCAGATTCTCACGACGCATGTCGGGAGCCTCCCCCGGCCTGAGCGCCTGATCGAGCTGAACGCCCAGCGCGCTGACGGCGACAGGAGCCGTGAGGAGGACTACGTCGAGGAGCTTCGCCGAGCTGTCGCGGCGGTCGTCAAGCGCCAGCATGCCGCCGGCCTCGACATCGTCAACGACGGCGAGTACGGCCACGCGATCAACACCTCCTACGACTACGGCCCGTGGTGGACCTACGCCTGGTCGCGCCTCGGCGGCCTCGAGATGCAGGACATCCCGCTGTGGGGCGTGGTGCCGGCCCAGACCAGGCCGCCGGAGCCGGGCCAGCTGACGCTCGCCAGCTTCGGTGAGCGCCGCGACTGGAACCTCTTCAAAGAGGCCTACGGCGACCCCGGCTCGGGCGCGGCGCTGCCGTCGGTCGAGAATCACCGCGGCCGCCCGGTCTGCGTCGGTCCGCTCTCCTACGTCGGCCGCGAGCTGATCGCGCGCGACATCGCCAACGTCAAGGCGGCGCTCGACGCCGCCGGCGTCGAGGAGGGCTTCATGAACGCGCTCGCCCCAGGCAGCGCACGCTTCGCCAACGAGTACTACCAGAGCGACGAGGAGATGCTGTTCGCGTGCGCGGACGCCCTCCGCGAGGAGTACGCGGCGATCATCGACGCCGGCCTGATCCTCCAGCTCGACGATCCGGCGATCACCGAGAACTGGGATCAGATCACTCCGGAGCCGAGCGTCGAGGACTACAGGCGCTTCACGATGATCCGCATCGACGCGCTCAACCATGCGATCCGCGATCTGCCTGCGGAGCGGATCCGCTTCCACCTCTGCTGGGGCAGCTGGCACGGCCCTCACGTGACCGACATCCCGCTCGCCGACATCGTCGACGCGATGCTCGCGATCAACGCCGGCGCGTACTCCTTCGAGGCGGCCAACGTCCGCCACGAGCACGAGTGGCGCGTCTGGGAGCAGGTCGAGCTGCCGGCTGGCAAGCGGATCCTGCCGGGCGTCGTCAGCCACGCCACGAACGTCGTCGAGCATCCCCAGCTCGTCGCCGACCGGATCCTGCGCTTCGCGCGCATCGTCGGGCCGGAACGGGTTGTCGCCTCGACCGACTGCGGCCTCGGCGGCCGTGTGCACCCCCAGATCGCGTGGGCGAAGCTCGAGTCGCTGGCCGCCGGCGCAGCGCTGGCCTCGCAGCAGATCTGAGGTCGGGCCGCTAGGCGGCTTGGAGGTACTGCGTGAGCGGCAGCTCGGCCTTACCGACGTGGCAGGAGTCCCAGTCGGGCGCGCCGATCAGCTGGCGCCGCAGCGGGTCGCCGGCTGCGGCTTCGATCTGCTCGGCGCTCGGGAACTCGCGCTGCACGATCCAGCGCGGCGAGTATCCGAAGAAGACGACCATCCGCGTGCGGTCGGAGAGATTGGTCGAGCGCCCGTGCCAGATGCGCCGCTCGAACAGCGTCACGTCGCCGGCCTTCGCCTGCACCTGGATCGCGCCCTCCGGAGTCTCGCCAGGCGTGCGCGGCAAGTAGTCAGTCCACAGGTGACTGCCGGGGATCACTTCGAGGTTCCCCATCCCCGGCTCGTCGCAGTCGCTCAGCCACCAGCCGAGCTTCGCCGACAGGCGCGCGCGGACCTCGAGATCGGCCGTCTGGCGGCCACCGTCCTCGTGCCAGCGCCAGGCGTTCGGCTTGTCCTCCTCCGGCGGATGGACGTCGATGTGGGAGTGGTAGATGTGAAGGTTGGGAGTCAGCGCGCCGGCGAGCGCGGGCATCAGGCGGGTGTCAACCGCGAGGTCCATGAGAACCGGATGCAGGTAGGCCGCCCCGAGCGCGTGGACGAAGCCGAGCTCCTCGTCGAAGTGATCCTTCGCGAGCACCTCGACGACCTCGCGGATGCGGGCGACCTCGTCGGGCGAGAGGACCCCGGGGATGTGGACGAAGCCGTCGCGGTCCAGATCGTCGAGGATCTCGCGCGTTCGCTGGGCGTCGAACGCCTGTGTCTCGGCCGTGCTCAATGCAGGCACAGCCTAACAGGGGGTTGCGACGCTAGCCGACGAGGATTTCGTCGAGCAGTGCGTCGACGTCTTCACGCGGGAGCGAGGTCGCGAGCTCGTTCGCGATCACCTCGCGGCCGTAGCCGGCAACGGCGAGATCGATCGCGCGGACGCGCGCCGCCGACATCGCCGCCGACTCCTCGCTGCGCGGGCGCGGCTGTGGCGCCTGCGCCTCTTCGGCGGCGTCAGCGGCCACCGGACCGTTCGCGACGAGCGCGGCGAGACGCCGTCCAAGCTCTTCGATCTGTGCGGCGGTCGCCAGTTCAAAGGCGTCCAGTCGCGTGCCGAACCGCTCGAGCGCGCGCGTGAGATCGTCGAGCGTCGACTCTCTGGCACCCGTGCCCTCCTGCGCGGACGCGATGATCTCGCGTGCCTCGCGCTCGGCGTCCGAGAGGATCGCGCCGACCCGCGCGCCGACCTCTTCGGGGGTCAGGCGGTGGGGCTCATGCGGGCTGTGCTCGTCCATTTCCGCTCTCCTACCCACTTTCGGCTCGACGGCGAGAATGCTGAAGGGGTGGGGCGTTCCGTGTCAGACTCAAGGATAGAGAGCGCGATGGAACCCCAGACCCCACCGATCAGCGGCGAGGCCCTGCGCCTCGAGGTCGCAGCTCTCGCCGAGCAGGTCCGCGCCCTTGGCCGCAACGGATCGACGGCGCAAGAGGGCGATCGGCTGCTCGAAGGCGTCATCGCGATGGCCGAACTGGCGGCGGCCGAGATCCGCGCCGGGGCCGAGCGCGCAGCCGCAGAGATCCGGATCCGCGCGGGCGATGCGATCGCCGATGCCGACGCCGCGATCGACCTCCACACGCGCGCGCTGGCCAAGCTGGCGGCGGAGACGGCGCGCGTCGAGCGCGAGATCGCGGCGCTTCGCGCGCGCACGCGAGAGCTCGAGGAGCAGCGCGCACGTGTCGACGCGGCGCTTGATGCGACTCGCGGGCCTAACGCGGGCGGTGCTTGACGCGGTACATCTCCGCGTCGGCCCGCTTGACGAGCGCCTCGGCGCTCGTCGAAGGGTTCTGCTCAACGACGACGCCGATGCTGGCGTGCACCACGAGCAGCCGCTCGCCGGTCGAGACCGGCTTCGCGACAGCCTCGGCGAGGCGCTCCGCGAGCGGCTGGGCAGCCTCGACCCGCAGCAGGTCCTCGCAGAGCACGACGAACTCGTCGCCGCCGTAGCGGGCCACGGTGTCGCCGTCGCGCACCTCGCGCCGCAGCCGTCCCGCGACATGAACGAGTAGCTCGTCGCCGACCTGATGGCCGTGGACGTCGTTGACCTCCTTGAAGCCGTCGAGGTCGATGAAGAGCACGCCGACCGCGGTGCCCTGCCGGCCGAGGCGCGCCAGCGCGACCGTCAGGCGGTCCATCAAGAGCTCGCGGTTGGGCAGGCCGGTCAGCGTGTCATGCATCGCGCGGTGCTCGAGCTCGCGGCGCGCGCTGAGCTCGCCGGTTGCGTCGCGGAAGCAGACGACCACCGAGCCGTCGGCGCTCGCCAGCGGGCTGGTTGTCACCGCCAGCGCACCGCCGTCGCGCAGCGAGACCTCAAACTCACCTCCGCCGCGCGGGAGTTCGGGGTCGCTGATCGGCTGCGCCAGCGATTCGTGCAGCTTGGCCTCGAACTGCTCCGGCTCAGCGACGATCCGCCCGATCTCGCGAATGAGCGTTGCGAGGTCCTGCTGGCCGCCGCGGCGAGGCGCCGTCGGCAGCATCGACGTGAGCTCCTTGTTCCAGAGCGTCATCGTGCCCGAGCGATCGAGCACCGCAACGCCGTAGGGCATCGCGTCGAAGATCCCGCGCAGCAGAGTGGAGTAGGACTGGAGCGCGTCGCGCGAGGGGGCACTGAAGCCACCCCCAGCGCTGCGGCGATGCAACGGATCGTCGGTGTGATCCAGCGGTGGGCGCGTCGTACTCACTGTCGCTGCGAGTGTATGGGTAGCGTCGGTAGGTCGATTGGGGGTAAACCTCCCCGCCCCACGTGAGTTAGCTGCTGCAGACCTTCGCCCAGGCGAGGGCGAAATGTGGCGGGGCTCCGCCGGCGCGGCGGTGGTTTTTCGGTTCGTTGCGGCCGTTTTCGACGTATCGGCAGCGGGGCCCCGAGAGGCGAGCCGCGGGTGAGCGCTGGCGGGCACATAAGAGCCCCCTCAGACAACCGCCGGAGACGTTCCCGCGGAGGTAGGCGCCGCGCCGCCGACGACGTGGCGGACCGTCGGCCTGCGCGAACGGTTCCGGACCGGCGACTAGCCTCTGCGTCATGGCCGCAAGCGCGAGCGAGCAGGAGAAGCGCATCGCCGCCCAGGCCGCGGCGCAGCTCGTGCAGGACGGCCAGATGGTCGGCCTCGGGACCGGCTCGACGGTCGCCCACCTGCTGCCCGCGCTCGCCGAACGAGCCCTCTCGATCCGCTGCGTGGCGACCTCGCCGCACACCGCCGAGATCGCGCACGGGCTCGGTCTCGACGTCGTCCCGTTCAGCGAGATCGAGCGACTGGACATCGCGATCGACGGCGCGGACCAGGTCGACGATGACGGTTGGCTGATCAAGGGCGGCGGTGGTGCACACACACGTGAGAAGGTCGTCGCCGCCGCGGCGGAGCGCTTCGTCGTGATCGTCTCAAGCGACAAGGTCGTCGAGCGGATCGCCCCGCCGGTGCCGCTCGAGCTGCTCCGCTTCGGCCTGGAAGCGACGTTTCGCGAGCTCGGCGCCGTCCGTGTGCGAGAAGGTGCGCCGGCGAGTCCGGACGGCGGCCTGATCGCCGACTGGCTCGAGCCCTTCGCGGATCGCGACGCGGCCAGCGCCCGCCTCGACGCCTGCCCGGGCGTGCTCGGGCACGGGATCTTCGCGCCGGCGCTCGTCAGCGATGTGCTGATCGCCTCAGGCGATGCAGTCGAGCACCGCGTGCTCGGCTAAGCCGCGCTGCGTGCTTTCAGCAGCTTCTTGTAGGCGTCGTGGACGCCGCGGCGCCCGATTCCCCGCGGCCCGCCCATGATCGCGAAGAGCAGGCGCATCTGCGGCCGGTCGACGACGACCAGCGTCTTGCCGCGCCCCTCCGCGGAGCGGACGATCGCCTGCGCGACGCGCTCGGGCGCCATCGCCTTCTCGAACGGGATGCCTCCGGCGGTCGGGCCCCAGTCGAAGTCGTCGCGCAGCTGCTCGGTGCGGACGTCGCCCGGGCAGAGCACCGCCACATGGACGCCGCTGCCCGCGACCTCGTGGTAGAGCGACTCCGCCAGTCCGACGAGACCCCACTTGCTGGCGCAGTAGGAGGCGTAGGAGGCGCCGCCGATCAGGCCGAGCTCGGAGGCCACGTAGACCAGCGACCCCGCGCCGCGCTCGCGCATGCCGGGCAGGACACGTTGCGTCAGCCACAGCGCCGCGCCGACGTGAAGGCGCCAGTTGCGCTCGAAGTCCTCAGCTTTGACGTCCTCGACCCAGTCACGCTGCAGCGTGCCGGCGGCGCTGACGAGCACGTCAATCGGACCGAGCGCGGCGGCGACCTCGTCGGCGGTGCGCACGCACTCCTCGCGCACCGCGAGGTCGGCGGCGACGATGTGGGTCTCGCCGCCGATTCGCGCGGCCGCCGCTTCGAGGGCCGTCCTGTCACGCGCGACCAGCCCGACCTTGGCGCCGAGCTTCGCAAAGCTCTCAGCAGCCGCGAGACCGACGCCCTTCGAGGACCCCGTGACAAGCACCGTCTTTCCATCGAAGCGCGCCAACTGAGCCTCCCTCGGGTCGGAATCCTGGCGGCAGGCTAGCGCGGGCCGAGCAGGTAATGGGAGACCATCCACTCCTGCCCGGCGCGGTAGCCCCACATCTCCCGCGTCGAGATGAGAAACAGCCGCCAGGCAGCGAATGCGCGGCGAGCGTCGCGCGCGCCTGCCGCCTCGCTCAGGAGCTCGCGGGCGCGATCGGCGTGCGCATCCAGGCGCTTCAGCCAGGCGTCGAGCGTGCGCGCGTAATGGGTGCCCGGAACGGCCCACGTCTCGATCAGCTCGAGATCGTGCTGGAACCGCGGGAGCAGATCGTGCGAGGGCATCCGTCCGGCGGTGAAAAAGCGCTCGGCGGCCCAGGTGCCGGCGAACTCATAGGCCAGGCGGCGGTGGGAGAAGACATGCACGAAGAGGCGTCCGCTCTGCGGTTCAAGCCACGTCGAGATCCGCCGCATCAGCTCCTGCCAGTTGCGCATGTGCTCGAACATCTCGACGGAGATCACGCGCTGAAAGCGACGGCCCGGCTCGAAGGCGTTGGCGTCCGCGGTCCTCACCGACAGTCGCTCGCTGAAGCCCCGGCGGTCGCGCACGGACTCGATGTAGGCGCGCTGGGAAGCCGAGTTGGAGACCGCTTGGACGGTCGCGTTCGGATAGCGCTCGCAGATCCACAGCGATAGCGACCCCCAGCCGCAGCCGAGGTCGAGGACGCTCATGCCGTCGGCAACGCCCGCGCGTTCGCATGTCAGCGCGAGCATCGCCTCCTCCGAGGTCGCAAGGTCTGAGTCCGGTTGCGGCCAGTAGCCGCCCGAGTACTTCAGCCGCGGGCCGAGGAAGAGCTCGAAGAACTCGGCGGGAAGCTCGTAGTGCTGGCGGTTGGCGGCAGCCGGAAGCTCCGCGATGTCGCCCTCGCGCATCCGCCCGACCGTCTGCGCCAGACGGCGCTCCTGTTCCTCGACGCCGCCGCGACTCTCGCGAGCGATGCGAGCTCGGGCGCCGGCGCGCGCGCCGGCGACAAGCAGCGGATCCGGGAGCAGGCCGCGGGCGAGCGCGCGATCAAGGAGGGAGTAGCGCAGGCTGCGAAGCGGGTTGCGCATCGCGTCCATCGTCGCAGGCGACGGCGTTCGTTAGGGTGCAGCGATGCGGCCGCTTGGAAGTTCTGGCGTCGATGTGTTCCCGCTCTGCCTGGGCGGCAACGTGTTCGGCTGGACCGCCGATGAGCCCGCCTCCTTCGCGGTCCTCGACGCCTACGCCGCCGCGGGCGGCAACTTCATCGACACGGCCGCCGGATACTCGGCCTGGGTGCCCGGCAACTCGGGCGGGGAGTCGGAGACGATCATCGGCAACTGGACGAGCTCGCGCGGCAACCGCGAGAGCGTCGTCATCGGGACCAAGATCGCGCCGAATCCGCGTCTCACCCGCGACGCCGTCCTCGCGGGCGCCGAGGCGTCGCTGCGCCGCTTGCGCAGCGACTACATCGACCTCTTCTACATCCATCACGACGATCGCGAGACGCCGCTCGAGGAGACACTGGGTGCGTTCGGCGAACTCGTCGCGGCGGGCCAGGTGCGCCACGTCGGAGTCTCGAACTTCAGCCGCGAACGCCTCGAGCTCGCACTCGAGGTGGTCGAGCGTGAGGGCCTCCCGCCGATCGTCGCGCTTCAGAACGAGCAGAACCTCCTGCGCCGCGAGTACGAGGACGGACCGCTCGAGGTCGCGCAGCGCGCCGGGATCGCGGCGGTCCCCTACTACGCGCTGGCGTCGGGATTCCTGACCGGGAAGTACCGCCGCGGCGGCGCCGCGATCGACAGCCCGCGCGCGCAGGGCGTGAGCCAGTTCATGGACGACCGCGGGTTCGCGGTCCTCGACGCACTCGACGCCGTCGCGGCCGCGCACGATACGAGCGTCTCGGCCGTGGCCCTGGCCTGGCTGCTCGCGCAGCCGACCGTAGTCGCGCCGATCGCCTCCGCGCGCAGCGTCGAGCAGCTCGAGGATCTGCTCGCCTTCACAGAGCTCGAGCTGAGCGCCGCCGAGCTCGACTCGCTCAGCCACGCAGGCTGACGGCGTCGATTCACCAGCACCCCGCGCCCGCGACGGCGCGCCGCCGCAGACTGTCCGCTCGGCGGTAACAGGGCGACGCCGAGCAGCGCCCGCGCGGCGAGCTGGGCGCTAGGCTGGCATGCGCGGGCGAGGCGAGCGCGGCGACTGAACACACGGCCCGGCGGCGGTCGAGACCGTGCGACGGCGACGAGGCTCGCTGCGGTGCAAGCGCGGCCATGAGCCAAAGGCTTGACGCGCAGACGATCTATGTATAGACTGTCTACCTATGGCGAGCACTGAGCTCCAGGGCCACCTCGACGCGATGCTGCTCGCGATCCTCGACGCCGGCCCGCTGCACGGCTACGCGATCGTCGAGGAGATCGCGCGCCGAAGCGACGGCGAGTTCGACCTGCCAGAGGGGACGATCTATCCGGCGCTACACCGCCTCGAAGCGGCGGGTCTCCTCTCGAGCCGCTGGGAGGTCGTCTCTGGCCGGCGCCGGCGCGTCTACGCGCTCTCGCATAGCGGCCTCGACGCAGTGCGCGAGCGGGTCGCGGGCTGGCGGGCGTTCCGCGCGGCCGTCGACGCCGTGCTCGCGCCGGTCGCCTCGCCCGGACAGACATGAGCCCGATCGCCACCTATCTAGACGAACTCGCAGCCCTTCTACGCCGCCGGGGCCGCGGCCGGATCCTCGCCGAGGTCCGCGCGCACCTGATCGAGGCGGCCGCGCTCGGCTCCGAGGAACACGCCGTCGAGCGCTTCGGGCCACCGGCCCGCGTCGCGGCGCAGTTCAACGCCGTCACCCACCGTCCGCGCGCGCTCCTCCAGCGAGCCTTCGCGGTGATGCTCGCGAGCGCCGGGATGGCGACCGTCGGCACGGCGACCGTGTGGGCGCTTGAGCCCTCGAGCGCGCACCAGGCCGCCGCAGCGCAGCACCACCGCGCCGGCTCCGCGCACCACCGCGCCGCCAGGTGGGTTGAGCGACCGTGAGCGCTGAGGACGGACTCACACCCCCGCCGCAGGGCGAAGGCGCGAGCGCCGGCGAGCCGCAGGCGCCGACCGTGACCTACAGCGCCGAGAACGCCGGCCCCGATGTCGGCGCCCCCGAGGCCGAGAGCGTCCCGATGCGGCGCGGACGAATCGCTCGGTTTCGCGCCTGGCGCTTCGCACCGATCGTCGAGATCATCCTGACGATCGGGATCGCCCTCGGTCTCGCCGAGAGCGTGCAGGCGGCCGTCGTCAAGCCGTTCGTGATCCCGACGCCGTCGATGGTGCCGACGCTTGAGCCGGGCCAACGCGTCCTTGTCAACCGCCTCGCCTACGACTTCGGCTCGCCCTCGCGCGGCGACATCGCCGTCTTCCACCCTCCCGCTTCGCTGACCTGCAAGGCTCATGTGCCGTTGAGCGAACCGTGCCCGGAGGGCACGACCAAGCCCTCGAAGCAGTACTTCGTCAAGCGCGTGATCGGCCTTCCCGGCGACCGGCTGTCGATCCGCAACGGCCATCCGGTGATCAACGGCCGCGAGCTCAAGCACGAGCCCTATGTGATGCCGTGCGGCGATTCGACCAGCTGCAACATGCCCCACACGATCACGATCCCGCGCGGTGAGTACTACATGCTCGGCGACAACCGCGGCGACTCCGACGACAGCCGCTACTGGGGACCGGTCCCCGAGTCCTGGATCATCGGCGAGGTTTTCGCCACCTACTGGCCCCCCGACAGGATCGGCTTCTTCTGACGCTATCCCTGCAAATCGCGATATTGCAAATTCGCTTGCAAGGTCGCCGAGTCGGTGCAGGTTTCTTGGCACCCGCAGGGAATTACGTGGTAGGGTCGACGCCGACATAGAGGAAGCCGAATCGTCGAGCACGCGTTGCCGGCGAGCGGGGGACCCAACCGGACCCCTGAGGCCGATGGGGCGAATCGTCGCCAGCTTGGTGATGTAGCGCGAAGCGCGAGCCCGTCAGCTAACCCCGCAGGCTTTGAGTTTGAGGAAGGAACTAGGAGGGCCTGCGCCGTGGATTTCGCACGTGATCTCGGAAGTGCCGACCTGTGGGCGGAGTCGCTCGAGCGCTCATTGGCGCGTCGCGGCCGTCCCCGCAGGGCCTCGCTTGAACTCGGGAAGCTGACCGCGGAGCGCGACCTCGCCGATGGCGAAACGGTCCTGGACTCCGTCGCCTACTGGCGCGCGCGGCGCGCAGCGAGCGGTGGCTCGGCCTTTTCCGGCCCGGCCGTCGGCGGCGCCTCGGTGCTCGCGCTGCTCGCTGCCACGACGCTGCCCTCGCTTGCAAGCGGCGGCAACCAGACCGGAAACAGCGCAGAGCATCACGGCAGCGCCGGCGCGAGCCGGGGCGCGGGCGCTCCGCCGGCGCGCAGCGTCATCCACCACGCAGCGAGCAGGACCGTCTTCAAGACCGAGCTGACCTCCACGCACGCGAGCACGTCGCTCACGGCCTCCGACGCGGCGCCGGCGACCGAGACCGACGCCGTCGTCACCCACGCGCGCGTCTACGGGAAGATCAGCTTCGGCGACATCCGCGACGCGCAGCGCCTGCTCGGCCTGCCCGCCGACGGAATCCTCGGACCGAAGACCGGAGCAGCGATCCGCGCCTTCCAGGCGGCCCATGACCTCGCAGTCGACGGCGACGTCGGCCCCGTCACATGGCGCGCCATGGCCGACGCCGAGCACGCCGCTCAGCGCGCCGCCACGCAGGCGACGCTCACCTCCGACACGAGCTCGACGACGGGCGCCGTCGCTCACGAGGCGTCCGTCCTTCAGACCGCGAACTCCGCGGCCGCCGACCCCTCGCAGGTGATCGCCCTCCAGCAGGCGCTTGGGATCTCCGCGGACGGCACCTTCGGCGCCGCGACGACGACGGCTGTCGAGTCCTTCCAGAGCGCGAACGGGCTCACCTCAGACGGCGTCGTCGGCCCGGCGACGCGGATCGCGCTCGGTCTCGGCGACGGACCGACGCTGCAGGCGCCCGACGGCGACGGCGGCACCAACGGCCCGGTCACCCCGGCCACGACTCCGACCGCGACGGACACGACAGCGCCGACGACCACCCCCGCGACCGATACCGCGCCTCCCGCCGACACGACGACCGACACGACCGACACCTCGACCACCGACGGCGCGGTCAGCTCGACCGTCCCGGGCTACGTCCAGAACGCGATCAGCGAGATGATCGCCGCGGCCGACAACATCGCCACGCTCCCCTACATCTGGGGCGGCGGACACGGCTCGTGGGTCTCGCCCGGCTACGACTGCTCCGGGTCGGTCTCCTATGTCCTTCACGCCGCGGGCCTGCTCAGCGTTCCCGAGGACTCCTCGGCACTGATGAGCTACGGGGCCCCCGGCCCTGGC
This sequence comes from Solirubrobacteraceae bacterium, assembly GCA_036267075.1. GTDB lineage: Bacteria > Actinomycetota > Thermoleophilia > Solirubrobacterales > Solirubrobacteraceae > Palsa-513. Next base: position 23,610 of record DATAWT010000033.1, read on the forward strand.
CAGTACATCACCATCTACGCCAACGCCGGTCACGCGTGGATGACGATCGATGGCCGTCGCTTCGACACGGTCGCGCTGTCCGAGGACGGTTCGCGCTGGGGAGACGGAGGCGGCGAGTTCGCCGGCTTCGTCGTGCGCCATCCCGTCGGTTTCTGACGGTCGCCAGCGACCACGCGCGAGGCGCCGTTCTGCCCGGGGCGGCGCCTCGTCCATTTCTCCTTCAGCCAACGGGCGCGCGAGAGGGGCCGCCCCGCGAACGGAACGGCCCCTCGGCGCTTCTCAGCAGGTGCTGCCGTCGGTCATCCGGTCGATGGGACCAGCGAGCTGGCCGGGATCAGGTTGACCGTGATCTTGAACGGCGAGCTCACGGCACCCTGGTTGTCCGGTCCGCCCGGGAACTTCACGCGAACCGACTCCGTGCCGGGCTCGAAGAACCGGTAGGGGATCGAGTAGACGGAGTTCGGGCCGACCTGCGCGACGGCGACGACATGCCATGCGTCGCCCGCTGCGTTGAGGCGCTGCAGGTAGATGAAGTGGCCTGTCTTGTCAGGCGCCAGCGTGCCCGAGAAGGTCACCAGCTGGCCCTGGTTGACCGTCGTCCCCGAGGCCTGCGCGGTGAGCGCGACCTGCACGCCCACGAACAGGACGGCCGAGCGGCGGTTGGAGTTCGGGCCGTTGGGGTTGGTCGTGCCCGTCGAACCGGTGCTGCCGGTCGAGCCGGTCGACCCCGTCGTGCCGGTGCTGCCGGTCGAGCCGGTGCTGCCGGTCGAGCCGGTCGTGCCGGTGCTGCCGGCCGCGGCGCTCTTGCCGTGCGGGGCGTGGCGCCTCGGCGGCAGTGCTGCGATCACGCGGTAGCCGGTGTTGGAGATCGGCGCGACCGGGAAGGAGTACGCGCCGCCGCTTCCGCTGCGCGTCGTAGCGATCGGCTCGAAGCCGCCGCGGTCGGTGCGCGCATACAGCGTCAGCAGCTGACCCTGACCGGCCGCGTCGACGCCGTAGATCGTGTCGGGCGAGCCCTCGACGATCGGGTTGTCCTTGGCGTTGATCGTCAGCTTGGCGTTCTGGGTCTGCTCGATCTCATACGACAATGTGTCCGAAGGACTGGCGACGTTGAGGACGTCGTTGCGAAGCAGCACGCGGATCGTCGCGTCCCCGTTCTGATTGCTCGGGACGACGAAGACATGCGTGATCGAGTAGTTGCCGTTCGCATCGGCGGTGCCGCGGTCGATCGTGTGCCAGTTGTTGCCGTTGGTTCCGTTCTGGCGCTGGAGCACGACGAGCGCGCCCGCGCGGCCCGGAGTCACCGTGCCGGCGAACGTGTAGCGGTTGCCGCGGCCGGTTTGGAGCACCGAACCGTTCGGCTCGGAGACACCGCCCGGCCCCGTCACATTGAGGGTGACCTGCGCCATCACTCGCTCGTGGACGACCCGGCTGCGCCTGCCCGCCGCCGCGACGAACCAGAAGCGATTCGTGTTCACGGCGCCGTCGGCACGGTCGAATTCGTAGGCACCGGTGCTGTCGGTGTGCGTGGACTGGACCGGGACGAACCGGGCGAAGCGCCCGGGCCCGCGGTGGTAGAGGATCACCAGCCGGTCATCGCGTCGAGGACCGAGCAGGCGCCCGAAGACCGTGACCGGGTCGCCGGCCGTGATCGGATCGGGCTGCGCGTGAATCGTGATCACGCGGTAATGGAAAGCGTGCCGCGGCGCCGCCATGGCGACAGCCGCGCCCACTGCTGCGATGGCGCACGCGGAGAGGACCGCAGCGCCACGATAGAGCTTCGTTCGCATCGAGAACCTCCTCGCAAGGGTCGACATATCGACCCCCACAACCCGCCCGGGTGCAGCGGCGATGCGTTGCGTTAGGCGCTCGTAACAGGCCGCACCTTTCGGCGCCGCGCCGTGTTCACAGCCCTCTGCGCCGAAGCGTCAGCCGCTCGTCCAGGCCGCCGGCTCGCGCGCCAGCGCCGCCACCCGGCGCGGCAGATGGCCCTTCGCCACGTCTGCCACCGTGACGCTCTCAAGCACCGCGCGGATGTTTGCGCGTAGCGCGATCCAGACGTCCTGGAGGGACTCGGCCGAGCCGTCGTAGTCGAGATGCTCGGGCCGCTCGCCGCGAACACTCGCGAGCGGCCCCTCGACGGCGCGGATGACGTCCGCCAGCGTGAGCTCCTCCGGCGGGCGGGCGAGCCACCAGCCGCCTTCCGGCCCGCGCTGCGAACGGACGATCCCCGCGCTCTTCAGCTGGTTGAGGATGTTCTCAAGGAACGAAAGCGGGATGCCCTGGGCGCCGGCGAGCGAATCGGCCTTGCGCGGAGCCGTCGAGCCGGCGCCAGCCAGCTCGATCACGGCGCGAACCGCGTAGTCAGCCCGAGCGGTGACGCGCATGCAGCGATTCTGCCGCAGTCAGCGTGGCTGTGCCGCGCGCTCGCCTGCTCCCTGGCGAGCCTCCCTGCGCCGAAGGCTCCGTTCGATCAGTCGTTCAGCTGCTTCTTCAGCGCGCTCGCCGCGGAGAACTTGGCCGCCTTGCTGGCAGATATTTGGATCGTCGCGCCGGTGGCGGGATTCCGGCCGCTGCGCGCCGCGCGATGGCTGACCGCGAACTTGCCGAATCCGGCCACCGAGACCTCGCCGCCGGAGGCGAGTTGGGCCGCGATCGCGTCGAACACCGCGTCAACGGCGTTCTTCGCCTGGCCGACCCCCAAACCGGCGCTGTCCGCAACCTTGCCCGCGAGCTCGTTCTTCGTCATGACACTCCTCTCAAATGGTCAGATGCTTGGCCAAAGCTAGCGCCTGGTCCGGATGTTGCGGGGTTGTGAGTGAGCATCGACGCCCGAATTTCCGGGCGTTTGCGCGCGCGGAGGGGGTTCGGGCCGCCGATTGCGGCGACCGCCCACAGGACGCACAGCCAGCACAGCGACGCGAGCCCGACGTGCACCCAGACGAGCTCGGTCGGCAGATGCGTCTCGTACTGCACCGCGCCGACCACTCCCTGAACCGCGATCAGCGCACAGAGCCAGCTCATCGCCCGGCGTGCCTCGGCGACCGCCTGGCGCCTCTCGAGCAGCACCCAGACGGCGACGGCGGCGATGCCGAAGGCGAACGCGATCGCGCCGTGGACGTGGACGGTCCACTTCAGCGTGTCCGCCCCCTCGAAGGTCAGGCGCTTGATCTGCTGTCCCGTCGCGCCGCCGGAATGAGGCCCGGCGGCCGTCGCCGCGGTTCCCGCGAAGACGACGATCGTGGCCAGCGGCAACAGCGCCCGCACCGCCCACACGCTCGGGCGGTCGGGCTCGGTCTCAGCCGGCGGGCGCTCGCGCGCCCGCCAGGCGAGCGTCGCCGCGGCGACGAGGATCAGCATCGAGAGGCAGAAGTGGGCCATCACGAAGCCGGGCGCGAGCTTCTCCTCAACCGTGTATCCGCCGAGCACCGCCTGCCCGATCACGCCGAGCGGCAACAGCAGCGCCAGCACCAGCAGGTCGCGACGGAACGGTCGCCGCCGCCAGGCGCCGATCGCCGCCAGCACGACGACCAGGCCGACGGTCCCCGAGACGACGCGGTTGGAGAACTCGATCAGGGCATGCGTCTGAAGCGGCGGGTAGACGTGCCCGTAGCAGCGCGGCCAGTCCGGGCAGCCGAGGCCCGATCCGCTCAGCCTCACCGCCGCGCCGGTGGCGACGATCACCGTCAGCGCGATCAGCGACAGAAGCGAGAGCAACGCGAACTGCCGCGGGGTCAATTCGAAGCGGGCGATCCGGTCGCGCACCCCCTAAGGATGTCAGGAGGCGCTGAATGCGGTCGGCGAAACGTCCCGGCCGCTACGCTGGCGCCCTGGCCGAGACCTCCCTGCATCGCCTGTTGCGGATCGGCCGCCGCCACCGAAGGCGCCGACTCGCGCTCGTCACGCCGTGGCCGCCGCAGGAATCGGGCGTCGCCGGCTACAACCGCCGCCTGGCCGCCGCGCTCTCGCGGCACGTCGACGTCGACGTCGTCGTCGCCGGCCCGCGATCGGAATTCGTGAAGCCCGACGCCCCCGGCGTGAGGCTGACGGAGGCCGCGGCCTGGAAGCCCGGGCGCGACGGCGTCCTCTTCTGCATGGGCAACTCCTCGGTTCACGACCACGTCTACGAGCTGCTCCGCGAGCATCCAGGCGCCGTTGTGCTCCACGACGCGCAGCTGACCGGCTTCTTCGGGATGTATGCGGGCCGCGAGCGCCCATCCGATCCGCTCGGGCGCCTCGTCGAGCGCGTCGAGCGCGTCTACGGCGCGCGGATCCCATCCGCGGAGCTGCGCAGCGCCCCGCTTGACTACCGCCGGCGGATGGAGCTTGGGATCTTCCTGACGGCCGAGGTCGCCTGCCACGCCGAGCGCCTCTTCGTGCACTCGGCCTTCGCCGAACACGTCGCCGAAGAGGAGGTTTCGCTCACCACCCGCGCCGTGCCGGTCGGCCGGCTCCCGTTCGCCATGCCGGCGGCCGCGCAGACACCGCGCGGCGCCGCCGCGACGGCGCCGCTGATCGTCCACATGGGCGCCGTCAGCGAGGAGAAGGGCGTCGGCGGGCTGATCGAAGGCTTTGGGCTGCTCGTGCGCGAGCACCCGAACGCGCGGCTGGTGATCGCCGGTCCGGCCGAGGACGCCGAGCGCGAGCGCTGGAGTGAGCACGCGCGAGCGTGCGCCCCCGGCGCGGATGTCGCGCTTCCCGGCCGCGTCTCTGAGTCTCGCTACGCCGAGCTGCTCGCCTCGGCCGACCTCGCCGTGCAGCTGCGCGACGCCTCAAACGGCGAGGCCTCGGCGGCCGTCGCCGACTGCCTCGCGGCTGGCATCCCGACGCTGGCGACCCGGCTCGGCTGGAGCGGCGAGCTTCCGGCCACGGCGGTCCGCCACGTCGAGCCGCAGGCGGCGCCGCACGAGCTCGCGACGGCGATCAGCGAGCTCCTCGCCGATACGCCCGCCCGCGTCGAGCTGAGCGCCGGCGCGCTCGAGCACGCGCGGCGCAACAGCTTCGAGGTCGTCGCCGAGGCCTATTTGTCGGCGCTCGGGTTCGACTGACCGCGCCCGAGCAGCGCGAACGGAGCAAGCAGCACGCGGCGCAGCGGCGGACGCGTCGCGACGCGCATCAGGCCGCGCCGCTGCGCCGGGCTCAGCGCGCCACCGTCCTTTGTCTCGGCCAGCGCACCGACATCGGAGCGCAGCCGCTCGAGCACGGCCTCCGTCTCGTCGATGATCCGCCTGCCGTGCTCGTTGGCGCTCTGGAGCTCCTCCGCGCGCAGCCGGTCGTGCTCGGCGGACGCGGCGAGGCTGATGATGAAGGCCTCGCGCTCGAGATCCTCGGCGATCCGCGGCGCTCCGGCCCGGTGCGGGCTGGCGACAGCCGCCGCGTAGACCTCGAGCAGCTGTGGCACCACCGCCGCCCACGTCGTCTGCGCGGCGGCGGTGCGCAGCGCCTGCAGGTGGCGCTCACGCGCCGCGCCGGGCACAAGCAGCGGCGCCGCGGCGTCGGCGCTTGCTGCCGCATCCCAGGCGACCAGCGTCGCCGCCTGCGGACCGGCGAGCTCGACCAGCGCCCCGCTCGCCGCGTACAGGCAGGCCACGCCGGCCTCCGCGGCTTCGAAGGGGACATAGCCGAACCCCTCGTAGACGCTCGGGTAGACGACGGCGTCGGCATGCGCGTAGAGCCACTCGCGTGCGGCGTCGTCGATCCGGCCCAGCTCGACGACGAGCGAGCGAAGCGTGGGGTCCTCCTCGAGCATCGCCTGCTCACGCGCCCGCGAGGAGCCGTGCTCGACGTGCGGTCCGGCCAGCACAAGCCTGCCATCCCAGCCGTGGCGATCGCGGAGCTCTCGTGCCAGTGAGATCGCGAAGGGGCGGTTCTTGTGGGCGTAGTCGGCGCCCAGGCAGAGCAGCAGCCGCGTGCCCTCCTCGAGCTCCGCCGGGCGTACGGCGTCAGAGCCCGGCCGCGGCCAGAGGCGGTCAGCGCCGTTTGAGACCGCGTGCGCGCGCTGCGGAGCGATCAGGTTCTCCCTCAGTGCGTCCTCGCGTGCGTGAAGCGACGGAAAGACGACCATGTCGGCCTGCGCGAGGGTCAAGCGCGTCGAGCGGCGATAGGAGCGCCAGATGTCCTCGTCGGCGTGGTAGTCCGCGCAGCGGTAGGCGATCAGGTCGTGGTTGGTGACGACGACTCGCTCGCCGAGGAGCCGCAGCAGGGCGAGGTCGTGGGTCGAGAAGATCTGCTGCGGGCGGTGCACCACGTCGCTGCGCGGCACACCGGCGATCGCCTCGTCGTAGCTGATCAGCTCGATTCGCGCATCCGCTGCCAGCACCTCGAGAACATCGGGCGCCGTCTTGGGAGGCAGCGTGACGCGCAGCGACAGCTCCTCCCGAGCGGCGAGCGCGGCGATGAGGTCGAGGATGTAGGTGCGGGTTCCGGTCGCCGCCGTGTCGAGCGCCCGCGCGTCGACCGTCACGGCGAGCGGTTGGAGCGCTGTTCGCGCGATCGCCTGCGCGCGCGCGAGCGGCCCCGCATCGTCGTCAACTCCGATGCTCGACAGCTCGGGCGGCGCGCCACCGACGAGCACGTCGTCGGCGAGGACGTGCACGAGGCCGAGGCTCGACAGTCGCGCCGAGACCTCCGCCACCGTCCCGGCGCCGACGAGCGCCAGCCCGGCGCCGCTGAGCAGACAGCACTGCTCCCGCGCCGCGGGAATCGTCGGCCGAAGGCGCGCCGAGTGCGAGCGCAGCGACGCCGCGCGGGCGCCCAGCTCCTCTGCACCACCGCCGAGCGCGCTCGCGCTCATCACGATCGAATCCGAGGCGACCGCGTCGCGCAGACCATCGAGCCAGCCCTCGCCGACGCTCACTCCGCCCGCCAGGACGACGACGTCGCTCCCGCCCGCCGCCGCGGCCAGCGCCGCGGCGACCCCGCCCTCATCGACGACCGAAACCGCCGTCTCCGCCGCCGTGTGCGCGGCGATCGAGGAGAGCGTGCGCTCGAGCGCCCCCTCCTCGCCGGCGGAGCGCTCCACCACGATGGTGGTCTCGCCCATCAGTCCCCGAAGACCAGCTCGGCTGCCTGTTCGCGCAGCGTCCGCGCCGCCGCGTCGCGTGCCGAGACGACGTACTCGAGCCCGCTCGGCCACTCGATCGCGAGCTCCGGATCGTCGTGGGCGATCGTCCGCTCGGCCTGCGGGTCGTAGTAGCCGCTCTGGCTGTAGCAGACGTCGGCGACCTCGCTCACCACGCAGAAGCCGTGCGCGAAGCCGGCCGGGACGAAGAGCGCGTGCTGCGAGCGGTCGTCGAGCTCAAACGCCTGCCAGTGGCGGTAGGTCGGCGAGCCGGCGCGCACGTCGACGATCACGTCGACGATCTGCCCGCGCGCACAGCGCACGAGCTTCGCGACGCCGGCGCCGATCTGCAGGTGCATTCCGCGCAGGACCCCGCGCGAGGATCGCGACTGGTTGTCCTGGACGAAATCGACGTCGATCCCCGCCTCGGCGAGGGCGTCGCGGCGGTAAACCTCGGTGAAGAAGCCGCGATCATCGGCGTGGACGGCCGGCACGATCAGCTTTGCCTGCGCGAAATCGGTCGAGCGGATCTCCATCGGGGCGCACGATAGCGTCCGTCCTGAGCGCGACGGCGACCTCCCGGGGGCGTTGTACAGTTCATGGTCGGTCAGGCTGCGCCGGGGCGCTTGCGGTCGGCCCCGTGGGCCTCATCCGCCGCGACCTGATGAGCGTGACGATCTCCACCGCCCAAGCCACGCGCGCCGACTTACGGCCGGCCGTGTCGCTGCACGGCGTCAGCAAGGCCTTCAAGCTCCACCACCGCCAGTACCACACGCTCAAGGAACGCGCGCTCCACCCGTTCCGCTCACAGACCTACGACATCCTGCAGGCCGTCGACAACGTCAGCGTCGACATCGCCGCGGGCGAGTTCTTCGGGATCATCGGCCGCAACGGCAGCGGCAAGAGCACGCTGCTGAAGTGCCTGGCCGGGATCTATGACACAGACGCCGGCGAGCTCCACGTGAACGGCCGGCTGTCGCCGTTCATCGAGCTCGGCGTCGGCTTCAATCCCGACCTGACCGCGCGCGACAACGTGATCCTCAACGCGATCATGCTCGGCCTCAGCCGCAAGGAGGCGCGCGCCCGCTTCGACGACGTGATCGCCTTCGCCGAGCTCGAGGAGTTCCTCGACATGCGCCTCAAGAACTACTCCTCCGGCATGTCGGTGCGGCTCGCGTTCTCCGTCGCGATCCAGGTCGACGCCGACATCCTCCTGATCGACGAGGTGCTGGCCGTCGGCGACGCGAACTTCCAGCAGAAGTGCTTCGACGAGTTCCAGCGCCTCAAGCGCGAGGGCCGCACGATCCTCTTCGTCACCCACGACATGGGCGCGATCCAGCGCTTCTGCGACCGGGCGATGCTGCTTGACCGCGGCCGGATGATCGCCATCGGCGACCCCGCCGACGTCGCCCATCGCTACAACGAGCTCAACTTCGGACGCACCGTCCACGAGGTCGACGACGGCGCGGAGGAGGGCCGCGAGGGAGCGCGCGCGGCCGACATCACCGACAGCTGGTTCGAGGACGAAAACGGAGCGCGGATCGCCGCGATCGCCCACCGCGAGGCATTCGCCATCGGCATCGAGATCCGCTTCAACACACACCTCGAGAACCCGATCATCGGGGCCACGATTCGCAACAACGCCGGCGCGACCGTGTTCGCCTCGACGACCGACATCTCCTACGGTCCGACCGGCAGCTTCGAGGCGGGCGACCTGGCGGTGGTCCGCCTGCGCGTCGAGAACTGGTTCACGCCGGCGAGCTACACCGCCACCCCCTCGATCGCCCGCGCCGGGCTCGGCGCCGACACGATCGACCTGCGCGCCGATCTCGCGTCGATCGTCATCCACGGCGGCCATTTCACGACCGGCGTCGTCGACCTGCCGCACGAGTTTCAGATCGAGCGAAACCCGTGAGCGTCACGCCGTATGCCCCGCGCCACCGCTACGGGCCGACAGCGTTCGGCGACGACGTGCGCCGCTTCTGGAACCTGACGTTCACGCTCGCCGTGACCGACTTCAAGCTGACCTACTTCGGGTCGGTGCTCGGCTACATCTGGTCGCTGATGCGGCCGCTGCTGTTCTTCGGCGTCCTCTACGGCGTCTTCACCTACATCTTCAAGGTCGGCAAGGGGGTCCCCAACTACAGCGTCGAGCTGCTCGTCGCGATCATCCTCTGGACGTTCTTCTTGCAGGCCACGGCGGGCTGCGTCCAGTGCATGCTCTCGCGCGAGGGGATGCTGCGGAAGATGCGCTTTCCGCGCCTGGTGATCCCGCTCGCGGTGACGCTGACGGCGCTCTTCCAGCTGACGACCAACCTCATCCCGATCTTCGCGCTGGTGCTCGGCTCGGGGATCCGCCCGCGCTGGTCGTGGCTCGAGATCGTCCCGCTGGTGCTGCTGCTCGCGATGCTGGCGCTCGGGATCGGGATGATCCTGTCGGTCCTCTACATCCGCTTCCGCGACATCCAGCCGATCTGGGACATCACGTCGCAGATCCTCTTCTACGCCGCGCCGATCATCTACCCGATCTTCGACTACAACCACGGCGTCCTCTACTACTACAACGCCGCCGGGGCGCAGTGCTCGCCCGCGAACGTCCCCTGCACCAACCACTTCACGCTTCACACCGTCGGCAGGATCGCGATGACCAACCCGATCGCGACGATCATCGCCCAGGCGCGTCACGCGCTGGTCGGAGGCCTCCAGAGCGTCAACCCGTCGGCGTCCTATGCGCTCGGCGGGCCCATCATGGTGCTGATCCCGCTGGGCATCATCGTCGCGGTCTTCCTGCTCGGCCTGTGGGTGTTCAACCGGGAGGCGCCTCGGATTTCCGAGAATCTGTGAGCGCGGCCGCGGCGATGGCGGCCGCCTCGGCGGCGGCGATCGCGTCGAGGTCGACGAGGTGCGGCTCGGCGGCCTCGGAGAGGAACGCCTCGAGCGCGTCGATCCGCCGCTCCCAGGCGTAGTCGGCGGCCGTCGCGCGCCCGGCGGCGCCAAGGCGCTCGCGCAAGGGCGGGTCGGCGAACAGCCGCGCCAGCGCGGCGCTGACATCGTCGAGGCGCCCGGCCGGCATCAGGCAGTTGATGCCGTCCGCGCAGAAGTCGCGGTTGCCGTGGGCGTCGGTGCAGACGACGGCCGCGCCGGTCGCCATCGCCTCAAGCGCCGGCAGGCAGAAGCCCTCGTGGGTCGAGGTCTGAACGAAGACGGTCGCCTCGCACATCAGCTCGTTGACGCGTTCGTCGGACGGCCGCTCCTCATAGACCAGCCCCGCCCGCCCCGCGGCGATCTCCGGCTCGATGCCGAACATCCGAAGCTCGGGGCGCGGCTCGCGAAGGCGCTGCCAGGCGTCGAGGGTGAGCGGCAGGTTCTTGAGCGGGTTGGTGCGACCGATCGCCAGCAGCATGTCCGCGCGGCGCTCCACGCCGGCGAGCGGGCGGAACGTTCCGAGGTCGATTCCGGGCGCCATCAGCTCGGCGTCGAGGCCGAGCTCGCGCAGGCGCTCGCGGTTCCAGCCCGAGATCGTCATGTAGCGGAACTCGTGGCGGTAGGAGGCGAGCACGTGGTTGCGCACGCCCTCGTCGTCGGGGTAGTAGCTCGTCTCGATGTCCTGGACGAAATAGACGGGAATGCCGCGCACGGTGCTCGCGAGCCAGACCGGCGCCGCGGTGTTCCACCACGTCGCGACCTTGATCGCCTCGAGCGGCGCGAGCGCGTCGACCAGCTCCGTGTAGTCGCGAAACGTCCGCACCGGCACCTTGAGGTCGAACCAGTCGGGCGCTCCGGCGAGGCTGAACAGCGACGCGTCGTGGCCGCGCGCGGCGAGGCGGTTGAGGTGCTCGAAGATGTCGCGATGCCCGCCGCCGACGCCGGTGTCCTCGGTCACATAGATCACGCGCAGCGCCCCGTCGGGGGTCCGCGCTGCCCGCGCGTCGAGGAACTCGCCCCAGCGCTTCCAGAAGATCCGCTGCGACGCGCGCTCGCGAGCCCCCTGGTCCGTGCCCCTCGTGACCGACTCCTTGTGCGTCAGGACCGCGGTCGGTGCGTAGCTGACGCGGCGGCCGGCCTGCCAGCAGCGCAGGCAGTAGTCGACGTCCTCGTAGGCCATCGGATAGTCCTCGTCGAAGAGCCCGATCGCCTCGATCAGCTCGCGGCGCAGATACATGCAGGCGCCGGTCACGGCGAGCACCGGCTGGGCGACGCGCGACGGTCCGAAGTCGGCGGCGCGGAAGCGGTAGCGGTGATCCCACCACTCGCGGGCGCCGAGGTTGCGGACGGTGCCCGCGAACTGGATGCGCCCGTCGGGGTAGAGCAGCTTGCCGCCGACGATGCCGATGTAGCCGGCCTCGCGCGATGAGTACTGCAGCGCCGCGAGCCAGTCGCGGCGCGCGATGACGTCGGAGTTCAGCACCACGACGTCCTGCTCGGTCCCGGCGGCGCGCAGACCGCGGTTGACGTTCGCGGCGAAGCCGACGTTGCGCTCGCCCTCGACGATCTCGATCCCGTCGATCCGCCGCAGCGCCGCGAGGTGCTCGGGACCGCTGCAGTCATCGGCGACGACGATCCGCACGCGCCCGGCGGGCGTCGTCGAGCGGATCGAGCGCACCAGCGCGCGCACCTCATCGGCGTCGCGGTAGCTCGGGATCACGACCGTCACCGGCTCGCCGTAGACGCGATACCAGCGCCGCGCCTGGTAGGTCGTCGGCTCGACGAGACGGCGCACGCCGAGCCGGTCGCGAAGCGGCGTCGCCCGCAGCGGCAGCGTCACGATCCGAAACAGGACCGTCGCCGGCCCGTGGTAGCGCCACGTCAGGGCGATTCGCCGCCACAGCGCCGCGATCGCCCCCCGCGGAGGCTGCTCGCTCTCAACTGGCTGCGAGCCCGGCGCCGGCTCCTGATCCTCGCCTGGCGGCTGCGCGCTCTCGCTCATCGACGCCTGCTCTCAAGCGACAGCGACCGGCGCAGCCAGCCGGGCAGCTCGCCGGAGCGCGAGCCGAGCACCGCGGCGAGATAGCGCGACAGCTCGCCGCAGCCGGCGGCGGCCAGCGTCCCCGCGCCAGCGCCCTCGCGCCGCCGCGCCCCGAGCTCGCCGCGCAGGCGGCCGATCAGCCGCGCCGGCGAGGCCGGTTCGCGCCAGCCGTAGACCTCGCGCAGCCCGCTCCACTCGTCGAACACGCGCCGGAAACGCTCACACGGCCCGTAGGCGTGCGAGTGGAGCACCGCCGCGCGCGGCTCATAGACCTTGGCGAAGCCGGCGCGCAGCATGTCCAGCGCCAGGGCGCGATCCTCGGCGTAGGCGATGTCGCGGAACGGTACCCGCTCCCAGGCGGCGCGGTCGATGCAGGCGTTCGCGTCGCTGAAGAAGCCGCGCCGGCCCATCAGCTCCACGGCCGCCAGATCGCGCTCGTCCGCGCCCAGCCGCTCGACGCCCGGCGCAAGCGAGCCGAACCAGCGCTCGAGCTCGCGGCGCACGGCGGGCGAGGCCCCCGGTCTCGCCAGGTAGGGCCCGAACGCCAGGCCGACGTCCTCGGCGGCGTCAAACGCTTCGAGCAGCCGTCGGAGCCACTGCTCATCGGCCGGCTCGGCATCCTGGGTGAGCAGCGCGACGCGGGCGCCGCGCGCCTCGCGCATCAGCAGGTTGCGCGTCGCTCCGTGGCCGAACTCGCCGCGCGCGATGTCGATCACGCGCGCCCCGGCGTCGAGGGCGCGCTCGCGCGAGCCGTCGCTCGACGCCGAGTCCGCCACCAGCAGCTCGACCTCGGCGTCGACGCGCTGGGCGCGCACCGCGTCGAGCACGCCGGCCAGCGGGGCACCGCCGTTGCGGACCGGGATCGCGACCGTCACCACCGCGCCGGCGGCGGCGCTCACGGCTTCACCAGCTCGATCCAGTCGGCGGCCTTTCCGCACAGGCTCCGCCAGTGCGAGAGCGCCACCGTGCGCAGCACCTCGGGCCCCGCCTTGGCGAGCATCACGTAACCGAACTCGGCCTGGTAGGAGGCGTCGCCGGGGTCGATCGTCCCACCCCCGCGCTTGATCAGCAGCAGATGGTGGCCGCGGCGCAGCCGGATCGTCCCCGCCGGCGCCCACTGGTCGACCGAGTCGATCCCGCTGACGCTGCCGAGCGGGCGGTTGTCGACGAAGACCGACAGCGGGCGCACCGCGCTCATCTGCACCCAGGCGCGATAGACGCCGGGCCGCGCGATGTCGACGAAGTCGAACTCCTTGCCGGGGCCGGTCAGCGTCACCGAGTCGAAGGGGTCGCCGTTCTGGCTCCAGGCGGGCGGGCGGTTCGGCGCCAACCACGCGTTGAAGCCGACGACGGGCGGCATCACCGCGGCGACGAGCTCATCGCCGCGGCGTCCGCCCGCCGCGAGCGCGCCGACGGCCGGGCAGTCCGCCACCGCGCTCCCGTCCCACTCGCTCTGGAGCGCCATGTGCGAGATCACGCGCGGCGTCTTCTCGCGCTGCCAGCCGAGGTAGTAGCCGTTCGAATAGACGAGGCGGAAGTTGGCCGGCGGGCGGCTCGCGATCGGCGAGCGGCGCGTGACGATCACCGGGAAGGACTCGGCGTAGGCAAGGCTCTCCTGGTCGAGATCGAAGAACTGATCGAAGCGATCGGCGAGCGGCGCCGGGTCGGGGGTGATCGAGTCAAACGGCGCGATCGTGTCGGTCGCGCCGGCGAAGTACTTGATGAACTCGTCGGACTCGTTGAAGAGGATCGGCCCCTGCTTGGCGAAGTGCGCGGCGGTCGTGCGGATCGCGAGCATTCGCGACGTCGGCGAGGGCACGTCGATGTGGTATCCGAGCACGTCGGAGACGACGATCGCCGCCGTCAGCGCGAGGCCGGCGAGCGAGACGAGCGGGCGCACGCGCCGCCAAGTCAGCGCGCACAGGCCGACCCCGGCGACCCAGACGACGACCGGGCTGGCCATCGCGAAGACCTTGCCGGCGCCGTAGGGCGTGACGCGGGGAACCACGATCGCGAGCACCAGACCGGTCGTCACGGCGGCGATCAGCGGTCCCGCGTCGCGGCGGGCGAGGCTCGCGAGCACGCCGGGGATCAGCGCGAGCAGGATGATCGCCGTGGCGAGCGCCGTGAGACCCCCGGCGGGATGCCCCGGGACGGGCACGCGGTAGTTGCCCGACAGCCACACGCCGCTGATCTGGCTGAGCGGCAGCGGGCGGGCGAGCTGCCCGAGCGGGCTCACGGCACTGGTCGCGACGGCGCTGCCGTGGCTTGAGACGACGGCGCTGGTGACATTGAACAGCGTCACCGCCCCCGACAGGGCGGGGATCGAGAGCGCCGCCACGAGCCCGCAGCCGAACACGGCGGGCGGCGTCCACGAGGGCCGCGGGAGCCGTCGCGCGAACACCACCACCACCAGGACCGCGGAGCCGATCGCCGCCAGAACGTAGGGCGACGCGGCGACGCCGTAGGTGCCGAACGCCGCCGCGAGCGGGATCGCCGACAGCGCCGCCCCCCCGTAGCGCCGCCGCGAGCGGATCGCCTCGCCGATCAGGACATACGCCGCGACCATCATCGCGCCGGTCGCGATCTCCTTGATGTTGCCCTGCATCGCGTACTGGAAGTAGAGGCTCGCTGCGGCCGCCGCGAAGCCGACCACGGCGGCGCGCACGCGGCCCAGAGCCGGCGCGGCCCCGGCGCCGACGGCGAGCGCGATCAGCGCGGCCAGCGCGCTCAGATAGCCCTGATAGAGGACCTCGGGTCCGGTGCTGAGGAGACCGCTCAGCGTCGCGAGCTGGGCGTGGGCGCCAAGCGGGTAGGAGGTGCTCAGGTAGTTGTCGAGCACCGCCCCGGACGTCGCCCTCTGCGAGGCGAGCGCCGTCCCCGACGAGCGCAGATGCTCGGTCAAGAGCATCTGGACCGAGGTGTCGTTGTCGAAGTTGTAGCCCATCCACAGCCAGTGGCCGCTGACGAGCACGGGCAGCATGAAGAGGATGAAGGCCGCGAGCGCCGCGAGCCCCGGGAGGCCCGGGTTCAGGCGGCTGCGCAGCCCGCCGTCGGCCAGCGCGAGCCCGGCGAGCGTGACCACGACGAGCAGCACCAGCGCCGGCACGTATGAGCCGTGCAGCGCGTAGACGGGATAGACGAGCACGATCGTCCCGGCCACGCCGAGCGGCAGCAGCAGGGCGTTCGCGAGCCGCACGCGAACGATCCGCTCGACGAACAGCCCGACCCCGAGCGCGGTCAGCCACATCGCCACCGGCAGGCCGCCGATCGCCATCACGTTCTGGAACAGGCTCGGCTCGAACATCACGCGCCGGGCCCTTTCAGCTGGTCGCCGCGCGTCGCCGCTCGGCGCGCGCGCGCGGCAGCCGGTGCCTCACGCGTCTCCGCGTCGCCGCAGGCCGAGGATGCTCAGAAGGAACGACGAGAAGAAGATCTGGATGCCGACGATCAGCAGCTCGAAGGCGACGACGGCGAGCTTGTTGAGCCCCAGCGCGCCGAAGCCGTGATCGATCCACTGGATCACGATCAAGAGGCCCGACACGAACCCGGCGACGATGATCACGCCGCCGAGGGCGAGGCCGTGCTCGAGCCGGAAGCGGCCCCGCATCGCGTCAAACCACGCGTCGCGCTCCCCCATGAAGTAGGTCCCGTAGGCGTGCGCGCACAGTCCGAGCGCCAGCACCTGGGTCCCGATGATCGTCAAAAGCGCCCCGCCGATCAGGGCGTGCACGTCCCAGCTTCGCCCGAAGATGTCCAGATGCGCGAGGACCAGCACCGAGATCAGCGTCCCGAGCGCGGCGAGCGCGGCGCCGGGGATGATGAACAGGTGCGTCGGGCTGTGGACGAGCAGGAACCGCAGGTGCCGCCAGCCGTCGCGGAAGCTCGACAGCTTCGACTCGCCTCCGCGCGGGTGATAGGTGATGTCGATCTCGCGGATCTCGAGGTGCTCCTTGGCCGCGCGGATCACCATCTCGGAGGCGAACTCCATCCCCGTCGTGCGCAGATCGAGTGTCCCGAGCACGTCGCGCCGCAGCGCCCGCATGCCGCAGTGCGCGTCACGCACCCCGGTCCGGAAGAACAGGTTGAGGACGCCGGTCAGGATCGGGTTGCCGATGTAGCGGTGCAGCCACGGCATCGCTCCGGGCCGGATGTCGTCCATGCGGTTGCCCATCACCAGCTGCGCCCCGTCCTGTAGCGCCGCGACGAAGTTCGGGATCTCGCTGAAGTCGTAGGTCAGGTCGGCGTCGGCCATCACGATGTACTCGCCCCGCGCCGCCGTGAAGCCGGCCAGGTAGGCGCTCCCGTAGCCGCGCCGGCGTTCGCTCACCACGCGCGCCCCCGCGGCGGCGGCGAACTCCGCGCTGCGGTCCTCGGAGGCGTTGTCGACGACGATCACCTCGCCGTCGAGCTGGCCCTCCGCCAGGCCGTCGAGCGCCTCGCGCACGCAGCGTGCGACGTTCTCCTCTTCGTTGAGGCACGGAATGACGACCGAGACGAGGGGTGTGACTCTCGCAGCCGCCGCTTCGGGTGTCTGCTGCAGGGTGCTCACGTGGTGGACGGGATTAACAACGACCGAGGCGCCCAAACGGAGCGCACCAAACGTGAATCCCAGTGTAGTCGGTGTCTGGGATGCTGCGGGGCGCCTTGAGGGTCTGCCTGGTCTACGACTGCCTCTACCCCCACACCGTCGGCGGCGCCGAGCGCTGGTACCGCAACCTCGCCGAGCGCCTCGCGCGAGCCGGTCACGAGGTGACCTACCTGACGCTGCGCCAGTGGGAGCGCGGCGAGGAGCCCGCGCCGATCGCGGGCGTGCGGATCATCGCCGTGGGTCCGCGACTGCCGCTCTATGTCGAGGGACGCCGGGCCATATGGCCTCCGCTTCGCTTCGGCTGGGGGGTATGGCTGCATCTGGCCCGCCACGGGCGCCGCTACGACGTGGTCCACACGGCCTCCTTCCCCTACTTCTCGCTGCTCGCCGCCGCGCTGGCGCGCCCGCGCGGGCGCTACTCGCTGATCGCCGACTGGCACGAGGTCTGGTCTGATCAGTACTGGCGCGAGTACCTCGGCGCCGCCGGGTGGTTCGGGATCGCCGTCCAGCGGATCTGCGCGCGCGTGCGCCAGCGCGCCTTCTGCTTCTCGCGCCTTCACGCGCAGCGGCTGCAGCGCGAGGGGCTGCGCGGCGAGGTCACCGTCCTCGAGGGCGAGTACGCCGGGCCGCTCGAGCCGGCCGCGCCCGAGCCGCCCGAGCCGGTCGTGGTCTTCGCCGGGCGGCTGATCCCCGAGAAGCGCGCGCCGAGCGTCGTCCCGGCCGTCGCCCTCGCCGCGGCGCAGGTGCCGGGCCTGCGCGGCGTGATCTACGGCGACGGGCCCGACCGCGCCGCCGTCGCGGAGGCGATCGCCGCACTCGATGATCCCGGGCAGGTGTCCGCGCCGGGGTTCGTCGACGCCGCCGAGCTTCACGCGGCGCTGCGGCGCTCGCTGGCGATGGTGCTGCCGTCGCGGCGCGAGGGCTACGGCCTCGTCGTCGTCGAGGCCGCGCAGTGCGGCATCCCGAGCATCGTCGTCAGCGAGGCCGACAACGCCGCGGTCGAGCTCGTGCAGGCGGGCGTCAACGGCGTGATCGCGGCCTCGGCGGAGCCGCAGGCGCTCGCCGCCGCGATCGTCGAGGTCCACCGCGGCGGCGAGGCGATGCGGGCGAGCACGCGCGAGTGGTTCGCCGCCAACGCCCAGCGGCTGTCGCTTGAGCACTCACTCGAGACGGTCCTCGCCGCCTACGCGGCCGAGGCGGCGCGCGCGTAGGCCGCGAGCGTGCCCCGCGCCGTGCGCTCCCAGCTGAACTGGGCGGCGCGGGCGCGGCCCGCTTCGCGCAGCGCGTCGATCTCCGGGCCGCCCGCCAGCAGGCGCCGAAGCGCCGCCGCGATCGCCGCGGTGTCGCCCGGATCGAACAGCAGCGCCGCGCCGCCGGCGACCTCGGGCAGCGAGGAGGCGTCCGAGCACGCGACCGCCACGCCGCGCGCCATCGCCTCGAGCACGGGCAGGCCGAAGCCCTCATAGAGCGACGGGAAGACGAACCCGCTCGTCAGCGACCACAGCCCCTCGAGCAGCGCGGGCTCGACCCATCCGGCCCAGCGAACGTCGGCCTCCATGCCGAGCTCGCGCGTGCGCGCGCGCAGCGCGCGCCCGTGGCCGGTCGGGTAGCCGGCGAGAACGAGCACCGGGCGCTCCTCGAGCGTCGCGAGCGCCTCGAGCAGCCGCATCAGGTTCTTGTGCGGCCGCTGCGCGGACAGCGCGAGCAGGACCCGGCGCTCGCCGAGATCGAAGCGCCGGCGCACGTCGGCCTCGGCCGCCGGCGCGACCGCCGGCGCGCTGCCGAAGCCCTGCGGGACGACGTCGACGCGGTCGGGGTCGGTGCTGAGCAGCTCGACGATGTCGCGCTTGGTCGCCTCGCTGACGGCGATCACGCGCGCCGAGCGCCGCACGGCGAGCGGGACGAGCACGCGCATCCCGAGCGCCCGCACTCCCATGTGGGCCTCCGGGTAGCGGCGGTAGATCAGGTCGTGCACCGTCACCACGCGGGCGAAGCGGCCCCACAGCGGCGACGTCGAGGCGAGTGAGTGCAAAAGGTCGACCCCCGCCGCGGCGGCCATCCGCGGCAGCAGCTGCTGCTCGCCGCGGACCCACTCGATCCGCCTCCCCACCCGCACCGGCACCTCGACCTTCGGCACGACCTCGCCCCACGGCCCGGCGCCCGCATCGCGGTTGACGAAGGCGGTGAAGCGCACGCCGGGCGGAGCGCAGCGGACGAGCTCGGGGATCAGCTCGCGCGCGGCGACCTCCATCCCGCCGGTCTCCCCGGGCACCAGGTAGATGAGGTTCAGGCCGACGTGCACGCTCAGCGACCGAGGACGCGCTCGTAGACCTCGTGGGTTTCACTCGCCGCCCTCGCCCAGCTGAAGGCGGCGGCGTGGCGCGGTCCGAGCTCGCGCACCCGCGTATCGGCGAGCGCGGCGGCGACCGCCGCCGCGGCGGCGGCGGGATCGCGGGGATCGAAGTAATGGGCCAGCTCGCCGGCCACCTCGCGCAGCACGGCGAGGTCCGAGGCGGCGACCGCGACGCCGTGCTCGAGCGCCTCGAGCACCGGGAACCCGAAGCCCTCGCCGAGCGTCGGCTGCGCGGCGGCGGCGGCGAGCCGCCAGAGCCCCTCGAGATCGCCGTCGCCGACGTAGTCGACGAAGCGCAGGCGCTGCTCGACGTCGAGCTCCGCCGCGAGCGTCCGAAGCTCCGCGTCGTAGGGCTCGGGATGGCCGACGAGCAGGATCACCACGTCCTCAGCCAGGGCGGCGGCGGCGCGCACGAGCACCTCCTGGTTCTTGTGGGGCCGCTTGGCGCCGAGGCACAGCACGGCGCGCCGGCCATCGATCTCAAGGCGCGCGCGCAGCTCGGCCTCGGGCGTCGGGGTGGGCGCGGCGGGGCGCCCGCGGCCGTGATGGATCACGGTGAAGCGCTCCGGGGCGGCGCCGAGCAGGGCGCAGATGTCATCGCGCGCCGCCGCCGACACCGCGATCAGCCCATCCGCGCGGCGGACCGCGGCGCGCAGCAGGAACGCCATCCCGAAGGTCGTGACGCGCCCGAACGTCGGCTCGCGCATGAAGGTCACATCGTGCACGGTGACGACCGAGCGCGCACCGCTGATGAGCGGCGCGACGCTCGCCAGGCTGTGCACGATCTGCTCGCCCCGGCGCCGCGCGCGCGCCGGCAGCAGCAGCTGCTCTGCGAGCTGGCGGCGGACGCGCTGGCCGTCCTCGCAGGGCAGCGGGACGATCTCGCAGAAGTCGCCGAAGCCGTCCGCCCGAAGGCTCGCCGCGCCCGAGACGGTGGTCACGATCGCAAGGCGCAGCGACGGGAAGCCGTGCGCCAGGGCGGGAGCGAGCCCGCGCAGGTAGGTCTCCGGGCCGCCGCTCACGCCCGGGGCCAGGAAGAGGGCGTTGAGCACCACACGGTTGGGCGCTGACACTGCGGCGGATGCTATCCGCGCCGCTGACGGCGGCCGTCGCGCCCGACCCGGGTTGGTCCCCGCTTCCCTCTAGGCTCTGGCGACGATGGCGTCCAGCCTGCCCCGGCGCGCGTATCGGCGCCTGCGCCTGAGCCTCCCGCAGCCGTGGTCGGCGCTCCTCGGCGCCGTCTCCTACTCGCCCAAGCTCCTCGCCGGCGACGCCGAGACGCGGCGCGAGCTCGTCGAGGAACGGCTGATCGAGCGGCTTCTGGCCGACGGGCAGCCGCTCGAGGGGATCGGCGCCGGCCTCAGCGAGCGGGTCGTCGAGGTGCCGTGGGCGATGCGTGCCGTGGCGCGCGATCCGGCGGCGCGGATCCTCGACGCGGGCACCGCCTTCGCGCCGATGGTCTACAAGCGGCTGCTCGTGCGGCTGCCGCAGGACGTCGAGCTCGTCGACCTCGCCGACGCCGAGCTTCCGGGGCTGCGCTCGCACATCGCCGACCTGCGGAGCCTTCCGCTTGAGACCAAAAGCTTCGACGCCGCGCTGTGCATCTCGACCCTCGAGCACGTCGGCATGGACAACGCGCAGTACGGCGTCGCCAGCGGCGGCCGGGGCGATGTGACCGCGCTCGCCGAGCTCGGCCGCGTCGCGCGGCGCGTGATCGTGACGGTGCCCGGCGGCGCCGACGCCGACATGGGCTGGCAGAACCAGTACTCGCCGGCGACGCTGCGGCGGATCGCCGCCGAGGCGGGCCTAAGCGTGGCGCGCCTTGAGGCGTTCGCCCACGAGGCCGGAGCCGGCTGGTCGCCGGTGTCCGAGGACGGCGTCACCGCGCGCGAGTACGGCGCGGGATCGGTGAAGGCGGCGGCTGTCCTCTGCGCCGAGCTGACCTCCGCCTGAGCCGTGGGCTACTTCGACTGGCACGAGCAGCCGGGCTACTACCGCGACGTGACGCGCCACTTCGCCGCCGACGCGCAGCTGCTCGACGTCGGCTGCGGGACCGGCTGGCTCGCCGACCATTTTCCCAACTACACGGGGATCGACAGCGCGGCCGACGCGGTCGCCGCCGCGCGCGCTCGCTCGCGCAACGTGATCGAAGGCGACCTCGACGCGCCGCTGCCGTTCGCGGACTCCTCTTTCGACGCCGCGGTGCTCAAGGACGTCCTCGAGCACGTCGGCGACCCGGTCGCGCTCGTCGCCGAGGTCCGGCGCGTCCTGCGCCCGGGGGCGATCGTGTTCGCCTCCTCACCCGACGCGCAGCGCTGGGTCTGGGACGACTACACGCACCGCCGCCCGTTCACGCGCAAGAGCATGCGGCTGCTGTTCTCAGACCGCGGCTTCGAGGTGCTCCGCGTCGGCTACGAGTCGGTCACGCCGGGCGTCGGGATCATCGCGGCGCGCACGCGCCGCAAGCGCCGGCCGCGGATCTTCGCGCTGCTCGCGCTGCTGCCGCTGCACCGCCGCAACGTCTGGCTCCTCGCCCGGCGCTAGCCGCTCCGGCCGAGCCCCTCCAGCACCTCGAGGACGTGGCGGGCGCTGGCGGTCCAGTCAAAGCGCGCCGCCTGCGCCGGCCCGGCGGCGGCGCCTCGCTCGCGGAGCCCCGGGTCGGCGAGCAGCTCGCTCAGTGCGCGCGTGATGTCGCCGACATCGCGGGGGTCGGCGTAGAACGCCGCGCTCCCGCCGACCTCGGGCATGCTCGAGACCGATGAGGTCAGGACCGCCGTTCCCGACTGGAGCGCCTCGAGGACGGGCAGCCCGAACCCCTCATACAGCGACAGGTAGCAGACGAGCTCGGCGTGGCGGTAGAGGCAGGGCAGGTCGCGCTCGGACACGAATCCGAGCATCCGGGCCAGGTCGCCGTGCTGGGCGAGCGCCGCCGCCGGCCCCGCATCCCCCCAGCCGGCGCCTCCGGCGATCGCCAGCTTCCAACCCTTCCTGAGCGACGGCTCCACGCGCGCGAAGGCCTCGATCACCCTCGCGACGTTCTTGCGCGGCTCGAGCGTTCCGGCGATCAGGACGTAGGGGCGCCGCAGGCCGTGGCGCGCGAGGATCGCCTCGTCATCGGCGCCGGGCTGCGGTGAGTAGGCGCCAGCGGCGGCGGCCGCGGCGACGCTCGCGCGGGGGGCCGCGGACGGAAAGCGCTCGACGAGCTCGCGGCGCGTGGTCTCCGAGATCGCGATCAGCGCGCCGCAGCGCCGCAGCGCGACCGGCAGGGTCAGCCGCTCCAGCAGCGCTCCGCGCGGCGGGTGAAGGCGGCGGTCGAAGGCGACGAAGTCGTAGACGATCGCCGCTCCGGGGATCCGCCACGGCGCGGTGACCGCGTAGCTCGTGCAGGCGAGCGCGACATCTGCCACCTGCGACATCCGCCGTCCGGCGGCAAGCGGCCAGCGCAGTCCCGCCGCGCCGACGATCTCCCACGAGAAGCGCCCGTCGAGGCCGCCCTCGCGCCACGGGCTGCGCGCGACGAGGCGATAGTCGTGATCGGCGTCGAGGCGGCCGAGGCCGAGGAGGAGCTCGCGGACGTAGCGCCCGCGCCCGGCGGGAACCTCGGCGGCGGCACGGGCGTCGATCGCGATCCTCACCTCGACGCTGAGCCTATTCCACGCCGCCCGCGCGGATATCGTCCGCCCGTGGCGCGGGTCGTCATCCTCCGCGGACACCAGGCAAATCCCTGGGAGCTCGCCCCCTGGACGGAGCCGCCGCTGCGAGAGGGCTTCGAGGTCGTCTACCTGCGCACGCGCCGGCAGTGGTTCGACACCGATCGGCTCGAGCTCGAAAGCCGCCGCGTCCTGACCCTGCGCGACCTGTTGCCGCCGGGGCGAGCGGGCGATCTGGCGGTCCGCATACCCGGCGACCGCTACCTCGGCCTGGCCGCCGCGCTGCGCGGCGCCGACATCGTCCACGCCCAGGAGCTCGGCTACTGGTACAGCATGCAGGCGGCGCGGTTGAAGCCGCGGCTGGGCTTCCGGCTCGTGCTGACGGTCTGGGAGACGATCCCCTTCATCGACTCCTACCGCAACGTGCGAACGCGCGACTACCGCCGCCAGACGCTGGCGAGCACCGATCTCTTCCTCGCCACGACGGAGCGCGCGCGCGCCGCGCTGCTGCTGGAGGGCGCCCCCGCCGGGCGCATCCGCGTCAGCCCGCCGGGCGTCGACGTCGCGCGCTTCGCGGCCTCGGCCGGCTCGCCACGCAGCGACCCGCCGGTCGTCGTCTCGCCCGGGCGGCTCGTCTGGGAGAAGGGACACCAGGACGTGCTCCGCGCGGTGGCAGTCCTGCGGCGCGAGCGCAGCGACCTGCCGGGCGTGCGCGTCGTGATCGTCGGCCGCGGCCCGGAGGAGGCGCGCCTGCGCGCCTACGCCGCCGAGCTCGGCATCGCCGACGCCGTCGAGCTGCGCGGATTCGTCCCCTACGAGGAGATGCCGGCGCTCTATGCCGGCGCGGCGTGCATCGTTCTCGCGAGCCTTTCGCTGTGGTCGTGGGAGGAGCAGTTCGGCATGGTCCTGGCGGAGGCGATGGCGGCGGGCGCGCCGATCATCGCCAGCTCCTCCGGCGCGATCGCGGAGGTCGCGGGTGAGGCGGCGACGCTGTTCGCGGCCGGCGACTGGATCTCGCTCTCCCAGCACATCGCGCGCGCCATCGACCCGGCCGCCGCGCACCCGCGCGCGGCCGCGGCGCGCGAGCTGAGCGCCGTCTACTCCTCGCAGGCGGCCGCGCAGCGCCTCGCGGACGCCTACGGCGAGCTCCTCAGCCGCTAGGCCTATGATCAGCGCGGTGAGGGCCTCAGAGCGCAGCGCGCCCACGCCGGCGCCCACGAGGGCGCGCGCGCAGGCGCCCTCGGCCGCGGGCTAGCGATGCGCGAGCTGTTCGGCCCGGTGCTTGATCCGCGCTCGCTGCAGGCCGTGGCGGCTCTGCTCGAGCGCCCGATCTGCGCCGTGGACGTCGGCTGCCGCGACGGCGTGCGGCAGCAGTGGCGGGCGCTCGGGAGCCACGGCGTGCTGATCGGCTTCGAGGCCGACTCCGAGGAGTGCGCGCGGCTCAACGCCTCCGCCAGCGAGGCGGGCAGCGAGCGCTACGAGCCGCTCGTGCTCGCCGCCCGCGAGGGGCCGGCGACGCTTCACCTCACCGCCGATCCGGAGTCGGCGTCGCTGTATCCGCCGAACACCGACGCGATCCGCCGCCACCCCGAGCTCTGGCGCCACGAGCCGCACGGAAGCACGACGGTGCAGGCCACGACGCTCGACCGCTGGGCGCAGGATCGCCCGGTCGACGTGCTCAAGGTCGACGTGCAGGGAGCCGAGCTCGACGTCCTGCGCGGCGGCGAGAGCACCCTCGCCACCACGCGTGCACTGGAGGTCGAGGTCGAGTTCCAGCCGCTCTATGTCGGCCAGCCCCTGTTCGGCGACGTCGACGCGTTCCTGCGCGAGCATGGCTTCGTGTTGTGGCGCCTGCGCGACATCGCGCACTGCGGCCTGACCAGCGTCGGTCGCGACGAGGCGGCGTTCGTCGTCGGCGAGCGGGCCGAGACGACGCGCACCGGCGGTCGCGTCAGCTGGGCCAACGCCGTCTACGTGCGCTCGGAGGCGGCCGACCCGGACGTCCGGCTCGATTGGACGGCGAGCGCTCGCGACGCCTGTGCCGCGGTTCTCTTCGACCTTCCCGAGCTGGTCGTCCTCAACCTCGAGCGGGCCGCCGAAGGCGCGCAGGGCGGCGCCCGGCGGACTCTGCGGCGCCAGCTTCGCAAGGCGCGCCGGCGGGCTCAGCGCCGGCGCCTGCACGGCCTCTTCTGGGAGGCGCCCCGCCACGTCCGCGGCTTCGTGGGCGCGCGCCTCGCTCAGTCCTGACGCGCGCGGCGCTCGGCGATGATCCGCTCGTAGATCTCAAGCTGGCGCTCGGCGACGGCCGCGGGCGTCAGCGTGCGCTGCCAGTGGGCATGGCCCGCCGCGCCGAGCGCGCGGGCGTGGCCTGGGTCCTCGAGGAGCGCGCCGATCGCGGCGGCAAACGACGCCGGGTCGGCCTCGGATACGAGACCGCCGCCCGACTCGCTGACGAGCTCGCGAAGGACCGGGATGTCGGCGACGACGACCGGCACCGCCTGGCTCCAGGCCTCGGCGACGACGAGGCCGAAGGACTCGCTGAAGGACGGCAGGCAGAGCAGGTCGGCGCGCAGCAGCCAGCGGCCCTTGTCGGCGTCGGAGACGCGACCGACGTCGAACACGCGGGGGTCGCTGATCGGCAGGGGCGCTCCGGGCCCGACGAAGGCGAAGCGCGCCGAGGGATGACGCTCCCAGACGCGCGGAATCGCCTCGAACAGGATCTCGAGCCGCTTGTTGGGCCGGCGCTGGCCGAGGAACACGACCAGCGGATCCTCCGCGCGCGCGCTCGCCGCCACGGCGTCACGCTCGTCATCGCTCAGCATGGCGGCGGCATCGGGCACCGGCAGGCCGACGACCTCGAGTCGCCGGTCCTCGACGCCGAAGCGGCGGTAGAGCGCCGCGTCGGCGTCAGTGGTGGCGATCACGGCGTCGGCGCGGCGGTAGGCCCGCACCGAGCCCGCGTCATCGCCCCACTCGCCCGGGTGCACGAACGGCGAGACCGCGACTGGCAAGTCCCGCCAGTGCGCGGTCTCGACGGCGGCCACCGCGAGCACCTCGGCGCCGAGCATGTGCACGACGTCGGCGCCGTCGAGCAGCGGCGCGAGCACGCCGCGCACGGTCCGCGCGTAGTAGCCGGAGGTGACCCGCCGCAGCCACAGGCGCGACACGCGGCCGCCGAGCGGGATCAGCTCGGCCGCGAACGGCAGCAGCAGCGCGCGCCGCGCGCGCGAGGGGCGGAACTGCACGACCGCCGCGCCGTCGTGCTCGAACGGGGCGAACCGCTGGCGCTCACGGATGATGTGCGTCATCCGGTAAAAGGGCGTCTCATCGACGCTCTGGGCCACGACCGTGACGCGGTGGCCGCGACCGGCGTAGGCGGCGACGAGATTCGAGGTCACGCGCTCGACGCCGCCGACGGACGGCCAGTACTGGCGCGTGACGAGGACGATGTTCATGCCGCTCGCGCCGCCGGGCGGCGGCGCCGCGGCCGCCGCGGCCCCGCCGGCCTCATCGCCGCTCCGCCGCGCTTCGCAGACGGGGCAGCGCGGCCATCACCGCGCGGCGCGGACCGAGCGCGAAGAAGCGGCGGTAGGCGCGCAGGACGCGCTCATCCTCGGCGACCGGAGGGAGGCGCAGCGCGCCGAGATCGGGACGGTACTCCGGCTCCCAGGCGAGTTTCCACGCGGGTGGGCGGCCCGTGTCGTGGGTGCCCTCGCTCAGCCCGCTGTTCTCGACCATGTTCCAGGTCGGCGTGACGAAGTACTGGTCGTCGAGCAACATGCTCGCCGCGCAGTCGACGTCCCACGACCCGCCCATCGACTCGTCCTCGATCGCCGCGCGGATCATCCACGGCATGTCGGCACCGGCGCGAGTGAGTCGCAGACCGGCGCGAGCGCGCAGCCTGCGCCGCAGCACCTCGTGGTCGAATTCGAACCGCTCCCAGCGATCGCCCCACGTCGCCCACGACCACGAGCAGAACCGCGGCGACATGAACGCGTCGAAGCGGTAGCCGCGCAGTGCCCTGCGCGAGAAGGGGTAGCGCAGGCCCGTGATCCCGGCGACCTGCGGCTCACGCTCGTAGGTCTCAAGCGCCGCCTTCGCGTAGGCGCAGAACTCGGGGGCCACGCAGACGTCGTCCTCGATCACGATCGCCCGCGGGTGGCTCGCGAAGACGGTGTCGAGCCCGGCCCGGATCGAGGCGCTCAGACCGAGGTTGCGCTCACTCGCGCTCACCGACGGCGCGATCCAGTCGATCGCCGCGATCAGCTCGCGGACGCGGCCCACATCGGCCTGCGCCGAGGCGTCGGCGGGGCCGTCGGAGAAGACGTACAGGGCGTCGACACCGCTGTCGCGCAGGCAGCGCAGGGTGCGCGGAAGTAGCTCGTGACGGCGGTAGACAAACAGTGCGACAGGTACGGGAATCGTGCTGCGCGAGGACTCATCCATCGTCGGCGGCGAGCTTAGTGGACGCGTTGAGGAGCCCGTGGCATTCGCGCAATACGATGCCGCCGTGGCCCCCGACGCCCACCTCCCTGGCACTGATGACGGCCGTTGACGTCGTAATTCCGGCGCATCCGAAGGACTTTCCAACGCTTCGGCACGCGGTGCGCAGCGTGCTCCGCTGGCTCAAGCCCTTGGGTCGCGTCTACATCGTGGCCGCCGAGCCGTTGCCGACAAAGGACCCGAAGGTCGTATGGGTTCCGGAGAGCAGCGCTTCCAGCCTGCCCACCAGCGCCGAGCTCAAGGAGCGCTGGGCGCAGGAGGGGCCGACCGCGGCAGCGCGCGCCGGCTGGATTTATCAGCAGATCCTGAAGCTGGGCGTGCCGGAGTTCATCGCCGACGTCTCCCCTGCCTACATGCTCGTCGACGCTGACGTCATTTGGCTGAAACCGTGGCGCATCGTCACCGATGAGCGCATTCGCTTTCCCTATACGCAAGCGTTTGAGTACCACGCTCCGTATCGCGACGCCTACCTACGGCTCTTTGGCGTCCCGCCGCAGGTGCCGTTTTCGCTGACCGCGCACCAGATGGTCTACGACCAGAAGCTCCTAGCGCAGATGAAGCACTCGATCGAGACCCGCCATGGCGTGAGGTGGTGGGAGGCCTACGTTCAAGCCGCCGACCCGCTGCAGCTGTCCTCGATCAGCGAGCTGGACATCTACGGCTGGTGGGTGCTGGACAACCACCCAGAAGCTGCGTCTCATCGCCAGCTGAGCTACCTCAACGTGCCGATCGTTCCCGGGCCGCTCGGCCGCGCCGCCTACGCGCGCGACTTCAATTTTGTGGCCGCACACGCGTGGATGCGAGCGCCGCGCTGGCGGCGCGGAGCCCAGATCGGCCGATGGCTGGCACGGGACGCGCTCGCCGGCACCGCCGGCGCCGTGGCGGCATGGGCGGCCCGAGCGAGGTCTCGAGCTTGATCGCCGAGGTCCCGTCGCGGCCCACCCGGAATGCGCGCTCCGGGGCGCCTCGCATAGAGCGAAACACAGGCGAGATCCGCGAGAGCACCCGGCGGCTGCCGCAAGCACGAGCCTCGTGAATCTCAGACCGCGGGCCAGCGTAATTACCGACACTGCGGAGATCATCTCCGGAGAACGCGTCCAGCAGCTGGCTGAGTTGACGATCACCTCGCGCCGAACCTTCGAGTACCAGCGGGGGATTGCCGGGTATGCGCGCGAGCTGCTCGTGTTCGAACAGCGGATGGACGAACTGGACGGCCGTGCGATCGACCGGTTGTGCAACGCTCGGTCCCTGTTTCTCTATACCCACGATTTCGACGAGTTCGCCGATGCCGTGTGGCCGCGCCTTGCCACGCCGCCCTCGATCCTCGTGACGCACAACAGTGACGGTGAGGTCTACACGAGGCATGCCGAATGGCTCGACCATGAAGGCATCGGCGTGAGGTACTGGCTAGCCCAGAACGTGACCGTCGCCCACCCCCGCCTGCATCCGGTTCCGATCGGCGTGGCGAATTCGATGTGGCCGCACGGAAACCTTCGATCGTTCGCGCGGGCCATGCGCCGCGCTCAGCGCCGTCGCCGCGCGCCGGGGTCGCTGTTTGCGCACTTCGACGCGTCAACCCACCCCGCGCGCGCGGCCGCCAGCGACGCGCTGCGGGCGCATTTCCCCGCGCAGTCCGTCGATCCTGCCCCGTCGCTGCCGTGGCGCAGATACCTTCGGCGGTTGGGAGAGCATCAGTTCAGCGCGTGCCCGCGGGGAAACGGCATCGACACCCACCGCGTCTGGGAGTCTCTGTACCTCGGCGCCATCCCCGTCGTGGAGCGTACGGTGCTGAGCGAGCACTGGACGAGCTGTGGCCTACCGATGGTGTTGATCGACGACTGGACCGAGGTCACTCCGGACCGTTTACGTCACGAAGCCGAGGTGCTCAAGCCGCCATGGACTGCGAACGCGGTTCGACTGTCCACGTATCGCGCGGCTGTCGAGGCCGCGGCGACCGCGCGCGCTTCGCCTCCTCGCGACGCCCGCGCTGGAAGTGAGCAAGGTGGCGCGGAGCCCCCTACACGCCCAGCCGAGTGACGCCGAGAAGATAATCGGCGGTTCCGCGACGCGTATTCCAAGGCCGGATTACCGCGGAAAGGCTCGCACTGCGGCGAGCTTCCGGCTCAGGGATTGCCGTTCGTCCGTTAGCGCGACCACGTGGCTTGCCTCGTAACTGCAGGCCGCGCCCGGCCTGCTCGCCTGCGCGGGGGGCGCGCGGGCGAAGTGTATTCTGGCGGCTCGTGCCGATACCGGCCGTCGACAGCTACCTGCCCGTACGCGCGCGAGTTCGTTACCAGCCGCTCTTCCGCGCCCTGCATCGCATCGCGCTGCGCGGCCTCGGCTATGGCAACAGCGATCCGGCCTCCAACGGAGAGGCCGCAATGCTGGCGCGCATGGCGAAGGGCTGGCCGGACCGCCCCACCATCATCGATGTCGGCGCCCATGTGGGCGAGTGGACCAGCGCCGTGCTCGCCGTGGCGCCGAGCGCGTCCATCTACGCTCTGGAACCCGCTGCGGGCCCGTATCGCGAGCTCGTTGCCCGCGTCGGCGAGCACAGCGCAACTTTCCAACTCGGGTTGAGTGATGAGCCCGGAGAGCTCCCCCTGTGGGCACCGCCCAATGCTCCTGCCCTGGCGTCGCTGCACCGGCGCGATCTACGTCAATTCGGGATGACGGCGGAGCAGGGGGCGAGCGTCACCTTGACCACCCTCGACCAGTTCTGCGTCGACCAGGACATCGCGCACATTCACCTGTTGAAACTCGATGCCGAAGGTCATGAGCTGGCGATCCTGCGCGGCGCCTCGGGCAAACTCGGTTCCGGAGCGATTGACGCCATCCAATTTGAGTTCGGCGGCTGTAACCTCGACTCGAGAACTTACATCCGCGATTTTCGCGACATTCTTGACACGCACGGTTACCGGCTCCAGCGCGTTTTGAGTGACGGTCTTGCGCCGTGCGATGCGTCCGAGCATGCGGAGATCTTCGTCAACTCCACCTTCATCGCGTCCCGCGGATGATCGCGCGCTCGGTCTGCCGACCCGGCGCGGCCCTCGCCTCGTCATCGCCCTGCGCACGGGTGTGAACGCGAACAGCTGCCAGTGCGTCCAGATTCGAAGTCGTGGATGGTGAGTGAGGGTGCGGCCGCCAGGCTGCACGCAAGGACACTCGGACGCAGCCGCGAAGAGCATCTGACGCAGCGGACGAACTCAGCGGCGAGTCAGAAACATATGCGCCGCGCCAGCGGACACGCAGGCGCCTGATGCCGACTAGGCACCCGACAGAGGTCAGAGAGGGGCAGTTGCGCTATCTCCTCCGGGGACGCAGGGGCATGGTGGTCGCGCTCGTCGTCGTCTCGGTGCTCTCGGGCATCTGTGAAGCGTCGATCCTCGGAGTCATCGCGGAGGCGGCTGCCGCCCTCGTCGGACGCGCGCACGAGCTGAAGATCGTGGCCGGTCCGTTCCACATCAGGGCGACGATCGGCGGCCTCCTCGGCGTCGGCTTCGCGTTGGTCGCGGCTCGCCTCGTGCTCCAAGTGCCGATCGTCGTGCTTCCCGCCAACCTGGCCGCCGAGGTTCAGCGACGCCTTCGGCAAGGCCTCGTCACCGCTTTTGCGCGCGCGTCCTGGAGCGTTCAGTCTCGCGATCGGGAGGGCGAGCTACAGGAGCTCCTCACCAATCAGACGGGACAGGCGTCGTTCGTGATGTTGTCGCTGACGGGCCTCGTGACAAGCGTGCTCACGCTCGCCGTACTCGTCGGCTCGGCATTCGTCCTCGATGCGCTGGCTGCGGCGATCACGCTGGTCGCGACGGTCCTCCTGCTCAGCGGCCTGCGCCCGCTCAACAACCTCGTCGGGCGTCGCTCCCATCTGCTGATCAACGAACAGATCAGCTTGGCCCGCGACATCGGGCAGACGGCGCGGATGGCCGAGGAGATGGACGTCTTCGGTGTCGGAAGCCAGCAGGCCAACCAGGTCCAGCGACTCGTCGACTCCGTCAGCCGGCACTTCGCCCGCCAGCAGGTGCTCGCCGGCCTGGCCCCGAGCGTCTTCCAGACCGCCATGTACCTGCTGCTGATCGGCGGCCTCTTCGCCCTCCACGTGGCCAACGCCGGCCATGTCGCGGCACTCGGGACCGTGGTGCTGCTGCTCGTGCGCTCGGGCGCCTACGGCCAGCAGGTCTCGAGCGCCTACCAGAACCTGCGCCAGGCCTTGCCCTTCGTCCAGCGGGTACGCGAGGCGGAGCACAAGTACCAGGACAGCGTGCCGCGCACCGGCGATCGCCGGCTCCCGGCGATCACGAGCATCGCGCTCGAGCACGCGTCCTTCGAGTACACGCCGGGACGGCCGGTGCTCGACGACGTCAGCTTCGAGATCGCGGGCGGCGAGTCGGTCGGCATCGTGGGGCCGTCGGGGGCCGGCAAATCGACGCTGACACAGATCCTGCTCCGGCTGCGGACACCCGACTCGGGCGAGTACCTGGTCAACGGGGTACCGGGGGGCGAGTACGCGTTCACCGACTGGACGTCACAGGTGGCCTACGTGTCGCAGGAGCCGCGCCTGCTCCACACGAGCGTCGTCGAGAACATCCGCTACTTCCGCGACATCGACGAGGCGGCCGTCGTCGAGGCCGCGAAGCTCGCGCGCATCCACGATGACATCACGACCTGGTCGGACGGCTACGACAGCGTGATCGGTCCGCGCGCCGACGCCATCTCCGGCGGCCAGCAGCAGCGGATCTGCATCGCCCGGGCGCTCGTCGGGCGGCCGCAGATGCTGATTCTCGACGAGCCGACGAGCGCGCTCGATCCGCGCTCCGAGAGCCTGCTCCAGGAGTCGCTGGCGGCGCTGCGCGGGCATACGACGCTGCTCATCGTCGCGCACCGCATGTCCACGCTCGAGATGTGCGATCGCATCCTCGTGCTTCTTGACGGGCGCGTGAACGGCTACGGTCCGGCCGCCGCGCTGCTGCGTGACAACCAGTACTACCGCTCGGCGATCTCACTGTCTGGCGCCGGCAGCAGCGGAAACTAAGCGGCGGCCGCCGACCGCGCGTGCTGGTGCTTCACGGTCCGGCGCTGCGCGGTCAGAACCGGTAGAGCGCCTGGTAGCCGTGTCGGATCGGCAAGATGCCGCGCTCGGACAGGCGTTGCTGAACGAGCATGCCCTTGCCCGGCCATACGCCGAACTGCGCAAACAGCGACTGCGCCTCCGCGCGTGCGTGGTCGGGAACGTCTTCGAGGCTGCCCGGAGAGTCGTCGATCAAAAGAAGCGTTCCGGGACCGAGCGCCGGCGTCACCGCGTCGAGCTCGCGCACGCAGTGCTCGGCCGCGGGAAGCGGCGCCGCGAAGTCGACGTCCCAGCTGTCGAGGTAAACGAGCCCGGCCTGCTCGCCGGGATGCTCGTCGACCCAGCGCGCGAGAAACGCTGCGCTGTCGTCGCACACCAGCGTGGTCTGCGGGCCGACGAGCGGGACGAGGCGACGCACATGCTCGGGCTCGATGTCCACCGACCACAGCCGCCCGCCGAACGAACGAACGTAGGAGTCAAAGAGGCGCGTCGAATCCGTCCCCCAGGCTGACACGCCGGTTTCGAGAATCGTCTGGGGGCGCCCGCCGAGCGCCTGGACCACGTGGCACAGCGACTCGTAGTTGACGTGGTCGACGGTGGAGCGCAGGCGGAAGTGATCGTGGCAGAGGGCCTGCGGGTCGCGGTAGCGACCCCAGCGCCTCGAGCGCAGACGATCGGCGATGGCGCTCAAGCGAGCTCCGCCGGGCAGCATGTCTCCTCTACGCGCCCTGTGCGCCGGCCGGCGCGCGCGGGTCGGAGGGTTTGCGCGCGAGAACCCACGTCTGAGCCGGCCGCTCGAAGTCGTTGCGCAGCCCGTCCTCCACGAGGCTGGACACCGGGAGACGTAACCTGCGCCCCGCCATGCGCCGCCAGGCCGTCGGCGTGAGCAACGTCCACCCCAGATGGCGGATGCCGCGCCAGTGAAGCGAGAGGTCGTAGTAGGTGGGGAAGCCTCCGAGCGCGAAGGTCTGCGTCACGTAGTCGTTGTTCCCCCACTGGCCGCTCTCGACCACCTCGAAGCCGGCGTGTGCGAACAGGCACGCGAAGCCGATCGGCGTGAAGCCGGTGGTGAAGTGGTAGGGCATCGAGTGCTGCTGGCTGACCGTCGGCACCGAGGCCCAGACGTGTCCGCCGGGCGCGAGCGCGGCGAACAGATGGGCGACCGACAGACCGGGGTCGTAGAGGTGCTCAAGGGTCTGCGAGAGGATCGCGAAGTCGTAATCAGAGCGATCGAAGCGCGGGTTGTGCAGGTCAAAGCGCGCCGGATCCTCGTCGAAGTCCGCCCGATCGACGTGGCGGTGCTCGAGCAGGGCCAACTCGGGGTCACCGTCGGGACCGCCGTTGAGCATCAGGACCCGACCGGCGCTGATCTCGTGCTTGGCGACGAGCCGCTCGAACTCGAGCACCGTGATCAAACGTGGGAAGTCGAGGCGATCGACCAGCGCGCCGAAGCGCGATCGGAAGTCGAAGTCGTCGTAGCGGCGAAGGTAGTCATCGTCGTTGTTGACCGCCACCTTCTCGGCGAACAGGCGCGCCACGTCATCCGCCGAGAGAAGAACGCTGGGCGGCGCGTCGCGGGGGTTACCGGATGCGTCCGTCAACGCTTCGGACCCCCGTCGAGCGCGGCCCGCAGCTCGCGCCGCGCACGCATGGCGCTTTCGCGCGGGCCCCTTCGCGCGCCCTGGCGGCATGTCCTCGGGGAGCTAGGCATCGCGACGCGCGAAGTCTCCCGCCCTGCGAAGCGCCTCAAAGCGGGGCCGCAGCTCGCCGCGCACGCGCGACAACGGGTTCGCACGCGGTCGCGGGTCCGTGTCCCATGCCCAGCGATCGAGGCGCTTGGAATGGATGTGCAGGGTGGCCAAGGGGTACTCGGACCGATCACTGCTGAGGAGCGGGACGCGCTGCTGGGCGTCCCATCGCAGGCGGTAGTTGCCGGAAAGCAGCTCGCGCCCGGCGTGATGATGCTCGCCCGCATAGGACACACCGGGTTCGGCAGGCACGCCGTCGACGTACTGGCCGTAGGAAGCGGGATCAAAGATGTACGCGCTGCCCGTTTCCTGGGCCGAGTCCACAGTCGTCGGCAGCGACGCCGTAAGGCCTGACTGTGTCCGCAGCAGATTCATCATGCGCATCTCGTGCGCCATCGCACCGCCGTGAGCGGCGATGAACTCCTCAGGAGGGATCGCGACGAGGTCGAGCAGCGCCGTGTTGAACGCGGAGAGCGCCGCCTGGGAGCCGACGTACATGACGGCCGCCGTGTCCTCGGAGTCCGTGAGCGGACACGTCGCCAAGCCCGCGCCGTAGGTGTCGATCAGCCACCCCTCGTAACTCGCCGGCGATGCGTAGGTCAGAACGTCGCATTCGATGTGGATGCAGCGCTCGAGGCTCATCGCGCGCATCGCAGCTTCGAGCACGAAGAAGCGCTCGCACGCGTAGCGCCAGAAGCGCTTCAGCCCCATGTCCGAGAGGGATTCGACCTGGCGAAACCTCGTCCGTCCCTCGCTTCGGAGCTTCCGCGCGGCAGCCGGTCCGACGACAACCGGGCTCTCACCCGACGCGGCGATCACCTGCCGGATGCAGATGCGCGCGTGCTTGGGCAGCGGTGAGCCGAGATGGACGAGCACCACTCGCACGCGGTGGACGCTAGCGCAGGGCGGCGGACGCGTGCCGCCGACTAGGATCGCCGCCGATGATCCGCGTGCGCACCGCGGGACGCATGGGCAACCAGATGTTCCAGCTCGCCTTCGCCCACGCGACGAGCCGCCGCCTGGGTAGGGAGTTCTCCCTGGGGCCCGGGCCGCGCGGCTCGCACGCGACGCTCGGCCCGCCGCTATGGAGCTTCTTCGAACTCGGCGACTGGGCGCGGCCGGCGCTGCGCTGGAGGCGGCGCGCGGCATTCCGCCTGCGACACGGACCCAGGCCGCAGCTCGACGAGATCGGGCAGTTCGAGGACCCGGCCACGGTTCTCAAGCGCCTGCGCGACGGCGTCGAGTACGCGGGCTTCTTCCAGTCCGAACACTGGTTTGAGGACTACGCCGAGGAGGTCCGCGCGCTCTACCGCGTCCGCGCCGAGCACCGGCAGGCCTTCGAAGCGCAGTTCCCGGCCCTACCTCCCTATATCTGCATGCACGTGCGGCGCGCCGACTACCTGGACATCCCGGGCGGCGGCTGGGCGCTCCCGACCTCCTACTTTCGCGATGCGCTCGCATCGATCCCGGAGCGCGAGCGCTACCTGCTGGTCGTGGTCTCCGACGACCCGCAGGCCGTCGCGATCGAGCTTGCCGGCGAGCCGGGCCTGCAGTGCTCGAGCAACCCGGCGATCATCGACCTGCAGCTGCTGATTGGGGCGGACGTCGTGGTCACGAGCAACAGCTCGTTCTCGTGGTGGGGCGCCTGGCTGAACGAGCGCCCCGAACTGCGAGTGATCGCGCCGCTTCATTGGATCGGCTTCGCCAGCGGCGTCGACGAGCCGGCCGGCGCGATCCCTGGGCGCTGGAACGCCCTGGCGGTGCGCGATGCGCCGCTTCAGCGCGACACCTAGCGGCAGCTGAACGGCGCGCGCCCGCGAAGCCGAGACGCGGCTGCGACACCCGCCGGAGCCGCCGGAGGCGTCGGATATCATCCCCTCAATGGACTTGTTGGCCGGCAAGCGGGTGCTGGTCACCGGCGGCTCCGGCTTCCTCGGCGAGCCTGTCGTGGCGCAGCTCGCGAGCCATGACGTCGCCGACGTGGCGGCCCCGCGTTCGGCGGAGTACGACCTGCGCGAGCACGAGGCGGTCCGCGCGGTCCTCGCCGACACGCGCCCCGACGTCGTGATCCACCTCGCGGCCGTCGTCGGCGGCATCGGCGCGAACATGGCCTCGCCCGGCTCGTTCTTCCACGACAACGCGATGATGGGCATCCAGCTGATCGAGGAGAGCCGCCTCGCCGGCGTCGAGCGATTCGTGTGCCTGGGCACGGTCTGCGCGTATCCCAAGAACGCGCCCGTGCCCTTCAGCGAGGACGACCTCTGGAACGGCTACCCGGAGGAGACCAACGCGCCCTACGGGCTCGCCAAGAAGATGCTGCTCGTCCAGCTCCAGGCCTACCGCCAGCAATACGGCTTCGAGGGGATCTACCTGCTCCCCGTCAACCTCTACGGCCCGCGCGACAACTTCGACGAGCGCACCTCGCACGTGATTCCGGCGCTGATCAAGAAGTGCGCCGAGGCGGTCGAGCGCCAGGCCGATTCGATCGAGTGCTGGGGCACCGGCCGGGCCTCGCGCGAATTCCTCTACGTCGAGGACGCCGCCGAGGGAATCGTCGCCGCCGCCGCGCGCTACTCGGGCGCCGAGCCGGTGAACCTCGGCTCCGGCCAGGAGATCTCGATCGCCCACCTCACCGAGCTGATCGCCGAACTCGTCGGTTTCTCCGGGCGGATCGTCTGGGACACATCGAAGCCCGACGGCCAGCCGCGGCGCTGGCTTGACACCTCGCGCGCCGAGCGCGAGTTCGGCTTCCGCGCCCAGACGGCGCTGCGCGACGGGCTTGAGCGGACGATCGAGTGGTACCGCGAGAGCCGCAGCGGCGTGGCGCTCGCGCGCGACTCGGCCTGACCGGCCTCTAGGCCCCGCCCGGGAGCCAGCCCCACAACATCCCGCAGCCGTCGCGTTCGGTGCCGGCGATCGGAGCGGTTCGCAACCCGGCGCCCGCGAGCAGCCGCTCGGCCTCCGCGCGCGTCGCGCCGGCGGGCGCCTGCCCGGGGTGATACTCGAGCACGACGACGCGCGGGGGGTCGGCCGCGAAGCGCGCGTCGGCGATGATCTGCCACTCGCCGCCCTCGACGTCGATCTTGACGAGGTCGGCGCCGCAGATCACCGGCAGGACGTCGCGCAGCGCGACGTCGATCACCTGCTCAGCAGGAGCGGCGTCGCCGGCGACGATGTGTGACGAGGGCCCCTGCCCGCTCGCAAAGCGCGCCGTACCGTCGCCGGTTCCTGCCGCGGCGCGGACGAGCGTCCAGCGATCGGCGGCGCCGTTCTCGGCGATCGTGCGCTCGTGGACGGCGGCGTTGCCGGGCTCGGGCTCGTAGGCGAGGATTGCAGCCTGCGGCCAGCGGCTGGCGGCGAACGCTCCGAAGAGGCCGATGTTGGCGCCGAGGTCGACGATCTGGCGTGGACTCGACAGCGCGCGCGCGACCTCCGGCGGCGTCGCGTACCAGTCGGCGCCGAACACCTCGATCAGGGTCGCCGCGTCGACGCTGCGGTGGCGGATCGCGACCCGCACCCCGCTGCGACGGATCGTGTACGCCGACACGCCGGGCGGCCGCCGCAGCTCGCCCCAGAAGAAAGCGCCCGATTCGCGCACCAGCCGCGCCCCGATCAGGCGCGCCCTCACGTTGTCGAGCATGCGCCGCAGCAGCACGCTCAGCGCCCTCCCCTCGCCGCCCGGATCAGGCGGTAGAGCGGGGCGGCTGCCGGGCTCAGCGTGATGAACGCCTCGGCGCGGGCCCGCAGGTGTCGCAGCGAGCGGGTGCGGCGCAGGCCGCCCGCGGTCAGCCGATGCGTCGCGTTGAAGGGGTTGAAGGTGTAGCGCTCGATCCCCGTCGCGAGCTGGCGGTTGCGAGCCGCCTCCGGGCCCTCCCAGGAGCCCCCACCGCCCGAGACGTGGGCGTAGCCGTGGTTCTGGTGGATCGCCAGCACGCTCGGCGTCATGTCGATTAGTGGCATGTGGAGCTCGAGCGCGCGGCCGATCATCCAGTTGTCCCAGCCGGGCCGCCCGACGGCGAACGGCGGCAGTCCGAAGTCGCTCACGCGGCGGAAGACGAAGTAGTCGCTGCCGCGCCCGAGGTCGAGCGCGCCGCTCGCGAGCGCCTGCGCGCGCAGCGCGGCGCCGGCGTCTGAGAAGTCGACGGGCTCGGTCACGTCGGTGTCCCAGCGGCGGCCGATCCCGAGGTGGTCGCGATCGCGCGGGAGGCGTGCCACGGCGGCGACGAAGTCGGGCAGCAGGACGATGTCGCCGTTGACATAGCAGAGCATCGGCGCGTTCGAGAGCTCGCGCGCCCGCGCGAACGCCGAGTCAAGCAGCGGCGTCCCGTACTCGTTCTTGACGACGTCGCCGACGTAGCGCGCGCCCGCCTCGCGCGCGGCCTCCTCGACGCCCGGGTCCTCGCCCATGACGATGACCTCGACGGCCGGGGCGAGCGCGCTCCAGCTGGCCAGCGCGTTGCGCTGGATCAGCGAGACGTGCGGATCGACGAAGCCCTTGGGCAGCGTGAAGAGCGTCAGTTCGGCCATCGCCGCCGGACCCTATCGCCCGGGCGAGCGGATCCCGGGCACCCGCGGGCCGCCCCGACCGCGCCGCGGACCAGGCCGTGCGCACCCCCGCCCAGCCGCCGCACGCACTAGCCTGGGAACGCGATGGCGATCCCGCTGTTTGACTCCGCGACGCCGCTTGAGCCGCTGCGCGCGCAGCTGCGCGAGGCCGTCGAGCGCGTCCTCGACAGCGGCCGCTTCATCCTCGGGCCGGAGGTCGAGGCCTTCGAGCGCGAGTTCGCCGAACACCTCGGAACGCGACACGCGATCGGCGTGGCGAACGGGACGGACGCCCTGACGATCGCGCTGCGCGCGATGGGCGTCGGGCCAGGCGACGACGTCGTGGTCCCGTCGTTCACCTTCTACGCGACCGCCGAGGCGGTGCCCCACAGCGGCGCGAACGCGGTCTTCGCCGACGTCGACCCGGACACGATGCTGCTCACCGCGGAGACCGTCCGCGCCGCGCTGACGCCGCGGACCAAGGCCGTGATCGCCGTGCACCTGTTCGGCAACGTCGCCGACATCGCGGCGATCGAGGCGCTTGGCGTGCCGGTCCTCGAGGACGCGGCGCAGGCGGCCGGCTCGCTCGCCCCCGGCGGAGCACGCCCCGGCAGCCTCGGCACGGCCTCGACGTTCAGCTTCTACCCCTCCAAGAACCTGCCCGCGTTCGGCGACGGCGGCACGATCGCGACCTCCGACGACGAGGTCGCGCGCCGCGCGCGGCTGCTGCGCTTCCACGGCTCGACCGACAAGGAGCACTTCGAGGTGGTCGGCTACAACTCGCGCCTCGACGCGATCCAGGCGGCGATCCTGCGCGTCCTTCTGCCGCACCTCGACGGCTGGGCGACGGCGCGCGAGGCGGTCGCGGCCGCATATGGCGCGGCTGGCCTCGGCGACCACGTGACTCTCCCGGCCACGGCCGTCGGGGCACGCACGGCGTGGCACCTCTACGTCGTGCGCACACCCGAGCCGGACGCGCTCGCCGCGGCGCTCGCCGCTCAGGGGATCGAGTCGCGCGGCTACTACCGCGTCCCGCTTCACCGCCAGAGCGCCCTGCGAAGCGACGCCGCCCTCCCCCACACCGACGCCGCCGCGGCGACGAACCTCGCACTGCCGATGGGACCGGCGCTCAGCGACGAGCAGGTCGGCGCGGTCGTCGCCGCGGTCCGCCAGACGCTGGCCGGCTAGCGCCAGCGCTCGAGCAGATCCTCGTCGCCGACCTCGCCTACGACGCGCGCCGGGACGCCGAGCACCACCGCGCGCGGCGGGACATCGCGCGTGACCACGGCGCCCGCCCCGACGAACGCCTCCTCGCCGACGGCCACGCCCGGCACGAGCACGACGCCGCCGCCGATGCGGCAGGCCCGGTGAAGCAGCACCCCGCGCAGCTCGTAGCTGTCGTCGTGGCGCGCCATCGTGTCGTCGTTGGTCGTGACGACGCCGGGGCCGATGAAGACGTCCTCCTCGACGACGCTCCCGCCGGTCAGGTAGACGTCGGTCTGGACCCGCGCCCGGGCGCCGACGACGACGTCGGGGTCGACGGCGCTGCCACGCCCGATCACGGCCCCGGCGCCGATCTGCGCCCGCTCGCGGACGAAGGCCTGGTCGCCGATGATCGAGCGCGCGCCGAGCCGAACCCCGGCGAACACGATCGCCAGCGCCCCGACGCTCGCCCCGGACTCGAGGACGGTCGCGCCCGGATCCGTCCGCGGCGCGCTCGAGTGCGCGGCCAGGAACGGCCGGCGCCCGAGCACCGCTCCGTCGCCGATCACGCAGCCCGCGGCGATCTGCACGCCGTCGTGGATCGTCACCCCGACGCCGATGACGACGTCCTCGGCGAGCGTGACGCCCTCGCCGAGGTGAAGCCCGGGCGCCCGCGCGTCCGCGCGCAGGCTCACGACGCCCGCCCCCGCTCGAGATCCTCCTGCAGCCGCGCCAGCACGCGCACGACGCGCAGCCCGCTTTCGCCGTCCGAGCGCGGCGTGCGCCCCTCGCGGATGCACTGCACGAAGTGCTCGACCTCGAGCCGCAGCGGCTCGGTCGCCGGCACGCGCGGGCTCTCGGAGGCGCCCGAGCGCGCGATGTACTCACCCCAGGAGCCGGCGCGCTCGTCGAACCCCTTGTCGTAGATCGTCAGCTTGCGCTCGAGCTCCATGTCGTCGAAGCTCGCCATCCGCCGCGAGCCGACGACGGTCAGCTGGCGCTCCTTGTGCGGATCGAGCCACGAGAGGTGCATGTGCGCGGCGAGCCCCGACTCGAAGCGCATGAAGGCGAATACCACGTCCTCGACGCCCGGCCGCATGTAGCAGGCGCCGCGGGCCTGGACCTCGACCGGCTCGGCGCCGAGGAGGCCGAGGATCACGGCGACGTCGTGCGCCCCGAGGCTCCACAGCGCGTTCTCATCCGAACGCAGCCGCCCCAGGTTGAGGCGGCGCGTGTAGATGTAGTGCAGGTAGCCGAGCTCGCCGTCGGAGATCAGCCGGGCCAGCATCAGCACCGCCGGGTGGTACTCGAGCAGGTGCCCGGCCATCAGCACCCGCCCGGCGGCGGCCGCCGCGTCAACGAGGAGCTGCGCGCCCGCCACCGAGTCCGCGAGCGGCTTTTCGACGAAGCAGTGCTTGCCGGCCTCGAGCACCGCCGTCGCCACGTCGGCGTGGGTCCGCACCGGCGTCGCGACGAGGACCCCGTCGAGCGCGGGGTCGGCGAGCACCTCCTCGAGTGAGCCGGTCATCCGCGCGCCGGCGGCGACGGCGCCAAGGCGCTCGCGGGCCTCCTCATCGACGTCGCAGCACCAGGTGAGCCGGGCGCCTGGGATCGAGGCCACGTTGCGCGCGAGGTTCGGCCCCCAGTGGCCGAGACCGGCGACGGCGAGCGAGACCTCGCTCACAACCGGACCACGTTCTCGGCGGGCGCGGTGACGCCGCGCAGGTCGAGCAGGCAGGGCACCGCCGCCGCCGCGGCGTCGTGGTCGACGCCCGGCTGGGCGGTGACGATGACCGCGCAGTCGCAGTCGCGCAGCGCCTCCTCAAGCGTCAGCGAGCGCAGGCCGCTGCGCTCGAGCGCCGGCACCAGCGCGTCGTGGTAGACGACGTCCGCGCCGAGCCCGCGCAGCAGCTCGATGAGCTTCAGCGCCGGGGACTCGCGGGTGTCGCCGACGCCCGGCTTGTAGCTCACGCCGAGCAGCGCGATGCGCGCCCCGCGGACCGCGCGGCCGCGGTCGTTGAGCATCCGCTGCAGCTTCGCCGCGCAGTGGTAGGGCATCTGCTGGTTGAGCTTCCCGGCGAGCTCGATGAACTCGACGGGCATGTCGAACTCGCGGGCGCGCCAGGACAGATAGAACGGGTCGACCGGCAGGCAGTGGCCGCCCATGCCCGGCCCCGGCTCGAAGCGCATGAAGCCGTAGGGCTTGGTCGCCGCGGCGTCGATGACCTCCCAGATGTCGATCCCCATGCGGTCGGTGAGCATCGCGAGCTCGTTCACCAGCGCGATGTTGACCGCGCGGAAGATGTTCTCAAGAAGCTTCGTCAGCTCCGCCACCTCCGGGCTCGAGACGCGCACGACCTCGTCGCAGACGAGCCGGTAGAGCGCCTCGGCGCGATCGGTGCAGGCCTCGGTCAGCCCGCCGACGACCTTGGGGGTGCTCGCCAGCGTGTGATCGGTGCGGCCGGGGTCGACGCGCTCGGGCGAGAACGCGAGGTTGAAATCGCTCCCCGCGCGCAGGCCGCCACGCTCGAGCAGCGGCGCGACGCGCTCCCGCGTCGTGCCCGGGTAGCTGGTCGACTCGACGACGACGAGCTGGCCGGGCGCCAGCACCTCGGCGAGCGCGCCGGCGCTCGCCAGCAGCGCGCCGAGGTCGGGCTCGCGGTTGGCAGAGAGCGGCGTGGGGACGCAGATCAGGACGGCATCGGCCTCGGCGAGGGGCGCGTAGTCGGCGCCGCAGCGCAGGCCGGCGGCCGCCAGCGCGGCGTCGCTGACGTCCTCGACGTAGGAGCGCCCGGCCTGGAGCGCCGCGATCCGCTCCGCGTCGGTGTCGACGCCGAGCACGTCGACGCCGGCTGCGGCGAAGGCGACGGCCAGCGGCAGCCCCACGTAACCGAGACCGACGATGCCGACTCGCATTGAGGGCCAGAGTCTAGGGGGGCGGGTGCATGCACCAGCCCCCCGTGGGCAGAGTAGCTCCGTCGTTGCTGAAGGTAGAGGGACTGTGCTCAGGGACCGACTCGCGCAGCAAGGGGCGGATGCAGCTACGCGGCCCGAGTCGCTGCTTGCTCAGGCTTCGGGGCGCACCGAACTGCTACGGATCACACGACGGTCAGAGTGGACCAAGCCCGCGCAGCTCCATCAAGTCGAGCGATCGGCCTGCCGAAGATCGAGAAGTGGGAACTGATGTGCTCGTCGAGGCCTCGACGAGCTGGTATCAAAAGGTCGCACCGGGACGCCTGCCCCGTGCTGGGCGCGACGCGCGCGCAGCTGCTCTGGGCTTGCGCCGTGCCTCCGTCGCCAAACACGAGACTCGATCTGCAGGGCGGTCGCTATTTGGCGTGCGAGCGG
The DNA here is from genome assembly GCA_036267075.1 of Solirubrobacteraceae bacterium. GTDB lineage: Bacteria > Actinomycetota > Thermoleophilia > Solirubrobacterales > Solirubrobacteraceae > Palsa-513. The sequence goes on from DATAWT010000033.1 coordinate 66,642, forward strand.
TTCCACCGTGGGCATGGGCCTTCCTGTTGTACCTGTGCGTCGCGCTGTTGACGATCGGTCGAGCTGCGATCGCCAACCCGGGTGGTGCCTGCGCTTGCAACGCGGCGTCCGCGGATCCGGCGGCATACATGTGGTCGCTGGCGTGGTGGCCGTACGCCTTGCTACATGGCGCCAATCCGTTCTTCTCGCACGTGATATGGGCGCCGGGCGGGACCAACGTCGCGGCAGCCGCAACGATCCCGGCGGCCGCGATTGCTCTCTGGCCGGTGACGGCGGTGTTCGGGCCGCTCGTGTCCTTCAACGCGTTGGCGATTCTTGGGCCGCCGCTAGGTGGCCTTACGGCCTACCTGCTTTGCCGTCGGCTCGCCTCTAGCAATTCCGCCGCGCTGATGGGCGGCTTCCTCTTCGCCTTCAGCAGCTCGGAGCTTACGCAGTCGCTCGGGCACGCAAATCTGGCGCTTGTGTTTCTCATCCCCGTGATGGTCCATCTGCCGCTGCGCCGCCTCGCGGGCGAGCTTTCGGGACGCCGCTTCATCACGGGAATGGCGGTTGTTTTCGTGGTCCAAGCCCTGCTTTCGACAGAGATTCTGTTCGACGCCGTGTTGATCGGCGCGGGCACCCTGATCATCGGATACTACGTCGCCGCGCGGCCGCTGCGACCGCGGATCGACGTTCTCGCGCGCGAAACCGTGATCGCCGGAGTGGCGGCCGGTCTGGTGCTGCTTCCCTACCTCCTGGCCGCCCTCGCGTCCGGGCAAGCCCTCCGTGGCGGCACCTACGGGCTCGACGCGCTCAACCTCATCACTCCGACTCCGATTACGTGGCTCGGCGGCTCTCTGCTCCGCCACGTGTCCGCGACCTTTGAGCACGGATTTCTTTCCGAGACCGGCGGCTATATGAGCCTGCCGCTCCTGTGCGCACTCGCCGCGCTCGCACGGAGCACGTGGCGCACCCAACGGAAAACCCAGATGCTGGTGCTCACGTTCATCCTCAGCGTGACCCTCGCACTCGGCTCCCCGCTGCACATCGCCGGGCACGCGGTCCTGCCGTTGCCGTGGGACCTGCTTCAACGACTGCCACTCGTTCCCGCGCTAGTCCCGAGCCGCATCGCCATCTTTGCGCAGCTGGCGGTGGCGCTATCCGTCGCGATTTGGCTGACACAGGCCGGCTCTCACGGCGCACGCCGATGGCTCATCGCCGGACTCGGCGTCGCCGCGCTCTTCCCGAACGTCGCCGGCGCCTGGTGGGGCGGCAGACCCGACGACCCTTCGTTCTTCCGGACCACCCAGTACGAGCACTACCTCACCCGGGGCGAAAACGTCCTGATCATTCCCTTCGGGCTATACGGCGACAGCATGCTCTGGCAAGCGGAGACCAACTTCTACTTCACGATGCCCGGCGGCTATATCTCAGACGCCGCACCGACTTCGCCCCAGGACGACCGAGCCGACGCCTCGCTCTACGCCAGCTCAGTCGCGGGCGCGCGCATGAGCGCCAAACTGATCCCCGTCATTCGCATCTACCTGCGGCGGTACCACATCCGCCACATCGTCATCGAACCCGGATACCAACGGGGCCTCGCCCCGGTACTCCACAGACTCGCATCCCCATCGAGACAACTCGGCGGCATCCTGCTCTACACCGTCCGCTGAGCGGCAGAGCGCACGCTCCCTCCAGCGCACGTCGGCAAAACGGGCGGCGCCACGGCCGCCCGACGACGAACCGTTGTCACCTGCCGGTGTCGTCGCGTAGAAAGCCCGCTCCTGTCCTATCCGCGCTGATTCGCGAAGCGTGGATCAGCACTACGCTTGTCCACACAGCACCGATTCTCGACGCGGCTCTCTCCGGGCTCAAGACTGGCGCGGGTGCACGAGCGAGACCCACGCCGCGAAGGCGGTGGAGTCAGGCCGAGCGGCGAACGCGCCGTGATCAGCCGAGCCGGGGCTGGCGCATCCGGCCGGCTACAGCGATCGCCTCGACGCGCGAGTGCACGCCGAGCTTGCGCAGGATGCTCTTGGTGTGGCTGTAGACGGTGTCTTCTGAGAGGAACAGCTTGGCTGAGATCTCGCGCGTCGAGTCGCCCGCGCAGATCAGATCGAGCACCTCCCACTCGCGCGTCGTGAGCGGGCTCTTGACAGGACGCATGCCGGTCCCGTTCTCGGCCGTGTTGCGAAGCAGCTCGACGAGGTCGCGGGTCAGCGCGCGGCTGACCGCCGCCTCGCCGCTTGCGACCGAGCGCAATGCGCGCGCGACGGCCTCGATGTCGGCGTTCTTTGAGAGGAAGCCCGCGGCGCCGGCACGCAGCGCGCGGATCTCGACCTCGCGGTCCTGGGGCACCGAGAACATCACGACGCGGACCTCGGGCGCCTTGGCCGCGATCTCGCGGCAGGCTCCGATCCCGTCGAGCGCCGGCAGCCCGATCTCCATCAGCACCAGCTCGGGGCGGTAGTGGGTCGCCAGCTCGACGGCCTCGATCCCGTCGCGCGCCTCCGCGGCGACCGTGAAGCCGCCGTCGGCGTGCAGCGAGTCGCGAATCACGCGCCTCGCCAGCGGGTCGGGGTCGGCGATGATGATTCGCAGGCGGTCAGACATGCCGCCTGCGGGTGACACCAAGTCTGCGCTCAGCGCGGATGCAGCGTCCCCCAGCTCTGCGGACAGCTCGGAGCCGTTCCGCCCACCAGGGCGGTCTCCGTTCGAGCTGCCATTCGTGCTCTCGCGCTTGGTCATCGCGCTCCTTGCGACTTTCTGGATTGCCCACTCCCCAGGCGAGGAGTACGGAAATCCCCGGTTTCACCATTCCTGGTCCGAAAGATTAGGGTCCGCTTCGCAGCCCGGCTGGGTGGATTTTCACCCTTGGCGGCGGGTAGGGGACCTCCGGCGCTGGGGCATCTTACTTCGGGTTGATCGACCGGACGTCGAGGCCTGAAAGAGCGAGCAACGTGCGCGCGTTACTCGTGCGTGAACCAGCGAGCGCTGACTCAGACACCCCGCTCGGCGCGCCCCGAGGCGCGCCTTGACGCGGTTCTGCTGCAGCACTCAGACGTCCTGGCGGCCCGCCGAAGTGTCCTCGCGGTCGCCCCGGATGTCGAGCTGTTCGAGCTGCTCGAGAGCATGGCGAACCTCCAGATCGCCTACGCCGCGCGCTCGCGCGCGGCGGATCTCGCCTTCGCCGACGACTTCTTCGACGTCGTCGTGGCCGACAGCCGCCGTAGCGGCGGCCTCGGCGAGCGCGCCGGCGCGCGCGAGCTCGGGCGGGTCCTGCGCCCCGGCGGGCGGCTGATCATCGCCGCGGCCGTCGCCTGCGCCCCGCAGCTGCGCCGCCGGCTCAGCTGCGCGGGTTTCCTCGTCGCACTCGCCGCGGCCGATGAGCGCTGCGAGGTCCTCGTCGGCGTGGCCGGCGAGTTCAGCGGCGCCCGCGCAAAGCGCTGAACGCAGCTCAGGCGCGCCTGGCGCCGTAACGGGCCGCGCCGCCGCCGCGGAGGCCGATTTTCGGCTCGCCGGAGGCCCCCCGCTCCGCTAGGGTCACCCCATCTGCGCCGTTGGGGGTCGTGAGTACGGCGGGAGAGACGAGGTGGGTGTGGTCGGGAGGTCTTGGGGGGGCGTGGTATCCCGCGGGTCGACGGAGGCGCGAAGGGCCCCGCGCGCCGCGGCGCGGCGTCTCGAGGCGACCTTCGCCGCCCCCTTCCTACGCCTCGGCGTCGTCGGCAGGACCGCGGTGGCGCTGCTCGTCCTGGCCGGGCTGGCCAACGTCGTCGTGCTGATTGGCCAGGCCCACGGCGTGCTCGTGTGGCTGTACTCGAATGCCGACAACGACGCCGGCTTCGTGCTCCCGAAGTTCGCCGGAAGCGCGGCTGGGTCGCAGATCAACCTCGGCTACCACACCTTCTATGAGTGGTGGATATTCGCGCGCGTCACGGTGGGCCTGCCGGGCGCGCGCCAGCTGTGGGAGCTGTGGCCGTTCGTGGTGTCCTTCGCGGGCTTCGCGGTCGTCGCCGGCTGCGCGCTGGCGACGCTCGGCCGCTGGGCCGCGCTGCTCACCACCGTCGTCCTGCTCTCAAGCGGCTCCGCGCTCTGGCTCGTCATCTTCACCCCGGAGTCACACCTCGGCGCCGGCCTGCACGCCGGGTTGTGCTGCGCGGCGCTGCTGCTCGTCCACCGCGCCGCCACGCGCCGGGCGCGTTGGCCCGCCGTGCTCCTTTTGGGGGTGCTGATCGTCGCGCTGAGCGTGCTCGGCATGACCGATCCGCTGATCGCCACCGGCGTGCTCGCGCCCTACATCGCGGCACCGCTGCTCTGCTGGTGGGTGGCGCCCTCGCGAGCGCTCGGCCTTACCGCGGCGTTCGCGGTCGTGACGGGGGCGCTGATCCTCATCGGCGGCTCGCTGATCGCTCACTCCCTGCAGTCAAGCGGCGTCGTCGCGACGCCGTTCCCGATCGACTTCGTGCCCGCGAGCCAGCTGATCGGCAACCTCGAGAACGCGCTGGCCGCCTTGACGGGCCTTGGCAACGGAGCCTTCTTCGGCCTCTCGGCGAGCGGCAGCGGGATCTACACGGCGGTCGCGGGAGGACTCTGCCTGCTCGCGCTGGCGGCCGAGCTCTTCGGCCTCTCAGTCGGCGCGGGCCGCACGGCGCTCTCGGCGCGGCCGGCGGCGGCGGCGGCGGGGGCGGCCGGCCCCGCGGGGCTTCGCGACCGCGTCCGGCTCTTCTCCTGCTTCTGGGGCCTCGCGCTGGTGATCACCCTCGGCGAGTTCACGCTCACCACGCTCGGCGACGCGGCGACCGGCCGCTACCTGATCGTCGGCTGGACCGCCGCCGCGGCGCTGGTGGGCGTGCTCGCGCGCTCCGGCCGCGCGCGGGAGCTGACCGTGGTCGGCGTGCTCGCCTTCGCGGTGCTCGCCGCGCGCGGCAGCATCCAAGCCGGCACACCGGCGCCGTTCGGCGGCGCCCCGAGCTACTCGGAGGTGGCCGCGATCGAGAAGTTCGCGCGCGCGCATGGCGCGCAGGTCGGCTTCGCGAGCTACTGGCAGGCCTCGCCGATCACCTACGAGACCGACTACCGGCTGCGCGTCTATCCGATCGAGGCTTGCCCGACGAGCCCGCCCTTCTGCATGTGGAACCTCGCCTACATCGGCGAGTGGTACGACGTCGGGCACCTCCACCGGACGTTCCTGGTCACCTCACCGACCACCGAGCCGACCGACATGATCAGCGCGCCGGCGGGCAACCTCGGAGCCCCGCTCGCCGCGACGACCGTCGGCCAGTACACCGTCGACGTCTACCCCTACGACATCAGGAGCGCGTTCGGGACCTGGTGAGCGCTGCGGGCGCCGTCGCGCGTGGCGGCGGGCGTCAGGTGCAGTACGCGGCGCGGTAGCCGCTTCGCAGCGTCGCCGGCCGCGCGTCGATGGCGGCGTTGACGCGGCGGCGGCGGCCGTGCGCGTGGCGCGGCTGGACGCCGAGCGACAGCATCCCGTTGGCCGCGCAGCGGGCGCTACGGCGGACCGCGCGCTGGGAGGCGAGGCCGGGCTGCGCGGTGCAGCTGCCGTTGTGCATCGTGATCAGGCCGCCAGCGTCGTCGGGGCGGCACCGAGCCGCGTCAGCTCGGCGCGCAGAGCGCGGCGTCCGCGGTGGTGGAGGCCGTTGATGGCGCTCTCGCTGCGGCCGAGGCGCCGCGCGATCTCGGCCGGCGCGAGGCCGCCGAGGTGGCGCAGGACGATGATCTCGCGCTGATCCTCAGGCAGCACGGCCAGAGCGCTGCGAAGCATCTCGCGGCGGTCGGCGGCGGCGCCGTCGTCGGGCGTCTCGGCGAGCACCGGCTCAGCGACCGGGACGGCGCGCCGCTGGCGCAGCTGATCGATCGCCGCGTTGCGCGCGAGGCGCACGAGCCAGCTCAGAAACGGAGCGCCGCGATCCTCGTAGTGGCTGAGGCTGTCGCTCAGCTTGGCGAAGACCTGCTGGGTGACGTCCTCGGCCTCGTGATGGTTGCGCAGGATCGAGGCGACGTAGCTGTAGACGTTGTCGGCGTAGCGGAGGTAGAGGAAGCGGATCGCGTCCGACTCACCGTCCTTCGCGCGCTCGACTGCGAGAGCGGTGGCGCGGGCGGCGTCGGGGCTCTCGACGGCGGCGCTGCGCAGGCGGAAGGCGACGATCGGTGCTGTGTCGTGCGCCCGGCGAGCCTGCGGCGCCTTACGGTGGGGAGCGTGCGGAGTAGCGGTCGGTGTCATGCCTGAAGAGTCAGGCATGACTGCCTACCCGGTGGGGTGTTCTTCAGGTACCCCAAAGGGGAGAAAACTCACCCCGCGAATACGCCGGTTTTACGGGCGATATTCACCACACGACCCTCGCAGTTATCCCACTCATGAGCTGCGCTTTAGCTCTAGCATCCTCAAATTCGATGTCCACGCCCACGACCCTCAGCGATGCCCCGCCCGGCGGGGCCCAGGCCGTCATACGGCTGGTGCTCGTCGATCGCGACGCGCTGGCCCGCCGCGGCATGCGCGAGACGGTCACCGCGGGCGGCGAGTTCGTAGTCGCGGGCGAGGCCGCGCACGAGTCCGAGGCGCTCGCCTGCGTACGGCGCGAGCGCCCCGACCTGGTGCTGATCGACATCGGCTACCCCCATCTGGACGGGATCGCCACGGCGCGCGAGCTGCGCCGCCAGATCCCCTCGACGCGGATCGTCTTCTGCTCGATCACCGACGATGAGGACACCGCCGTGCGCGCGCTGCGCGCGGGCGCCGTCGGCTACGTGCACAAGGATCTCGAGTACCCCGCCCTGTCGCGCGCGCTGCGCGGAGCGCTCGCCGGCGAGGCGGCGATCTCGCGCCAGCTCGGGATGCGCCTGATCGAGGAGCTCTACCGCCACAGCGAGCCGACGCAGCGCCTGCGCCCTGCCGGCGGCGAGCTGACCGCCCGCGAGTGGCAGGTGCTTGACCTCCTGATCGACGGCGCCGGGACCGCCGAGATCGCCGAGACGCTCGGACTGGCGATCGAAACCGTCCGCAGCCACATCAAGCACGTCCTGCGCAAGCTCGGCGTGCGTACCCGTGGCGAAGCCGTCGAGATCGCTCGCCGCCTGCGCGGCCGGCGCCGCTAGACGTGTCGGCAGGATTCTCGCCCGCGCGAGAGAATCCTCACTTCGTCGCCCGCATCCTGGGGGCGAAGATCACCAACTTCTTCGGCGAATCCTCACCGATGAGCTCTTGGCGGACGCAGCGAGAGTCGTCCGGCGAGATCGAGTCAGAGGGGGCAGCAGCGTCGTGAGGCATCTAACAGCGGCAGCAGCAGAGACGGAGCAGATCGGGGCCGTCGCGGCGCAGGCCCTTGCCGACATCCATTCGGCGCTCTACGGCCAGCCGCCGCGCGCGAGCCGGGCCTGGATCGAGGGCGACGCGATCCTGCTCGTGATGCGCCTTGGCGCCGACTCAGCGGCGCGTCCCGGCGACCCGCCGCTGAGCGCGATCCAGAAGATGGTCTCCGCCGCCGTCCAACGGCGAACCGGCGTGTCGCTGCGGACCGCGGGCTCAAACGCCGACGCCGAGCGAGGCCTTGTCGTGCTCGCCTTCGAGCGCCTGCGCACCGCGGACGCCATGCTCGACGAGGACGCTCACACCCCCGCCGGACCTGTCCTCGGCTCTGGCTGAGCGCCCCAAGTCCGCTTTACCGCCGAGAGCAGCGGTGCTCGGCGTCCCCCTCGCGATCACCTCCTACGCCGAGGTGGCCGACTGGATCGACGCGACGATCGCGAGCGGCTCGCGCGCGAGCGTCTCCGCGGCCGCCGTGCACCTCGTGATGCGCGCTCGCGAGAACGCGGCCGTCATGCAGGCCGTGCTCGAGGCGACCCTCGTCGTGCCCGACGGCCAGCCGCTCGTCTGGGCCCTTCACGCGCTCGGCCACCGCAGCGCGACGCGCGTCTACGGCCCGGACCTGATGGCGATCTGCTGCGAGCGCGCCGCCGCGGCGGGCACGCCGATGTACCTCTACGGCGGCCGCGACGAAGCCGCCCGCGCCATGCTGCAGGCGGCGCTTCGCGCGCGCTATGACGGCATCGCGATCGTCGGCGGCTACTCCCCGCCGCACCGCGAGCTGAGCGCCGCCGAGGACGACGAGGCGGCCGCGCGAATCGAAGCCTCCGGCGCCCAGATCGTGTGGGTCGGGATCGGCCAGCCCCGCCAGGAGCAGTGGATGGCGCGGATGCGCGAGCGCCTCAGCGCACCGATGCTCGCGGCGGTCGGCGCGGCGTTTGACTTTCACGCCGGCCTCGTCCCCCAGGCGCCGCCGTGGATGGGCCGCCACGGGCTCGAATGGTGCTACCGACTGGCGCGCGAGCCGCGCCGGCTGTGGCGGCGCTACGCGCGCTACAACCCGCTCTTCATTACCGCGTTCGCGCGCCAGTACGCCGCCGAGCGCCGCCACGGCGGCGCGCGCGACAGCGATCCGTGAGGATCGGGCTGTGCGAGGCGGTGCGTGGCCGCGGCGCCGCGGCCACGCCACCCCCGCGAGGCCCACTAGTAGCCTCCCCGAACGGATGAACTACGACGTCGCGATCGTCGGCCTCGGCCGCGTCGGCCTGCCTCTGGCGCTGGCCTTCGCGGACCACGGCCTGAGCGTGCTCGGCATCGACAGCGACCCCGAACGCCTGGCGGCGGTGCGCGCTCGCGAGATGCCGTTTCGCGAACCGGGCGCCCAGGAGCTCCTCGATCGCCTCGAGATCGGCCTCTCCGCCGATGTCGGCGACGCCGTCGGCGCGCGCCACATCGTGCTGACGCTCGGCACGCCGAGCTTCTCGCACATCGAGATCGACATCAGCCAGATCCGCGACGCCGTCGCCGAGCTGGCGGGCGGTCTTGAGGCTGGGCATTCGCTGATTCTGCGCTCGACGGTCGCGCCGGGCACGACCAGCTTCGTCGCCTCCTACCTGCACCGGCTGACAGGACTCCGCGTCGGTGGCGACATCCACGTCGCCCACGCCCCGGAGCGGATCGCCGCAAGCCGCTTCTTCGAGGAGATCGCGACCCTCCCGTGCATCGTCGGCGGCGTCGACGCCGAGAGCGGCCGCGTCGTCGGCGAGCTGTTCTCGGTGCTCGGCGCTCCGATCGTCCAGACGACCGCGGTTCAGGCCGAGCTGGCGAAGATCTGGACGAACATCCTGCGCTACTCGACCTTTGCGCTGCCGAACCTGCTGATGATGGACTGCGAGCAGTACGACGCGAACGTCTTCGAGGTGATCGACCTGATCAACCGCGACTACCCGCGCGGCGGGATCGCGATGCCCGGCCTGACGGCGGGGAGCTGCCTGCGCAAGGACTTCGCGTTCTCCGAGGAGCGCTCGAACTCGCCGGGCATGCTGCTCGCCGTCTCGCGCGTCAACGAGTCCGTCCCGCTGTTTCTCGTGCGGGGGCTCGAGCGGCGGCTGGGCTCACTCGAGGGCCGCCGCGTCGCCGTCCTCGGCCTCGCGTTCAAGTCAGACACCGACGACGAGCGCGACAGCCTGTCGCACAAGCTGATCCGCCTGCTCGAGCGCGAGCTGGCCGACGTCGCGGTGCACGACCCCGTCGTCGCTCGCCAGACGACGCCGCTGCGCGAAGCCGTGGCCGGCGCGGACGCGGTCGTCATCGCCACCAACCACAGCGAATTCCGCCGGCCCGAGACGCTCGAGGCGATCGCCGCGGGGGCGGGCGGCGAGTGCCTGATCGCCGACCCCTGGGACTGCTGGCGCTCGGGGCAGCTGTTCGCCTACGCCGCTGAGATCGCGGCCGCGTGAACCGCGTGCTCGTCACCGGCGGGGCCGGCATGATCGGGCAGGCGATCGTGCGGGCGCTCGTGCGCGACCCAGACTTCGAGGTTCGCGTCTCAGACGAGCGCGAGGCGCCGAGCTGGATCCGTGAATCGGCCGAGGTCCACACCGGCGACCTGCGCGAGCGCGCGGTCGCGCGCGCGGCGCTGGGCGGGGCGACGCACGTCATCCACTGCGCCGCGATCGTCGGAGGGATCGCCAACTTCCACCGCCTCCCCTACACCCTGACGGAGGTCAACAATGCGCTCTACAACGGCGTGATCGGCGCCGCGCTCGAGGAGGGCGTGGAGCGCTTCGTCTACATCTCGAGCTCGATGGTCTTCGAGCGCGCCGAGGTCTTCCCGACCCCCGAGGAGCACATCAACGAGTGCCTGCCGCCGCGCTCGGCCTACGGCTTCTCAAAGCTCACGGGCGAGATCTACTGCCGCGCCGCGGCCGAGCAGTTCGGCCTGCCCTACACGATCTGCCGGCCCTTCAACGCCTATGGGCCCGGCGAGATGCCGACCGATGAGCCGGGCATCGCGCACGCGGTGCCCGATCTGATCCGCAAGGTCCTCGGCAACCAGCGGCCGCTTCAGATCTTCGGCTCCGGCGAGCAGACCCGCACGCTCACCCACGTCGACGACATCGCCTCCGGCGTCGTCACGGCGCTTCGCTCGCCGGCCGCGCTGAACGAGGACTTCAACATCTCGGCCAGGCGTGAGCTGACCGTCGCCGAGATCGCGCGGACCATCTGGGAGAGCTGCGGTGAGGACCCGGCGCAGTTCGCGCTGGAACATTTGCCAAGCTTCCCCGTTGACGTCCAGCGTCGCTGGCCGTCGGTGGAGAAGGCCAAGCGGCTGCTCGGCTGGAGCGCCGCGATCGAATTGAGCGAGGGCATCGCCGCGACCGTGCGGTGGCTGCGCGAACGGGAGGTGCTGACCAGTTGAAGAAGCGATCGGCTCTGATCACCGGAATCACGGGTCAGGACGGCTCCTACCTCGCCGACCTGCTGCTCGAGAAGGGCTACGAGGTTCACGGAATGGTGCGGCGCTCCTCGACGGAGCGCTTCGATCGCATCGAGCATCTGCGCGACCGCATCACCCTCCACCAGGGGGATCTGCTCGATCAGCGCTCGCTGGTGGACGCGCTACGCGCGAGCAAGCCTGACGAGATCTACAACCTCGCGGCGATGTCGTTCGTCGCGGTCTCCTGGATCCAGCCGACTCTGACGGCCGAGTTCACGGGCGTCGGCGTGACGCGGATCCTCGAAGGAGTCCGCGAGGTCTGCCACGAGGCGCGCTTCTACCAGGCGTCCTCGAGCGAGATGTTCGGGAAGGTCCGCGAGGTTCCGCAGACGGAGCTGACGCCGTTCTATCCCCGCTCGCCCTACGGCGTGGCAAAGGCCTACGGCCATTTCATCACCGTCAACTACCGCGAGAGCTATGACCTCCACGCGACCAGCGGGATCCTCTTCAACCACGAGTCACCGCGGCGAGGCCTTGAGTTCGTGACGCGCAAGATCACCTGGCACGCCGCTGCCATCAAGCTCGGGCTCGTCGAGGAGATCCACCTCGGAAACCTCGATGCCGAGCGCGACTGGGGATACGCCAAGGACTACGTCGAGGCGATGTGGCTGATGCTCCAGCAGGATGAGCCCGAGGACTTCGTGATCGCAACCGGTGTCGCGCACTCCGTGCGCGAGTGTCTCGACATCGCCTTCGACCAGGCCGGCCTCGAGGTCGATCGCTACCTGCGCCATGACAGCGGCCTCGTGCGACCGGCGGAGGTCGACCACCTGATCGGCGATCACTCGAAGGCGACCGAGCAGCTCGGCTGGCGGCCGACGACGGGCTTCGAGGAGATGATCCGCCTGATGGTCGACGCCGATCACGAGCTGCTGCAGCGCTAGCCACGCCGATGGGCCGATCGCCGCAGCGTTAGGCTTGGACCGTCCTTCGCGGAGCCTGCGCGCGCCGCCACGCAACAAGAGCAGGAAGTGAGGAGCGATCGATGACCGACGCCCGGCAGGCTCGCACGGCCGTGATAACCGGCGCCTCCTCGGGCATCGGCGCGGCGACGGCGCGCGCGCTGTCGGCACAGGGCCACCGCGTCGCGCTGCTCGCCCGCCGTGGCGAGCGCATCCGCGCGCTCGCGTCAGAGCTCGGCGATCAAGCGCTTGCGATCGAGGCCGACGTCACCGATCGCGACTCGCTGGTCGCGGCCGCCGCGCAGGTCAAGGAGCGCTACGGACGCGCCGAGATCCTCATCAACAACGCGGGCGTGATGCTGCTCGGCCCGTTCTCCACCGAGCAGCGCGAGGACTACCGGCGGATGATCGAGGTCAACCTGCTCGGTGCGATCACCGCGACCGAGGTCTTTCTGCCCCAGCTTCGCGACGGCGGCGGCGACCTCATCAACATCTCCTCGGTCGCGGGCCGCAGCGCCCGGCCCGGCAACGCCGTCTACGCCGCGACGAAGTGGGGGCTCGGCGGCTTCTCCGAATCGCTGCGCCAGGAGCTCCACCCCGAAATCCGCGTCAGCCTGATCGAGCCCGGCGCCGTGGCGACCGAGCTCTCCGAGCACATTACGCACGCCGAGACGAAGCGAACCGTGCAGGAGTCTGGCCGCGAGATCGCGATCGCCGCCGAGGAGATCGCCGAGGTGATCGCCTTCGTGATCTCGCGGCCGCGGTCGGTGACGCTCAACGAGATCCTCGTGCGCCCGACGGCGCAGGTGCGCTGAGGAGCGCCGGGGCTCCGCGCGTCGCGCTGGACGCGACGCCGGAGTGCCAAACTGGCGCCAAATGACGCTCCTCGCCACCGACTGGTCGACGGTCTCCTCGCTGGTGACGGGGGCTGGAACGCTGGTCCTCGCCGTGGCGACCTTCGCCGCGGTCCGCTCCTCCAACCGCTCGGCGCGGATCGCGGAGGCGGCGCTTCAGGAGCAGCGCCGGCCGCTGCTCGCACAGTCGCGACTCGACGACCCGCTCCAGAAGCTGATGTTCGTGGAGGGGCACTGGGTCCGCGCGGCGGGCGGTCACGCCGCCGCCGACCTGCTCAACGGGGGTGTCTTTCTCGGCATCAGCCTGCGCAACGTCGGCAGCGGAATGGCGGTCTGCCAGGCCTGGGCGGTGCGGCCGGGGTTCAGCTCCTCGCGGCGGCTGCCGACACCGGCGCCTGAGGAGGAATTCCATCTGCAGACGCGCGATCTCTACATCCCGGCGGGTGACATCGGCATGTGGCAGGGAGCGCTCCGCCACCCCGAGGATCCCGTCCGCGCGGCGACCGCCGCGGCAATCGAGTCGCGCGAGCCGATCACGATCGAGCTGCTCTACAGCGACCAGGTCGGCCAGCAGCGGACGATCACCCGCTTCGGCCTGATCCCGACCGACGACGGCTGGCTCACGAGCGTCAGCCGCCACTGGTACCTCGACTGGGACGGCCCGCGTCCCGAGAGCGGCGTGCGCAGCGCCGCTGAGGCGATCTTCCGCGAGATCGAGGCGGCGGCGGGCCACCGGGACGAGGCGGTCGCAGAGCCGGCGATCATCGATCAAAGCGGCGGCGGCGAAGACGGCGACTGAGCCCAGCAGGCGACTGGCTGGAGCTCGCCTCGCCGAAGCGATACGCTCGCTGCATGACACTCACCGATCCCTCGATCAGCGTCGATCGCATCACCGAGCTGCTCGGCGAGGACGCCGACGAGCTGCTCGAGCACACCTCGACGACGATCGACGCCTCACTCCTGCACCTCCCGGGGCCGGACTTCATCGACCGCGTCATGTCGGCCACCGACCGCTCGAACACGGTCCTTCGCAACCTCGCTCAGATGTTCGGTCACGGCCGCCTCGGCGGCTCGGGCTACCTCAGCATCCTCCCGGTCGATCAGGGGATCGAGCACTCGGCCGGCGCGAGCTTCGCCCCGAACCCGAGCTACTTCGACCCACAGGCGATCGTCGAGCTCGCGATCGAGGGCGGCTGCAACGCCGTCGCCTCGACGTTCGGCGTCCTCGGCGCGGTCAGCCGCCGCTACGCCCACCGGATCCCGTTCATCGTCAAGCTCAACCACAACGAGCTATTGACCTACCCCAACCGCTTCGACCAGGTGATGTTCGCGAGCGTCCGGCGCGCCTGGGAGCTCGGCGCGGTCGGCGTCGGCGCGACGATCTACTTCGGAAGCGAGGAGTCAACGCGCCAGATCGTCGAGGTCTCACAGGCCTTCGACGAGGCGCACTCGCTGGGGATGTTCACGGTGCTTTGGTGCTACCTGCGCAATCCGGCCTTCAAGAAGGACGGCGTGGACTACCACCTCTCGGCCGACCTGACAGGCCAGGCCAACCACCTCGGCGTGACGATCGAGGCCGACATCATCAAGCAGAAGATGGCCGAGAACAACGGCGGCTACACGGCACTCGGACCCGACTACGGCAAGACCAGCCCGCTCGTCTACAGCGAACTCACCAGCGACAACCCGATCGACCTCTGCCGCTACCAGGTCGCCAACTGCTACATGGGCCGCGCCGGGCTGATCAACAGCGGCGGCGCCTCATCCGGGGCGACCGACCTAGCCGAGGCCGTGCGCACGGCGGTGATCAACAAGCGCGCCGGCGGGACCGGCCTGATCAGCGGTCGCAAGGCGTTCCAGCGTCCGCTCGAGGACGGCATCGAGCTCTTGAACGCGATCCAGGACGTCTACCTGGCGCCCGAGATCACGATCGCCTGAACGCCGCGAGGTCGGCCTCGACCATCTCCGCGACGAGCTCCTCGAAGCTCGTTTGCGCGTGCCAGCCGAGTCGTTCCTGCGCACGCCGCGGGTCGCCGATCACCGGATAGCGCTCCTGCGCGCGAACGAGCGACTCATCGACGCGCAGACGACCGTCGGGCTCGATCCCGACACAGGCAAAGGCCGTCTCCACGAGCTGCGCGACCGTGTGGCCGACACCGCTCGCAAGCACGTAGTCGCCGGGCTGCTCGGCTGCGCTCATCAGCCGCAGCGCCGCGACGATGTCCGTGGCAGCCGACCAGTCGCGGATCGCGGCGGTATTGCCCAGCACCAGCTCGTCCTGGCGGCCGAGGCTGATCGCCGCGACGGCGATGCTGACCTTGCGGGTGATGAAGGCCGGGTCGCGCCGCGGCGACTCGTGGTTGAAGAGGATCGCTGAGGACAGGTGCAGCCCGTCGCGCTCGCGGAAGAGGCCGACGAGCTGGTGGGCGGCGAGCTTCGCCACGCCGTACGGCGAGCTCGGGGCGCAGGGCGTGTCCTCATCCTGGGGGCTCTGCGCGTCGGGGCCGAAGATCTCCCGCGAGGTCGCGATCACGGTGTGCGCCGCGGGGACCTCCTCGCGAACCGCTTCGATGAGCTCCGCGGTGACCGTCGCGATCCCGTGCATGGAGTCGGCGACCACATCCCATGACGCCGGAACGAACGTGGGCGCCGCGAGATGGTAGATCTCATCGGGCGCGGTCTCGGCCACGATCCGCCGCAGCGTCCCCCGCTTGAGCAGGTCGCCTTCGTGGAGGGCCACCGCGTCGCGGACCGCGTCGAGGCGGCCGCTCGTCGCGTCCGATGCGCTGCGGAGCACCCCGTGAACCTCGACGCCCTCGGCCAGGAGGAGCTCTGCGAGGTAGGAGCCGTCCTGGCCGCTGATGCCCGTTATTAGCGCTCGGCGCGGCATCTCCGCGCGGATCCTATGAGTAGATCGCGGCGAGCGTCGATGCGATCCGCGCCGGGTCAAGCCGCTCATGCGCCGTACGCAGGGCCGCCTCCCCGGCCGAGGGATCGCCGGCGAGAGCTTCGACGGTCCGTGCCAGCGCCGCCGCGTCGCCGGGCGCGGACAGCCATTCGCGCGGAACGAGTTCGCCGAGCGCGCCGATGTCAGAGGCGGCGACCGGCAGCCCCGCCGCCATCGACTCAGCCGCTGCGAGCCCGAAGGTCTCAGACGTCAGCGACGGCATCAGCGCCAGGCGCGCCCCCGCGCGAAGGCGCGCGAGCTCGCCGGCGTCGACGCGCCCGGCGAACGTCACTCCCGGCGCACCCTCGTGCGCGGCGCGCTGCGAGCCCTCGCCCGCGACGACCAGCGGAATCCCGACTTGCGCGCAGGCCGCAACCGCCACGCCGAGCCCCTTGTCGGGCTCAAGGCGGCCCGCAAACAGGGCGTAGGCGCCGAGCGGCGCGCGCGAAGCGGACGCGAACTGCGTGACGGGGTGGGGTAGGACACGGACGCTGTCGCCGAGCGGCGCGCCGAGCTCACGCAGGCGCGCGAGCGCGAACTCGCTCGGCACGATCGCCGCGTCGATGAGTGCCGCCGTCCGCTCCTGCCAAAGGGACAGCGCCGCTGCATAGACGAGCGCTTCGCGCGCACTCCCGCGGCAGTTGTGAAGCACGCCCGGCAGCGTGTTTCGACCGTGGCAGCGCGTGCACTCGCGTCCGTGCGTGAAGCAGATCCCGACCGCGCAGACGCTTCGGTACTGATGAAGGTGGCCGACGACGCGAGCGCCCGCCTCGCGCGACGCGGCGAGCGCCCGCCAGCCGAACGAGGGCTGCAGGTTGTGGGCGTGGACGACACGGGCGCGGGTGCGCCGCACCGCGTGCGCGACGTCCTGCGGCGACAGGCCGCCGCGCAGCATTCCGGCGGCGGCGCGCCGGCGCCCGAGCAGCGCCGAGTCGCGCGTCAGGAGCTCAGCCTCCTCGCCGAGGTGCTCGCGGACCAGCCAGAGCAGGTTCTCGACGGCGCGCTCCTCGCCGCCGCTCTGCCTGTAGCGGTTGTGGACGAAGAGGATCACGCCTGCGCGAACCTACACTCACACCCTGACATGGGTCTTTCCGTCTCGATCATCATCCCCACGCGCGAGCGTCCCGACTACCTCGCCGTGGCGCTTGCCTCGCTCGCCGGTCAGGCGCGCGAAGCCGGCGCCGAGCTGATCGTGGTCGATGACGGCGCGAACGAGGAGACCAGGACGGTCGCGGGGCGCTTCGAGGCCCGCTATGTCTCACTCGGTGCGCCGCGCGGTCTGAACGCGGCGCGAAACGCGGGCATCGAGGCGGCAACGGGTGAGCTGCTGGCGTTCGTCGACGACGACGTCGAGGTCCACCCGGGCTGGCTCGCGGCGCTGATTTCGGCAGCGGCCGCCGACCCTGGTGCCGGCGTGCTGACGGGCCCGATCGTCGCGCGCCTCGAGGGCCGCGCGCGAAGGACATGCGGACGCGAGGGGCCGCCGATCACGTACGCCGAACCCGGCGGCGGGGATCGCGATGTGACGCGCGCGTGGGGCGCCAACATGGCGATCCGCCGCTCGGCGATCGAGGAGATCGGCCTCTTCGACCCCCACCGTCACGTCTGGAGCGGCGATGAGGAGGAGTGGGAGGAGCGCCATCTGCGCGCCGGCGGGCGGATCCGCTTCGTCGCGGCGGCCGGCCTCGACCATCGTCGTGCGCCGCGTGACGCGCGCCTTTCGGCGCTGATGCGAGTCGCCGTTGTACGCGGTCGCGAGGCGCGCGACTACGACGAGGAGAACGGCCGCGCGCCGACGCTCGCCGCCGAGCTGCGCGTCCTTGGCGGCTGCATCTGGCACACGCTTCGGCGCGGCTGCGAGAACGGGCCGGTGATGGCCGCGCACAGCTTCGGGCGCCTCATGCGCGCCCGCCAGCGCGGCCACGACAGCCCGCGCGGTGACCCGCGTGATGACTTCCTGTCGGGCGAGAGCGGGACCGTCGGCGGCCGGCGCGACCTGCTGCGCGCCGCGCAGGATGCCGCTCTCGGCGCGCGCGGCGCGTGGCAGCTGGCACGCGTCCGCCGCGCCGCGCGGCGCCTTGGCCCGCGCCGGGTGCTCGTCCTCTCGGTCGTGCGCGAGCACAACCGCGCGACCTATGAGCGCGCCGTCGAGAACCTGCGCTCCTCGCGCGCCTGCGAAGTCGTGGCGCTCGAGCGAGCTCCGGGCGACGCCGGCAAGTTCGCGAACCTCAACCTGCTCGCGGAGCAGGCGATGCTCGACGCCTTCGACTGGCTGGTCGTGATGGACGACGACGTCGAGCTCCCGCCTGCGTTCCTTGACCCGTTCATCCAGCTCGCCGAGCGATTCGGCCTCGTGCTCGCGGCGCCCGCCCACCGCATGCGCTCGCACGCCGGCTGGCCGCTTACGCGCCGTCAATGGGGCAGCGTCGTGCGCGAGACGGCGTTCATCGAGATCGGCCCGATCACGGCGCTGGCGCGCGAGACGTTCGCGGATCTGCTGCCCTTCCCGCGCGAGGCCGGGATGGGTTGGGGCCTCGACGCACACTGGGCGTGGCTGGCGCGCGAGCGGGGCTGGCGGGTGGGGATCGTCGACCTGCTTGCGGTCGCCCACCTGAGCGCCCCCGCCGCCTCGGCCTACGCGCGCGAAGAGGCGGTCACGGCTGCGCGGGCGTTCCTCGCCGAGCACCCCTACCTGCCGGTCAGCGAGTCCCAGCGCACGCTCGCGGTGCACCGCCGATGCGCGTAGCGGTCGTCGCCGAGTTCTATCCCCGCCGCCACGATCCGGTGCTCGGCGTCTGGGCGCACCGCCAGGCGCTCGCCGCAGCCCAGGCCGGTGCGGAGGTGTCGGTGTTCGTGCTCCATCGCGTCGTTCCGCCGCGGGTCGACCCGCGGGCGCTGTGGACGCTGATCCGCGAGCCGCGCCTCGCGCGCCTCGATGGACTCGACGTTCGCTATGTCCGCTATGCCTCGCCGCCGCGCTCGCGCGCCTACGCGCGCTGGGGCGCCTATGCGGCGCCGGCGCTGCGGCGCGCGCTTCGCCGCAGCGGGCACTTCGATCTGATCCACGCGCACTACGCCGTCCCGGCGGCCGACGCCGTGTTGCGCGCCGGCGCCGACGTGCCGCTGATCGTCTCGGTGCACGGCGGCGATGTCCTGTGGACGAGCTCGCGCGTGCCCGGCGGTCGCGAGGCGGTCGAGCGAGGACTCTCCGCGGCGCGCCTCGTGCTCGCCAACAGCGCCGGGACCGAGGTCCTCTCGCGCGAGCACGGCGCGCGCGCGACGCGCGTCGTCCACCTTGGCACCGACGTGCCGGCTTCGCCCGGCGAACCGGCGGGCGAGCCGCTGATCGCCACCGTCAGCCACCTCGTCGCGCGCAAACGCCATGCCGACGTGCTGCGCTCGCTGGCGGAACTCCCCGGCGTTCGCTACCTGATCATCGGCGACGGTCCGGAGCGCGGTCCGCTCGAGCGCCTCGCGTCGGCGCTCGGCGTCAGCGAGCGGGTGGAGTTCGCGGGCCAGCTGGCACCCGCGCAAGCGGCCCAGCGCGTCGCGACGGCGTGGTGCTTTGTCATGCCCTCGACCGAGGAGGCCTTCGGCGTCGCCTACATCGAGGCGATGGCCGCCGGGGTCCCGGCGATCGGCCGCGCCGGCGAGTCCGGGCCGGCGGAGATCGCGAGCGCCGGGCCCGGACTCGAGCTAGTCGAGCCCGAGGCGCTGACCGAGGGGCTGCGCCGCCTGACCAGCGACCGCGCCGCGCGTGACGCGCTCGGCGCCGCGGCACGCGCGACGGTGCTTCGCGAGTTCACCTGGCCGCTCTGCGGAGCGCGGACGCTCGCCGCCTATGACGAGGCGCTGCGATGAAGCCGGTCCTGTTCGTCACCGGGCACGTCGCCGCTGATCGCCTCGGCGCCTTCGAGCGCCTGCACGAGCGAGCCGGCATCGAGCTCGCGCTGTTCGGCGGGCGCCATCAGCACGGCTCGGACCCGCTCGCGCCCTCCACCATGCCGCACCGCTTCGTCGGCCAGCGCGAGATCGGCGAGCTGGTCTCCTCCGGCGCCTACCGAGCCGTCGTGGTCGGGACCGGTGGCCGCGTCGCGCTCCCGAGCGCCTGGCGCGCCGCGCGGCGCCACGGGCTCCCGTTCGTCTTCTGGGCCGCGCTGTGGCGCACGCCGCGCACGGCCGCGCACATCGCCGCGCAGGGGCTGATGCGACGCATCTACCGCGACGCGTCGGCCATCGTCACCTACGGGGAGCACGTCAGCGACTACGTCCGCCGCCACGGCGCGACGCGCGTGTTCATCGCCCCGCAGGCCGTCGACAACGACTTCTGGTCAGCTCCCGCCGCGGCGCGCAGGGACGAGCGCTTCTCGCTCGCCTTCGCCGGGCGTCCCGCGCGTGAGAAGGGCCTAACGGTCCTGCTCGATGCGTGGCGACGCGCCGGCCTTAATGGGATCTTCACCGTGGCCGGCGATCATCGTCGAATACCAGCTGATGTGGTTGCCGCAGGCCGGCTCGATCCCCCCCAATTGCGCAACTTATTCGCCGCTGCAGACGTTGTGGCTGTACCGTCGATCGTCACTCGGCGGTTCATCGAACCGTGGGGGCTCGTCGTGAACGAGGCCATGAACCAAGGAGCAGCAATCATCGCAACGGATGCGGTTGGCGCCGCGGCAGGCGGCCTGGTGCGCGACGGCCGAAACGGGCTGATCGTGCCCGCCGGCGACGCCGACGCGCTCGCGGGCGCGCTCGTCTCGCTGGCCGGCGATCGCTCTCGCTGTGCGGCGCTTGGAGCGGCCGGACGCGCGATCGTCGCAAGCTTCACCTTCGACGCCTGGGCGGACGGCTTCAACCAGGCGCTCGAATTCGCCGTTTCGCACGTTGCAAGTGGTGGTAGATAGTCATGATGCTCCGCCGATCGGCGCGAGCGCTTGTTGCGTTGCTCGCTGTGTGGTCGATCACCGGCGCGGGAGTGGCCTACGCCGCTTACCCGAACACTGTGGGCGGCGCCCTGCATGACTGCGGTGCGGGCCACGACCCCCTGGTCGGCCACTACAGCGTCGCGGTGCTGCACAAGGCGCTCAAGGAACTGAACACCAACTCGCTGCAGTACACGAGCTGCGCCGACGCTCTCCAGGCCGCGCTCGATGCCGACCTGATCTCAAGACCCAAGCCGCCGACGAAGCCGCCCCCGACAGGCAAGCCGGTGACGAAGCAGAGCGGGCCGGTCATCAAGCCGAGTCAGAACGCGATCCGCAAGCGCGTCGATCATCTGCAGAGCTGGGGCGGCGGACCGATCAAGCTGCCGACCGGCGTGACCGTGACGCCGGGCGCCGTCACCGCGCATACCGCCGGATTCCTATCGAATCTGCCGACCCCGCTGCTGATCGTCTTGGCGGCGCTGCTCGCGGCCGTGGTCGCCGTGACCGGCCGCGCACTCCAAACCGTTGTCCGCGCACGCCGCACCCGTTAGCCACGGCGATCGCCCGCCGCTGACCGCTGTCGCCACGCGGGTGGCGAGCCGCTCCTGGTTCACGCTCGCGATCGCCGCGGTCATCGTGCTGATCTGCTTCGTGGCGACCGGCGGCATCGTCTCAAGCGCCGGCGCCTACGTGCGCAGCTCCGGCCTCGCCGCCAACACGATCGTCGAGATGGCATTGACGCTCGTCGGAGGCGCCCTCGTCGTCGCCGCCTGCGCGGTGATCCCGGCCGGGCGCGTGCGGATCGCCGGGATCGCCGTCGCAATCGCGATGTTCGCGCTCGCCGCGTTGACCGCGCTGTCTGTGAGCTGGTCGGTCGCGCCGTCGAGCTCCTGGCTTGAGGCGAACCGCACACTCGCCTACGCGGCGGCGTTTGCCGGCGCGATCGCCCTCGTGCGGCTCTGCGGCTCGCGCTGGCGAAGCTTGCTCGGCGGGGTCTTGCTCGCGACCGCCTTCGTCTGCGCCTACGCCCTGCTCAGCAAGGTGATCCCCGAGTCGCTTGACCGAACGGACGCCTACGCGCGCCTGTCGGTTCCCTTCTCCTACTGGAACGCGGTCGGCTTGACGGCCGCGCTCGGCATCCCGCCGGCGCTATGGCTCGGTGCCCGCCGTGAGGGCCACGGCGCGCTCAACGCACTCGCCGCGCCGGCGCTGTGCCTGCTGCTCGTGACGCTCGTGCTGTCCTACTCGCGCGGCGCCGTGCTCGCAGCGGTGATCGGCGGCGGCCTGTGGCTCGCGTTCGTCCCACTTCGCCTGCGCGCGCTGGCCCTTGGCGCGATCGCGGCACTCGCCGCTGGAGCGGTGGTCGTCTGGACGCTCAAGCAGCCTGCCCTCGCCGACGATCACGTCGCCCTCGCCGCGCGAAGCGCCGCCGGCCATCACCTCGGCCTGCTGCTCCTCGCCGCGGTGGTTGTGAGCTACGCGGCGGCCCTGATCCTGCGATTTGCGGCTGAGCGCAATCCGCTTTCGGCCGCGCGGCGGCGCACGCTCTCGATCGCCGTCGCGGTGGCGCTCGCGCTGGTGCCGATTGCCGGCATCGCCGCGCTGGCGCACAGCTCGCGCGGCTTCTTCGGCGAGATCTCACACGGCTGGCATGACCTGACAACGCCCAACGGCTCACAGCCGACCAACGCCGCTAGCCGACTGACCTCCGGCGGAAGCATGCAGGCCCTCTACTGGGACTACGCGCTGAAGGTCTTCAACACCAACCCGGGGCTCGGCGCCGGCGCGGGCGCCTATCCCGTCGCCGACCAGCGCTTCATGACCAGCCACGCGCTGGCCGACTACGCGCACGGCTACGTCTTCCAGACGCTTTCGGACCTCGGCATCGTCGGGCTTCTCGTCAGTCTCGCGGTCGCGGTGATGTGGTGTCTCTCGGCGGCGCGCGCCGCGGGGCCGTGGCGGGCGCGCGCGCCGGGCGGGGAGGGCGCCGAGCGCCTCGGGCTGCTCACGCTGATGGCGGTCGTCGTCGTCTTCACCGTGCACTCGGCCGTCGACTGGACATGGTTCGTGCCCGGCGACGCGCTGGTCGCGCTGCTGTGCGCCGGCTGGGTCGCGGGCCGCGGAAGCCCGCGCGAGCGAAGCAGCTCGGTCCGCCTCTCGTTCAGACGGCTCGGCCGCTCGCCGTGCGCCGCCGCCGCGGTGGCCGCCGCGATAGCGGTCGCGCTCGTGGTCGCGTGGTCGCAGTGGCAGCCGCTTCGCTCCGAGCAGGCCGCCAGCGCCGGCGAGACGGCGATCGCCAACGCCCAGATCGCGACGGCATCCGGCAACTTGAAGAGCGCGGCGCGGCAGGTCGCGATCGCGATCGCCGATGAGAAGAACGCCGCCTCATACGACGGCCTCGACCTCACGCCGCCGACCGATCTGGCCGACGCCTACGCCCAGGCCGGGCGGCTCGGCGCCGGTCAGCGCATCCTCGTTCACGCGATCGACCTGCAGCCCTCGAACTCGGCGAGCTGGCTGGCGCTTTGGGAGTACGACTACCACACCGGCTTCGACCTGCCCGCCGGGCGGCGGGCGCTGCGCGCCGAGTTCTACCTCAACCCGCGCAATCAGGCGAACAAGGCGCTCGATCGCGAGTACATCGAGACGCTCAATTGACGGGCCGCCGCGCGGCCTCCCGCGCGCTCTTCCATTCCTTCGCCGTCATCGCGTAGATCGCATGATCGATGACGCGCGTCCCGATCCGCTCGGCGGCCGGTAGCACGCCCTCGTCGGTGAAACCGAGCCGCTCGGGGATCGCGCGGCTGCGGGTGTTCGTGACGCCGGCGCGGATCTCGACGCGCGCGAGCTTCCAGCGCTCGAAGGCGTAGTCGAGCAGCGCCGTCACGGCGGCCGTCATCGTGCCCGTCCCCTGTGCGTCGGCGGCCAGCCAGTAGCCGATGCTCGTCGAGCGGCGATTCCAGTCGATCGCGTGGAAGCCGACGACCCCGACCATCCGCTCTTCGGCCGTCACGGCGAGCTGCATCCCGCGGTTCTCCTCGAACTGCCGTCGCGCGGCGCGGATGAAGGCCAGCGAGTCGACGACGCCGCGGGTCTGCCCGACAAACGGCATCCAATGCGCCAGATGCGTGCGGTTAGAGTCGATCAGCGCGAAGAGCTCTTCGGCGTCATCGTCCTCAAGCCCGCGCAGCGCGCGGCCTTCCCCCAGGTCCACTTCCATGCTCACTCCCTGAAGTGTTACGCAACCGTCCAAGTATCTTCGCGCCGGCGGCGGTCCTATAGGATCGCCGCCGGTGTTCGGGACCCTCGACCACGTCGGCGTGATCGTGCGCGACCTCGACGCGGCCGTCGCCGCGGCGTGCGAGTCGCTCGGCCTGGAGGTCGCGCGGAGCGCCGATCTCCCGGAATGGGGCATCCGCGCCCGCTTCCTCGGCGAGGGGAAGGGCAATCTTGAGATCTTCACCTTCGATGACCCCGAGGTGCTCGAGCCGCGACTGGCGGGTGTCGACCGCCGGACCGATCACGTCGCGTTCCGTGTCGATGATCTCGAGTCGCTCGCGGCGACGCTTCGCGCCACCGGCGTGCGCTTCTGCGGGCCCGATCGCGGCGAGGACGCCCTCGAACCGATCCCCACGGGACCGGCCCACGCCCTTTGGACTCGGCCCGAGACGAGCGGCGGCGCCGGACTGCAGTTCATCCAGCCGCCGCGCGACTAGCGGTCTCGCAGCGCACGACGCGGCGTCAGCGCGGCGCCGAGCAGCTGACGAAGAGCGTGCCGCGATCGTGCGTCACCGCGATCTGCTCAAAGCCGCAGACCTCGAGCAGCGTGCGCAGGCTCGACGCCGTGTAGAAGCGCACGTGGTCTGAGCGGGGGTCGAAGTGGCGCTCGAACGCGCCGCGCGAGAGCGCCAGGCGCAGGCGCAGGGCAAACCGATGGTCCGGGGTCGAGGCGATCAGCACGCCATCCGGCTCGAGCACACGCGCGACCTCCTCGAGCAGGGCGATCCCGTCCTGGACGTGCTCGAGGACCTCGCCGAGCCAGGCCGCGCCGAACGAGCCGGCTTCGAAGGGCAGCTCCGCTCCCTCGCGGGCGAGCGCGAACTCGACGCCGCTCGCGCGAAGGCGGGCGCGGCGGAGAGCCTCCGCGGCGACGTCGACGCCGGTCACCGCGAAGCCCGCCTCGCTGAGCGCCGCCGAGAACCAGCCGCTCCCGCAGCCGACGTCGAGCACCCGCACGCCCGCCGGGAGCCGGCGGATGAGATGATCGCGGCGGAGCTCGAAGCGCTCGGGCGCGGCGTCCGGGGCCTCACTCCAGATCCGCTCGAAATAGCTCACGGGTGGGGAGGAAATCTATCCCTGCGCCGCCAAAATCCGAGGTACAGTGGCTCGATACCCGTTTGAGTAGGCGCTGCGCGCCTGCCGCAGCCGGCGAGGGATCTGAGGATGAGGGTTGCTTACGACAGCCGAGCGAAGGGTGACCCGCGGGGGATCGGCCGCTACGTGCGCTGCACGCTTGACGCGCTGCGCGAAACGGCCGGCCCGGCGGCGAAGATCATCGAGTCGCATCGCTCGCGCGGCAGCGACGTCTACCACTCGCCGTGGCTCGACGGCGCCCAGCTGCGCTGCCCCTGCGCGATGGTCGTCACGCTGCACGATCTCGTCGCCCTCAAGCGCGGCGCCGAGTACCTGCGTACCGGGGCCCGGTTCCGGCTCCGCTACCTCGCCGCCCAGCGCGCGGAACGGGTGATCGTCCCGACACACGTCGTCGCGGCCGACGCGCGCGAGCGGCTCGAGATCGATGCGGAGCGGATCAGCGTGATACCCGAGGCCGCCGCCGCCGCGATGTACCCGCGCAACGAGGCCGAGATCGACGCGGTCAGACGGCGCCACAGCCTGCCGAAGGACTACCTGCTGTGGGTCGGCAGCATGCTCCACCCCGAGCGGCGCAAGCGCGTCGCGGAACTTGCCGCCGCGCCCCGCAGCCTGCCGCTGGTACTCGCCGGCCCGACACGCCAGTGGGCGCACGAACTGCCCGACGTGACGCTGACCGGACAGCTCACCGACGACGCGCTCGCCGCGCTCTACAGCGGCGCGCGGGCGCTGGTCTTCCCCTCGGACGAGGAGGGCTTCGGCCTGCCGGCGGTCGAAGCGCTCGCCTGCGGCACGCCCGTCGCCGCATGCGAGGCGCCAGCCCTCCGCGAGGTGCTCGGCACACGCGCGACTTTCGTTGCGACCGGCGACATGGAGGGGCTGCTCGCCGCCGGAGCGGCGGCTGTCCGGCCCGCTCCCGCACCGCCTGATTGGAGCTGGAGCGATGCCGCCCGCGCGACTTGGACGGTCTACGCCGAGGCCGCGGCGGCGCGCGTGCACTCGGCTGCGACGCGACGCATGCCGCGCCTGCCGCGCGGCGCGCTCTGAGCGCTCAGTACGCGCCGCTGCCGCGCAGCACGGCGGGAACAGTCTTGACGAGGATCGCCAGGTCGAGGAAAACCGACCAGCGCTCGAGATAGAGGAAGTCGAGGCGCACGAGGTCGTCGAAGTCGAGGTTCGCGCGGCCCGAAACCTGCCACAGGCCGGTCATGCCCGGCATCACCTGGTAGCGCTTGAGGTGCCACTCGTCGAGCCGCTCGAAGTCGCGCTGCGGCAGCGGCCGCGGGCCCACGAGCGACATCTGGCCGCGCAGGACGTTGATCAGCTGCGGGAGCTCGTCTAGTGAGAAGCGGCGCAGGGCGCGCCCGACGCGCGTCAGGCGCGGATCGCGACGCATCTTGAAGAGCGCGCCGCTTGCCTCGTTGCGCGGCTCAAGGTCGTACTGACGCGAATCGGCACCGACGACCATCGTGCGGAACTTCAGGCAGGCGAACGGTGCGCCACCGATGCCGGGGCGCATCGAACGGTAGAGCACGGGGCCGCGCGAGCCGACCTTGACCGCGAGCGCGATCGCCAGAAGTAGCGGGCTCAGGACGACGATCAGAAGCGTCGCGACGACCAGGTCGAAGGTCCGCTTGAGGGCGAAGTCGAGGCCCTCGAAGACCGGCGGGCGAAGCTCGAACAGCGGGATCGACTGGCCGGGCACGAACTCGGCGCGGTGGATCAGGATCTCGGTCGTCGACGGCGCGATCCTCACGCGCACGCCGCGACTGTGGGCGCGCTCGACGAGCTCGAGCAGCTCGCGCTCGGGGAAGTCGGGGTCGACGACGATCACCTCGTCGATTCGGTTGCCGTCGATCGCCTTACCGATCTCGCTCAGCGAACCGAGCGAGCGCAGGCCCTCGCCGGCCTGGCGGCGAGTTCTCGACACGAAGCCGACGATTTCGACCGCCGGCTGCGGCGCCGCCTGCAGGGCGCTGGCGACGGCGTCGATGTGATTCGCCGTGCCGACGAGAATCGCCCGCCGGCGGTATCCGGCGAGGCGCAGCAGCACGCCCGAGGCGCTCTCGTAGCCCTGCCTGAAGCCCGTGACGTAGACGAGAGCGAAGAAGAACGAGCCGTAGAAGACGTAATAGGAGGAGTAGTAGCGGCCTGACCCGCTGACGAGCGCGAAGATGACCGCGACGACCATCACCTGGAACAGCGTCGCGAGGATCCGCGTGAATCCCGGTCGCTCGCCGCGATCGGCGTACATGTCCGAGCGCGCGAACAGGAGCATCGTCACCAGGAACGCGAAGGCCACGATCGTGCGCGTCTGGTGGAAGGCCTCGCTCGCAAGGCGGCTCTCGCCGCGCACGACGTCCTTCAGGTACAGGGCCGTGAAGATCGCTAGGAAGACGCCCGCGAAGTCGAGCGCCATCAGGACGCCGACGCGCGCAGCCCGGCGCGCGGTCGACCAGCGGAGCAGGAACGACAGAACCGGCGGGCGCTTCGCGCGCACGTCGCGGTCGCCGAGCTGGATCGGCTGCCTGGGTACGAGGCGCGGCTGGCTTGTGCCTGG
>DATAWT010000034.1:0-28900 GCA_036267075.1 Solirubrobacteraceae bacterium
CCGGGTTGCTCGGATTCCTGACGTACCACACCGGCGATCGAGTCCTTGCCGAGGACATCGTTGCTGACACCTTCGAGCGGGCACTTGGCGCGCGCGGCGGATGGCGAGGGCGAGCCAGCGAGAAGACCTGGCTTTACGCGATCGCGATGAACCGGCTGCGCGACCTTGCTCGCCGAAGAGGCGCCGAGTCGCGGGCCCTGGAGCGCGTCGCGGCTGGGCGCCCACAGGATGAGGACGATGAGGGCTTCGGTGCCGTCGCCGACCGCGATCTGCTCCAGCGCGGGCTGCAGACGCTCTCCGATGAGGAGCGGGCCGTCGTCGCGCTGCGCTTCGGTGGAGATCTTTCTCTCAAGGAGATCGCCGACCTCCTGGAGGAGCGCCAAACCACGATCGAGGGACGGCTCTATAGGGCGCTCCGTCGACTTCGAGACGATGCCGGCTAGCGACCGCAGATCAGCGAAGCCGGCTACCGAGACCCCGATGAAGCGGCATGACGGTGATGCCGAGGCGAGAAAGTTTCGGCTCGGGCGGTCAAGAAACTCGCTGCTCGCGCGTCTAACCCTTTGATGAGCCACCACGATCGCCTCCCCGACGACCTTCGCGACATCGCAGCGAGGCTTTCCGAAGCCCGCGTCACCCCGAGCGAACTTGAGCTCGACGAGCTCAAGCAGAGGATCTTCCGGCGTGCCGCGCGAGCGGCCGGCACCCCGCGGGCGGCGAGCTTCGCGCGGACAATGCGCATGAAGCTTGTGGCGGTCCCGCTCACGCTCGCGCTGACGCTTTCGGCCGGAGTGGGGGTCGTGTTCGCATGCGAGAACCTGGGCGGCGGAGGTGGCGGAACCTGGAAATGGCCAGCGCCGCCGAATAACGCTTCGTGCATCGCCGAGCACAAGGGGCCCTGGAGCTACACCGACAGCTGGAAGACGAAGCACTCGATCCTCACGGTGCTCTGGTACTGGGATTGCAAGCACCTCACGGTCACGATCTCATGCGGCCAGTGGTTCGGCTTCAAGTGGGGCGGCGGAGCGTGGGGCAACGAGCTGACGTCCTATACGACGACGGCTCCGAGCGTGACCTCGGGCTTGACGATCAACACCGACGGCTCGACGTTCACGTTCAGCAGCGACGGCACCAACGTCGTCGCGACGGCCGCGAACAGCCCGAGCTACACGGTCGCCTTCAACGCCAATGGCGGCTCAGGCTCAATGGCCTCGCAGACCACCAATGCGCCTACGGCGCTCACCGGCGACGCGTTCACGCGCACGGGCTACACGTTCTCGGGCTGGAACACGGCGGCGAACGGAAGCGGCACGGCATACGCGAACGGGTCGCTTTACAGCTTCAGTTCCAGCGCGACGCTGTATGCGCAGTGGACACCCAACCCAAGCTATGCGGTGACCTTCAACGCCAACGGCGGCTCCGGCTCGATGAGCACGGAGACGCATAACGTGCCGACAGCCTTGACGAGCAACGCGTTCAGCCGAACGGGCTACACGTTCAACGGCTGGAATACCTCCGCAAACGGCACCGGCACCAGCTACGCAAACGGCGCCGCCTACTCCTTCACGGCTGGGACGACCCTCTACGCGCAGTGGAAGGCGAACCCGAGCTACACGGTGACCTTCAACGCCAACGGCGGCACGGGCACGATGGCCGCCGAGACGCACAATGCGCCGACAGCGCTCACAAGCGACGCCTTCAAGCGTACGAACTACACGTTCAGCGGCTGGAGCACCAGCTCCAGTGGAAGCGGCACCAGCT
Source organism: Solirubrobacteraceae bacterium (assembly GCA_036267075.1). Classification (GTDB taxonomy): domain Bacteria; phylum Actinomycetota; class Thermoleophilia; order Solirubrobacterales; family Solirubrobacteraceae; genus Palsa-513. The sequence goes on from DATAWT010000034.1 coordinate 1,762, forward strand.
ACGCAAACGGCGCGACCTACGCCTTCACCGCCAGCGCGACGCTGTACGCGCAGTGGCATCACAACTGACGCGCGTCCGAGGTCCTCGCTAACCGACTGCGAAGCGCGGTCGCCGACTCGCCGGTAGTCCGTTAACGCCGTCGCGCCAGCAACCGCAACCTACCCCGTTCCCGCCGCCCGCTACCCTCGCACGCGTGAGCACGGACCCCGGCCCCGAGCCGCTCGCAGCGTCGGCTCGACCAGCCGTGCTGAGCCGCACCCCGGCACCCCGTCCAGGTGCCCGGCGGGCCGTGGTGATCGGCGCCGGCTCGTTCGGAACGGCGATCGCGGTCCTCTTGGCGCGAGCCGGACTGCGCGCGACGCTCCAGACCCGCAGCGAGCGCCAAGCCGCCGAGCTGACCGAGAAGCGCATCAACGAGACCTACCTGCCGGGAATCGAGCTTCCTGCCGCGCTTCGAATCGAGCCGATCTACAGCGGGGTGACGCGCGCCGACTATGTGTTCCTAGCGGTCCCCTCGACATCGCTCGCCGGTGTCATCGCCGCGCTTCCGACTGCCGGCCTCGGGCGGCGCGCAGCGGTCGTCTCGCTCTCCAAGGGTCTCGTGCCCCCGAACGGCCAGGCACCGACGAGCGTCCTTCGCTCGAAGTTCGGAGCCCAGCGAGTCGCCTGCATCGGCGGCCCGTCGCACGCCGCGGAGATGGTGCACGCGGGTGCGGGACTCGTCGCGGCGACTTTCGCCGAGTCGCTCGGCGAGAGCCTCGCCGGGATCTTCAATCGCGCGGGTGTGATCTGCGAGCTCTCCAATGACCCTGTCGGCGTCGAGCTCGCGGGTGTCGCCAAGAACGCGGCCGCGCTCGCAGCCGGCGCCACGGAAGCGCAGGGACTGAACGCCGCCGGCGCCGCGGCCGGCCACATCTTCGCTGAGGTGTGGCGCTTCGCGGAATCGGCGGGCGCCCGCCCGGAGTCCTTCATCGGGCTCGCCGGCGCGGGCGACCTGGTCGCCACCGCGCTCGCCCCCAACAGTCGCAACCGTCGCGCCGGCGAGCTGCTCGCGCAGGGTGTTGCGCCCGGCGACATCCAGTCCCGCGTCGCACAGGCGGTCGAGGCACTCGAGTCGGTTCCACTGCTCGCGCGGTCGATCGGCGACGCCGGCTTCGCCGCACCCGTCACCTCTGGTCTGGCGCATCTGATCGAAGGGGCACTTCCGCTCGATGAGTGGATCGCGCTGGTCCGCACGACCATCCCGCCACGGGCCCGCTGGCAGCGCTCGCGAACCATCTGGCAGCGGGCGCGTGAGCGGCTCAGCCGCCTGGGGCCCGGCGCTCCGCGAGAGTCGTGACGACGGCCTCATAGACACCCGGCCCGTGGCCTTCCTCGGCGAGGCGCACGTTGGGATGCCCGGCAAGCACCTCCTGCATCGTCGGATCCCGCGTCAGCGCGTTTGCGACCAGCCAGAAGGTTCCGACGACCGCTGCTACCGCGAGATCCTCGCGCGAGTCACCAACGGCGAAGGTGTCCTCGCGACTCAGGCCACGAGCCCGCATGTGTCGGCTCACCGCTGCCGCCTTGGATCCCCCGGAGGGGATCAGGTGGTAGACGCGCATCTGCTCCGCGTCCTCGCCCGAGGCGCGGTGCGCTCCGCCATTGTCGACCAGCCGAAGCGCGCCGTGGCCGTGCTCGGCGAGAAGCGCGTCGGCCTCCGCCGCATCGACGTTGCCGCGGAAGAGGTGTGAGATCTCGCGTCCGCGGTGCCAGGGGTCGTGGTATTCAAGGAGTCCGGCGTAGCGCTCGAGCAGCAGTGCCGGGGCGCCCGACGCCTCGATCTGCTCGTGCACCGTCTGCTCACCGGCGACCAGCTCGGTCATCCAGAGTTGCTCGCCGTCAAGTTCGAGGACGCAGCCTGCCTCGTAGATGAACGCGCGCTGGCCGAGCAGCCGAGCGTCCTCGGCGACCTGAGTGCGTTGGCGTCCGCTCATCAGGACGATCTCAATACCGGCGCGGAGGCAGGCCTCCATCGCCCGCACACCGAGCAGCGAGACGGCGCCCTCGCCGTCGTGGAGGAGCGAGGCGCCGCGGCCGAGCAGGGTGCCGTCGAGATCGAGGTAGAGCGCGCCGCTCACCGAGCGCTGACCATCGGCGGGCGCTCGGCGATCGGCACATCGAATTCGCGCTCGCCGATCCAAAGCGGCGCCGCGTCGAGATCGCTGAGCCGCCCGTCGCGCTCGAGCCGCAGCGCGAGAACCTTCAGAACGGCGTAGGCCATCGGCGAGAGATCGAGCAGCGCCTGGTGGCTGTTGCGGTGTAAGTCGAGGTCGACCTGGGCCATGCCGTCGAGCCCGACCTCGTCGTAGACGTCAAGAAGCATCGCTGTCTCGACGCCGTAGCCGGTCGTGAACGGCAAGCGTTCGAGCAGCGAGCGCCGCGCGGCGATCTCCCCCGCCAGCGGTTGGCGGATTCCCGCCAGCGCCGGATAGAGGATCGCGAGCGCCGGGCGGGCCATGAGGTGGTTCACCCGCCCTCCGCCGTCGACGACGTCGACACCGCCCTGCGTGAATGGCCGGCGGTAGAAAGCCTTGACGAAGTCGACCTCCTCGAACTCAAGCAGCGGCCCGAGGACCCCGATCGCGTAATGCGCCTTGAAGTCATGGCTGTCGGCATCGAGGAAGCAGACGAGGTCGCCATGGAGCACGCTCAGCGCGCGCCACATGGCGTCGCCCTTGCCGGCGACGGGTCCGTAATCGCTCATCAGCTCGGACTCCGAGAAGACCTCCGCGCCCGCTTCGGCGGCGATCCTCGCGGTGCCGTCGCTTGAGTCGCCATCGATCACGACGAGCTGGTCGATCCCTCCGCGCTCGCGCAGGCCGACGAGCGTCTCAACGATCGCGCCGACGGTGTCCGCACACTCAAGCGCGGGCAGGCAGAGCGAGATCGAGCAGTCGCGCGCAGCGAGCGTTTCCTCTTCGTATCGGGAATGGTGGAAGCTGCGGGCTTGCTGCCAGAGCCCGGGCGAGTCGAACGGCATCCGCCCCTACTATGGCAAGACGTTGAGCCAAACGATCGGGATCACCCGCGAAGTCGAGCCCTGGACCGCCCTCCTCGACCAGGCGCGCGCCGACAAGCGGCTCGTCGGCGAGGCCTTCGAGTTTGCCCGTGAGCCGCGCACGGTCGAGCTTCCCGACGACCTCCATCCCGACCTGCTCAGTGCTCTTCGCACGGCAGGGATCGACCAGCTGTACAGCCACCAAGCCGAGGCGCTCGAGGCCGCAGCGAGCGGTCCCGTGATCATCACGACCGGGACCGCCTCGGGTAAGTCGTTGTGCTTCAACCTCCCGACGCTCGACGTCCTGATGCGCGACCCGTTCGCGCGCGCTCTTTATCTCTATCCGACGAAGGCGCTCGCGCAGGACCAGGCGCGGTCGATCAACTCACTCGGGCTCGCCCGCTCGATCCGCCCCGCGATCTACGACGGCGACACGCCGCGTGAGTCGCGCAGCGAGATTCGCAAGCGCTCGAATCTGATCTTCACCAACCCGGACATGCTGCACGTCGGGATCCTCCCCCACCACGACAACTGGGCCGCGCTGCTATCGAACCTCGCCGTCGTCGTCGTCGATGAGGCGCACACCTACCGCGGCGTATTCGGCTCCCACGTCGCGAACGTGCTCCTTCGACTGCGGCGCCTCGCCGCCGCCTACGGCACCACGCCGCGCTTTCTGCTCACCTCGGCGACGATCGCCAACCCGATCGAGCTCGCCGAACGTCTGACCGGGCTCGACGGCTTCAACCTCGTCGAGCAGGACGGCTCGCCGTCGGCGGGGCGTCGGATCGCCGTCTGGAATCCACCGATCACCGACGAGGTTCTCGGCCTGCGCCGCTCCGCGATCGGTGAGGGAGCGGAGCTGCTCGCCGAACTCGTCGCCTGCGGAGCGCGGACTATCTGCTTCGTCCGCTCGCGGCGCAGCGTCGAGCTGGTGACGCGAATCGCGCGCGATGAGCTCGAGCGTCTCGGCGCCGGTGAGCTCTCCGGTCTCGTCATGCCCTACAGAGCGGGCTACACCCCGCAGCAGCGACGCGAGATCGAGGCGAAGCTCAGCTCCGGCGAGCTTCGCGCCGTGGTCACGACCGACGCGCTCGAGCTCGGCATCGACGTCGGGACACTAGACGCGGCGGTCGTCCTCACCTTCCCCGGCACGATCGCGAGCCTTCGCCAGATGTGGGGGCGAGCGGGCCGGCGGCGCCGCGGCCTAGCCGTGTACGTCGCCGGTATGGACGCCCTCGACCAGTTCTTCGCCCGCCATACCGACGACTTCCTCGACCGCGGCGTCGAGTCGGCAATCCTCGACCACGAGTCCGAGGAGATCCACCTCGCGCACCTCCTCTGTGCCGCCCACGAGGGCCCCCTGAGCGAGGACGACGCGGAGTTCTTCGGCCCGCGCACGCTCGCCTACCTCGAGCGGCTCGAGGGATTAGGCGAGCTTCGCCAGCGCGACGGGCGCTTCGTCCTGCGCGCGCGTGAGCGCTACCCGGCCGCCGAGGTCTCGCTGCGCTCGGCCTCGCCGGACTCCTACGCGATCATCGACGCGCAGAGCGGCGAGGTGATCGGGACGACCGAGGCGGCGCGCGCCTTCTCGACGCTTCATCCGGGCGCGGTGTACCTGCATATCGGCCGCTCCTTCCACGTCCGCGACCTCGACCTTGACGCGCGCCGAGCGCTCGTTGAGCCGTTTGAGGAGGATTGGTACACGCAGCCGAAGCGCGAGACTGACACCCAGATCGAGCGGCTGCTCGACCGGCGCGAGGCGTTTGGACTGACGCTCTCCTTCGGCCGCGTCCTCGTCACAGACACCGTGCTCGCATACCAGCGGCGCAGGCTGTCCGACCACACCGAGATCGACCTGACGGCTCTCGAGCTGCCCTCGACCCGTTTTGCGACACAGGCGATCTGGTTCGAGCTCGACGGTGAGCTTCTCGCCGGCTTCCCGGTCGATCTGCTGCTCGGCTCGCTACACGCCGCAGAGCACGCACAGATCGCGGTGCTGCCGCTGCTTGCGATGTGCGACCGCTGGGACATCGGCGGACTATCGACAAACGCCCATCCGCAGACCGGCGGACCAACGATCTTCATCCACGACGGACACCCCGGCGGCGTCGGCATCACGCGCATCGCCTTCGCTCGATTCGAAGAGCTCGTCGCCGATGCGCACCGCCTGATCACCGAGTGCCCGTGCCGCGACGGCTGCCCCTCGTGTGTTCAATCCCCGAAGTGCGGCAACCTCAACGAGCCGCTCTCAAAGCTCGGGGCTGGCGAGCTGTTGGAGCGGATGCTGGCGCGGACGGGCTGACCGAGCGAGCCGCGCTCAGGAGGTTGCCGCGGGCGCGTCGAGCGCGGCGGCACCGTTCTCGCCGTTGGGCACCTGCGCCTCATCCGCGCCGGCGTGGCCGTTGGTTGCTTGCTCCTGCGCGATCTGCTCGTCGTCCTGCACCGCGGCCGACGAATCGCCGCCGCGATCTTCGGCGCCGCTCGCCGGCGTCACCTGCACCGCCAGGCCGCTGCTCGGAGCTTCGTTGCTGAAGCGACGCGCGACGTTGTTGCGCCGGTCAGGCACCCGACGGCGTTCGCCCTCGCCCGCGATGACCTGCACCGGCGCTCCGTTGTAAACCAGTGAGCGCTCGGCGGCCTCGACGATCTGGACGATGTCGAGCCCCATCCGCATGTGGGAGCGCGGCTGCGCGCCGCTTCGAATGGAGGCGACGAAGTCGGACAGCTCGACCCGCAGCGGCTCGGCGGCGTCGATGTGCGGCGAGACGACGTCGCCCATGCGGTATGCCATGCCCGAGCGATGCGGCTCGCCAAAGTTGCGCGGCTCGAACACCGCGCCGCGGTCGAACACGCGCACCTGCTCGGTCGCCGTGTCGTCGTAGACCACCATCGCCTTGCTGCCGGCGATCACGGTCCGGCGAAGCTTGGTCGGGGCGAGCCATGAGAGCTCGATGTGCACGAGCGTCCCCGACTCGTAGCCGAGGTCGACGAACGCGACATCCCAAAGCCCGGGAACGACGGAGTCGCGCGCGATCGCGCGGGCGAACTCCGGCATCCCGAACCAGTAGTGAAGGATCGAGAAGTCGTGCGGCGCGAGATCCTGGATGACGCTTGAGTCGCTGCGGTGGATGCCCAGGTTGACGCGCGTCGAGGTGACGAAGTAGATCTTCCCGAGCGCGCCCTCGTCTAGCAGCCGCTTGATCCGTACAACCGGCGGCGCGTAGAGGAAGACGTGTCCCGGCATCAGGATCAGGTCGCGCTCGACGGCGAGGCTGATCAGGTCGCGAACGTCGGCGCTCGTGGTCGCAACCGGCTTCTCGACGAAGACGTGCTTACCCGCCTGTAGGCAGCTGCGGGCGATCTCGTAATGCGTCTGGACCGGAGTCGCGACAAGGACTCCGTCGATCGTCTCGTCGCTCAACACATCCTCGACGCGCGTCGTCGCCCGGGCGTAGGGGCTGCGTCTGGTTTGCCGGCTGAGCGCGCCCTCCGAGCTGTCGCAGAGGACGGCCACCTCGACATCCTCGAGATCCATCGCAGCGCGCAGCAAGTTGGGGCCCCAGTAGCCGAGACCGATCAGCGCGAGCCTGACAGGCGACGCGCTCACCGAACGCTCGCTTCGAGACGGCCGGCGGCGCGGGCGCGCGACGACCGGGGCGCGGGCGACGGCCTCGCGCTGAACCTTGGTGTCATTTGGGCATCCATGCCGATGGTCGCCTCACACCCCGGGCAAAACGCCTATGACGATCGGGAATGCCGCTCGCGCCTTCATCTGTGCAGCGCCTCCGCGAGCTCCTGTGCTACGTAGATCTGCTCTTCCTCCGTGATCCCCGCAAAGCAGGGAAGCGACAGGCAATGCTCGGCGAGATGCTCCGCGACAGGAAAGTCGCCACGCCCGTAGCCGAGGTGGTGCCATGCCGGCTGCAGATGGATCGGCGTCGGGTAGTGGACGGCGGCGCCGATGCCGCGTGCTCGTAGCGCGGAAAGCACCTCGTCGCGGTCCTCGACGTCGATCACGAACAGGTGGTAGACCTGCTCCTCATCCTCGCCGTCCGCCATGGGGAGGGTCAACGGCAGCTCGGCGAGCAGTTCGCGGTAGAGCGCTGCGGCGCGACGGCGCTGCTCGTTGGCCTCGTGCAGTCTCGACAGGCGCAGCACGAGCAGCGCGGCTTGGAGGTTGTCGAGGCGATGTGTGCCCCCCTGCAGGACATGCCGGTTCGGAGCGCCGGCCACCGACCCGTGATGGCGCAGCGACCGCAGCGCATCGGCGGTGTCCTCGCCGCGGCAGACGACTGCGCCGGCGTCGCCGGCCGCGCCGAGGTTCTTGCTTGGGTAGAACGAGAACGCGGCCGCGTCGCCCCACGCGCCCGCGCGCATGCCCCTCAGGCTCGCACCGTGCGCCTGAGCCGCATCCTCGAGGACCGGCACGCCGCTGCGCTCGCAGATCTCCGAGATCTCGTCCATCGGCGCCAGGCGTCCAAACAGATGGACCGGCACGACCGCGGCCGTCTCGGCGTCGACCGCGGCGCCGAGCGCGCGTGAGTCCATGCAGCGATGGTCGCGGTCGACATCTACGAGTCGCGGCTCAGCGCCAGTCGCAGCGATCGCTTCGACGGTGGCGACGAACGTGTTGGGCACCGTGACGACGCGAGACCCCGGCTCAACCCCCAGCGCCAGAAGTCCGAGCTGGATGGCGGCGGTGCCGTCGCTGATGCCGACGCAGTGCTCCGCGCCGCAGAAGTCCGCGAAGCGTTCCTCGAACTCGTCGAGCTCAGCGCCGAAGGTGAAGCTGGCCGTCGTCCAGATGCGCTCGAAGATCGCCGCTGCCTCGAGCCGCAGGCCCGCAAGCTCGCGCGCGATGTCGAACAGCGGCACTTCGTCGACGGCGTGCGTGAGCGGTGCGGCAGCGTAGAGGTGCCGGGCCCTCGTCGTCACGACGGCGCCATTCCTGGCAGCGTGCTCGTCCTTGCAAATGTCTTCGGCATACGGGCGCGGGTGGGTCGTGGGTGGTGTGCAGGCCAGCTGAATCGCGGCCGGACGTACAACAGGAGTCCTATCGGAAAGACGTCCGAATGCCCGGTGGTTTTTCTCCGGCGATTAGGGTCACCGCCCAAAATGCGGAGGGATCTTTTGGCGCCACCGCGCCAGCCCGCCGACACTCGAACCCAGCCGCGCGGCGCGACGCCGGCGAGCGGCGTTCGCGCTCAGCCCGACGAGCTGCGAGCGCAGTGCGGCCGAGCTCGCTGCCTTGCGACGGTGGCGTGGCGGTGCTGCGCTGCGTTCAGCGATCGGCCGAGGTGAGGCGTGCGGCGAGTCATCCGCGCCGCGAGCTTTGGGCCTCAGAGGATCGCTCGAGCGCCGTCGCGTAGGCGGCCAGAAGCTGAACGCTGCTGCGCTCCCAGGAGAGGTACTGCTCGACGCGCTCGCGTCCCGCGCGGCCCATCTGCGCGCGGCGCTCCGGGTCATCGAGGAGCTCGTTGATTGCGTCCGCGAACGCCGCCGGATCGTTGGCTCGAGCGTAGAGCGCGGCGTCCTCGGCCGTCACTCGGGACTCCGTCAGATCGTAGGACACGATCGGCCGCGACATGGCCATGTACTCGGCGATCTTGACAAGCGTCGAAGCATCACTCAGCGGCGTCTTGGGGTCCGGTACCAGGCAGACGTCGGAGGACGACAGAACGGTCCGAAGAGCCGGATCTCCGAGCCAGCCTGCGAAGTCGACTTGCTCGCCGAGGCCGAGCGTCGCTGCTAATTCCTCGAGGCCCTCCCGCGCCGGTCCGTCGCCGGCAAAGATCGCGAACCAGTCCGTGCGGCGCTCGCGCAGATGCGCCAGGGCGCGCAGCGCATGGTCAACGCCATCCTGCGGAGCCATCTCGCCGATGAAGCTGATCAGGAAGGGGTGGCCGCGCTTGAGTCCCTCGTCTGCGGGGATCGGCGTGAACCTCTCAAGCTGGGGACCGCTTCGCACAACGAAGACATCCTCGGGTCGCTTGCGCCCACGTCGTAGCGCCACGCGCTTGTATGACTCGTTCGTCGCTAGCACGAGATCGGCGAGGCGATAGTTGATCCGCTCGAGCAGGCGCGTGAGCCAGTAGAGGAGCCGATGCCCTTCTCCAAAGCGAGCCACGTAGAGTTCGGGAGCAAGGTCGTGGTGGTCGAAGATCAGGCGAGCGCCGCGGCGCTTGAGGAAATAGACCGCCATGAGCAGGAAGTCCGGCGGATTCGAGGCCTGAACGACGTCGAATCCCCGCTCACCGGCCAGCTTGCGTGCGAGGCGGCGAATTCGCCAGAAGGCGACGGCGTATTCGAGCAGGTAGCTGATCGCGCTTCCGCTCGCTCGCGGCTGGGCGAAGCGGAAGATGTCGATGCCCTCGATTCGTTCGAAGCGCTCGGTGTCCTCGCCCCCCTCGCCTTTGGGGCAGATGGCTGACACCTCGTAGCCAGCGCCGGATAGCGCTCGCAACTCGTTCCACACACGCCGGTCGCGTGGGAGCTGGGCGTTCTGCGAAACCACCAGTACCCGTACGGCGCGGGTACTCTGGGCCAGATAAGCCGACTCAGCAGCGCTCGCTTCTGTCGGCGTTTGGGCATCGATGCGTGTCATTTGCGTGGCATGCGCCCTTCGATGTGGGTCGCGATCCTATGCCCTCCCGGGCGCCGCCGCGCACCCAGGCTGACAGCTGCTGCCGGGCTCGGGAATGACCCCGGCGCGCCGCTTCATTTCGAACGCAGCGTTTGCGCGAGAAGCCGAACCCTCGGAGCAATACCCGTTTGGCGGATCAGGCTCTTGGCACTCCGGCGCAGACGCACCGCCGCCGCGCGCAGCGACGGCGTATCGACCGTCCCCTTCGCGAGCACGTCCGCGCGGTTGCTGAGCCTCCGCTTGTAGTCGTAGTCGCCCGTGCCCAGGTCGAACGTTTCGACCCCCACGCGTTCTGCCGACTCCGCGAGTCTCAGGAGCAGGAGCAGCCCCGGAGAGCAACGCGCCAAAGCAGGGTCGTAGGACGGGAACCAGTAGTGAAGAGTGCTTCTCGAGCGCATTCCAAGGTGCGCTGCGACCGGTCGCCCATCGGCCAGAAGGAGCGACAGGACGCCTTGGAACTCGGCGCTCTGGATCTCATGGACCTTCCGGAGAACCTCGCGGACCCAGGCGTGCTTGAGGACGTTGACCGTTCCGGTCCGCGTGTACTGCTCTGACTTCCACCGAAGCAGGGTCTCGAGTGCCACCGGATCGTCGCTGTGGTGTTGGAAGCTCAGCTCGCCGTGTTCGCGTTCGAGCTTGCGACCCTTGCGACGAAGCTGCTGCAGCCACGGACCATGCGCCTGCTCGACACCAGCGATATAGGACTCGAATCCGTTGCGGAGATCGATCTGCTGGGACTCCCAGCGCGACTGCTGAAACGGCTCGAACGGCTTTTGAGCCGCGATCAGGTGGTCGAACTCCCATGTCTTCAAGCCGCTGTCGCGAATCAGAGCCCGCGCGTCATAAGGCGCGTCGGGCGCGGCGATGACTCCCTGATAGTCAGACAGCATTGCCCCGACCGGCCAGCCCGCTCCGAGCGTGCCCAGTTGGAACGGGAAGAAGCCGCAGGTCTGTCCATCGACCTCGAGGACTGCGACGCGCACATCTGTTCTCACCGACCCGATGATCGAGGTGAACATCGGAGAGAAGTAAGGACTCGCGAGCGATGGGACGTCGCGGTGTAGCACCGACCAGCGGTCGAGTTCCGACTCGCTCAGCGCGTCGGGAGGCACGACCCGCGCGATCATGCCCTCGTCCGCATCGTCGGCGCGATCAACCAGGGGTCGGACGTGGATTTGCGGCGTGCTGGGATGGCCATGTCAACGCCAGCCGAGTCTAAAGCCGAGCGTCGGCGGGAGCGATAGGCGACTGGCGGGACACCGGTCCGGTAGTCTGGCTGTGGGGTCCTGTAGACAGCGCTCGCCCTGGCGAGCCGGCACGCAAAGAGCACCTGTGCAACTTCGCCAACGCGCCGCGGACCGTGACCCACTTGCGCCCGCCGGAACGCGCTACCTCGCCCGCGCCCTGCGCGCTACGGCTGCATCCCCAGGCGTTGCCGGCGACCGTCTGGTCGAGAAGATCGCGTTCCGTCTCGAGCACGCGCCGTGGCGAGCCGAGCAGTCGCCGCTTGAGGTCACCGCGGACTGGGAGCGACACCTGCACGAGATGCTCGGTGTTCCGTGGCCATGCCCCGAGGCGGAGGCGTTTGCAGCAACGTGGGTGGGGGTCCTGGAGACCATGGAAAGCCGTGGGCTACGGGTGGGACGGCGCACCTACGGGCAGGACGATGACGCCGACCCGGGGTTGGCACGCGCGCTGTGGTGCCTTGTCCGCCATCTGCAAGCCGACGTCGTGATCGAGACCGGCGTCGCGCACGGCGTCAGCAGTCGCGTGATGCTCGAGGCGATGGCCGGACGCGGCGCGGGCAGCCTGCACAGCATCGATCTGCCGCCGATGGTGATACCGGACCGCAGGACCGAGCTGGGCGCCGCGGTGCCGGACAGCCTGCGGGCGGCGTGGACGCTCTATGAGGGTTCAAGCCGCCAGCAGCTGCCCGCGTTGTTGCGTCGCGTGCCGCGCGTCGACCTGTTCGTGCACGACAGCCTCCACTCGACCCGCAACGTGCGCTGGGAACTCGCGACGGTCTGGCCGGCGCTGCGCGCCGGCGGCGTCGCTGTGGTCGACGACGCGGAGTTCAATTCTGGCTTCCAGCGCTTTGTAGCGGCGGGCGACGACCGCGAGGCGCTTGTCTGCTCAGCCGACGACGGGCAGCGCCTGTTCGCCCTCGCGCGCAAGCGCTGACCGTGGCACGGACGCGCTGAACGTCCGCGCTCAATCCGACTGCTGGGCGCCTTGCTTCGCGGCAGTCACGTCAGGCGGGCGACGACCGAGCAGACGCGCGCTGATGCTGCGTCGCAACACCCGCGTCGCGCAGGCAATGCCAGGCCCTGGATCGCGCAGGTCGAGAACACCGAAATCACGCGTCCCGGCATAGGAGCGGACGAGACGCGACGCGACCGCGCCGCGCTCGCGTCGCTTGGCCGCGCGCAGGGCCACGAGCACCGCTCGCACATCCTGTTCGGGATAGACGAGACGGCCTCGGCGGCGAAGCGGCGGCTGCGGACCAAGCTTCTCGCCGCGGAGCGTCGCCACCAACCGCGCCGAGGCATCCAGCCCAGAGCAGTCCGCGAGGCCCCATTGCGTCGGAATGCGAACGTTGACCTCAAGGAAGTAGCGATCGCCCGTCTCGGCATGCCGCTTCGTTTCCACACCGGCGACCCCTATGAAGCCCGCCTCATCGAGCACGGCCCGCGCGAGCGTCATAGACTCCTCGAGCTCTGCGATCTCACACAGCGAGGCGACGCCGAAGCCAACCGGGTATTGACGGATCTTGCGGCAGCCGAACTGCACGGGGTAAGACCCGTCGGGCGCTCTTACGACGATCGCCTCCTCGACGTCGCCGTCGCCGCCCGGCACGTACTCGCTCAGCACAAGCGGAAACCCGGCTGCGATCGCGCGCTCAGCGACGCGCTGTGCCTCGGCGGCGTTGTTGACGAGCATGACGCGCTCGTCTCCGAGGACGAGGCGCCACTCGTGCGACAGCAGAGGCTTGAGGATGCAGGGCCACGGCGCCTCGGCCGCGACGGCCGCGACGTCCTCCGGGGCCAGGATCGTCGTGGTCCAGGGGACCCGCACGCCGGCGGCGCGCGCCACCGCGTCGCCGCTGTCCTTGCGCATCAGGGTCGCGTGAACGTCGTCCTGGCGCTCGAAGCAGACGATCTCAGGTGGCAGGGTGGAACGTTGCTCGATCAGCCAGGCGCTCGCCGCGTCGGTGCCGGTGAGCAGGTATTGCGTGCCTCGGCGCGCGAGCATTGCCAACATCTCGAGCCACGCTTCGCCGTTCCCGGCAAAGGGAACGATATGGCCCTCGACACCGCGGGATCGCGTCGTGTGGGCGTTGTTGGTCCCCGCCACCACCACGACCTGCTCGCCACGACGGCGCAATGCTCGCGCGGTCGCGAGGCCTCCGTTGAAAGGATCGAGCAGCACGACGCCGCTGCTCGCGGCGGCCATCAGAACGACCAGGCGACCCGCGGCTGAGGCTGACCCAGCAGATGACGCGCGACGGCAGGAGCCGCGTACTGGGCGCCGGTCACGAAGCGCATGACCGGGCCAAAGCTGATCGCGGCGGGCGCGCCGACGAAGTAGAGACCGGACAGCGAAGACTCGAGCCCGGGCCGAAGCCTCGGATAGCCCTTGACCATCTCGAGACGCTCGATGAGCTCGGCGGGCAGGAACTCGTATTTGCGGATGTCGATCTCGTAGCCGGTCGCAAGCAGGAGGTGGTCGACGAGGCGGTGCTTGCCGTTGGTCAGCTCGAGGCGCAGCTGCCCGTCTTGCGGCGCGGCGCTACGGATCCCTGTCGATGCGGTCATCGGCACCCCGGCCTCGGCGGTGCGGGGGCGCAGCCACACCGCGCCGGCGGGGCGGATCGTGTGGTAGGCGATCGGCGGCTGCCATCTCTTTGGGATCAGTCGGAAGAGGTCTGGCGATGCGACAAGCCAGCTCGCGCGGGGTCCGCCGACGCCGGTCGCTGCCTGCATGCTCGGCAGTCGCCAGGGCGGTGGCTTGTCCAGCCACAGGATCTCCTGCGAGCGGAAGATAAGCTCGACGTCGGCGCCCCCCTCGTGCAGCAGCGCGGTCGATTCGATCGCGCTCTGCCCGGACCCGAGCACAGCCACGTGGCGCCCCGCGAACGTTGCAAGGTCGGCGTGCTGCGAGCTGTGTGAAACGAGCTCCGCCGGGAGCCCGCGTAGCTCCGGTGGGAAGTAGGCAAAGCGGCCGATGCCGGCTGCGACCACCAGTTTGTCGGCGCGCACCTCGCTGCCGTCTTCAAGGGCGAGCACGAAGCCGTCGCCCGCGGTGGCGACCGAGGCAGCGAGGCGCAGGTCGACTTCCAGTTGAGCCTGGCGCCGAAACCAGTCGCCATAGCTGATGAAGTCCGAAAGCGGCAGTTCCGATCCGATCGTCGTACCCTCGGCCGCAGACCAGCGATCGAGCGCGAGCTCGCGGCGAGGCGAAGCGATGCTCGAGGCGCGAATCGGCGAACGCAGGAGCATCCCCCGGGGCATCTGCTGACGCCAAAACTCCATCGGGTGCCCGCAGACGAACGGCGTGATCCCGCCGTCGCGCAGGTGAGCGGCGACCGAAAGGCCGAGCGGGCCGGCGCCCACTATTGCCACCCGGTAGTCCGGTGGTGCCGCCGCCGTCACAGGCGATCCTTAGGCCGCGACGCGCTCAGCGGCGCTCGGTTGCACGGCGACTGGCCCAGCAATGCCACTGCGGGATTTGCGAAACGGGTGCTGGTGCGGGCAAGCCACGGCGGCGAAGCATATCCTCCGAGCTTCTTGGGCGCTTCAGCAATTCCAGGCGCGTGACGCGCAGCTGTGGGTCGGTTGTCACTCGATCTGCGACGGGCGCTGCCTGCGCCCAGGCCCACCCGTAGAGCGTGAGCCGGACATTTGGGCAGCTGGCCGAGAGCCCCGGCGGGCTGGTCAGCGTCGATCCGCTGACCGACTCGGCGTGGGGTGATCTGCTCGCGCGCGCGCCGGCGAGCTCGATATTTCACGATCCGGCTTGGCTGCGTCTGATTCACGAGCACTACGACCTTTCGGTCTCGGCGTGGTGTGTGGCGGACGGAAGTGGGCGCCTGCTTGGCGGCATCCCGGTCGCCCTGCTTGACAGCCGTCTGACCGGTGCGCGCCTGATCGCGCTGCCGTTCTCGGACGCTTGCCCGCCGCTTCTGGACCCATCGGCAGGCGGCGAGATGGCGCGGCTGGCGACCGGCGTCGCCGACGCTCAGCGACAGATCGACCTGCCGCTGGAGGTCCGCGGCGCCCTGCCGGGAAGCGCCGACGGCAACCTCGTCGACCGGTATGTGGAGCATCGGCTGCCCCTTCACGCCGACGTCGATGAGGTCGTTCGAGGCTTCACGAAGTCACACGTGGTACGCGGCATGAAGAAGGCACGCCGCGAGGGAGTCACGATCGAGCGCCGCACCGACCGCGACGGCCTCGCCCGCTTCTACCGCCTGCACACCGCGACTCGCCGCTATCAGGGCGTCCCCACCCAGTCCTGGCGCTTCATCCAAGGGTTCAGCGCACTCTTCGACGCCGGCCTCGGCTTCGTGCTGCTTGCCCGTCACGACGGGCGCGACATCGCCGCGGCGGTCTTCTTCTCCGCCTCCAACACGCTGACCTACAAATTTGGAGCCTCAAACCGCCGCTTCCTGTCACTGCGTCCCAACAACCTGCTGTTCATGGAGGCGATCCAGTGGGGCTGCGAGAACAACCAGCACACGCTGGACTTCGGACGCACGGACTACGACAACACGGGCCTGCGCGAGTTCAAGACGACCTGGGGCGCGACGGAGTCACCACTCGAGTTCACCTATTTCGGTAAATTCGACAAGGCACTCGGCGACGGATTGATCCGGCGTGCCATGAGCGTCACCATTCGGCACGCCCCGCCCAGCTTCAGCCGGCTGATCGGCGGGACGCTCTATCGACACTTCGGCTAGCCCTCGAAGGCCGACTGAAACCAGACGCGCTGCGCGAGCGCGGTCTGCACCTTGGCGATGTACTTTCGCGCCCCGTTGTTGCCCCAGGGGTTTGGCGAGAACCACGCGCCGACGCTGTTCCACGCCTCGCCGGCGTGGTAGCCCGACGTGCACCAGCTGCAGTCGCCGTCGTAGTAATAGCGAACCGTGGCGGCGTAGTAGTCGAGGTTGAACGCGGTCGACTCCCAGCGGAGCTGCTTGGTCCCCGCGCCAATCGTGTTGCCCGGCAGCCATTTCTCCGAAGAGATCCCGACCGACTCATAGACATGCTGGGTCCCGGGAACCTGCGAGAACGACGGGTATTGCCTGAATCCGCGCTGGTTCACCGTCGTCAAGTCGCCGCGCTCCGACTGCCGCCAATACGACTCAACGGCCACCTGGGCGCGAACCCAATTGGTGGGGATGCCCCACTTGTGGGACGCCCACTGAATGAGGTCGTCGGTCGAGGGGTCCTTTATCCCGGGCCGACCGGTCACGAACACGGCGAGGGGGTTGTGCACCCCCGGCCCGTCTCGCTGAGCCTTGTAGAAGGCGTCGAGCTGCCGCGTCGTCGGCACGTAATCGTTCGCCGCCTGATTGGCCGGCCGGTTCTCCGGCGTGCGGGCAACGAGCGCGGCCGCTGCCACGTCCGACAACGGACGGCTTTGCGGAGAGGCCCAGGCCGTCACGTCGTGCTCGTTCGGCGCCAACGCGAATCGAGCTGCGTGCGAGCCGCTGACGATCACGACGATCACAGCTGCGACCACGATGACAAGCACCAGAGCTGCCGCCGCCACCGCCCTCCTCTGTAGGGAGGCCGACCGCGGGCGGGGAAGGGTGGTCATCGACAACGCGTCTGCGGCGACCGCGCCGAGCCCGGCCGGCGCGACTTCTTCACGCGTCGTCTGACGCGGCTCGGCGCGAACGTGATCAAAGTCGGACGATCCTAGCCGCTCGCCGTCGGCTCCACGCCAGCCGCCCGTCGGCGCGAAGCCCGGCCCAGCAGCGCCGCGCGGATGCGACTGCGATGCTCGGCTGCGATGAATGCCCGCTGCTCTGGGTCAGCCCGCGGATGCGAGCGAAGCAGCGCTGTCAACCAGCCCTGCACCACGCTCAATCCGCCGAACACTCGCGGCTCCTCGCGCATCCGCGCCAGCGCGCCGAGCAGCACCCACCGGAACGACGCCCCGTAGGCGTACGCGGCGACGCCGTTTCGGCGATACCCGCGCAGCACCCCGTCGCGCGTCGCAGTCGCCCGCATCAGCACCGGGTCACCGGCCGGCATCTCAAAAGACCCCGTCCGCCAGCCCGACATGCGCGCGCGCACCTCATCGGTGGTGTCCCAACCGAGCAGGAACGACAGGGGATAGACCTGCTCGAAGCACGCGCGGCGATAGAACTTCGTCGAGCCACGAACATGGTTTGGAGGGCAGCGCTCGCGGACCACGCTGCCGTCAGCGAGGCGCAGGCCCTGGACGGCGCCGACGATTCCGAGGCCCGGGTCGACCTCGAGCCGCCGCTCGAGCTCGGCGAACATGTCGGGGGACAAGCACAGGTCGGCGTCGAGCTTGGCCACGACCTCCCAGTCGATATCGAGTTGCTCTACAGCCCAGCTGAACGCCTCGAGCTCCGCGGCGGTCGCGAGCCGGTCGCGCTGCGGCGGTCGCCGCGGGCGGCTCAGCACGACCGTGTTGGCGTGCGTGGCCGCGTACTCCCGAGCCAGGCCCAGCGAACCGTCGGCTGAACCGTCGTCCACCAGCAGCAGCCGATCGGGCGCTCGCGTCTGCGCGGCGACCGACTCGAGGAACGCCGGCAGGCAGGTCTCTTCGTCAAGAAAGCAAGCAATCACGCCCAACCGCATGCCGGTACGTTACCTTCGGCGGTGTGACACACCGATGACCGAGACTCTCGTTTCCCGCGCATGGATTCGCGCGACGCTCATTGCCGGCGTGGCGATGCTCCTCGGCGTCCTCGCGGCGCGGCATCCGAGCTATGCGCTCGCAATCGCCGCTGTGATCATCGTGACGCTGCTCGCGTTCCTCGCGCCCGTCACGCACATGGCGATCCTGCTCGCCCTCACGGCGATCGTCCCCTACTCCGTGGCCGACGCTTACCACGTCGGCGGTGGCGGGACCGGCAACAGTGGCCTGCAGATATCCGACCTGTTCCTCCTGACCGGCTTCCTGCGGGCAGCGCTCATCCTGCCGCGGCTTCGTCTGTCCCGACGACAGCTGACCACGGTCGCCCTAGTCGCGATCGCCTGCGCGTTCACGCTCTTTGAAGCCTGGCAGGGCTTGCGCGCCCATCAGCCGCTCTCGGAGGTGGGAGCCGAGTTTCGAGCGCTCGCCGGCGGCTTCGCATTCGCCTTGATCGTGATGACCGCGCTCGCGGACCGCGGAGCGCACCCGCGCGTCATCAGAGCCCTCGCCGTCCTCGGGCTCGCCGTTGGGCTGTTCGGAATCGCCCAGTGGTTCGCCGGCGCCAGCTTCAGCGGTGACTTCGGCGTGCGATCTGGCGTCAGCCTCACGAGCGAGGGGGTCGGACAGCTCCAGGGCGGACTGTTCGCCTTCCCCGTCGTCGTCGTGCTGTGCGTGGCCGCCCTCGCCTCGGGCGCGATCAAGAACGGACGGGCGCGCCTCTTCCTCGTCGGCGTGCTCGTGCTCAACGTCATCTCACTGCTGCTCACCTTCGAGCGAACGGCGTGGGTCGCGACGATCGCCGCCATTCTCTTGGTCGGCCTCCGTCTTCGACCGGGTCGGCGCGTGCGGCTGGCTCTGATCTTCGCCGTCTGCTTCATCGTCGGGGTCTCGACGCTGGCAGCGGTCTCACCGAGCACGCTCCAGACCGCCGAGCAGCGCCTTCTGAGCATCGGGCAGTACAAGACCGACCCGTCGGTGCGCTATCGAAGCGTCGAGTCGGGCTTCGTGCTCGCCAAGATCCGAGCCAAGCCGTTGCTCGGCTGGGGGCTCGCCGACACTATCTACTGGGGACAGCCGTGGAACGACGTGCCGCCGAGCGCCGAGTCATACACCCACGTCGGCTATCTCTGGCTCGCCTGGCACGAGGGGATCCTCGGAGCCGCGGTGCTCATCCTGCTGCTGGCGCTGTCGGCGGCGTGGCCAGGCCGAGCGCGCGGCGGGAGCATGGTTGACGCGGTGCGAAACGGCGCACAGGCGAGCCTCGTCGCGCTGCTCATCATGAACCTCACCTTCCCCGTCTTCCACCAGGGCTCACAGGCCACCTACACGATGGGCTTCCTGGTCGCGTACTGCGCGCTTCCGGTCGTGGCGCGGCGCGTGAGAGCTCCCGCTCGCGACCCTGCGCTTGTGGAAACCGCGCTCGCCGTCTAGTTCGGATCGAAGCGCCCGCGCCGGCGCGCACCTAGAGCGCCGAAGCCGACGCGCTCACGCCCCGCTGCGCCGGGTGGCCAACACGACGCCGCGGCCCTCCTCGAGAAGCGCCCGAGCACCGAGTCGCAGCGCCGCGGCAAGCGCCAGCGCGCCGGCTGCGGCACCCGCCAGGCCTGAAGCGATCGCGCCCGCGCCCGCGCTATATAGGCCGATCGCGATCGCCGCCGTGACGATCGCTTGAACCGCAAAGCATCCGACAACGCCGCGAAGTGCGTCCGAGAGCGCGCGCATCGAAAGGCCGATTCCACGGCCGCCGCGCCATCCGTAGGCGAGCGCGAGGCCGACGAACGCCACGACGTGCGCGACGGCGGCACCGCGGATCCCGGCGAGCTCGACTCCGACGACGATTGCCGCGATCGTGCCGAACGCCCACACGATGTCGATGCGTGACCGCATCGTGGCGCTTCGCACGCCGGCGCCGGCCAACGCCTCGCCGAGCGTGTTGACGATGCCCTGGCCGATCCCGACCACGACCAGGATCTCGAAAGGCACCACCATTCCCTTCCAGCGGTGCCCGAGGACGGCCGGGATCAGGCCCGGTGCGAGCGCGATCGCCACCGGTAAGAGCGGCAGTAGCAGCAGCGCCATCATCCGGAGTGCCTTGATGGTCTGGCGTCGCACGGCATCCGCGTCGGCTGCCGCCGCGATCGCCGGGAGCAGCACCTGTCCGACGCTCCAGGACACGAGCGTGAGCGGCGCAAACGCCAGCGAGAAGCCGAGCGAGTAGAGGCCGAGCTGGGTCGGATTGGTGAACGCGCCGACCGTGAGGTTGTCGAAGCTCCAGGCAACCGTCGTGGCCGCCGCGATCAACAGAAATGCCGTCGATCCGGCGGGCCTGGGGGCTCGAGCCGCACCCGGAGCGGGGCGAGGGATCAGATCGCGCGCGGCGGCCACGGCCAACACCGTCAGCACGAGCTGGTTGACGACAAGACGGACGGCGAGTGACCACACGCCTGCGCCAAGCAGAGCCGCGACCACCGCCGCCACCGAGGCGATCGCCGCTGCGGCGATCGTGATCTTGGAGACCGACTTGAACCGCAGGTGCTTTGTGAGCAGGGCATTTGGGACGATCGATATCGCCGCGAGCCCGACGGTTGCCGCGATGACTCGCAGCACACCGACATCGGCGCCGCCGGTAAAGGCATCGGCGATCGGACCGGCGAGAGCCACGAAGGCGGCCGTCGCGAGCACTCCGGCGGCGCTCGTGCGGATGAGCGCACGGCGAATAGCACTGGGGGCGAGCTCACGCGCGATGATCAGCGAGCCGCTGGTCCCGGACTCCAAGATCAGCAGCGTGAAGGACGCGACCACCGAGGCCACGGCGGCGACGCCAAAATCGTGTGGCGGGATGAGCAGGGCGAGGACGAACAGCGAGGCGTACCAGGACCCCTGGCCGAAGGCGACCGTGATCAGCTTCCACGAAACCCCCCGGCCCACCGTGGCCATCGTTGGAGGCGCCGCGGCTTCCAAGCCATCGCCCCCACCGACCGCGGTCGGCTCGGCCCCGACATCCATGTTCACGGCGCGATCGTACTCACCAGCAGTGGCGCAAGATCCGGGTGGTGGACACGCAGCGCCCCCGCCGCTCCGACCGTTGAGCTCCGCGGCCGCCGCCTTGCGGAGGCTGTAGCGTCCGCCCGCATGGCTGACGTAGCGCACGAAGCGGCGCGCGCCGACCCTGGCGCGATCGATCCCGAGCTCTACCTCCGCGAGCGCTATCGAACGCGCGGCTCGCGGCGGCGGGCCCTGAATATCTATTACGCGCTCAAACGGTGGCTGCCCCGCCGGCTGCAGATCGCCGCGCGACGCCTGTACGCCCGGCGCACACACGTGTCATTCCCGGCCTGGCCGATCGAGACGCTGTTGGTCGAGCACGAGCACGCGCTACTGCGCACGCGGCTCGCTTCGCGGTCAACGGCGCGGCTGCCGCTCGTCAACTACTGGCCCGACGGACGCCGCTTCGCCGCGATCGTGACGCACGACGTCGAGTCCTCGGCCGGGATCGAGAACATCGACGCGGTCCTCGAAGTCGAGCGCCGCCACGGCATCGTCTCGTCCTGGAACTTCGTCGCGGAGTGGTACCCGATACCGGACGGGACGTTCGAACGCGTTCGCGACGCCCGCTGCGAGGTGGGCCTCCACGGCATCAAGCACGACGGCCTGCTCTTTCGCGACCGCGCCGGCTTCGAGCGCGAGCTGCCGGCGATCCATCGCTACCTGCGCGACTGGGACGCCGTCGGCTTCCGCTCGCCGGCGACGCATCGCAACCCCGACTGGATGGGCGAGCTGGGCTGCCTCTACGACTCATCGTTTCCCGATACAGATCCCTACGAGCCCGAGCCCGGGGGCTGCTGCTCGATCTTTCCCTACTTCCTTGACAGCATCGTCGAGCTCCCGATCACGATGGTCCAGGACCACACGTTGTGGGAGATCCTCCGCGAGCCGACGATCGATCTGTGGCGCCGCAAGGGCGACTGGCTGGTCGCCAACCACGGGCTCATCAACGTGATCGTCCACCCCGATTACCTCCTCGCCGCGGAACGCCTCGACCTCTACTCGCAGCTGCTCGCCTACCTCCGCGAGCGGATCGACGGCGATCGCGGGTGGCACGCGCTGCCGCGCGACATCGCTGCCTGGTGGAAGGCCCGAGCCGGGATGAGCGTCCTTGAGGAGGAAGCGATGGTGCGTATTGCCGACAGCAGCCCCGGGGAGTGGTCACAACGCGCGACGGTCACCTGGGCCGCGAGCCGTGACGGCGAGATCACGTTCGATGCCTGATCCCAACCGTCAGCGGCTGGTGTTCGCGGCCTGTCGCGCGCCCTTTCCGCTCGTCAACGGCGCGCGTATCCGCACGCACCGTCTTCTGGCCGGCCTCGCCGAGGTCTTCGACGTCGAGCTCGTGGTGTTCGAGGTCGAAGAGGGACATCCGGACGGTCACGTTTCACGGAGCGAGCTCGAGACGCTGCTGCCCGGGATTTCGATCGTCACCGTGCCCGGGCGACGGAGCAGCAAGCGCTTGAGTCAGATCGCGAGCCTTGCGCGACGGGAATCGTGGACCAACGGGCGCTATCGGACCGCGGCTTACACGGCCGCCATGGAGCAGGCGGTCGCGCGCCACCGCCCGCAGATCATTCATTTCGACGACTCCGGCGTCGCGATGGTGCCGCCGTTCACCGGCGCGCTCAACGTCTACTGCTCGCACAACATCGAGCACACGATCCTGGCGCTCGGCGCGCGCATCGGCAGCTCGACGCGCCGGGCCTTCAACGCCATCGAGGCCAAAAAGGTCGCCCGGGAGGAGCGACTCGTCTGGAACCGCGTCGACCTCTGTCTTGCCACATCAACGGTCGACGCGGCCGTCATGGCTGCCGCAGGCGCGCGGAACGTCAAGCTCTGTCCGAACGGCGCAGACCCTGTAGCCCGCTTGCCACTGCGCCCATTGCAATCCGCAGAGCCGCTGCGGCTCCTGTTCGTCGGCTCCGGCGACTACGCGCCCTATGAGCGTGGCCTCGCATGGATGGTGCAGCGGGTCATCCCGCAGATCCGCGCTCGCGTCCCGGTCGAGTTCGACATCGTCGGCACGCCGCCCGCGAGCCCGGTCGCGGCGGAAGGCGTCCGCTATATCGGGCGCGTGCCGAGCGTCGAGCCCTATTACGACGCCGCTCACGTGGTGGTGGTGCCCGTGTTCGAGGGGTCGGGAACGCGGCTGAAGATCATCGAGGCGGCGGCTTACGGGCGTCCGGTCGTCTCGACGCAGCTCGGCGCGGAGGGCTTGCCGGTGACGCCCGGCGAGCACTTCCTGCTCGCCGAAGCGGTTGAGGAGTTCGTCGGGGCGGTGCTCGACCTCGAGCAGCAGTGGCGCCAGCCGAAGAGCGCTCAGCTCGAGAAGCTCGTTGAGGACGCTCACGCGGCGATGCGGGCGTTGACGTGGCCGCG
Organism: Solirubrobacteraceae bacterium; assembly: GCA_036267075.1. Classification (GTDB taxonomy): domain Bacteria; phylum Actinomycetota; class Thermoleophilia; order Solirubrobacterales; family Solirubrobacteraceae; genus Palsa-513. The sequence goes on from DATAWT010000034.1 coordinate 24,768, forward strand.
CATCGTGGATGATCTCGTGGCGCTGTATCACGCCGAGGTCGCGCAGCGCGCGCCGCTGGGATCCTCGCTCCGTCCCGCCCCTGTCGGCACAGCGCCGGACGGCGATCCTGGCGTGGCGCGATGAGCGACGGCGGGCTGCTGATCGTCAACGCCGACGACTGGGGAATCGATGCCGACACCACGGCGGCGATCGCTCAGTGTTTGGAGACCGGTGCGGTTACCTCCGTGAGTGCGATGGTCTACATGCGCGGCTCAGATGCCGCCGCGCGGCTCCCGCTCGCCGACTCTCTGTCGGCTGGCCTACACATCAATCTCACCGAGGCTTTCAACGCTCCCGGCGTCGATGACGCCGTGAGCCAGCGCCAGGCGCGCATCGCGCGATACCTCGGCGGACCGAGCTGGCGTCGCTGGGGCTTGAGCCCCACTCTCTTTCGCGAGATCGAGCGCTCGATCGCCGATCAACTCGGCGAGTTCCAACGCCTCTACGGCCGCGATCCGTCCCATTTCGACGGCCATGAACACATCCATCAGTCACTGGGCGTTCTAACCGCCCGCACGCTTCCTCCCGGCGCGAAGATGCGACCCAGCTTCACCTACCTCCCGGCCGAGAAGTCCGCGCCCAACCGCGCCGTGCGGGCATGCATCAACCGCGGGCTGCGGACACGCTTCCGTGCCCCGCGCTACTTCTTCTCGATCCGCGACATGCACCCCTCACTCGGTGGCGCGGGCATGGAGGAGAAGCTGGCGCTCTCGAGCGGGTCAAGCGTCGAGGTGATGTGCCACCCCGGGTGGGAGGACGAGCGCGCGATTCTGCTCGACGAGACGTGGCGGACTCTGCTCGCGCCGCGCACGCTCGGAAGCTACGAGCAGCTCGGAGCAGGCGTAGCGCCAGATTGAGCGCCTGAGCTGGCCGCGCGATCAGGCGGTGTGCGCGCTGAGCACGGCCCACGGCGTGCGCAGCAGCAGCCACATGTCATACGCGAAGCTCTGGCGGCGCACGTACTCGACGTCGAGCTCGAGCATCTCGTACCAGCCGAGCTGGCTACGGCCTGACACCTGCCACAGCCCGGTCAGGCCAGGACGGACGCGGAAGCGCTCGACGTGCTCCGGCCGGTAGAACTCGAGCTCGTAGGCGACGGCCGGTCGCGGCCCCACGATCGACATCCGACCGGCCAGCACGTTGATGAGCTGTGGCGCCTCGTCGATGCTGGTCTTGCGCAGGATCGCGCCGACCCGCGTGACTCGCCGGTCGGCGGTTAGCTTGCGCAGGCCGCCGTCGTGGTCGCCAGTCGCATTCGCGAGGCTGTTGATGTAGTCGCGGTGCGCGTCGGGTGTCGCATCGAGGGCCATCGAGCGGAACTTGAGCATCGTGAACTCGCGACCGTCTCGCCCAATCCTGGGCTGGCGGAAGAACACAGGTCCCCGCGTGTCAAGGCGGATCGCCACGGCGGCAAGCACAAACAGTGGCGCGAAGCAGATCAGCAGGACGATCGAGAGGACCAGGTCGGTCGCGCGCTTGAGGCGGTCCTGGAGCGAGCTGCCGTGGCGAGGAAGAACTCCGCGGCGAAGCGCTGGACGCACCAGCCACCCGACGTGTCCCGGAGCCGCTGAGGGACCCCGGCGCAGCGAGCGCGCGCCAGCCACGACCAGGCGTGCGCGCGCGCGGGACCGCACGCCGGCAAGTCGCGCATCGGTCTCGTCACGGTCGGGGTGCAGCGTCGCCATACCCAGACTCTAGACGCTGCAATCGGACGTTTGCGCTGGTGACCCTGAATCTAAAGACGCAGCAGCGCATTGTCGGGCCGAGCGGCGACCAGCTGGCACTCTGTTTGCCCTGGTCACGTACACTCATTTCCGATCGCATAGGCGTGCCGAACGGATGGGCCCAAGGTGAGTAACGGCGAGATCAGGGACGATCGTCAAAACGACTTCGACTCGGGGATCCCCATGGCCGAGCAAGTCGCCGCGAGCGTACGCGTGCTGCGGCGCCATTGGCTCGTGATCGTGCTCCTGCCGGTGCTCGCGATCGGCGTGAGTCTGCTGATGACCAGCAGGGCGACGAAGCTCTACGACGCGACGGCGAAGGTCTACATCGCACCCGACAATCCGGTCGCGGGCACGATCAACCCGGGGTCGCAGCCCAACTCCGCAGACCCCGAACGCGACTTGAACACCGAGGTTTCGGAGATCACCGAGACCCCTATGGCGAACCTCGTCCGTGCGAACCTGAAGCTCTCGGAGAACAATGTCGACCTGCTCAATCAAGTCGATGCGGAGCTCGAAGGAACGACCAACATCGTCGACGTCATCGTGTCGGACGCCGATCCGGCGCGCGCCACGCGCATCGCCAACGCGTTCGCGAATCAGTATTCGAACGTCTACAGCCTGAACGCAGCCCGAAGCCAATTTCAATCGGCGCTGAACCGCGAGCAAGCCGACTTCAATGGCCTGAGCGCCACCCAACAGGCAGCGCCAGCTGGGCAGCAGATTCAGACCACGGTCAACGACCTCAAGACGGCGATCGCCACCGCGGTCCCCTTCGCGAGCGTGACCCAGGTCGCCACCGTGCCGACCTCGCCATCGTCACCAAAGCCCGTGAAGGACGCGCTGATCGCGTTGCTGGCCGGCCTGCTCGTGGCGATCGCGGCGGCAATCATCCTCGAGCTCCTCGACCGGACGCTGCGCGACGAGGAGGAAGCCGCTGCGATCTCGCGACTCCCGATCCTCGGCGCGATTCCAAGGTTGCGCGTGCAGGTCGCGAGGCTGACCGGCTTCGCGCGGCGACGCCACCGACTGGCTGCCAGGGCCAGCGCCGGCGCACGCTCCGATCCTCGCGGGCGCCGTGGGGCGCTCGACCGTGCAGCGCAGGCCGCACGCTCGCGGGAGCGTGGCGGCGAAGGGGAGGGTGCCGTGACCGCCGCCAACGGAGCCGGCGGGTCGCTCCGATCGCTCTCCGCGTTTCGCGACGACTCGAGCGCACCGGAAGGCGCACGTGCGCTCGGCGTGCTACCCGCCCGCTCCTGGGAGCTCGAGGAGAGCTACGACTCGCTCGCCGTCTCGTTGCTGTTCAGGCTAGGTCCTGCAGAGAACGTGGTGATGGTCACGTCCGCAGGACCGCGCGATGGCAAGACGAGCGTCACGCTCGGGTTGGCCGCCGCGCTGGCCAAGCTCGGTCAGCACGTGATTGCGGTGGAATGCGACATGCGGCGTCCGCGCTTCGCGGAGTATCTAGGGCTGCCACCCGACCAGGAGGGCCTGAGCGCGATCCTCGCGGGCAACCGCGCTGCCGGCATCGGCCTTGTCGAGGTGCCCGTCAACGCTGTGAAGCACGCGGCCAGCCCGAACGCGGACGCGCCAAACGCGACGACCGACTCACACGTCTTCAGCGTTCTACCGTGCGGATCGATCCCGGCGAGCCCTCTGCCACTGCTCGGAGGTCCCGATCTTGCCCCGCTCCTTCGCCAGCTTCAAGTGAGGGCGGACGTGGTTCTGCTGGACACGCCCCCGGTGGGTGCCATCAAGGACGCCGTTGTGCTCGCCGCCTACGTCGATCAGGTGATGCTGGTGGCGCGAATCGGCCACACGCGGCGAGATGATCTACGGCGCGGTCGCGCGGCACTCGTTCGCGCCGCGAGTCCGATGCTTGGGATCGTGGCCGTTGGAACCGCCCACTCGGAGGTCCTCGCCTACTACTCGCGAGCGAGCCGAAGCAAGCTCGCCGCGCGGTCTGATCGACCGGCGCAGATCGCGCGAACCGCGGCGCGGCCGCTCCGCGTCGTCACCACGCGGCGGTCTCAGTCTGAACTGCCGGTGCCACCGCCGCGACCGCAGGCGGAGTCGCACCCGAATCCCGAGCACCGCGACGGGCCTCCGAACGTTGAGCTGCCAGCACCGCCGCCACGCAGAAGCGCGGAGTCACGGCACGAACCTGCGCATCGGCTCGAGCCGCTGATAGCGGACCTGTTCCCGCCACCGCGACCACATCCCGAGTCGTTGCGCGAGGAACCGCAGCCGGACGAGCCGCTGGCAGCAGAGTCGCCCGTGCCGCTGCCAGCGGACACGGAGGCGGAGCCGGTTCTCGAGCCGACGGCCGAGATCGAATTGACGACCGGCACCGACCTGTCGGCCGAGAC
>DATAWT010000035.1:0-4828 GCA_036267075.1 Solirubrobacteraceae bacterium
CCCATCGCATCGGTCCGCCACAACGCTCGCAGGTCTCGAGGTCGGCGCGAAAGACATGACCGAGAAGCCATGCCCATCGGTTTCGGCCCGGCCGAGCTCGGTCGTCGGCATCGCCCAGCCCGGCGAGCTCGAGCTGATCGCCGATCGCCGGCGGCGGGCGGAACGCTCCGGGGTCGGGAGGCGAGCGCGGGACGACTTGTTTTCGGAGACGCGAATGGCTCGAGAGGATCCCGAAATAGCGCAGCATGTGCCAGCGCGGCGGGGGTATCGCGGCAACGAGCCGGAGCACGAGGTCTTCGGGCGAAAACACGATGGCGCGTGTCCCGTCTTTCCAGACACTCTTGAGCTCGAGCTCGAGCGTGCCGTCGGAGCGCTCGGCGAGCCGGTCCTGCGCGATGGGCGGGCGCGTGATGTGTAACCCCTCCACGAACGGCGTAGGGCTCGGCGCTTGCGGAAATTCCGAGGAAATGCGTCGGGGGTGACGCTGCGGAGTGAGCGTGGTTGGTTTCGGGCATGAGACTTCCGCTCGAAGGGACGCTGCTCGAGAAGCTGCGCAAGATCGAGGCGCTGCACGCCGGGACGAGGATCGACGGGGAGCGCGAGGCGGCACGTCGAGCAGCAGAGCGGATCCGTGAGCGTCTGGCGGAGCTTCAGGGTCGGGAGCGAGAAGAGGTTTTTCGGTACTCGCTCCCGGATCCGTGGAAGCGGAAGCTGTTCCTGGCGCTGTGCCGCCGGTATGGCCTGAAGCCGTATCGCGAGCCCGGGCGACGATACAGCACGGTCCTGCTGCGAGCGCCGAAGACGTTCCACGAGCGCACGCTGTGGCCGGAGTTTCTAGCGCTCTCGGGGGAACTCGACGCCCACCTTCATGAGCTGACGGAGCGAGTGATCCGCGAAGCGATCGACGAAGACGTGAGCGAGGCTTCGGACGCGGCGCCAGCCAAGGAGCTGACGGAGGGAACGCCGGATCAGCCTGGGAGCGCGGGCGGATCCGAGAACACGGGCAACGCCGAGCGGTCGCCGACGTAGAGCTCGGGATGCGCGGCGAGGATGCGGTCGGGCAGGAGCTCGCGGAGTCTGCTGTTCGGCCAGCCGTGCACGATGAGCTTCGTCACGAGATGGAGGTACGCGCGGGGGTTGACGTCGTGGGCGATGCAAGTCGCGATGATGCTGAGGATCGCTGCCGTGCGCTCGCCGCCGTCGTCGAGCCAGGTGAAGAGCCAATTTTTTCTTCCGAGGACCAACCTTCGGAGCTCGCGCTCGCGGCGGTTATTCGTGAGTTCGATGTTGCCGTCTTCGAGAAAGAGCATGAGGCGCTTCCATTGCCGGTGGAGATAGCCGAGCGCGCGCCCGAGCGGGGTCTTGGGCGGCGTCACTGCGCGGTGCTCGTCGAGCCACGCCCGAAGCTTCTCGACGATGGGCTTGCTATGCTGGATTCGCCTTTCGAGGCGTTGCTCGGCGATGTCGCCGGCGAGCTTCGAGATGTGCTCGACCTCGAACAGGGGCGCGATCAGGCGGACCCCTTCGAGCGCGAGCAAGTCGCCGCCGCGGGCGGCCTCGACGAGCCGCCGCCGTCCATGGCTCATGCAGCCGGGCCGTTTGCCGCCCGCGCGCTCGATGCAGTTGGTGACGCTCGTGCCGTCGCACTGAACGTTGCGCCGGAGGTCGTCGCCGAGGAAGTCGCGCACACTCTTGGCGTCGCCGTGCGCCGAGTAGAAGAAGCTGACCCAACACGCGTTGGTCCAGCACCACATGGCGCCGGTGCGGATCCCGTCGGCGATGCTCGGATCGAGCACGGGGATGCCGGTGGCGTCCGTGCCGAGGTATCCGGGGGCGCGGGTCTGTTCCGCGACCAGCCTGGCCACGGGCATGAGCAGATCGATGTGGGCGCAGACGCTCCGCCCGAGCGTCTGCGGAGCGACATCGACACCGGCGCGCGCGAAGCGGACGGACTGCCGCTCGACGGGCTGGTGCTCGATATACTTGTCGCACGTCGCCTCGACGATGAGCGTGTCGCCGAGCTTGCCGCGCTCGACGATCGCGGGCGGCGGTGGAGCGGAGACGATCGTATCGTCGCTCGGGCAGGCAACGGTCTCGTCGAGGCGGCGCTCGATGAAGAACCGCGCCGGCACGACATTGATGCTCTCGCACACGGAATGAGAGACGGTCTTCATCTCCTGGCCGCACAGCGGACAGATCCGGAGGTCTGGAGGGACGGGATTCTTCACCTCGACGCGGGGGATGTGCGCCGGGAAATCCCCTCGGCCCCCGCCGCCGCGCTGCTTCGTCTTGCGCGAATCCTTCGAGTCGTCGGTGGTCGGCTTCACGACGGGAGTGACGACCTCCATCAAGGGGAGGACGAGCTGGCGCTCGAGGCGCGCCAGCGTCTCGGAGCGAGGACGCTTGCGAGTGAGGTGGGCGACTCGCTTCGTCAGCTCCACGTTGATGTCGCGCATGCGCGCGATCAGCGTGAGGACTGCGAGCACGAGCTCGACGAACTTCATCGCGGACACCATCCTTTCGAGCCACGCGCGAAGCTGCTCGAGATCGGGAGAGTACGGCGACGTCGGCGACGGCTGCATCCAACGCTTTAGACGCGTCGGGGGACTGAAACCGATCACCGGGATGAAGAAAAAAGTCGCGGCGTAGAATCTGGCGTCGTCGTCTTGCGCGGCTCCCACCGCGGTCGTCGTCGCGCGCCGGCGAGATCGATCCCCTCGATGATGAGGGCGAGCTCTGCCGCCTCCATCGCGCTCGCCGCGAGCTTGCCGTCCGCGGAGAATGTCGGACGAAAACGGCCCTTCTCGAGACGCTTCGTCCACATTGCAAAACCGGAACGGTCCCAGTACACGACACGAACCCGGTCGCGCCGCTTCGAAAAGAAGACGAACAGATGCCCGCTCAACGGATCCTGCCGGAACACGTCGCGCACCAGCGCCATCAGGCTGTCGGCGCCCTTACGTCCGTCCACGGGCTGCGTTGCGACGAAGAGCCGCACGCTCGGCGGCAGGCTCAGCAAGCCGGATCCTGCTCGAGCGCAGCGATCAGGCGACGCAGAACGTCGCCGTCGATGGATTCAGCGACACGAACGACGCGGCCCGAACGGAGCACGATCTCGACACGCTCTCGCTCGGCCGCGTGCCGCACCTCGATGAACGCGGGCGGCGCCTCGACAGAACCGACCTCGATCCGCCGTCGCCAGGAATACAGCCGCTGCGGGTCGATCCCCTCGCGAGCCGCGAATGCCGGCACGGACAGCCCGGAGGCGGCCTGGGCGGCCAGCGCGGCACGGGCGTCGTCGGCCGTCCAGCGACGATCGGTCGAGTACGAGGTGGGCAGCAAGCGACTCTTCGGCATGGGGCGATCCTCCGCCCGCACGCGTGCCACCTCGTGCGCCCGCCGATCTACACGTCGTCCGTGGAGGGGTTACGCTTGAGCGACTCGAAGATGAGCGCGACCACGTGCTCGCCCCTGGCGTTCACCTTGTAGCCGACGCGTGCGCCGACGAGTTCTCGCGCTTTCGCGAGGTCTTCGATCGCCCGCCTCAGGGCTTTCGTGCCGAGGTTGGGCGTATCGTCGCCCTGGCGGCGACGCGGCGAGCGAGCGTTCGGGCATCGGCGCAGTATACTGAACACATGCGCCGTGTCATCGTGGCGAAGCGCACCTCGCGACCACCGCGCAGACCTTTTTGTGGAACTCAGGTAAAAAAACCGCAACTCGACTCGGAAACGGCCTCCACCTCTAAAGCGGAGGCAGCAGCATGCTCAAGTTCGCCCTTCTTCCTGTTCCTGCGGCTCTCGCGGGCCTCGCGCCGACGCTGGCGGCGTTTGAGACGTCCTTCGCGCACGCGCTATGTCTCGACGGCGAAGTCTATCCGGCGACCGCGACCGTGGTTCCTGCCTCGGAAGTTGCGTCGCTTTCGGCCTGGCAAGTGCCTTCGCTGAGGCAATCGTTCGACGTCGACCAGGTATCGGACGCCGCGATCGCGACCGTTGAGACGTGCCTGCGGAACGTCGGCGCCGCCACGCTGCAGCTCGGGACAACCGCACGCGAGACGCTGCGCGCCGAGCTGGATGCCATGGCGGAATGGGTTCTCGAGTGCCACGACGAGGCCGAGGGACCGATCGAGCGATTCGCGAACGCGCAGCTCTACCGGGTCCGGCGGAAGTTCCTGCGCCGCTACGGCGCGCGCAGGCTATGGATGGAGCTGCGCGACGAACGCCAGCGCCACGGGGCGCAAGGCGATCCGGTGAAGCGCGCGGCGTACCTGTCGTGGTGGTACGACCGCATCGCGAAGCTGCAGCGCAGGCTGTCCTGGCATGTTCCCGGCTTTTCCGGGGAGGACGTTTCAAGCGAGCTGCTCGCCTTGCTCATAGCGGCAGTCGATAGCGGTGACGACGGAGCTTTCATCCTGGGCGGCGCGCCGGGAATCGAAGGCACGTTCTCCTTCCTCGTAAAGAAGAAGCGCTGGCTGCAGCGTCGGCAACAGATCCGCGAAGTCGCTCCGAGCGATATGTTGGGCTCGATCGGGGCGCGCCCGCCGACGGGCGAAGAAGTCGTCCTGGCGAGGGAGCAGCGCCGGGAGGCCGGGGCCGTGCTTGAGCGCGCCGAGAAGCGCTTGCGTCCACGACAGCGCCGCTATTTCAGGGCGGTCGTCGAGGATGCTCGTGAGCACGAATACGTGAGTGAAGTGCGGGTCGCCGACCGACTCGGCGTGCACAAGTCGACCGTCAGCCGCGCGGTTAAGGTCGCCTTGGAGGCACTCACGAAGAGCGGCGCGGCTGACGTGCTCGACACGCTGAACTCGAAAGCTCCGCGTACAAGGCGG
>DATAWT010000036.1:0-15722 GCA_036267075.1 Solirubrobacteraceae bacterium
GACGACCGCCTCGCTCGGGAGACGTCCGCCACCCTCACGATCGGGTTGGCGACGACCCAGCCGTGCGGCGGACGAATGCAATCCCGGCCGTGCGGCGGGTTGGCGGCCGTCGCCGGTGTCGCGTTCGATCGCGCGATCCGCGCCACGTTGCCTACGCTTGCCGACGCCTTTCGGCCACCTCAGTTCCAAACCGTCGTGGCGGCAGCCGAGCGAGCGACGGGTCGGTCACGCGCTCGTTTGAGACGAACAGGGCGGTGATGAGCGCCGCGCCCACGCAGATCGCGCCCATGACGAGCATCGCAGGCTGATAGCCGTGCACGAGCGCTTTGGCGAGGCTGCGCCCGCTGGTCGCGCCGATGAACACGGGCACGAGCGCGAGTACGACCACGCCACCGAGCCGTGAGGCGGCGTCGTTGATCCCGGATACCTCGCCCAGGTCGGCGTCGTCGACGGCGGCGAGCACCGCCGCGGTGAGCGGGCTCACCGCCAGCCCGGTCCCGAGTCCCCAGAGCAGCGCTCCGGGGAGGATTGCCGCCCAATAGCTCAATCCCGGCTGCGCGGCCGACAGGCACACGAATGCGCCGGCGACGATCACGATTCCGGATGTCATCAGCCACCTCGGCCCCAGGCGCGCCTCCAGCGCGCCGCTGATCGGCGTGATCAAGAGGAACACGACCGACTCCGGGATCAGCGCGGCGCCGGCCTTGGAGGCCGAGTAACCGAGGCGGACCTCGCACTGCAGGATGACGATGTAGCTGGCGGTGCCAAGGGCGCCGTACAACAGAAGCGTCGTCAAGTTGATCGCGTCGAACTGTCGCGACCCGAACACCGACATCCTCAACATCGGAGCACGCGTCCGTCGCTCGAGCGGGATCAGTGACCCCAGCGCCACGCAGCCAACGACAGCCGTAATGAGCACCCGTGGGCCGAGCCAGCCCGATTCCGGTCCGCTGGTTAGCGCATAAATCACACAGCCGAGCCCAACGACGGCCAGGAGCCCTCCGAGGAGGTCCGGTGACGCTCCGGTCCACTTGACTCTGTTCTCCGGAACGCGTCGGATTACGATCAGCGCCCCGATGACCAGCGGGATCGTCAGCAGGAACACCGCTCGCCACGACACGTTGTCGGCCAGCCAGCCGGCGGCGTAGGGCCCGACGGTCGTCGTAAGCGTCTCAAGTCCCGCCCAGATCCCGATCCCGATCGCGCGGTCGCTTGGGTCAAGGGTGCCGTTGAGCAGCGCGAGACTGTTGGGAACGACCAGCGCGGCGCCGACGCCCTCGAGCGCTCGCGCCGCGATCAGCGTGCCGATCGAGGGCGCGACCGCGCACAGGACGGAGGACAGAAGCATCACGCACAGCCCGACCACCAGCAGTCGGCGCCGTGCGAACTGGTCTGCCAGCGCGCCGGAAAGCAGCAGCAGCGCCGCAACCACCAGCAAATAACTCGTGAGGGTCCATTGCAGCGCACCAACCCCGGCGCGCAGATCGTGCCCGATCGCTGGCACCGCGACCTTGACGACGTTCGCGTCGAGCGACGCAGCTCCGGAGGCGAGCACCGTTGCGGCGATCAGGGCAACGCCGGTTGCGCTGTGGAGACCGACGAGACGGCCGCTCATGTGGACCCGATCGTTGGCTTGTGTGGGCCGGCGATCTCGCCGACGAGCGCCTTCAGTCCGGCGGCGTGTATCTCGGAGAGGCTGGAGAAAGGCTGGATCGTGTCCCGGAGCACCTCGATCCAGGCGCAGACGCCGATCGCGAGCGCGGCCTGCTGTAGCCACTCGCCGGCTTTGGTGCCGAGCCCGTACGCACCCATCAATCGCCCAGCGTCGTTGCGCAGAGTTAGGAAGCCGTTCGACTCCGCGTAGGCGTGCGTGCAAGTCGCCGTCCTCGACACCGCCCATAGCGGCGCGGTTGCGCTGAACGGAGCGTCCATGGCGCCGACCGACGCGGACTGTGGATCGGTGTAGACGACCCGCCGCAACGCGTGGTAGTGGGCCGGTCGCGGCGTACCGAGGATGGTCCCGACGACGTCGCCTTCGTACTCGCCCGCGTGTGTCAACGGCCAAATGCCGTTGACGTCGCCGATCGCCCACGGCCGCGCGGCCACACGCGCATACCCGTCCATCGGGATCCCGTGGCCGTCCAGTTCGATGCTGACCGTCTCAAGGCCGAACCCGTCGACGCGCGGCCGACGGACCGTGGCGGGCAACGAGCAGTCGCCACGCAGCTCGCGTCCGACCACGGAAACTCGGGCGCCACCCTCGGCGATCACGACGGCGCGGTGCTCACCGGGCGCGCCGCCGCCTAGCACGATCACGTCATAGTCACTGTGGACATCGCTGGTGCTCATGCTGGCTTCGGTAGGTCGCCTCTGGGGCTCACTGGCGTGTTGACGCCGGGCACGTTGACCGACGGCGGGCTCGGTCGCATCAGGGCAATACCGGGTCACGGCCGTGCATCTTGTCCTCTACCGCCCCGGTTTCGTTCGGCCTAGGCTTAGGCCACGACGCCTTGCCGGGCGGAGTCGCCTGGAAGCTCTGTCTGAGCGCATAATCAGGTGGATGAACCGCTGGGTCTATCGCCGCCGGCACTAGCCACGCGGTCCAGTGCCCCTGTAACCCCCTCTAGCGAGACTCCACCCTTCGGGCGGGGTTTCGTGCGCTCTGGTTGAGTGACGGCCTCATCCGGCCCGCCGGCGAGAATCAGAGCCTTACGAGCTGCTCGTCAGCTCGCGCGCGAGCCGCCCGAGTTCCGTAGGGAGACCGAGTGCGTCTTCCGGCAGGTGATCGGTTCGCCCATCGGGGACCGGCGGCGATTGTTGGGCGTCACTCCGACGACGAGACCGGTGCATCACCGGATGCGATTGAGATGTGCTTGAGGCACGCTTCCGACATGTACAACCGGACCGAAGACAAGGACCGATGGCTCTACCGCCGATCAAACTCTCGGCGCGCCGCTGTGCGCTACTGGACGCCGCCAGCGACGGTTACGTGCAGTGGCGACGGGAATGCGTTGTGGTTGGCGATATGTATCGAACCTGGACATGCGCGGCCGCCGGGTATGAGCCGTCCAGGTTCGCCGCGTCTCCAGCGGCACCCGACCGCGAGGAAAAGACAGGCGCACGGTGGTACTGAAACCTAGAAGCGCAGATCTATGGCGATGCGCTCTGCGCGTACGGCGGGCGGCCCTCAGTGCCACCAAGCCCGGACCCGGAATCGATGCGATGTCGACGTGCGCTGGCGTTACGGGGGGCCTAGACCGTCAGACGCCACGGAAGCCACGCACCCGCCGCCAGAACTCGGCGCGAGCGCGCTGATGAGATGATCCGACGAGCTGCAATCCCCTCCTCAGAGAAGCGCGCCCGTACGAAGCGTCCCGGATCCGGGAACGGTGCCGAACCGCGGAGGAAGTTGGTCCAGCCGGACTCGGATCGGCCGCTGCTAGGCGCGTCCAGATCTCCGGAACGGATCCGCGATCTCCTCCTCGTGACGCTCGGTGTCGCCGCTGGCGCGACCGACGCGACGAGCTTCGAGGGGCTCGGTCACGTGTTCGCGGGGGTGGTCACGGGGAATCTGGTTCTACTCGGCATTGGTGGCGTTCGGCGCGACGGCGCGCTTGCGCTACTCGCGGGCTGCGCCATCGTGGGCTACGCAGTCGGGGTGTTGGTTGCTTCCCCTCGTGGTTGCCAGAACAAGTTTGGGGACCACCGAGTCTGGCCAGTCGGCGTAACTGTCGCCCTGGCCAGCGCAGCTGTCCTGCTGCTTGGGTTCGCAGTCGCGTGGGAGGCGACCGGCGGGCACCCCGGTCATGGGGTGCAGGCGATGCTGGTGCCGCTCCTCGCCGTCGTCATGGGCATCCAGACCACCGCGGTGCGACGTCTAGGCCCCTTCTCGACCACGTATCTGACAGGTACCCTCACGGCCCTGCTGGAAGCACTCGTAGCAGGGGGATGGTCAAGCGAAGAGTCCCGCGGCGTGGCGATAATCCTCGCCACGATCGCCGGGGCCGCCGCTGCGACGCTGGTAATGGACCGTTCCCCAGCGTCGCTTCCACTGGTGCCCCTTGTACCACTGACGATCGTAGCGATCACGTCCGGATGGCTGATCGAAGCGGAGCTCTCCGGGCCGAGTTCGCTGCACGAGAAGATGCGCAAGTCCTGAGGGCGACCGGTGCGAACCAATCCTCGCCGCCCCGACAGAACCACGCCGACAACCGTCGGAGCCCACAGTCTCGCGCTCGCGCTGGAGAAGTCTCGAAAGCCTCTGAGCTGAACTGTCGTCGGACCGACCTCAGGTCGTCGATGAGCATGTAGCAGGCCCGCACATACTTCGCCATGTCACCGCGCCGGGGGCCTGTGCTCATGCGCGCGAGACCGGCCGCTCCCGGAAGCGCGCGACTGCCCAACTGCTAGACGGACGCGGCGTCCTGACCTCGGCTCGCTAGAGCATCGTGAAGGCCAATGCGGCCTCTGATCCCGAGCTTGCCGAACACGTGGCGCAGGTGCCATTCGACTGTGCGCGGGCTGATGAAGAGTCGCGCTCCGATCTCCGGATTTGACAGCCCGTCGCACGCGAGCTGTGCGATGTGCGTCTCGTGGGGCGTGAGTTCGACAGACGTCTGGACTGTCCGCTTACGAACCGTCTCGCCCGTCGCCACCAGCTCGCGGCGTGCGCGCTCGGCAAACGCTTCCATGCCGATCGCAGTGAGCATCTCGTGCGCGATGCGGAGCTGCTTGCGGGCGTCGACGCGGCGCTTCTCACGACGCAGCCACTCGCCGTACAGCAGGTGCGCGCGGGCAAGCTCCGGACGCAGTCGCGTCCGTCCGAGCCGCTCGATTGCCCCACGGTAGAGGCTCTCAGCTTCCTCACCCTCGCACAGCAGCGCCCGTGACCGGGCCACGATCCCGAGTCCCCAGTCGGCGTCGCTGCAGTGTGTGGCCTCGGCGAGTCGCTTGAGTGCGTCGCTGGCAAGTTGGGCCTTGCCGCTTCTGCTGCTCGCCTCGATCAGCTCGGGCAGCGCCCAAGCGGAGAGAAACAGCTCGCGCGTCTCGTCACTGGCCTTCACGGCTGCGGCCAGCGCCTCCTCGTAGCGGCCGAGGCCATTGTAGAGGACCGCCGTCGCCCATCGCCCATATTGCACGGCGAGTCCCTCGCCCCCGGCGATGGCGTCCTTGATCGTGGCCTCGATCAGTGCCGACGCCTCGGCTTCCCGTCCCCTCAGAGCGGCGAGCAGCAGACCACCGTACGGCGCGATGCGTGTCCCAGTCGCCTCTGTGACCGCGTCGGCCTCCGCAATCACGGACGCGGCTCCCGCAAAGTCACCGCTCCATGTGACGACTATTCCCTCTCCGTTCAGAGCGATCGAGAGGAGCGCGAGCGCTCCTGCGTCGCGAGCAAGCTCGGCGTGACGGGCGATGACCGCCGCCCAGCTCTCGAAGTCCCACAGTGTGACAGCGGCCGACGAGGCCAGCACGGCCCACTGGAGTCCTTTCTCTACGGAGATCTCTTCGCCGCGAAACGCGCTCACTGCCCGCCTGAGCGTGGGCGCTGCCGCAGCGCGTCCTTCGGTGATCAGTAGCGCAAGGCCGTCCAGCAGCAGATCGGACGGATGCGGTCGGCCCGTTGGTTGGGGGGCGGACCTGGCGATCCGCGAGACATCGCGCAGATTGCCGGCGCTGGCCAGCCGCCCGGCGAACATCGCCGAGCCCCACGCGTCCAAGTAGGTCTCTCGCGCCAGCTCCACGTCGAGTCGCTCCAGCCGCCGGGCGGCGCTCAAGAGCAGGGGCGGCCCGTCGCTTCCGATGTTGGAGGAGACCGCGATCTGTCCGTGCAGCAACTCCGCGCGCGCCCGCTGGAGATCGTCGGGCGCGCCCGCCTCGGCGACCACCACCATCCTGAGCGCGGCGTCGAACGCGCCGGCATACAGATTCGCTCGGGCGGCGGTGAGCGCACGCTCCACCCTGCGAGCGGGGTCACCAGTCAACGCGACCGACCGCTGAAGAAATGCCGCCGCGGCAGCCAGCCCACCCCGCGCCTGCGCCCGTCCGGCCAAGCGCTCGAGCTCTGATGCAACCTCTTCGTCCGGTCCGGACGCCGCCGCGGCAAGATGCCAGGCCCGGCGATCCGGATCGACCTGTCGGTCGGTCACCTCCGCCAGCGCCAAGTGCACCGCCCGGCGCTGCTCCGCCGGCGCTGACCGATAGACCGCCGAGCGCACCAGCGGATGGCGGAACGTCACCTGCTCTCCGATCGTGAGCAACCCGTCCGTGTTGGTGTCGATCACCGCCGCGGCGGCGATTCCGAGCCGCTCGGTCGCACGCCACACCAGCAGTGGATCGCCGACCGGCTCCGCGGCCGCGACCAACAACAACAACCGCGTCTCCTCGGGCAGCGCGTCGAGCCGTCGAGCGAAGCTCTCCTCGATCCGCCCCGACAGGGCCCGGGCCCCCAGCAGCCCGAACCCGCCCGCCAACTGGGCTGCTGTCAAGCCTCGCGGCAGCTCCAACAACGCCAACGGATTGCCGCGCGTCTCCGCGACGATCCGATCACGCACCTGCTTGTCAAGCAGAAACCCAATCGCCGAGCTCAGGACGGCGCGGGCCTCTCCGTCGCGTAACCCGCGCACCTCCAAGTCGGGAAGCCCCTGCAGTTCCTCGCCCACCTCACGCGCGCCGAACACGAGACCGACACGTTCCGCCAGCAGCCGTCGCGCCACAAATGCCAGCGTCAGTGCCGAGGCCTGATCCAGCCATTGGGCGTCATCGACGACACACAGCACCGGGTGCTCCTCCGCCCCCTCGGATAGCAGGCTCAATACCGCCAGCCCCACCAGGAACCGATCCGGTGCGGACCCCTGGGAGTGTCCGAAGACGATCTCGAGCGCCTCCCGCTGCGGGGCCGGGAGTCGCCCCAGGCGATCGAGCATCGGTGCGCAAAGCTGCTGAAGACTCGCGAACGCCAGTTCCATCTCCGACTCCACCCCCGCCGCCCGCACCACTGTGAGATCCGACGCCGCTCCTACCACATACTCCAGCAGCGCTGACTTCCCTATACCAGCCTCGCCGCGCACCACCAACGCACGACTTTCACCCTGCCGAACAGCCGCGAGAAGCGCGTCGAGCACCGCGCGCTCGCTGCGGCGCCCGTGCAGGCTCCGCAGCGCTGGACCGGTCCAGCGTCCACTTCTCGGGCCAACGCCGCTCATCTCGCGATCGTGACCAACAGCTCTGGAGACAACGGCAAGACCATCAAGCCTCACTCCGCATTCGCCGCACGGTCGGGGAATAGCCCCCGGTTACGAGATTGCGACCGACGATACCCAGCGAGGCACCCTACATCAACCAGGCCCCGCGTCAATTGCGGTTGGGTTACTTCCAACGGCGGCCACTAAGCCCGGTTGGCTGGCACGCCTTCTCGGATCGAGCCGTCCCGACCACTCGCTTATCACGGGTTAGCGCCGTCCCGTTCCTGGACGGATTCCGGCAGCCTCCCGAGAGCATATCGACCACACGTAACGAGCGGAAGGCGTCTACGGCTCCCGGATCTGACGAGGCATCCCACCGAGCCTGGCGGCAGAGGGCCCCGTGCGACTTAATGCGGGAGACCTTGCCCGGGTCCACGGGCCTCGAGCCGGTAGAAGAAGTGAAACGTCGTCACCTTGGCCAGGTCGCCCGTGATCCCGAAGATCACGAGCACGTCGGCAGCACGAGGCGCTTCAGTCATGCTCACCTTTCCCGCCTCTTGTGAATCGCGACTCGAGTGGGATCCTCCTCAGGTCGAGCGTTGCCTCGGGTCCCCGTGACCGGGAGCTGACCCGTGGTTGCCCTGATGCGATCAGACGGCGTGTTGCGGATCCTTCGCAACATGTTCGTTGAACTCGACTCACGTCAAAACAACGGTCTCATCGTTTCGCTCGAGCGGGACCGTGACACCGGTGCGACGCAGATCGTCATCGAGGACGCGCGCGATACGAGCGTGATCGTGTTCGCGATCCCGAGTGCGGATGCCGCCGACGCGTTCCATCACCCGTACATGTTCATCCCACAGCGCACATGCCAGTGAGAGCTCGGACATGAGACTGTGGGGTTCAGGCAGGCGGCGCGCCGCGGCCGATAGTGCGCTCGCGGCCTACGTGGAATGGCGCTGCGAGTGCGATGCCGTGCGCGTTGCGTACCGCAGGTGGCGCGGCGCCCGCGCGCTGGATGAGCCACGCGCGTTTGAGGCCTACAAGGCAGCACTGGACCGAGAGGAGTCCGCAGCGGTCATCTGCGCCCGCAGGATGCGGCGGGCGCATCGGCTCGCCGAAACCGGGCTCGCATTTCAGCTCGCACAGAGTCAGACGCGGTTCGGGACGTGACGAGGATGGCAATCGCAGCGATCGACCGCCCGTCTGACCGGGTGACGGCGCCGGCCGTCTCGCGTCCCTTGACGGCATTCGTGCTGTCGGGCGGAGCGAGCCTGGGGGCAGCGCAGGTTGGGATGCTGGAGGCGCTCTATGAGCGCCGGATCGTGCCCGACTTCCTCGTTGGCACCTCGGTTGGCGCGCTGAACGCTGCATCCATCAGCTCGCGCCCGACGGCCATCGACACGGTGACCAAGCTTGCCCGCGTGTGGCTCAGCCTCGAGCGGGAGGACGTGTTTCCCGTCAGTCTCAGTTCGCTTGTCGGCGGCATGTGCGGGCGGCGAAACCATCTGGTATCGGACGGCGCGCTGCGGCGGCTGGTGGGGCGCTACCTCGAGTTCGAACGGTTGGAGGATGCGCCGATCCCGCTTCACCTGGTGGCATTCGATGTCACCAACGGACGCGAGCTGCTGCTGTCACACGAGCCGGCGCGTGACGCCGTCGCCGCGTCCGCGGCGATCCCCGGCGTCTTTCCGCCCGTGTCGATAGACGAGCGACGGCTGATCGACGGTGGGGTGGTCAATAACACGCCGATCTCGCACGCGGTCGAGCTCGGCGCCGAGCGGATCTACGTGCTCGCCACCCAGTACCCGTGCCACCCACTCAAGAACGCTCCGAAGACCGCCCTTGACGCCGCCCTCCACGGACTCGGCCTGGTGATCGGCAGCCGTCTGGAAGCCGACATCGCCCGGTATTCCGGCGAGGTCGAACTGGTGGTGCTTCCGGGCCCGGATACCGCCGGGGTGCAGCCGACCGGGTTCGAGCACTCCAGCGCGCTGATTCGCGCCGCCCGGCTCCTGGCCCGTGCAGCACTTGCCCGCGACCGCCAAGGACGGCACCTCAGGGTCGCCAGATGATTTCGCGCTCGCCGCTGTTGACCCGATCGTGCCGGAGCGAGCAGAGCTCGCGCCCGACTGCCGTCAGGGGCCGCGAGGTCAGCGATCGGGCTGCCGCGCAGCCCTCTCTCCCCCGCGGCATCAGGTGGGGCGCGGTCTTCCCGGCGCCCCACCGGCCGCGGCAAGGCTTCTCCGAATCGTGCACCGGACATCCCGGTCCGCACAGTCATCCCCCAACCATAAGGAGTGCATCATGTTGCGGTTCATCTCATGGCTGGTCACCGCTGTAGCCGCCGCTTTTCTGGTCGTTTCGACGGCCGCCTTCTCTCTGCCGAGCATCGCGTGGCTCGCGTTCGCGATCAGCATCGGCACGCTCATCGTGTCGACCGTCGTCGCGTACAGCTACCGCGCGCACACGGCGACCCGCACCGCAGCTCTCTTGACTGCCGCGGTCAGCGGGTGGACGATCGTCGCCAGTCTGGTGTTCTCACAGCCGACCGTCCAAAACCTGGCACTCGCCAGCAGCCTCGCGATCGGCGGTCTCGCGATCACCGGCATCACGGCCCACGAGCTCTTCGAGGAGCAGGCCGTCAAGTACGCGGCCGAGACCACCGAGCACGAGTCGCGGCTGCGCACCGCCGCATAGCAAACCGCGCCGAGAAAACGGGAACGGCCGCTCGCCACGGGGGTGTCCCGTTCCCGTGCGCGGGCTCGCCGGGGCTCGTACCGGCAGCAGACCGCCCGATGGTTTGAGATCGCCAACACACGACCCCACGTCCGTAGCACGGGCCGGGCGGTCATGCATACCGGCTCCGACACACCGGGACGGCACACGGCCCTGCCTGGGCGAGCCAGCGAACGCGTCCCGCTCGACGACTGGTTCTCGGCGATACAGGGCGGCCAAAGCCCGCCCGCCGGTGCTTCGATGCTAGGCCGAAATCTCGGAGACGGCGCTGCTCGGCTATCTGTCGAGTCGGGTGTAAAGCGGGGGCGATCGCGGCGGTGGCTGGGAGCCGGTAGATCTGAAGGCAGCTGCGCTTTGACCGGGTCGACGCGGTACAGGCGTAAGGGTCTCCGTACCTTCGAGCACAACCAGGCCTGGCTGCAGATCGTCGCGCTCGGGCATGCCCTCATCTGCCGGGGTTAACGGCTCGTTTGACGGGCGAGATCGCCAAGGCCGAACCCGACTGGTTGCGCTACCGGCGGGTCCACATCGCCGCCCGCCTCGCCTTTGACGCTCCGACCGCGACGCTGCACCTGCCCGGCGTCTGGCCCCGGGGCCCGTGCCGCTCACCGTCGTGTTCAAGTGTCTCAACGCGTTTCCCGCGCCAGCCTGACATCCGCGCGGCCGACACGGACGAAAACAACAGAACACCTCGCGGCCGCCAGGACCGCGAAGCATGTCCCGACACGCCGCTAGGACCACCAAACGGTCCCAGCCGGGCCGCGATCGCCTCAACCAGCCCCGCAGACGTCCGCCATCAACCCGCTATCAACACCGCCACCCGAACCACTCAGCCCAAGCCGGCTCGTGCACGATCTGGGCTAGGTCGGGTGTGCCTGGGGAGCGTGGATCGGGGTGCACGGGTTAGACCAGGGATTCCCCTGATGCGAATCTGGTAGTTCGAGCGGAAGCTTTGTTCCCAGGACGGACTGCAGCCGCGGTCCAGTTACAACACCATCAGCAAAAGGAGACGTGGCCGTGAGTCAAACCCATCAGCCAGACGAAGCTGCCTTTAGAACGGTCCTGCCCGAACAGGTCGATTGGAAGCCGTTTGCGGCGTTTCCACCTTCGGCCGAGTTGGCAGTCGTTGTCGGTTACCCATCAAAGTCGGGTCCCTACGTGATCAGGGTGAAAGTGCCGTCCGGCGTGAAAATCCTGCCGCACAGGCACCCGGAGGATCGCGTCTACACTGTCATCTCCGGGGTTTTCTACATCGGGTTGGGTGAGCAGTTCGACGCCGACAAGCTGGAGGCCTACCCGCCCGGTAGCGTAATCGTCTTGCCGGGTGATACGGCTCATTTCCACTGGGCCAAGTCTGGCCAGTACGTCACCCAGGTCACGGCGATCGGGCCGCTCGGCCTCCAATACGTAGCGCCGACAGACGATCCACGGAACGCCTAACAATCCACGCGGTGGTGTGCTGGTTGGCACGGCGCTGCGGAGGCCGTGATGATCATTGCCAATATCGAAGTGTTGCCACTCCGAGTGCAGTTTAAGCGGGCGGAGCGTCTGCGGCCTCCCCTGGGGTGATCAAGGACCTGCCTGTAGCGGATGCGGTGCTTGAAAATCACGCCCGACGACGGGGTGTGAGTTTGGGACGAGGCCTTCGGGTTCCCGGGCTGGGCCGTCCGTTAAAGGGGCGATCGAGGACCTCGCCCACGGCTTGTGGTGCGATCCGTTACCTCAAAGAATGAGAGAAGAAAATGGCTACGATAGAGAACATCAATCAGAACGGCGGCGGCGACACAGCAGAGCCGATCGCCGGCGACCGCGGAGCTCCGATTCTTGGGCCGCGGAACCTTCCGATCGAGCGGGAGAACCCCGACGTGCTGATCGCGCCGGAGACCGACGCCGGGACGGTACCGAGCCTGAAGTGGCCGTTCGCGTTGTCGCACAACCGCGTGCTGTCCGGCGGCTGGGCGCGGGAGACGACCACCCGCGAGCTGCCGATCAGCACGGAGATCGCGGGCGTGAATATGCGTCTGAGACCGGGCGGGATCCGGGAGTTGCACTGGCATAAGGAGGCTGAGTGGGCCTACGTGATCGCGGGCAGCTGCCGGGTCAGCATCCTGGATGAGGAGGGCCGGCTGTTTATCGATGATGTCTCGGTGGGGGACCTGTGGTATTTCCCCGCTGGGCTGCCGCACTCGATCCAGGCGCTGGCCGACGGCGTCGAGTTCCTGCTGGTGTTCGACTCAGGCGACTTCTCCGAGAACGAGACGTTCCTGATCACCGACTGGTTCAACCACACCCCGCGCGACGTGCTCGCCAAGAACTTCGGGGTGGACGAGTCGGGGTTCGACAACCTGCCGACCGACATCGGTCACACCCGATACGTGTTCGCCGGCGATGTGCCGCCGGCGCTGAGCGACGACGCGCCGCCGTACCCCGCGGCCCAGCCGCCGCACTCTTACACGTGGCACATGCACGCCCAGGAGCCGACTCAGACCCCGGGCGGGCAGGTGCGGATCACCGACTCGCGCAACTTCACGATCTCTGAGCGGATCGCGGCGGCGCTGGTCGAGATCGAGCCCGGCGGGATGCGCGAGCTGCACTGGCATCCCAACGCCGATGAGTGGCAGTACTACGTCTCAGGCCAGGCCCGCATGACGGTGTTCGCGTCCGGCGGCAAGGCCCGCACGTTTGACTACCAGGCCGGCGACGTCGGCTACGTCCCCTTCGCCATGGGCCACTACGTGGAGAACACAGGCGAGGAGACGCTCACGTTCCTGGAGATGTTCAAGAGCGACCGCTTTGCCGACATCTCGCTCAACCAGTGGATGGCGCTCACGCCACCAGAGCTCGTGCAGGCCCACCTCAACCTCGACGACGCGACGATGGCCGGGCTGTCCAAGACCAAGCCAATCGTCGTGCGCGGACGGTGATGGAGCGATGACGACCATTGGACGACATCGATCAGTCCGGGCCGCCGAGCCCGAGGTCCGTACCACCGCCGGGATGGTCCGGGGACGTCAAGAGGACGACCTGGCCGTCTTCCGAGGGATACCGTTCGCGGAGCCGCCGGTGGGCGAGGCGCGGTTCGCCGCGCCACGACCGGCGCGTGGCTGGCACGGGACGCGGGAGGTGTTTTCCTTCGGCCCCCCGCCTCCACAGGACAGCGCGGCGCTTCAGTCGGTGACCGGACACTTCGGCGCGCCGAGGCGCGCCTCGGACCACGATTGGCTGACCGTCAACGTCTGGACGTCAGACCCGGACCCCGCTGCCCGCCGCCCGGTGATGGTGTGGATCTACGGTGGGGCCTACAGGTTCGGCTCTGGTGGCGTCGACTCCCGTCGCATCGCCCACGACGGCTCGCTGGTGGTCGTCACGTTCAACTACCGCGAGGGGGTGGAAGGGTTCGCACAGATCGCGGGGGCGCCCGCCAATCGCGGCCTGCTCGACCAGATCGCCGTCCTCGAATGGGTGCAGGAGAACGTCGAGGCGTTCGGCGGCGACCCCGACCAGGTCACCATCTTCGGCGAATCGGCCGGCGCCGGGTGCGTAGCCGCGCTGCTGGCCACGCCGCGCGCGACGGGGCTGTTCCGGCGCGCAATCGTCCAGAGCCTGCCCGGCTCCTTCTTCACCGACGAACTGGCCCGCGACATCGCTGCCGCGATCGCCGCCGACGTGGGCCTGAGCCCGACCGCAGCCGACCTGTCCGGGGTCGACCCGTACGAGCTCCCCGCGGCCGGCGCCGCTGTGGCGTCGGCCATGAGCCAGCACGAGACCCGCTGGGGCCAGGCCGCCTTCGCAAAACGGATCTTCGCGCCCGTGGTCGACGGCGAACTGCTGCCCACCACACCCTGGGAGGCGCTCGCGGCAGGGAAGGCACGGCAGGTCGACCTGATCGCCGGGCACAACCGCGACGAGTACCGGCTGTTCATGGCCGTCGCTGGCCAGATCGGAAAGATCGGCGAGGACCAGGCGGCGCTTGCGCTGCGCGAGTTCGCCCCCGGCCCAGACGGCGAGCGGGCCTACCGCGAGGCGTTCCCACAAGCCTCGCCAGAGATGCTCTACCAACTGCTCCGCTCCGACTGGGAGTACCGGATGCCCACGTTGAAGCTGGCAGAGGCGCAGTTCGCGGGCGGCGGGAGCGCGCATGTGTATGAGCTCACCTGGCCTGCCCTGGCGAACGGCGGCGTCCTCGGCGCCTGCCACGGCCTAGACGTTGCGCTGCTGTTCGGGAGCTCGGACCCGATGCTGCGAAGTTCGTTCTACCTCGGTCCCGAGCCGTCGCCCGAGGCCGAGGCATTGGGGAACCGCTTCCGCGCGGCCTGGACAGCGTTCGCTGCCACGGGCGACCCAGGGTGGCCAGCGTACGACCCTGAGCAGCGGCTGGTCCAAGTCCTGGATGTGCACGCGCTGGTCACGGCGTATCCGGAGGAAGCGTCTCGGCGCATCTGGCAAGACCACGAGTTCGGCGCGCTGCCGTTGCTACGGACCAACGGACGCCGACGCGCCGCTCCGCCAGGCGTGAGTCGGGACTATCTATGGAGTCAATTCCAGCAAGGGAGATCAGCATGAGCGCCATCGATCGGGAGATGGTTTTGGCCCATTTCATCGTTTCTGAGGATGTCGAGCGTTCCCGCCGCTTCTACACCGACGTACTCGGCGGCAGGACCGTCATCTCAGGTCAAGGGAACGACGAGGTGACATACGTAGCGCTAGCCAACAGCTGGATCATCATTAACGTCGGAGGAGGTCCGACCGACGACAAGCCGACCGTCACACTCGAGACGCCGCCCGACCCAGACCGGGTGAGCAGCTTTCTCAACCTCCGGGTTGCCGACATCCAAGCGGTGTACACCGAGTGGAGCGAACGCGGCGCCGAATTCCTCACGCCGCCGAAACAGCACGCGAGTGAGCTGCGCTGCTACATCCGTGATCCTGACGGTTATCTGATCGAGGTGGGCCAAACGACTCTCGCGAGAGGCTGGCGGCCGCCGTCTTGACCAATCAAGATCCGCACTCGTCTGAGATCCAAGGCTCAGCGAAGGTCGTCCGGAAACCGACCATGCTCTGAAAATTCCAGCGACATGCAAGTGAGCGGCCCCTCGGTGTGCGCTCAGGACACCAATGGTTCGCCTGGCCGCCTACTGCGCCGGTCCCGCCTTGATCGTCGCCCTGGCCCATTCTGGGCGATCGCGTTGAGCACGCCGCCAACGCGAGCGCCCGGGCCGCTACCGACTGCCACCGACTTGTGCTTTCGTCAGCCGGCCGCGCTCTTTCGCGCTAGTGACATCAAAGGACAGCAGGAGCCCGGGCGCCGAGATCCTCACGCGTCGTCCCGCCAAAATCCGCTCGCGCGGTCCCGTGGCGGCGGTGGCTGGGTTGCGGTGCGGACGCCGAGCTCTGCCTTCTGCTTTTGATCCGATCGGGCCAAGCGGCGCGCTTGTGCGAACGCGTGAAAGCAGCGGCGCCGCCCGGGCTGACGGCGCCGGGCGCGCTGCTCATGCAAACCCACGAGCAGGCGCGTGGACTGGACGCCGGCGGCCGCACCATCCCGCGGCGCCGACTTGCGCTTTCACGCCGGCCCACGCTCGAGAGCAGCTCAACCAGCCTACGGTTCCGAGCGTGCTTTTTCGCGGGGCTCAAGTCACCATCAAATCGAGCTCACGGACGAGCCGGCCAATGGCAACTGATTCAGTTGCTGTTACCCACTATCCACGTTGTCTCATGGGCGACGAGTGAAAACGCCATTTTGCAGGACTTTCTGATGGAGCCAGCCGGGATCGAACCGGCGACCTCCTGCTTGCAAAGAGC
>DATAWT010000037.1:0-1788 GCA_036267075.1 Solirubrobacteraceae bacterium
GCGCTGTCGGCGGAGCAGCCGAGGAACGTGAAGCCGAGCCGGTGGTAGTGCTCGATCTGTGCGACGTTGGAGGTGAGAATCCCGGCCGCCTTGTCATGTCGGCGGGCAGCCTCAGAGACCGCGGCGGCGGCCTCCAGGAGCGCGGGGTGGTCGGCTCCGCCGTCGATCCCGAGGGAATGGCCCAGATCCGCAGGCCCGACGAACAACACGTCGACACCGTCGGTTGCCGCGATCGCATCGACGTCGGCCAGGGCGTCGCTTCGCTCGATCTGGATACAGCACGTCACCTGCGCGTCGGCGTCCCCCAGTCGGCCGCCCCGCACGCCCCACTGCCACGCGCGGTTGTAGCGAGCGACGCCGCGACTGCCGTCGTAGCGGCAAGCCGAAACCACTTCGGCCGCATGTGCCGCCGAGCGGACCTGCGGCACGATCACTCCATCGGCGCCCGAATCGAGCGCATGGGCGATTCGCGATCCACTCGCTGACTCGATGCGCACAAGTCCCGCGGTGTCCGTGTGTGTGATCGCCTGCAGCTGGTGAAGCGCTTCGAGCTCGCCGCCCGCGCCGTGCTCGAGGTCGACGGCGATCCAATCGAACCCGGCGAGAGCGATGATCTCGGCGGTCACCGGCGAGCCCAGGTTGAGGAAGGTCCCCGCCAGAACCTCGCTGCGGGCCTTGACGCGATCGCGGAAGCTCATCGGCGCCGCCGAAGATATCGGAGCGACGCTATGCCCCGTCGACCAGCGACATCCCGAACCCGGGAGCGCCGGGTACGCTGAGTACGCCCTCGGACAGCATGTACCCGCTCATGTCCACACCGCGGGTATGCCCGGGGAAGCCCTCCACGGTGATCACGTTGCCAAGCCCACTGGCGACCTGCGCGGCGTAGCGCGTGTTGATCGGGCAGCCCCAGGCGTGCGGCGACGCGTGGACGCCAAGCTGGCGCAGCAGCGGCATCGTCTGGCGCCAGGCGGTCAGGCCGTAGTCGACGATGTTGAACTGGATGACATCGATCAGGCCACGGCCGGCGAGGTCGAGCAGCCGGGCGGCATCTGATTCGCTGCCTTCGCCGTCGGCGATCAGCGTGCGGCAGCCTGCCTCGTCGAGATAGGACCGCAGCGCGGCGAGATCGTCGTCGTCCTCGGGGAACGGCTCCTCGACCCAGAACAGATCACAGTCGAGCACGCCGTCCATGTATGTCAAGAACTCCGTGCCCGAATAACTGTTATTGGCGTCGACGAGAATGGGGCATTCGGGGTATGCGTCGCGAACCGCCCGCGTCACGGCGATGTCGCGGAGCAGCCCGTCGCCGGGCGCCATCCATCGCGAGCCTCGCCCGATCTTCAGCTTGAAGGCGCGGTAGCCCAGGGCGAAGTCGCTGGCGCAGTTCTCCAAGACCGCCTCGATGCCGCGCGGGTTCTCGTGCGGCTCCAGGTCGTCGAAGTAGATCGCCCCGTCGTAACAGGTCACCGCGCTGCCGCCCTCGCCGCCGAGAAGCTGATGGACCGGCAGGTCCAGAATGCGGCCTGCCAGGTCGTGAAGCGCGAAGTCGAGCGGGAGCGCAGCGTCCTCGATGACGCCGATCTGCGGGTCAAAGAGGTCGCCAAGGCGGCGGCCGACGAGATTCTGGACGCCTGCGGCGTCGGGCTCGAAGAGATCGAAGAACGCCGGGCCGGTGGGACCCTCGATCCCGGCGGCCAGCATGGCGTTGCCGATCGAGCCGCCCGCCCTCAGCTTCGCCTTGACGAGACCCCAGCCGCTCGCGCCGGAGTCGGTGCTGACGGTGAC
>DATAWT010000038.1:0-113422 GCA_036267075.1 Solirubrobacteraceae bacterium
GGGTCGGCGCATGCGCCGACCCGACCCTAAGATGTTGCGATCATGACGGACCCGACCGCCGCAGAACGGCTAATCGGACTCGAGTCCGGGCCGCCGGTCGGTGCGCAGCTGCGCGAGCGCCGCTTCGCCGTCGGGATGAGCCTGCGCGAGCTGGCGCGGCGGATCGAGGTGTCGCCGAGCCTCGTCTCGCAGATCGAGACCGGCAAGATCCAGCCGTCGGTGCGGACGCTGATCGCGATCGTGTCGGAGCTCGGGATGTCGGTCGATCAGATCTTTGAGCGCGCCGGCCTCGGCTCGACGACCGTCACCGAGCGCGGCGCGGCGCCGTCCGCCGCGGCGGTCTCCGAGGGCGCCGGTGCGGCGAGCGTCTGCCGCTCCGATGAGCGGCGCGAGATTCGCCTGGAGACGGGCATCGACTGGCAGCGGATGATCACCTGGGAGGACCCCGAGGTCGAGTTCATCATCGCCGTCTACGGACCGGGCGGGAGCTCGAGCCCCGACGGCACGCTGATGCGCCACGCCGGGCGCGAGTTCGGGCTGGTGCTGAGCGGCACGCTGCACGTGACGGTCGGCTTCGAGGAGCACGTGCTCGAGCCCGGCGATTCGATCAGCTTCCGCTCGATGGTTCCCCATCGCCTCCACAACGATGGCGATGAGGAGGTCCGCGCCGTGTGGGTCAGCCACGGGCGCTACGAAGGCGACTAGACCCGGCGCGACCTTCGCCTGACGGGCCGCTCTGACCGGCGACGGCGCTCGCGCCCCGACTGGACGAACGTTAGGTCCGCGCCCGCGGCCGCGCGGGTACCCCAGTGTCGCTGTGTCTGCACGCGCGCGCGCGCAAGAACCCTCAGCCGGGTCACCGACGGCCGCTCTTCGCCGGGCGGTCGTGCTGCGCAACAAGCAGCTGATCCCCGTCATCGGCCTGCTGTTGACGGTCGCCGTGATCGCCGGGCTGTGGGCGATCATGTCGCGCGGCGAATCGCGGACCGCTGCGCAGGTCGACGTCGGGACGATGCGCCTCGCCGTCGCCGACCTGCAGTCGGCTCCGTTCAACGCCGACCCGCGCGCGGGCGGCTCGCCGCCGCAGGTCCACGCCGAGATCGAACGGGACGAGTCCGCGCTCGCGCACGGGCTCGCAGGTCACTCTCAGCGCGGGGTCTCAGGTGCGCTTCTCGACAGCGCCCGGCGAGACCTCAACCGCCTCGAACCGGTCATCTCGGAGATCTTCGCGATCGCCTCCGGGCCGGGGCTGGCAGCCAGCGACAAGCAGGATCCCGCGTTCGTTCCGCACCAGCAGCAGGAGGAGGTCGCCGACATCGCGGCCCTCTCGCGGGTGCTCGGCCAGATCGCCCTTGCCGACGCCGGGGCGTCGGCCGACGCCTATCAGGCGACGCGCTACGGCGCGGCGCTGATGCTGCTGCTCCTGTTCGCCGCGTTCGCGTACTTCTACCGCCGCGCGACCGTCGCCCGCGAGAGCGTGACGCGCCTCGCGCGCGAGAAGGAGGCGGTGCTCGAGGCGAGCCGTGACGAGGCGCACCGGGCAGCGGAGGCCAACGCGGCCGCGCGCGACGTGGCTGTCGACGCGCTGAACGCGCGCTCGCTGTTCGTAGCGACCGTCAGCCACGAGCTGCGCACACCGCTCAACGGCGTGATCGGCATGACCGAGCTGCTGCTCGACAGCGACCTCGACCGCGAGCAGTCCGAGCACGCGCGGCTGGCGCGCTCCTCGGCGGAGAGCCTGCTCCTGTTGATCAACGACATCCTCGATTACGCCAAGCTCGAGGCCGGCAAGATCGAGCTCGAGGAGACGACGTTCTCGATGCGCGAGACGATCGGCGAGGCCTGCGCAATGCTGCTGCCGACGGCGCGCGAGAAGGGGATCGAGGTCGCCGTCGACGTCGGCGCCGACGTGCCGGCCTGGCTGCGCGGTGATCCGGCGCGGCTGCGCCAGGTGCTCGCGAACCTGCTCTCAAACGCCGTCAAGTTCACCGACAGCGGCGGCGTCAGCGTCTCGGCCCAGGCCAGCGTGGAGGGCGGCGCCGCGCAGCTGTGCATCGAGGTCTCAGACAGCGGAATCGGCATCGATCGCGAGACCCTCGCGCGTCTGTTTCAGCCGTTCACCCAGGCCGACAGCTCGATCACGCGCCGCTACGGAGGGACCGGACTCGGCCTGACGATCTCGGCGCGTCTGATCGAGGCGATGGAGGGCGCCATCAAGGCGAGGAGCGAGCCGGGCGAGGGGAGCACGTTCTGGATCGAGCTGACGCTGCCGGTCGCCACCGCGCCGCGCGAGAGCGAGGCGCGTCCGGGTCCGCTGCATGTCGAGGCACCCGACGCCGACGCGGCGGGGCGGACGATCCTCGTCGCCGAGGACAACCCGACCAACCAGATTCTGGCGGCGCGCATGCTCGAGCGGCTCGGCTACGCCGTCGAGGTCGTCGGCGACGGCATCAAGGCCGTCGCCGCGGCGGAGCACGGCCGCTACGGCGCGATCCTCATGGACTGCCAGATGCCCGACCTCGACGGCTACGAGGCCACGCGTGAGATCCGCCGCCGCGAGGCGGGTGCGGAACACTGCACGATCATCGCGATGACCGCCAACTCGATGCCCGGCGACCGCGAGAAGTGCCTGGCCGCGGGCATGGACGACTACGTCACCAAGCCGATCCGCCTCAGCGAGCTCGCGGACGTGCTGCGGCGAAACGATCCCGCAGCGACCGGAGCGCACCTGCAGAGCGGCGCGCAGGCGGCCTGACGGGCGCACGCAGCGACCGCCGCCGTTCGCTCCGTCGCCGGCGGGGCGCCTGCTCAGCGCGCCGGTTCGGCTGGCCGGGGCGTCAGCGGCCGCGGCCCGCCCTCGGGCGCCGGGCGCACGGCGAGCGTGACGCGCGAGATCGCGCAGAGCGCTCCCCGCTCGTCGGTGAAGTCGATGTCCCAGACCCAGACGGTCCGCCCGCGGCGGCGAACGCGGCCCTCGGCCATGATCATCCCGTCGGTCGCCGCGCGCAGGAACTGCGTCGAGTTGGACATCCCCATCGCGATCTTGTCCTCGGCCGCGACGCCGACGACCGTCGCCTCCGAGGCGAGCATCTCCGCCCAGGCGCAGTATGCGCCGCCGTGGACGACGCCGAAGCGCTGCCTGATCGCGTCGTGGACGCGCACGCGCGCCCGTACGCGCTCGGCGCTCAGCTCGAGCAGCTCGCAGGCGATCACGCCATCGAGCGTGCGCTCGAACTCCGGCAGCGTCATCGCGACGAGCGGCCGAGCCGATCCGAGGGCGGCTTGAAGAGGCGCGTATAGGGGACGTCCAGGCCGAACAGGCGCGCCGCGTTGCCGCCGAGGATCAGGTTCATGTCGTCCTGGGCGAGACGCAGCGAGGTCAGCTCGCGAAGGCTCCAGCCCCAGTAGTCGACCTGGTAGTGGACGATGCCCTCCTTGCGAAGCTGGACGGGGTAGCTCGGCGGCGTGCGCCCGAGCTGCGAGTAGATCTGCATGCTCGCCCCCCAGTCGGTT
This sequence comes from Solirubrobacteraceae bacterium, assembly GCA_036267075.1. Taxonomy (GTDB): domain Bacteria; phylum Actinomycetota; class Thermoleophilia; order Solirubrobacterales; family Solirubrobacteraceae; genus Palsa-513. The sequence goes on from DATAWT010000038.1 coordinate 3,514, forward strand.
CCCCACAGCAGCTTCTCGGGGCCGATGTTGGGGTCCACGAGCGGGCGCTCATAGAGCTCGCGCCACCACAGCCCCGTCTCGACGTAGACGTTGTCGTGCGCGCCGACGACGTTGAGGCACTCCTCATACCAGCGCTCCCACCACCAGGCCTGGATGCCGCCGTGGTCAAAGATCAGCGGGAGGTCCGGGAAGGCGGCGGCGATGTCGTGGCCCCACAGCGGATTGGAGTTGGCGGGGCCGAGGAAACCATAGGAGTACGCCGCGGTGTAGCCCATCGGGATGCCCGTGTGGTAGCGCAGCGCGACCTTGTGGCGGTCTGCGACCTCGGCGATCGCGAGCATGTTGGTGACGGCCTCCACGCGGCTGACCGGCCGCTTGGGGTCATACGGCACCGGCATGTAGGGCATCGACTCGCCGACGGCGACGAAGCGGCCCGTTGCGAGCAGGCGGTCGAACTCCTTGCAGACGCCCTCGATCGACCACTCCTCCTCGCCGTCGCGGCAGCGTGTCATGTACGCGGTCGCGCCGCAGGCGGCGACGTAGCGGCCCGGGTTGCGTTCGACGATCTCGAGGTTGAGCTCGTCGGTCATCCCGAACGCCGGGAGCAGCACGCAGGCATCGACCCCGTAGCAGTCCATGTCGTACTCAAGGCGCGCGGTGTTGTCGTAGGGGACGAGCCCCGACATCGTCGCGCCGAGCACGTCCCACTGGCGCGTCTCGGCGGGCTTGCGCTCGGCGAGCGCGGGGCCGGCGGCGAAGCGCTGCGCGTGGACATGGGTGTCGACTACGAACCGGCCGTGCTTCATGTCGCCTCCCTCCGCCCGCCCGCCTCGCGGCGGTCGAGCACTCGCTTTGCCTTCGCCTGTTCAAGGCGCGGAAGCGCGCCCACGTCGAGCACCTCGACCTCCGGGTTGACCCCGAGCCCGCCGCGCAGCGCGGTCCGCACGCGCTCGCGCAGACCCGTCGCGGCGGCGTCCTGCCCGAGCGACTCGACCTGGATTGTCACGACCGGCATGCCCTTCGGGCCGTCGTCGAGGACGATCCGGTACTCGGGCGAGAGGTCTGGGTCGCGGCGCACGATGTTCTCGACCGCCGAGGGAAAGAAGTTGACGCCGCGGTACCAGATCATGTCGTCGGTGCGGCCCTCGATCGCCTCGATCCGCGTCACGGTCGCGCCGCAGCCGCAGGGGGTGCTGAACGTCAGGCGGCCGATGTCGCGGCTTCGGTAGCGGATCAGCGGCTGCGTGTCGCCGACGAGGTTGGTGAAGACGATCTCGCCCGTCTCGCCCTCGCCGAGCGGATCGAGCGTCTCGGGATCGACGCACTCACTCGCCACCAGGTCGTCGGGGATGTGCAGCGCCGGCGAGTGCGGGCAGTTCCCGCCCATCGGCCAGACCTCGGTCAGGCCGTAGCCGTCGACGATCTCGCTGACGCCGAAGCTGCGCGAGATGACGGCCTGGGTCGCCTCGATGCCGACGCCCGGCTCGCCGAACGACGTGACGCCGCGCAGGCCGCAGGCTGCCAGGTCGACGCCCATCTCGCGCGCGACCTCGGCCAGATGCATGATGTAGGAGGCGGCGCCGGCGATCACGCCCGGGCGTAGCTCGGCGATCGCCTCGACCTTCGTGCGCGTGTCCCACATCCCCGCGAGGACCGGTACCGCGCCGCGCTCGCGCATCGCCTCGACGCCGACGGTGGCGCCGAGGACACCGTCGACTGGGCCGAGCAGCATGAACAGCTCGCCGGGCGGCGGCGCCGGCGCGCGATAGAAGCGGTCGATCATCAGCCGCCAGTCGCGGTGGGAGACGAGCCGCTTGAGCTTTCGCCCCGAGGTGCCCGAGGTCGTGTAGAGCCCCTGCCAGCTCTCGCGCGGGCTGCAGGCGTAGCTGCCGAACGGCGGATTGGCGGCCTGGTCTTCATCGAGCTCGGCGCGCGTCGTGAAGGGCAGCCGGTAAAGGTCGGCGACGCCGCTGATGTCGCTTGGTTTGACCCCTGCCGCGTCGAGCTTCCCCCGCCAGTACGGCGAGCGCTCGTAGGCGTAGGCAAGGGTCGCGCGAAGGCGCTCGTCCTGGATCGCCGTGAGCTGTTCGCGCGGCAGCGATTGCGCGGCGCCGTCGCGGACGTCGTAGAAGGGGAGGGTCTGCGCGTCCGTCATTGCGCTTCCGCGGCCACGGCGGGTACCGGCGCCGGCTCGGAGACCGGGAAGTGACAGGCCGCGTACTGGTCTGGGCCGAGCATCCGAAGCCGCGGCTCCTCGAGCGAGCAGCGCTCCTGCGCGCGCGGGCAGCGCGTGCGAAAGCGGCAGCCGCTCGGCGGGTCGATCGGCGAGGCGGGCTCGCCCTGCACGGTCGCCTCGAGCTCGGCCGGCGCGGCGCGCGGATCGGGGCTCGGGATCGAGGCCAGCAGCGCCACGGTGTAGGGGTGCTGCGGCTGGTGGTAGAGCGCGGTCGCGGGGCCGATCTCACAAAGCTTTCCGAGGTACATGACGGCGACGCGGTCGGAGACGTGCTTGACGAGCGAGAGGTCGTGGGCGATGAACAGGTAGGCGAGCTGCAGCTCGCTGCGCAGGCGCTCGAAGAGGTTGAGGACCTGCGCGCGGATCAGGACGTCGAGCGAGGACACCGCCTCGTCGCAGATGATCAGCGCCGGATCCAGTGCCAGCGCGCGGGCGATCGCGACGCGCTGGGCCTGGCCGCCGGAGAGCTCGCGCGGGCGGCGGCGCCCGTGGCGTGAGGGGTCGAGCCCGGCGAGCTCGAGGACCTCGGCGACGCGTTTGCGTCGCTCGTCGCGACTGCCGACCTTGAAGGCGACGAGCGGCTCCTCGACGATCTGGTTGACGCGCCAGGTCGGGTCAAGGGACCCGAACGGGTCCTGGAAGACCATCTGGATGTTGCGCCGCGCCTGCGCGAGCGCGCGGCCGCCCAGCCCGACGAGGCTCTGACCCCGCAGCAGCACATCGCCCGACTTCGGTCGCGGCGCCTGGAGGATCGCGCGCGCGAGGGTCGACTTGCCCGACCCGGTTTCGCCGACGATCCCGAGCGTCTCGCCGGCGTCCAACGCGAAGGAGACGCCTGAGACGGCGTGCACCGTCAGCTTGCGCGTCCCCGAGGAGTCGCGGACGCTGAACTCCTGGACGAGGTCTCTGACCTCGAGCAGCGGCGCTGTGGCGTCCGAGCTCATCTAATCCTGCGCTCCGAAGGGGTGCCAGCAGGCCCAGGCGTGATCGGGCTCCTGCAGGCTGAACGGCGGTTCGCGCTCGCGGCAGTCATCGCTCGCGCGCGGGCAGCGGGGGGCGAACGGGCAGCCCGGCGGCAGCGCGGCGAGGCTCGGCGCCTGCCCGGGGACGACGTTCAGCACCATGTGCGGCGGGTCGCTGAGGCGCGGGATCGAGTCGATCAGCGCCTTCGTGTAGGGCATCCGAACGTGCTCGAAGAGCGTCCGCGTCGGCGCGCTCTCGACGGCGCGGCCGGCGTACATCACGAGCACCTCGTCGGCGAAGGTCGCCGCCAGGCCGAGGTCGTGGCTGATCATGATCAGCGTCATCCCGAGCCGCAGCTGCAGGTCGCGCAGGAGCGCCATGATCTGCGCCTGCGTCGTGACGTCCAGCGCGGTCGTCGCCTCGTCGGCGATCAAGAGCTTCGGCTCGCCGGCGATCGCGATGGCGATCATCACGCGCTGGCGCATGCCTCCCGAGAGCTGGTGGGGGTACTGCTCGAAGCGCTCGGCGGCGGCCGGCAGGCGCACGAGGCGCATCAACTCGAGCGCGCGCTCGCGGGCGGCGGCGCGCGGGGCCTCGCGGTGGGCGCGCACGGCCTCGACGATCTGGTCACCGACGCGCATCGTCGGGTTGAGCGAGCGCGTCGGATCCTGGAAGACCATCGCGATCTCGGCGCCACGAACCTGGCGCATGCGCTTCTCGGGCAAGCCGACCAGCTCGCGGCCCTCCAGGCGCGCCGAGCCGCTGACCCGCGCGCTGCGCGGGAGGAGTCCCATCAGCGCGCGCGAGCTGACGGTCTTCCCGCAGCCCGACTCGCCGATCAGCGCGACCGTCTGTCCGCGGCGGATCGTGTAACGCAGGCCATCAACGGCCCGCACGTGCTGGCCGGCGCTGTGGAAATCCACGCGCAGGTTCTCGACCTCGAGCAGCGGCGCGGCGGCGGCCGGGTCAGGCTCGGTGGCCGCGAGCTCGGCACCGCGGGCCGGGGAGACGGCGCGCTCCTGGCTCATCGCGAGCTCCAGTGCTCGCGCAAGCCGTCGCCGAGGAGGTTCAACGAGAGGACGGTGAGGAACAGCGCAATGCTCGGGAGGATCACGAGGCGCGGCTCGGCGGTGAGCACGGTCTGCCCGCTGGCGATCATGTTGCCCCAGCTCGGCAGCGGCGAGGGGATCCCGAGGTTGAGGAAGCTGAGGGCGCCTTCGAGGACGACGACGATGCCCATCCCGAGCAGGTTGAAGGTGATCAGCTGGGGGAGGATGTTGGGGAGGACGTGGCGCAGCAGGACACGGTTGGTGCGGGTACCCGACAGGCGCGCGGCGACGATGAACGTCTCTTCGCGCACGCGCAGCGTCGCGGCGCGCGAAAGGCGCGCGAAGGCGGGCACGCTGAAGACCGTCAGGGCGAGGATCACGTGGAACTCCGACGGCCCGAGGCGCTCGGCGATCGCGATCGCCAGGACGATCCCCGGGAAGGCGATCAAGACGTCGATGAAGCGCATCATCACCGCGTCGCGCCAGCCGCCGATGTAACCGGCGACCATGCCGAAGAAGCCGCCGGCGACCATTCCGATGCCGTTGACGGCGAGCGCGATCTCAAGCGACGCGCGCCCGCCGTAGAGGATCCGCGAGAGGATGTCGTAGCCAACCTGGTCGGTGCCGAACAGGTGGTGGGGCGAGAAAAGGCCCTCGTTGGCGTCGAGGATGTTGGTGAAGGTCGGCGAGGGGACGGCGAAGATCAGCGGCCCGAGGAAGCAGAGCGCGAAGATCAAGAGCAGCAACGCCGCCGGGACCGTGATCTTCAGCGTGCGCCGCAGCCGACCGGCGGGGGCCGCGGGCTGATCGCCGAGCGGCAGCGCGATCGCGCCGGCGACGCCGGCGCTACTCGGTTGTGCTGCCATAGCGGATCCTCGGATCGAGCACGGCGTAGAGGATGTCGGCGAGCAGGTTGCCGCCGACCGTCATCAGGGCGAAGATCAGCACCGTTGCCTCGATCACCGGGGTGTCGTGGTTGCTGATCGCCTGGATCAGCCCGTTGCCGAGGCCCGGTAGCGAGAAGATCTGCTCGATGATCACGGCGGCCCCGAGCAGGGTTCCGAAGTTGAGCGCGATCACGGTGATCAGGCCGAACAGTGAGTTGCGAAGCGCGTGTCGGACGATCACACGCCAGGGTCCGATGCCCTTCGCGCGCGCCGTGACGACGTAGTCCTCGCGCTGGAGCTGCTCGAGCAGGTCGGCGCGCAGCAGGCGCGTGTAGAAGCCTGCGAGGGGCAGCCCAACGGCAATCGCCGGCAGGGTCAACGAGCGCAGGTTCTCACCAAAATTGGTGCCGATCGAGACGAAGCCGATCGCTGGAAAGGCGGAGACGACGTCGGCGAAGACCCAGACCAGAACGACCGCCAGGACGTAGTTTGCGACGGACACGCCGGCCATGCTGAAGGTCATCGAGAGGCGATCGATGATGCCGTTCGGCCTGCGCGCGGCGAGCAGCGCGAGGGGGACGGAGATGACCAGCGAGATGATGAAGGCGTAGGCGATCAGCTCGAAGCTGACCGGCAGCTGCGCCGCGATCGTCGATGTGACCGGTGCGTGGCTCGAATACGAGTTTCCGAAATTGCCCTGCAGTAGGTTGCCGAGCCAGTTGCCGTAGAGCACGAAGAAGCTGTGGTTGAGGCCGAGCTTGGCCTGGTAGGCGTTCACCTGCGCCGGGGTCGCGGTCGCTCCGAGGAGCGAGCGCGCGACGTTCCCTGGCACGAGGTTCATGACCAGGAACGTCAGGAACGTGACCCCCCACATCACGGGGATGGCAGCCAGCAGGCGGCGGCCGAGGACGCGCAGCAGTGACGAGTGCGCGAGGCGATGCCCGAGGTGGCGAGGCCGGGCCTCGCCACCTTCGCGCAGATCGAAACTAGCGGGTGCGGACGCGCTCATCGCGCCCGCACCCGCCTCCAATCACTATTTCGTCGCCGTGACATCCTGCCAGAGCACGGTAGCCGAGACGGCAACCGCCGGCAGCGGAATCGACAGACCAGGTCCGGTCACGTTCTTCGCAAAGATCTGGTCCGGGGCGTATGAGAACAGGAACGGTCCCCAGGCCTCCTTCGCGATCAGCGCCGCCGCGGCCGCGTAGTCCTTCTTACGCGTCGCCAGGTTTGTCGAGCCGGCTGCATTCTCGAGGATCGTGTCCAGCTGCGTGCTGTGCACGCCGCTGAACGGTGAATGGGAGTCGAAACGGAAGCCGACGCCGACTCCCTGCGCCGGGTCCCACGCTCCCGCCGTCTGCAGCGCGACCTGCCACTTGCCGCCGGTGAACTGGCTGATCAGCGGCGCGAGCGGGTAGTTGGCGGTCGTGACCTTTATTCCGGCCGCCTGCCACTGGGCCGCCATCGCATCGGTCGCCTCCTCTGCGGTGGGGATGGCGATCGTGAAGAAGTTGACGGTCAGCCCGCCGAGCTTCTTGACGAGGGCCTTGGCCTTCGCGAGGTTGTAACCGATGTAGCCCGGCACCTTCGGCTCATAGAACAGACCGCCCGGCGCCGTGAACGACTCCGTGAGCGGGAACAGGTTGTTGAACAGCTTGTCGTCGATCTGCTTGGCGTTGGTCGCGTAGTAGATCGCCTGGCGCGCCTCGATGTTGTTGAACGGCGCGATCGATGTGTTGAACTGGATGTCGTAGGGTGAGGTCGACTTCTCCTCGACCACCTTGTAGGTCTTCGCCGCCTCGGCCTCGATCTGCGGGGAGGAGGCATCGATGTAGACCTGGCCCTGACCAGCCTGCATCGCCTCGTAGGCCGCCTCGTCATTGGCGACCGTCTTGAACGTGAGGTTCTGCAGCAGCGGGTACCCCGACTGCCAGTAGCCCGGGTTGCGCTTGAGGACGATCTCCTGGCTCGGTGTATCGCTCACGACGGTGAACGGACCCGCGCCGACCGGCGCGTTCTGGAATGCGCTCGCGCCCATCGTCTGGAGCGCGTTGAGATCGGCTATCCAGTTGGCGTCCGACGAGATGATGCTGCTGATGAACGCGCCATAGGGTGCGGTGAAATGGACCGCCACCACGTTCCCGGAAACCGTCACCGGGTTTGTTTTCGCGAGCGTCGTCCACGCCGACGTCGGGCTGCAGGTGCAAGGGGACGCGAGGTCGCGCGTGATGTTCTTCGCCACCATCGCCGCCGTGAAGCGGTCGCCGTTGGAGAACTTCACCCCGTTTCGGATCGTCATGTCGATCACTTTGCCGCCGTCGACGAACTTGTAGCCGGTGGCGAGGTCGGGGATGATCTTGCCCTTCGGTCCGAGCTGGAACAGATCGCCGAAGATCGAGGTCATCATGTCCTGGTTGGCCAGGCCGTTGGTGTCCGTCGAGGGGTCGAGTCCGCTCGGCCAGGCCCCCTCAAAGCCGGTGTTGAGAAGCACGGTGAGCGAACCCCCGCTGCCGGCGCCCGCCGCCACCTTCGCCGTCGAGGCCGAGCTTGTCGCCACCCAACTCACTCCGTATGCGGCAATCGCGGCGCACGCCGCCGCGACGATCAGCCGGCTCGTGCGCCTCGCGCCGGAACGACGTGTTCGGCCGGTGCCACCACCGACGCCCACCTTGACCATTTGCGCCTCCTCTCCTCATGCCGGGCGCCGCGCCCGGTCCGAGGCGTCGACGCCGGCTCCTCTCGCCATCCTCTAACCCGCCGTAGCGACGGGTGCCCAGAGCCAGGCCGTGACCGGACCCAGTGACCAGCTCTGATGGTAATCCGCGGTATCTGGCACAAGCTATGCAACGCGCGCCGCACTGCTTGTCAGGCGGTGCACGCTTTTCCGTGCCCGCGGAGCGCAGATCTCAAGCGTCGTCTTGGCGGATCAGCGGTTCAAGCGCGCTGATCAGCGCGAGCGCCCGCCGCCGGCGCCGCTCATCTTGTGAGTCGATCGCCGCCTCGAGCGCCTGTAGCGGTGCGCGGTCGCGCCCGGTCTCCGCGCGACGCGCCGCTTCGACCGCCGCCAGCGCCATCGCCGCGTGACTCGCGAAATGTGCGAGCGATTCCATCCCGGCAAGTCCGAAGTGAGCTGCCGCGCCGGCGTCGAGCACGCTCAGCACGCCAAGCGACTCCTCGCCGAAGAGCAGCGGGAAGACGGTCAGCTTCGTCGGCACGTAGCCGGTCTGCTCGGCGACCTCGCGATCGAAGCGAGGGTGGCTGAGCACGTCATCGATCGAGATCGGCTCCTCCGACGCCAGCGACCACCCGGCGATGCCCGTCGAGGCGGGGATCCGGCGCCCGACGAGCGCGTCCTCGCCCTCGCCGGCTACGGCCTCGAAGACCAGCTCACGGGACTCCTCGTCGAAGCGCATGATCGAGCAGGCCTTGGCGCCAAAGACCGCCAGCACCAGCGCGACGATCGACTGCAGCATCGCGCGACGACCGGCCTCGCTGGACAGCGGCTGCTGGTGCGAGCTCACGCCGCGCCACTGACGTTTGAGGATGCCATGCGAAGTGCTGTCTTCAGCTCGAACGGGCGCATGCCGGGGTGCTTTGAGAGAACGAGTGCTGCCAACCCGGCGATGTGCGGCGTGGCAAAGGAGTTTCCGCTCGCGCGGATCGTCGACCCGTCCGTCCAGGCGAGCTCGAGATCGACGCCGGGTGCCGCGAACTCGACCGGCGGACTCGGGTTCGAGTAGAACTCGAACGGGTCAAGGCCGGCGTGACTTCCGACGGAGAGCACCGCTGAGAAGCGCCAGGGGAACGACTCGACCGGCATGTTGTGCGCCGATGCGACGATCAGGCTGCCGCGGAAGTAGGCGCGGTCGGTGAGCTCGCGCAGGTCCGCGGCGAAGCGGCTCTTGGTTGTCGAAACGCTCAGGTTGATGACCTCGAAGCCGCGCTCGATCGCCCAGCGCAGGCCGTGCACCAAAACGGGACCCGTACCGGTCAGATCGCCGCCGAGCACGCGCACGGAGTGGATCTCACACTCGGGTGCCAGCTTGCGCACGATGCCGGCGCACGCCGTGCCGTGACCGTAAAGGTCGCCGCCGTCGTCATCCAGTACCGACAGCTCGCCGTCGGTTTCGTGGACGGCGACCGCGCTCTGGATCGCGCCGACGTCGGGGTGCGAAGCATCGACGCCGCTGTCGACGATGCAGACGCGCACGCCGGCACCGGTCGCCTCGCCCCACGCCCACTCGCGGGCGTCCGAGCGCGACCATGAAGAGTGAAGCGGCTCGGCGAGAGCGGCTTCGCGATCGATCGACCATGCCGGCAGGTCGCTGGCGCCATCGCCCACAGCAGGGGATGTTAATCCGCATAGGGGGACACGAGCGCTACGCTTGCGCGCAGCGGTAACCAGATAAGAGATGAGAGGAGCAGTTCTGTGAGCCAAGAGGACGTCGACCGGCTGGACGAGGACGAGGCCGCAGTCGAAGAGAAGGACGAGGACGATTCCCCGGACGCCGAGGGTCACGGGATCCTCCGCGGCGCGCACACCGCGCACACGGACCCGGGCGCGCACACCGCCCATACGGATCCGGGCGCGCACACGGCCCACACCTAGAGCGCTAAGAAAGAGGTGGCGGCGCGCCCGTACGTGCCGCCACCATTTCTTGCCCTACCCCATTACCGGCTCGCTGCAACCACCCGCTCGGGTGGTTTTCACACGCCGGAGTGTGAGCTAATCTCGGCCGATGCGGCCTCGCGCTGCGCGTGAAAACGACGAGCGAGCCCTGCATGAGCGAGCTTGAAGCTGATCGCATCGGCGAGGACGATGTTCCGACCGCCGTCGAGGACGACGAGAGCCCAGACGTTGAGGGTCACATCCTGTTTCGCGATCCGCAGTCGCGGAACGCGAGGATGACTGTGGCGCGCGACGACTCGCGCCTCGCCTAAGCACTAAGGGGCGGCGCGCCCGATACGCGCCGCCGTCCTGAACTACGCTGCGCGGCCATGGCTTCGCTGCGCCGCGGGTTGGAAGCCTCGTTCGCCGGTTATCGCTCGGCGCTGTCCTCGCGTGACCTGCGCCTGCTCTTCGGCGGGCTGATCGTCTCGGCGACCGGGAGCTGGGCCTACAACGTGGCTCTGCTCGCGTTCGTCTTCGAGCGCACCCACTCGCTTGGCTGGGTTGGTGCCTCGGGGCTGATCCGCTTCGTGCCGCTGCTGCTTCTGAGCCCCTACGGCGGCGTGATCGCCGAGCGCACGGAGCGCATCAGGCTGATGCTGAGCGCGGACGTGCTGTGCGCGGTGTGGCAGGGCGGCCTCGCCGTCGTCGCCGCGACCGGCGGGCCGGTCGCGCTGGCGCTCGTGCTCGTCGCGCTGTCGGCCGGGACGAACGTCGTCTATAGCCCCGCCGTCGCGGCGACGATCCCCTCGGTCGTCGGAGAGGACGATCTCGTCGCGGCGAACGCGCTCAACGGCACGATCGACAACCTCGTCGTGATCGCCGGCCCCGCGGTCGGTGCGGGCCTGCTGCTGATCGGTTCGCCCGCGGCGGCGTTCGCGGTCAACGCGGGAAGTTTCGTCGCCTCTGCGGCGCTTGTTTCGCGGATCCGCACGCGCAGCCGCCCAGTCGATGTCACCGAAGCAGGAACAGCCGGACCGCTCGCCCAGATGGCGGTCGGCGCGCGCACGATCATCTCGCTCTCGGCGGCGCGGACGCTCGTCGCGTTCTGCGCGCTGGTCAGTTTCGTCTACGGCACCGACACCGTCCTCTTTGTCGGCGTCTCCGAGCACCGGCTCGGCACCGGGCAGGAGGGTTTCGGCTATTTGCTCGCCGGGCTCGGCATCGGCGGCGTGCTGATGGCTGCGGCGATCAACCGCCTTGCGGCCTCGCGGCGGCTCGCGCCGATCATCATCGCCGGCGTCGCCGGCTACACGCTGCCGACGGCGCTGCTCGCGGTGACCCACAGCCCGGGGCTCGCGTTCGCGCTGCAGATCCTCCGCGGCGCCTCGACGCTCGTCGTCGACGTGCTCGCGATCACCTCGCTGCAGCGCGCCGTACCATCGGAGCAGTTGGCGCGGGTGTTCGGCGTCTTCTGGGCCTTCGTGATCGCAGCGATCTCGCTCGGGACGGTGCTTGCGCCACTCGTTGTGAGCGGCTTGGGACTGCGCGGCGGGCTGCTCCTCGCGGCGTTCGCGCCGTTTGGGATCGGACTGCTCGGCTATCCATCGCTGCTCTCGATCGACCGCGGAGCGGCGGCGGCGACGGCCGCGCTCGAGCCACGCGTGAAGGTGCTCGAAGGCCTCGGCATCTTCGCGACGGCCTCGCGCAACGTGCTCGAGCGCCTCGCCGGCGCGGCGAGCGAGGCGGCGTTCGCCGCGGGCACGCGGATCATCGTCGAGGGCGAGCAGGCTGACCTGCTCTATGTTCTCGTCGAGGGCGATGTCGAGGTCACGGCGCGCGGTGAGGGCGGCGGCGAGGAGCGGGTGCTGCGGCGGATGAGCGCGCCGAGCTACTTCGGCGAGATCGGCGTGCTCGAGCGGATTCCGCGCACCGCGACGGTCACCGCCCTGACCGACTGCCGCTGCGAGCAGATCGACGGCGACACGCTGCTTGAGGCGCTTGCCGCCGCGCCACCGTCATCGGCCTTGATGGAGAACGCGCGCAGTCGCCTCGCGCTGACGCACCCCTCGCGACAGCCTGCCTTCGCGGCCGCCGACGAGAGCGCTTCTTGAACCCCAGGCGCGCTGCGGCCGATAGCGTGTCCGCCAACGTGAGTCGGCGCGAGAGGAGGACGGGGTGAGCACGGTCGAGACGGTGCGCGGGCCGGTCGATGTCGGGTCGCTCGGCACGACGCTGATGCACGAGCACATCCTGATCATGGATCCCGAAGCGCTTGTGAACTGGGGCCACGCGTTCAGCACGGAGTCCTATTGGGATGAGGAGGCGCGCGTCGCCGACGCGATCGAGCGGCTGAGCGCCGTCCGGGCGGCGGGAATCACGACGCTCGTCGATCCGACCGCTCCGGGGCTCGGGCGCAACATCCACCGCATCAAGCGCATCAACGAGTCAGTCGACCTCAACATCATCGTCGCGACCGGGATCTACGCGTTCATCGAGCTCCCGAACTTCCTCTGCTACCGAAGTCCCGATGCGATCGCCGAGCTGTTCGTGCGCGAGCTTCGCGAGGGCATCGACGACACCGGCGTGCGCGCCGGCTTCATCAAGTGCGCAGTCGAGGAGCACGGCATCATCGGTGACATACCGCGCATCCTCGCCGCTGTCGCCACCGCGGCCGTCGAAACGGGTGCGCCGGTGATGGTCCACACCAACGCCGCCGCAAAGACCGGGCTGCTGGCGCTCGAGGCGCTCGTCAAGGCCGGCGTCGATCCGTCCCGGATCGTGATCGCCCACATGGGCGACAGCAACGACCTCGATTACATCCACGCGATCGCCGAGCAGGGCGCCTGGCTCGGGCTCGACCGTTTCGGAATCGAGCACTTCAATCCCAATGCCGACCGCATCGCGACACTCCTCTCACTGCTCGCGGAGGGACACGGCGGCCGCGTCCACCTCTCACACGATGCCGCGTGCTTCATGGACTTCATGCAGGGCGACCCCTTCTTCGCGGGCGCCGAGGCCGACTATCTCCTGATCACGCGAGAGATCGTTCCCGCGCTGCTCGCCGGCGGCGCCAGCGAAGCCGACATCGAGCAGATGATGGTCGCGAATCCGCGTCGCTTCTTCGGCGGCGAGGGGCCGGTCGGCTGAGTAGCCCGGGCCGGATGGTCGGTGCGAGGTACGCGCGGTGGGATGAGAGCGCGATGGGCGGGCTCCGCGCCGAGGCGGCCGTCGCGATCGCGGCCGTTGATGCTGCGATTCCGGTGGCGCGTGCTCGGATGGCAATGGCCGAGGTATCGCTGAAGGGCGCGCGCGACACGGTGACCGACGCCGACCTGGCGATCGAGGATCAGGTCCGAGCGCTACTGACCGAGGGCGTGGGCGCGACAGTGGTCGGGGAGGAGCGCGGTGGCACCGAGGCCGATCCGGGACGCAGCCACTGGCTGATCGACCCGATCTGCGGCACACGGAACTTCGCCTCTGGAATCCCGCTCTACTGCGTCAACGTGGCGCTGGTCGAGGACGGCCGGGTGACGATCGCCGTCGTGGGGGACCCGGTTGCCGATCAGATCCTCGTCGCGCAGCGCGGCCAGGGAGCGTGGCTTCTCGGCGCCGGAGCACCCCAACGGCTGTGGGCGTCCCGGGACACCTCAACGATCGTGATCGAGGACAGCCACGCGGCGGGTCCGCGGCGCGAGGCCGCCGCGGAGTTCGTCGCCGCAGCGGTCAGACTCGATCGCTGGGAGCTTCGCTCGCTGAGCACGACGCTCTCACTGGCCTACGTCGCGTCTGGGCGAGTGGCGGGCTACGCGCTGTTCTGGACGTCTCGCGTACATGCCGCGGCCGGCTCGCTGCTGGCCGTCGAGTCATGCGCGGTGGTGACGGATCTCGTAGGCGAGCCGTGGACGAAGGCGAGCCGTGGACGATCGAGTCCGACTCGCTGCTCGCGGCTGCCGACGTCGAGCTTCACCGCGAGCTCCTGGCGCTCGTCGAGGCAACCGCCGGGCCCAGCCGATGCGGATGAGAGGACTCGAACCTCCACAGAGTTACCTCCACACGGACCTGAACCGTGCGCGTCTACCAATTCCGCCACATCCGCGCGAAGCGCGACGATACCGCACGCGCTGGCACGGATGCCCCCCTCAGAGCCTCTGCTAGCCTCAGGCGCCGGCCTGCACGCCGCTATCGTCTAGGGGACTAGGACGCCGCCCTCTCACGGCGGAAACCCGGGTTCGAATCCCGGTAGCGGTACTTGATTGGCCCCGTGTTTGCGGGGCCAATCGTCGCTTTGGGAGCCTGACTGTGAGGCTGACTGAGAGTCGAATTGGGCATGCGCTTGTGGGACGCGCTCGGTCGCGCAAGGCGATGCAACGAACATCGCGGCGAGCGGCGGGCTGACTACGATCCCGGCGCGACGGAATAGGTTCCGGGCGCGGCCGCTGATCGCCGCCGACCCGCACTCCAACGAACCCAGCCGGACAGCACCAGATCACAACCAACCTCTCACTGAGCACAGCGACAACCTGGGATGGCCGAACATCTACGCCGGCAGTCGTGGGTACTCCGCGGGGCGTGCTGGTGTCGGATTCGGCGAATCAGCCGCCCGCGACGAACGTGACGCCCTCGAAATCAGGCTCGATGTTGCCGGTTCTCGCCGTGACGCTGCCGTCGGGGTCGATCTCGATCGCTCCGAATGACGGTGGAATGCTCAGCTCAGCCACCGGTTCAACGACCCGGTAGGCGGGACGAAAGCCGACGGGCAGGGTGAAGACCGGCTCCAGGGTCGACCCCCCGTTGTGGGCTGCCTCACCGACCAGGTGCACGACTCCGAACTGGTCCTTGGCGTAGCCCGGCACTCCATAGGTGGGGGGTGAGGGCGTGTACCACCCGTTCTGCATGAAAGCGCTGGTCGGCTGCAGCGTGCGGGCCAGCGCGTAGGCCACGGCGGCCCGCCCACCGAGCTCCGCTGCGTTGGAGGCGTTTGTCGCGTTTGTCGCGCTCGTTGCGGTGGTCGCAGAAGTCGCGGTATCTGCGTGCGTGGCGGACGGGACGGTGGGGAAGCCGGAGAAGTTGATCTTCGGGGACGTCACAGCACGGTTTGCGATCTTCCCGCTGGTAACCGCCCCATTCCTGAGCTGCTTGCTTGCAACCGAGTTGGCCGGAAGGCTGAGCGCCGCGTAGCTCGCGCCACTCAGGGCCACAAAGAGCGCTACCGAAGCGACAGCGAGAGCAGCGCTTGGCCGACGCAGGCGAATCCGTCTCATTCCTCCCCCTCCTTGTGTTAGGCCCAACCCAACCGATCCTACGTCACCGGCAGTTCTGCCGGCCGTCGGCTGACCGCACCGCGCGGGGAACGCCAGCCAACGAGCCCGCTCCATGATGCGCCCCACCTGGACGAGATCTAAACGCGACCGCTGCCGACGACAGGCCTGCGGCACGACTACGCCGACCACTGCCGAGAACGCGCCGGCGACGCGCTCGATCACGCAGCTCGCCCCGCGCCCAGCCTGCAGCAACGCCGCACCAGTCCCGCGGGATCCTCTGAACCCCGTTCCCGCGCTCACGTGCTACTGGGCTGTCGGCCTAGGGGTCCGTCAGCTGGGTCCGAAGCGTTCGGTACGGATCCGGTCGGGCTCGTAGCCGCACTCCATCAGCAGGCCAGTCGCGGTTTCGACGAACCCGTTCGGACCGCAGACGTACGCGCGGCCGTCCGGCCACGCCAGCGGGCCGATGATCTCGTTGGTGATCCGTCCGGTCGCGCCGGACCAAGCTTCCGGAGTTCGACGGGTGTAGGTCAGCGTCGTCTCGTCACCGAGCTCGTCGCGGTAGAAAACATCCTCGGGGGAGCGCACCGAGTACACCAGCCGCACTGGAACGTCAGGCAGCGCGCGGCGACGATGGCGCAGCATCGACATCAACGGCACGATCCCCGACCCGCCCCCGACCAGCAGCAGCGGAGACGTGCCCCGCCACGTGAAGTACTCAGTCAGCGGCCCTCTGACCTCGAGTTCGTCGCCCACCTCCACGACATCGTGCAGGAACGGCGAGACCTCGCCATCGACCAAACAGTCGACCGTCAGCTCGATCTCGCCCTCATCCAACGGACTCGACGCGACCGAGTACGACCGGATCGCCTGGTAGCCGTCGGGCGCGGTCAGGCGAATCGTGTAGTACTGGCCGGGAAGATGAGCGCGCCACTCGGGCAGCCGGAGGCAAAACGACTTTGCGCGCGGGGTCTCTGGCCGGATCGAGGTGACGGTCCCGAGCTGCCACGGGACCGGCTTTGGTTGAACGGACGTGGTAGTCACGAGGCTCAGTCGCCTTGGAAGCGCTGTTCCTTCCAGGGATCGCCGTAATCGTGGTACCCGTACTGCTCCCAGAACCCCGGCTCGTTGTGATCCAGGAGCGTCAGGCCCTTGACCCACTTCGCGGATTTCCAGAAGTACAGGTGCGGGACCAACAGCCTGGCAGGCCCGCCATGCTCGGCGGGAAGCGGGCGGCCCTCGTATTCCCACACGATCCACGCCCGCCCGCCGCGAACGTCAGCCAACGGCAGATTCGTGGTGTACCCGCCATAGCAAGACGCCAGCGCATGCGTCGCGGCCTCGTCGACGCCAGCCAGATCAAGCAGCGTGTCCACGGACACTCCGGCGAAGCTCGTGCCGAGCTTTGACCAGCGCGTGACGCAATGAATGTCGCCCTCGAACCCGGACCCCTCCAGTGCGTGCGCCTCCTCCCAACTCCACGTCCGCCGCTCACCGACCAAGCCGTCAAGCGTAAAACTCCACTCACTCGTGGCAACCCGTGGCGTCGCGCCGGCGGTCAGAACCGGGAACCCCTCCTCCAGATACTGCCCGGGCGGCAGACGCTCGGCCACCCCGGCTGGCGCGCGCTGCCTGCCGAAGAAGCCACGAGTCGCCATCCACAAACACTCTCACACCCCAACCGATCCGACAACGCCCCGACATCCGTTCGATCGCCCACCGGCGCTGTCGCTTCAGCCAAGCAAAGCGACAGCGCACTGCGCCTCGACGCACGCGACTGGGTCCGCGCGTGCAAGCAGTCGCCGGTGTCGGGGACGAGCGAGTCGAACAAGCATGAGCTGCCGACCGGTGTCTCGGTCAAGGACGCGCAGTTCGCGTCCGGCGGCAACGACGTCGACACAGCCCAGTGGCATTCCTAACGTCGCAGGGCTCCCGAGAACGACTTAGAACGGCTGACACCGTGAGTTGTGGGCGGGAGCGTGGTGCTCGTGACTCCGACCTCTACTTTCCAGCCGTGGGGGCCGAGGATGAGCGGAATGCTGGCAGTCTTCGTGCTCTGGCTGAGTGTCTTCTCGGTGATGATGGCGTGGGCAGATCTGCCGTCGATCCGGACCCCGGCGAAATGGACTGCACCGAGTCTGTTGAGGTGAGCGCGGGCTGGCTTCTCGATCAGCGCGAGGGCGTGGGCGCGGTCTCTGACCGCGGGCGGGTGCTTCGAGTGCTCCGCGACAAGAACCAAGAGCGCCCGAGCCTTGGTGGCGTATTGCCGGCACGCGAGGCGGTAATCACCGTGTTCGAGCCCGCGAAACAGGGTCGACACGACGTGCTCGACAGCGAGCTTCTCTGCCCGCACGGAGGCAGCCGATGCCTGCGATAGAGCCGGTGTGGCCGCAACGAGCGAGGCGGCCACCACCATCACCGCGAGGAAGCGGGACGACACGCGCCTAGCCATCAGTCAAGGTTAGGGCGAGGCGCGGGAAAGCGAGCTCGAGCGGTCGTCGGCCTTCGGCCGAGCGAACGGCCGACTCTCGTCAAGGTTCACTACCTCGCCGTGCTTGACTCGAGCGCACATGCGCTCGCTCGCGTGTGGCTAGGTGTCAGATGCGGTTGGTGAGGCCAGGGGTCGACGCCGAGACAGGCCCAGCGTTCGTCCACCAGCGCGAGAGCGCTTTGAAGTTCCCGTCCGCCTGACACGCGGAACCAAACGTCAGCAAGCCATAGTCGACCCAGTCGATGCAGGCGCTCTGCGGGATCGTGCGATCGTTGAGGAAGCACGCCCATCGACCTGCGACTGTCGAACCGGCGCTCCCCTGAAAGTACCTTCCGTGAGTGCCTCCGGTGCAGTCACGAAGCTTATGGCGGCTGGCGAACCACGCACGATAGTTGTGAAACACGCTTCTCATGAGCGGCAGCGACGAGTAGCCGTAATAGGACACAGTCACTCCTGCCGAAGAAGCGACACAGCCGATGCTTGCATCAGCGCGGGGCAGTGGCGCCTCGGCCCCTGGGAGGCATTGTGCGTGAGCAGTTCCGGGAACGCCGTCCAACAGCGCTGCCTGTAGAGGAGAGAAGCCGACCGTAGGCGACGAAAGTGCAGGCCGTGTCCCACTCTGTGTCGTACGGCTTCCCCCACGTGCGCGGGTGGCGGGAGTGGTCCGCGCTCCTGCAGCGGGCGGCGTGCGTCCAGCCGGCCCGATGGTGAGTAGTACGACGGCCAGAAGTGCGGCCAGCACGGCGACGGCGCCAGCGGCCCCCTCGAGCTGCCGACGGGTCCATCGTCTTGTGGACCGCGCGGGACCGGCCTCGCCAGCCGGGTCGGGAGGGGCGAGCGGCTCGGTGTCGCTGCTCCCCGACTGCAGCGCTTCGAGGCGCGCGTGGGCGGCCGTGACACGGCGACGGGCGGCGCGGCGGTAGGCCGCGATGGCGCCGCTACGGTCGCCGGTCTGTTCCAGGATCTCGCCGAGCCCGAACGCCGCCCAGGCGTGACCGAGCTTGTCGGCTCCCGCGAACGCAGCTCGCGCGGATTCGATGTCGCCGCGATCCAGGTACAGCAGACCGAGCTGGTATGCCGCTCCCTGGTCTCCACGTTCGGCCGCAACGCGATAGGCCTTGGTCAAGCCGCGCGGGTCATCACTCGCCGCGAGTAGGACGCCCAATTCGAACCGGGGCGCCGCGTGGCCGCGCCTTACGGCACGCTGGAATGCAGCAACGGCACCGCGTCCGTCTCCCTGCTCCTCCAGGAGTTGAGCAAGATTGTAGGCGGCAGCCGTCGAACCAGCTTCACAGGGGTCGCGAAGTGCAGTCCCGGTGCCGACAGCGTCGCCGCGGCGCGCACGCTCACTGCCGCGGACGTCCAGCGCCTTCGGATCGCGGCCTGCGGTCGGCTCGGATGGCTCGTCACGCATCGCAACCCCTCCGTACCCGGGTCTGGCTCTCGACCACCGTCGGCATGCTATGCCACCCCGACCCCCAGGGGTCGTCGTGCGCCCGCCCGTGGCGCTCGAATGAGGCCGCGGCGCGGCAGTCGCGGCCACGCTTGATCGCTTGGCTCGCCGATCTGCCGCCGTCGGGTCCCCGGGTCCGCCGCTTCGCGACGCCACCCGCTCGCCGGCGGCAGGAACGCGTGCGTCGCGTGACGAATTGCCCTGGGAGCGCTCCCTCGAGCCGATTCGCGGGTTTGTCTATGTCAGTGTCTCGTTCTCATCATCATGGGCGGTGGTCCCCGCTCGCCGCTCTGGGCGTTGCGCTCGCGGTGATAGCTGGCGTTTGTGCACTCGGGCTGAGCTCCGCGCTCGCCTCGCGCGCGAAGGAGGACGCAGCGGCCGAGGCGCAGGCGCCGACCGAGGTGATCTCGCCGCTGCCGGGGACACCCGACGCGGATCCAGCCACACAGATCAGCTTCCTCGGCGCGCCGGCCTCACGAATCGAGGACATCGTCGTGACCGGCTCACGCAGCGGACGCCACGAGGGACGACTCGAGTACTACTCAACCCACACCGGCGGCAGCTTCCTGCCCTCGCATCCGTTCCTCCCGGGCGAGCACGTGACGGTCTCGGCGACGGTCACAGGCTATGGTGCGCCACGGCGCGTCGGCACGAGCTTCACGGTTGATCAGCCCTACGTGCTGCCGAGGCCGAAGCCGAAGCCACCGACTCCGGCGACGTCCGCGAACGTGATGCGCTTTCACTCCCGTCACGACCTCGTCCCGTCCGCGGTCACCGTGACGACGCCCGCGGCCGACGACACGCTCGGCGACATCTTCATCACCCCAGAGGGCGGGCCCGGGCAACCCGGTCCGATGATCGTCTCACCGACCGGCAGGCTGGTCTGGTTCGCGCCCGTGCCCGCCGGTATGGAGCCGTTCGACCTCAACGTGCAGAGCTACAAGGGCGCCCCGGTCTTGACCTGGTGGCAGGGCAACATCGTCGAAGGCCACGGCCAGGGTGCGGACGTGATCGAGAGCACGCACTACACGCCGCTTGCCACAGTGAAGGCCGGCAACGGCCTCTACGCCGACCTGCACGACTTCAAGATCACGCCAAACGGGACCGCGTGGATAACCGCCTTCGCGCCTCAGCGAATGAATTTGACCGCGTACGGCGGCCGTGCCGACGGCCTCTTTGACGACGGCGTCCTCCAGGAGATCGACATCCACTCGGGCCTCGTCATGTTCCAGTGGCAGGCGCTCGGCCACGTCCCGATCAGCGATACCTACATGCGCACACCACACGAGGAGGGGAACGTCCTCGACTATTTCCACCTCAACTCGATCGATCCGCTCCCGAACGGTCAGGTGCTGATCTCGGCACGCAACACGTGGACGGTGTACCTCATCTCCGAAACGACCGGCGCGGTGCTCTGGCGGCTCGGCGGCCGTCATAGCAGCTTCACGCTTGAGAACGGGCTGAGCTTCGCCTGGCAGCACGATGCGCAAATGCTGTCGGACGGGACGATCAGCCTGTTCGACAACGAGGCGGTGCCCGAGGAGGCCAAGCAGTCGCGGGGCCTCGACATCGGGCTCGACACAACCGCCAACACCGCGACCCTGGAGCACATGGATGTCTATCCCGGCAGCGGCATCCTTTCCGACAGCCAGGGCAGCGTTCAACGGCTTAGGAACGGCGACGACTTCATCGGCTGGGGTCAGATCGGCGAGGAGTCGGAGCTCTCGCCCGGCGGCCAGCTGACCTTCGACATGAAGCTGGCGGCGCCCGCCAACAGCTATCGCGCCTACCGCTATGTCTGGAGCAGCGACCCGCAGGGTCAGCCTGCGCTTCGCGTCGCCACGCCGCATAAGGGGAGCGTCGCGCTCTGGGCCAGCTGGAACGGCGCCACCAACGTTGCGGCCTGGCGCGTCCTCGCCGGACCATCGGCGAAGGCACTTCGATCGCTGAAGACCTACCCCTCACAGGGGTTTGAGACGGCGATCACGGCCCCTACCGCCGCGCCCTACGTTCGGGTCCAGGCGCTCTCATCGCACGGCGCGCTGCTGCGTAGCTCCGCTGTAGTACACGACTGAGCGCGACGGCCGCCGGAGAGATGGCGGCGGCCCACCCGCGGGTACGGGCGCGAGGGCGACAACGGTAGTACCGTGCGCGCCGACTTTCCAGGAATCGATCGTGATCGAGTTCCATATCCTTGGGCCGGTCGAGGCCCGCGACGGCGAACGGCTCCTCGCACTCGGCGGGCCGCGGCAGCGGGCGCTTCTGGCGATCCTGATAATTGCCCGCGGCAGTGTCGTACCGGGCGATCGACTGATCGATGAGCTTTGGGGGGAGCGCGCTCCGGCGACCGCGGCGAAGACGCTCCAGGGCTACATCTCACGGCTGCGCAAGGTGCTCGGCGAGGAGGTGCTGCTCACAAGCGCTGGCGGCTACGGCCTCGCCGTCGAAGACGGCCAAATCGACGCTTTCCGCTTTGAACGGCTGGCAACCCAGGGCCACGAGGCGCTCGAGCGTGGCGACGCCGCCGCGGCGCGCGAGCTGCTCGCGTCGGCGCTAGAGCTCTGGCGCGGCCAGCCGTTCGCCGGTTTGGCCTACGAGCCGTTCGCGGCACGTGAAGGCGCCCGCCTTGAGGAGGCACGTCTGGTTGCGCTCGAGGACCACTTCGAGGCGGATCTCGCCTTGGGTCGCGACGCGGAGCTAACTGGCGAGATCGAGGAGCTGCTCGGCCGACATCCGCTGCGTGAGCGGCTGCGCGGCCAGTTGATGCTGGCGCTTTATCGCAGCGGACGCCATGTCGAGGCCCTCGACGTCTATCGCCGCGGACGCATGGCGCTTGCCGAGGAGCTCGGCCTAGAGCCCGGACCTGACCTGCGGGAACTAGAGCAGCGGATTCTCGAGCACGACGGCTCCCTCCGACGGTCGCGGAGCCCGGACCTCACGGGGCCCCGGCGTGGGCGTCGAGTGCCGTGGGTGCCTGTGGCTGGTCTGTTGCTTGCCGGCGCGATTGCTGCGGCCGCAGTAGAGCTGATCGACGGCGCTGGCGCGCCGTTACGCGCGACGCCGAACACGCTGGCCGCAATCGACGTGCGTTCGAACCGTGTGACGGCCACCATCCCGGTTGGGGCGCGGCCACGCGATGTTGCTGTCGGATCGGGATCGCTGTGGGTGGCAAACCTCGACGATCAGACGGTCTCGCGCGTGAGTCTGTCGACGCTCCTCCCAGAGCGCACCATTCCGCTGGATGACACGCCGGTCG
This sequence comes from Solirubrobacteraceae bacterium, assembly GCA_036267075.1. Taxonomy (GTDB): domain Bacteria; phylum Actinomycetota; class Thermoleophilia; order Solirubrobacterales; family Solirubrobacteraceae; genus Palsa-513. The sequence goes on from DATAWT010000038.1 coordinate 25,722, forward strand.
GCCTCGCGAGTGCCGCGGGCGCGACGTGGGTCGTTGGATCGAGCCCGACCGCGACCTCGGTTTCGGTCAGCCGGATCGACCCGGAGTTCGATTCCGTTCACGCAACCACCCGCGTCGGCGACGTCGTTCCCGACAGCGCGGCCGCGATCGCCACCGAAGGCAGATCGTTGTGGATGGCGCCCTACGGTGGCGAGCTCGTCCGGCTGGATTCAAACACCGGGCGAGTCCGAAGCCAGGTGGATCCGAACGCGTCCCCAGCGGGCCTCGCAGTGGGCGACGGCGCGGTGTGGTTGACCGATGCCGACGCCGACAACGTCGTTCGGGTCGATCCAACGGGCGTCATCAGCCGGATCGCGGTCGGCCACGAGCCAAACGGCATCGCGGTCGGCGGCGGCGGCATCTGGGTCGCCGACACCGGCGACGACAAGGTGATGCGCATCGATCCAGGAACCGTCGCCGCCACGAACACGATTTCGGTTGGCGCCGCGCCCGAGGGCGTGACATACGGCGCCGGGTCGATCTGGGTTGCCGACAGCGGCGACGGAACTGTGACTCGCATCGACCCGCACAGCCTGCACGTCATTGCGACGATCAAGGTCGGTGGTAGTCCGCAGGCGATCGCCGTCGCCGACGGCCGCGCCTGGGTCACCGTCGACGCGCTCACCGTTCCGCCGGCGGCCCGCGGGCGCGACGGCGGCACCGCTCGCCTGGATGCGAGCGGCGACGTTACGTCGATGGATCCGGCGCTTGCTTACGACCCGCTCTCTGCCCAGCTTCTCTATCTCACATGCGCGAAGCTCCTCAACTACCCCGACCGCGGCGGCGCGGCGGGATCGCAGCTCGTCCCGGAGGTCGCGCAATCGCTGCCGCAGATCTCGAACGGGGACCGCACCTACACGTTCACGATCCGTCGTGGGTTCCGCTTTGCCCCCCCGTCGAATGCGCCCGTCACGGCGGCGACCTTCCAGGCCACCATCGAGCGCACGCTCAGCTCTCAGATGCACAGCCCGGTTGCGTATGAGTACGCGGACATCATGGGAGCCGCCGCCTTCACGGCGGGAAGGGTCTCAGACATCAGCGGCGTGAGCGTTCGCGGCGACGTGCTGACGATTCGCCTCATCGCGCCTGCTCCGGACTTTCTGGCGCGCATGGCCGAACCGGCAATGTGCTCGGTCCCGCCGAGCACTCCGGATAACCCCGGGGGCGTACGCAACATCCCCGGTGCAGGCCCGTACACGATCGCGTCATACACCCCCGGCCAGGGAATCGTGCTCGCGCGAAACCCCAACTACCACGGCAGCCGCCCACACCGGCTGGCTCGGCTGGACGTCGCCTTCGACGTAGTGTCGCGGCGGGCCGTCGCACAGGTGGAGGCCGGCGTGGCGGACTACGCGGGCGACAACGAAATCGTCACCCGCTCGCAGGCCCGGACGCTCGCCGGCCGCTACGGGCGGGGAAGCCCAGCGGCCAAGGCGGGTCATCAGCAGTACTTCGTGAACCCGGCCGAGCAGCTCGACTTCTTTGCGCTCAACACGCACCGGCCGCTCTTCGCCAGCCGGCGCATGCGCCAGGCAGTCAACTACGCGATTGATCGTCCGGCCCTCGCCGCGTACGGCGATGCCTACGACCCGCTGCCCGAACATCCGACTGACCACTACATCCCGCCCGGGATACCGGGATACCGCGCCATCGACGTGTATCCAGCGCACCCCGATCCGCATAAGGCGCGGCTGCTCGCTCATGACCCTCCGACGCGAACGGTGGTCCTCTACACGTGCAACATCTTTCCCTGCCTGCAGCAGGCGCGGATCGTCAAGACAGACCTCGCGGCGATTGGGCTCTCCGTCCAGATCGACAGCCTGCCGACGGGTGTCCTCGATGCCGATATGTCAGCTCCGGGACCGGCGTGGGACATGCTGTGGGTCGGTTGGTTACCGGATTACCCCGACCCGGACGCGATGCTCGACGCGCTCCTTGAGGATCCGGCAGTCCTGCCGCCGTTCACCGACCGCACGACGGCTGACCGCCTGGCCGCCGCATCGCGCCTCAGCGGCCCGGAGCGCTACCTCGCATACGCCAAGCTTGATGTGGCGATCGCGCACAACCAAGCGCCACTTGCCGCCTTCGGCAACCTGGAAACCGAGGACTTCTTTTCAGCGCGCATGGGCTGCCAGGTCTACGGCGCCTACGGCATGGATCTCGCCGCGCTCTGCATCAGGAAGTAGCGAGACAACGTGGTGCAGATTCTCCGACATTCGAGGGCAGGTCCTCGCGGCGAGCAAGCCGAGTAGCCATCATCAGCTCGCGGGCGGCGTGCCACGCCGCTCTGTCGTGCTTTTGCCACCGGCTTGCCACCGCCTGCAACCCGACCTCCACCGCCACCCGGGACGCTCCGCTCATCTCGATCACGCCCGGTGATCGACCCGAGAGGAGACCCGCTCATGCTTCATCGCAACAACGCCGTCACGCGCGCTCTGGCCATCGCTGTCGTGGCCGTCACCCTCGCCCCGGCCGCTGCATCGGCACACTTCGACAACCTCCCCAACAAGATCCCACCGGTGCCGCTGAACCTGACTGCCCCGCACGTGCAGGTCGTCAGCGACGGTAGCGGCTTCGACTGGGGCGACGCCGGAATCGGTGCGGCGGCGGGGATCGGGCTGTCGATCCTGGGTGTCGCTGGGCGCTCGGCACTACGACGTCGCGAACGGCCTGCGAACCCCTCGCCGGCGACGCGCTGAGCTCGCGGTCCACGACGCCTCGAGCAATCTTCGTCCTCGGCGGCTGTAGGGAGCACACACTCAGCAGTGCCGTCGAGGGGGCCGTCGTTCGCTGACCTACTCACAGCGGTCTGGTCGCCTCCTCCCAAAGGCTCCGGCCAGAGCGATCGGTTGGCGAGCGCCGAGCGGCCGCGCTCCGTCCTCGTGATGGAGCGCGGCCGCAGTCGTTGCGGCGGAGTAGGCCGGGCGGCCGGCGCGGCGCCGCGTGGTTCACGGCCGGTTCACAACTTCTTTACATTCGAGGGGCCCGGCTGCCTGACGCTTCGTGCGAGCGGTCCAGCGAAGGAGGCGCCTTGCCCAGTCTTGCCCAGATCCTCGCGCCGAACGAACGCGAGTACTTCACCCTGTTCGAGCAGGCCGGCGCGAACCTAGTGCGCGCCGCCGAGCTGCTCGAGCGGCTGCTTGCGACCTATCCTGACGAGAGCGAGATCGCGAGCGTCATCCACGACTGCGAGCACGCCGGCGATCAGATCGTTCACGACCTGATCAGTCGCCTCAACCAGACTTTCGTGACGCCGTTTGACCGCGAGGACATCCTGCAGCTCGCGTCCGCGCTCGACGACATCGTCGACCTCACCGATGAGGTGTCCGACTACCTCGGCGTCTACAAGATCGAGGCGCCGATGGAGCACGCCCAGCAGCTCGCCGGGATCCTTGTGCGGGCCGCGCGCCAGATCGCCGAGGCTCTCTCGCGGATGCGAGGCTTCAAGAACATCAGCGAGTACACGGTCGCCGTGCACAGCCTCGAGAACGAGGGTGACCGCGTGGTCCGCGACGCCGTCGGCGCTCTGTTCGAGGGGGGCATCGACCCGATGGTCGTGATCCGCTGGAAGGACATCTACGAGCGCCTCGAAAGTGCCATCGACGCGACCGAGCGCGCTGCGAACATCATCGAGGGCATCGTCATCAAGAACGCCTAGATGCACAGCGAGCCGCTGCTCATCCTCGTTGTCGCGACCGCCCTGGCGTTTGACTTCACCAACGGCTTCCACGACACGGCCAACGTCGTGGCCACGTCGATGTCGACCCGGGCGCTGTCGCCGCGGGTCGCTGTCGGCATCGCCGCGGCGCTCAACTTCGCCGGTGCGTTCATCTCGCTGAAGGTCGCCGCGACGATCGCGACGGGCATCGTCTCCACCGGTGCGATCACGCTGCCGATCGTCTTCGCCGGGTTGATCGGCGCCTGCTTCTGGAACCTCGCGACGTGGTGGTTCGGCCTGCCCTCGAGCTCTTCGCACGCGCTGATCGGCGGCGTGGTCGGGTCGGTGCTGGTTGCCAAGGGAAGCCACGCCGTCCAGTTCGCGGGTCTGCTCGGCAAGGTCATCATCCCGGCCTTCATCGCGCCCGTCGCGGCCTTCGCCGTCGCCGGGCTCGCGATCATCTTCACCTACCGCCTGACGGCGCGCCTGCGACCGGGGCCGGCCGGCCGCGGGTTTCGCCTCGGGCAGATCTTCTCCGGAGGGATGCTCTCGCTCGCGCACGGCACCAACGACGCCCAGAAGACGATGGGCGTCATCACGCTCGCGCTCGTTGCCAACGGCGACATCTCGGCCCACCGCGTCGCAGTTCCCGACTGGGTGATCGTGGCCGCGGCTTCGGCGATCGCCCTGGGAACCTACGCCGGCGGCTGGCGGATCATCCGCACCCTCGGAACGAGGATCATCAAGATGGATCCCGCCCAGGGGTTCACCGCGCAGAGCGCGGGGGCCGCCGTGGTTCTGGCGGCCTCGCACGTCGGTTTCCCGCTCTCCACCACGCACGTGATGGCGGGCGGGATCATCGGCGCGGGCGCCGGCAAGCGACTGTCGGCAGTGCGCTGGGGAGTCGCCGGCAACATCGCGATCGCCTGGCTGCTGACGCTGCCGGCGGCGGCCGCCGTCGGCGCTGCGACCTATGCGGTCACCAAGGCGATCGGCAACGGCACGCTTGGCCCGTTCGTGATCGCGGTGATCGCCATCGCGGCGATCCTCGCCGCGATGCTCCGCCGTGCCCGGGAGCTCCAATCCGAGCCTGCGACGGCGCGGCGATGAGCCTCGCGACGGCGATCGTCGATGGCCACGCGCTGCTCGAACTCGTCTACGTCTCGCTGCTTGCAGGCGTTGGTGTCTGCGTCGTCTACGCGGTCGCCGTGGTCGGCATCACGCGCGCACAGGAGGCGCGGCGTGCGAGCCGCCATCGCAGCGCCGCGCTCTACGCGCTCCTCGCGGCAGTCGCGCTCGGCGCCTGCGGTTGGGCGATCGTGACCGGCATCTCGATCATGGCCACGAAGTGAGCACGCACGTCGGGCGCCGCGCGCCGCGCGCTGCCTGCACGCGCCGAACCTGAACAGACCTGGAGGCACGGACTCGCCCGCCCCGCGGCGATACCGTTCGCGCGTGCGCGCCGCGCCGCTGGGCGAGACCGTTACGTTGCTCCTCACCGACATCGAGGGCTCGACGCGGCTTGCGCGCGATCTCGGGGAGCGCTGGGTCGAGGTGCTCGGGCGTCACCACCGGATCCTCGAAGCCGCGATCAGCGAGAACGGCGGATCGGTCGAAGGCACCGACGGCGATGCGTTCTTCGCGATCTTTCCCTCCGCGGCTGAGGGAATCGCCGCCGCCAGCGCGGCGCAACGCCGGCTGTACGAGGAGCGATGGCCGGATCAGCCGGTGCGGGTGCGGATGGGCCTTCACACCGGCGAAGTGCGGCGCGCAGTGACGGGGTATGTCGGGATCGAGATCCACCGCGCGGCGCGGATCGCGGCGAGCGCAAGTGGCGGGCAGGTGCTCGTCAGCGGCGCAGCGCACGCGGCGGGCGCCTCCGGCCACGCCGCCGAGGACCTTGGAACGCACCGCCTGAAGGACTTCCCGGAGCCGGAGCGTCTGTTTCATCTCGTCGTCGACGGGCGCACCGCCGACCAGTTCCCGCCGCCGAGGACACTGCCCGTCCGCCCGACCAACGTGCCTGTCATCGAGACCGCGCTGATCGGCCGCCAGGACGAGCTGCACTCCGTCGCCGAGCAGCTCGCCGACGGAGTGCGACTACTGACCCTGGTCGGTCCGGGCGGCTCCGGGAAGACGCGGCTCGCACTCGCTGCGGCCGAGCAACTCCTCGACGCCTTTCCCGGTGGCGCGTGGCTCGTCGCCCTGGCGGACGTGTTCGACCGCGACGAGATGCTCGCCGTCATCGCCGAGAAGCTCTCCGTCGCCGAGGTCTCCGGTCAGACCACGCTCGACGCGGTGGTCGAGCGGCTGGATGCCAACCCGACGCTTCTGGTGCTCGACAACCTCGAACAGCTCCGCCACGCCTCGGGAGTGATCGGCGAGCTGCTCGGCGGCGCCGGCGCGTCGAAGGTGCTCGCCACGAGCCAGGCACCTCTGCGCCTTCCTGGCGAATCTGTCGTCGCGCTGCAGCCGCTTGCACCGGAGGAGGGGCGGCAGCTCTTCATCGAGACCGCCCGGACGCGGCGCGAGCTCGACGTGGCAGCCTCGGCAAGCACCATCGATTCGATCTGCGAGCGCCTTGACGGCCTCCCGCTGGCGATCGAGCTCGCGGCGTCGCGCACCTCCGTCCTGAGCCCTGAGGAGCTGCTCAGCCGGCTCGCGGAATCGTTCGAGCTGCTCGAGGTGCGCGGCCCGGCCAAACCCGAACGCGGCAGGAGCCTACGGGCTGCGGTCAACTGGACGTACGAGTTGCTCTCCGCGCAGGATCGTGATCTCTGTGCAGACGTAGCGCTGTTTGCGACGTCGTTCACCGTTCCCGACGCCGAGGCGCTCGCGCAGTGCGACGTTCTCGAGGGCCTCGAGGAGCTGCTCGAGTTCTCGTTTCTGCGTCGCGTCGACAGCGGCGCCGGAGAAACCCGCTTCGAGATGGCTCAAACGCTGCGCGACTTTGGCCGGGCGCAGCTCGAGGAGACCGGCCGCCTTGAGTCTGTGCGACGACTCCACGCCGACTGGGCGCTTGGCCTCGTCGAGGGCGCGGTCGCGCAGGCGGCGAGCGATCCAGTTGCGGCCTCGGGCCGGTTGTGGCGGCGCCTCGATGATGTCTACGGCGCCCTGGGATGGGCCATCGAAGGCGATCCGAAGCTTCATCTGCGCCTCTGCGCCACGATCCCGGATGCGCTCGTGTGGGTGCCGAGGGGGTCCGAACTGGACAGGCACCTGGACGCCGCGATCGCCGCACAGCCACCGCACGGCGGCGATCTCGCCCGCGCGCTCGGGGCGCTCGGCCTTGTGCGGTCGGCTCGCGGTGACAACCGGGCTGCCGTTGGGCTGCTGCAGCGCTCGGCGGCGATGTGGCGCGACCTCGGCGATCTGCCGCGAGCCGCCGATGCACTCACGGCGGCCGCCTTTCCTGCGCTCGGTGTGGCTCCGGAGACCGCGCGATCGGTCACCGAGGAGGCGCTCAGCCGGGCCCGCGAGCTTGACGATCAGGTGCGCATCGACCGCTGCGTGGCGATGCTCGCGCAGGTCGACGTCGCGACCGGGCACAGCGACCGGGCCGAGCCGGTGGTCGCGCGCGCGCTTGAGGAAGCTCAGGATCACCAGACGCTGGTCTGGCTACGCCACGTCTGGGCCGATTGTGCGCTGGTCGGCGGCGATGCGCGCGTGGCAATGGCGCGCTACGCCGCCGCCCTTCGAGGCCTTCCGGCGCTGGAGATCAGCCCGGGTGTCATCGTCGAGCTACAGGGTCTGGCGATGAGCCTGGCCCGCGCCGGCCACGCCGAGGAAGCGCTCGAGACCGATCGGATCGCCTCGGCCTACGCCGAGCACTTCAACGCTCACCCGCGCGTGGCCTTCTGGGATGCGCTGCGCGAACAGAACATCGGCCTCGCTCGCAACGCTGCGCCCGGCTACGTCGCGTCGCACCCGCTCGAGGACCTCGGCGCCGCGCGCGACTGGGCGCTCTCGCTCGCGGACGAGCTCGGCACGTCTGCTTGAGTGTCGCGCCGATAGCTGATAGCAACACAGCCGCCCGGGTTCGACGAGGGGAGGTTCGATGTTCAAGGTTGTCTTGTTCGCGCGCTTTCCGAAGGGGATAACGCCGCAGGACGCGCGCAGCTATTGGAAGGAGCATCACGGTCCCGACGCGCTGCGGACCTCGATCGAGGGCTACGTCCAAAACCACGTCAGCGGTCCCGTCCCGGCCGTCAGCGGCGTCCCTGAGCAGGAGACCCATTTCGACGGCTACTCCTGTGGCTGGTGGCGTGACCACGCGGCGTTCGAGGCGACGATGGCATCGCCGGAGTGGAAGGCGCTCGAGGCCGACGGCGACAACGTCTTCGACATGAGCTGGCTGCGCGGCATGAGCGCTGCGCTGCGCGAACACACCGTGATCGAGGGTCCCTCGAGCCCCTTCAAGGTGCTCTGGATGGTGCGCTTCAAGCCCGGCCTCGATCCGCATGAGGGCCACCGCCACTGGGAACAGGTGCACGGCCCGATCTTCAAGGCCCTCGACATCGATCGCTACGTGCAAAACCACGTCATCGGACCGCTCGATGACGGCGACCCGCCCGGCTTCGACGGCTTCTCGGAGTGTTGGTTCAACGACGAGGCGCAGTTCGTGCGCGCGATCGAGTCGGACGCCTGGGCCGAGGCGGTCGCCGACGGCCAGAACTTCATCGACTACTCCCAGCTTTGGGGCGCCGTCGTCGAGGAGAACGTATTCCGCCCGGTCCCCGCCGGCGTCGCCGTTTAGGGCGTCGTCGGGGGCTGGCATTCGGGCCTGATTAGACTCCGCTTCGGCCCGTGTCCACGGGGCGAACAACCTGTACCGGAGGTGCAGCCGTGAGCGTGAGGACCGATCTTCTGCGCGATGTTCCGGGCGGGATCGACAGCGACGACACCGGCCGCTTCATCCGCCGCCAAAGCGCGTTTCGCCGCTGGGTGAGCGCTGACGGCGAGGGCGAGTTCCCCGCCGAGGCCGGCCGCTACCACCTCTACGTCTCGCACGGCTGCCCGTGGGCGGCGCGGACCGTCACCGTCCGTGCGCTGAAGGGTCTTGAGGATGTCGTCGGGCTGTCGGTCGTCGACCCGCTGCGCGACTTGCGCGGCTGGGCCTTCCGCGGCGACGCGCCAGGCACGACGGGCGACCCGATCAACGGCTTCGAATTCCTCTCCGAGGCCTACGAGCGGACGCAGCCCGGCTACGACGATCGCGTCAGCGTTCCGGTGCTATGGGACCGAACGAGCGGCCAGATCGTCAACAACGAGTCCTCGGAGATCATCGTCATGCTCGACGGAGCCTTCAACGAATGGGCTGCCCATGGCGATCTCGATCTCTACCCCGAGCACCTGCGCGCGGAGATCGATGAGATCAACGACTGGGTTTACAAAGGGCTCAACAACGGCGTCTACGACGTCGGCTTCGCCGCCTCGCAGGAGGCCTACGACGAGGCGATCGTGCCGCTGTTTGGGACTCTCGACCGCATGGACGCGCTGCTCGCCGAGCGGCGCTACCTCGCTGGCTCCTCGCACACGCTGGCCGACTGGCGCGCGTTCCCGACGCTGCTGCGCTTCGACCCGGTCTACCACGGGCTGTTCCGCGCCAACCGCCGCCGGCTGATCGACTACGAGAATCTCTGGCCCTACCTGCGCGACCTGTTCCAGACGCCGAACGTCGCCGACAGCGTCAGTTTCGACCACTTCATCCGCGGCTACCACATGAACCTGCCGCAGCTGAACCCGATCGGGATCGTCCCGATCGGTCCCGAGCTCGACTACTGGGAGCCGCACGGGCGCGAGCGCCTCGGCGGCTGAGCGGGCGTCCGTGGCGGCTCAGCCGCCCGGGCTGTGGATCCGCGTCGCTTCGATCAGGTAGGTGATCCGCCGCTCGCCCGGCGCGCGCCAGGGATAGGGGCCGCCGATGTACTTCTGGGCGATCGCGTCGCAATCGGCCTCGGCCTGCTCGCCCGCGATCGTCTCGACGACACGCCCCTGGACGGCGAGGCTGCGGTCTGGATTCGCCGGATCGCACCAGCTGAGCGCAACGCGCGGGTTGCGCTCGATGTTGCGCTGCTTGACGCGTCCGATCGCGGTGTTGAAGAGGATTCGCTCACCGTGCAGATCAAGCCAGACGGTGCTGACATGGGGGAGCCCGTCGGGCGTGGTCGTGGCGATGTGCCAGGGGTGAGCCTCGCGCAGGGTCTTCTCGAGGAGCCGCCTGTGGTCGTCCATCTCGGTCGGCAATTCTAGGAGGGCGCCGGCGGCGGCGGGATCGCCGCGCCGATCCGCTGCGCGCGGCGGCTGCCCGCGAAGACTGCGCGCAGCACGACGTCGGCTGCCGCGAGCTGCTGCGGCGTGACCGCCGCGGCGGTGTCGCGGTTGAGCTCCGCGATGACCGCGACGACGGCATCGGCGTAGGAGCGTCCGGCCCTGGTCAGTGTTAGGTTGACGCGGCGCGCGTCGGCGTCGTCTCGCGTCGCGCTCGCGAAGCCGCGCTGCTCGAGCCCGGTCGCGATCTTGCGGGCCGCTTGGCGGCTGATCCCCAGGAAGCTGGCGAACGTGCCCACCGTCGTCGGTCCGCCGAGGAGCATGCGCACCGCCGCCGCGTCACTGCGGCGGTAGTCGTCGTAGCCGCGCGAGGCGAGGCCGCGTGCCATCCGTTCGCGCCAGGCCAGGCGGGCGAGAGCGAGCACGTCGCCGAAGCGATACGGCGTCGCGATTGCGTCCTCTGTCATCGCTCTGTATATTAGGCAACCTGGTTGCGTAATACATGAGCCGGGGGAGGAGGGGAAGGTCGATGTCCTGCACATTCAGCCCGCGCCCGCAGTGGGGGCGGCGCCGGGCACCCCGCGGCGCCGCAGTCGCCCTGGCGCTCGTCGCGACCGTCGCCGCGTTCGCAAGCTCCGCCGCCGGAGCGTCCTCGCACTCCGCCGCGGCGTCGGGCTGCGGTCACTCCGCTACGAGCGGCTCGACGACCCTGCAGCTGTCGATCGGCGGGCACTCGCGAACCGTGATCGTCCACATCCCGAGTCATTACAAGGGCACACAGCCCACGGCGCTGATCCTCAATCTCCACGGCAGCGGCAGCGACGCCCGCCAGCAGGAGCTGTTCAGCGGCATGGACGCCACCGCCGACGCCGACACCTTCATCGTCGCCTATCCGCAGGGGCTGATCGCGAACGGAGCCGGGTTCGACTGGAACATCCCGGGCGTACCGCTTGTTGGCGGCGCCAAGCCGCCCGCCAACGCGGCGAACGACATCACCTTTCTGACCAACCTCGTGCAGACGCTCGCGGGCCGCTACTGCATCGACTCGCATCGCGTCTTTGCGACCGGCGTGTCGGGCGGCGGGCGCATGTCAAGCCAGCTCGCCTGCGACGCGTCGAGCACATTCGCCGCCGTCGCGCCGGTGGCGGGGCTTCGCTATCCAAGCCCTTGCCCGGCCAAGCGCGACGTTCCGGTGATCGCCTTCCACGGCACGGCTGACCCGATCGATCCGTTCAAAGGCAACGGCGAGGCCTACTGGACCTACTCGGTGCCGGTTGCCGCGCAGCGCTGGGCGGCCCATGACGGATGCAAGGCGACGGCCAAGGTCACCCACGCGAAGGGCTACACGCTGACCGCCTACAGCGGCTGTGGCTCCTCAAGCGAGGTCGAGCTCTACGCGCTGACCGGGGAGGGCCACGAGTGGCCGGGGGGCCCCTCGCTGCCGTCGACGATCACATCGGTGCTCGGCCCCCAGAGTGATGCCGTCAACGCCAACAATCTGATGTGGGCGTTCTTCCAGGCGCACTCACAGAAGTGAGCTAGCTGAATCTAGGTCCGCGCCGCGAGCCAGTCACCGATCAGTCTCGCGGCACCGGAGGGGTCGGCCAGGACCGGGTTGTGACCCCAGTCCTCAGCGACGCGAACGTCGATCAGCGGCGAGCTTTGCGCGAAAGCCTGCCAGGCGCGTTCGCGCGTCCCCCGCGAGGCGCTCGGCAGGCCGCAGGCGATCAGAAGGGTGGGCAGCGTAATCCGAGCGCCGCGGGCGGCGGGCGGCTCCTCGGTGACCATCGCGAGCACGACGTCGGCAAGGAGCTCCGCCGGCGCTCCCTCGGTGATCCCATCGGCCGTCTCGACCAGGTACGCGCGCGCGTAGGTCTCGATCACCGGGGCGACCTCGGATCCGAGCATCGCGGCCAGTTCGGCGATCGCCGTCTGCCAGTCGGGAAAGCGCGGGATGTTCGTCGCCATCCACGCGGTCAGTGCCGCATGGCCGGCGTCGGCCGGCATGCCGATCTCGGCCAGGTCGGCGCGAGTCATGAAGCCGCCGTCGATCGCGACGGCGGCGCGCAGATTGGGAGGCGGGTCTGCGGCAACGCCGACCGCCACGCTGGCGCCGAGCGAATGCCCGACGACGGCGACGCAGCCACGGGCTTCGCAGAGCGCCGACGCCTGCTCGACGAGCCGCTCGAGGTCGAAGGACCGCGGCCGCGCCGAGCTGCCGAACCCCGGCGGGTCGACGGCCACCGCTCGGCCCGGAAGCAAATCGGCGACGGCGGCGAAGTAGAAACCGGCGCTGCCGAGGCCGGGCCAGAGGAGGATTCCGGGGGCGTCCGGATCGCCCCATTCGCGAACCGCAATTCCGTCGATGACCCGTTCGCTCACGGCGCAGGCGGAGGTAGCGCGCTCGCGCGTCCCTCAGACGGCGGCCCAGTCGCGGCCGAACCAGCGCAGCGCGCGGCTCGATCCGAACTGCGCCTTATCCGCGGCGTAGTCCTTGGACGGCCCAACCAGCGCGCCGACACGCTGATCGCCGAAGAACGTCACATCGACGAGGGCGATCTCGCCGCCGCCGAACTCCAGGTAGCAGATGCCGCGCCCGCCGTAGGCGGCGTCGCTGGTGTCTTCGCGGATCCGCGCGGCGATCTGTTGGGCGGCGACCGCTCCCTGGCCCTCGGCGAAGACGCCCGCGCGCGGTGTGCCGACGGCGGCGACGTCGCCGATCGCGTAGACCCCGTCCCACTTGGTCTCGAGCTTCAGCGGGTCAACGCCGATCCAGCCGTTCTCCTCGGTCAGCCCGGACTCAACGACCACCGCCGGCGCGCGGTGAACCGGCACAGCCAGGAAGAGGTCGAACTCGAGCTCGCCGCCGTCGCGCAGTCTCGCCACGCCGCGCGAGCCGTCGAGCTCGCAGACCTCCTGCCGCGGGTGCCAGGCAATGCCGCGTTCCTCAAAGGTCGTCTCAAGCAGGGCCGAGGCCTCCGGCGAAGGCGGGATCGGGCGGCCGAAGTCGACGACGAGCGAGATCTCCGAGCGCTCGCGCAGCCCGCGCTCGGTCAGCATCTCGTTGAGCATCAGCGCGGTCTCACTCGGCGCCGGTGGGCATTTGTACGGCGTCGAAAGGACACCGATGATCACGCGACCGCCCTCGAAGTTCGCGAGCACCTCGCGCGCGGCGAAGGCGCCGGCGACCGTGTAGAAGTCGACGCCCGCCTCAGCCAGGCCCGGCGTCGCGGCGACGTCCAGGTCGGCACCAAGGGCGATCACGAGGATGTCGGCCTCGAACGTGCCGGCATCGGTCTCGACCCGCTTCGCGACAGGGTCGATCGCGTTGATCTGGGTCTGGAGGAAGGTCACGCCCGGCTTGACGATCGAGCTGTAGGGGTGACGAACGGCAGCCGCCGTTGTTCGCCCGAACATCACGTCGAGCTTCGAGAAGCCGAACACGAAGGAGTCGGATTTATCGATCAGGGTGATCTCGACGCGATCGCCGAACTCCTCGGACAATCGCGTCGTCAGCTCCAGACCACCGAAGCCAGCTCCGAGTACCAGTACTCGCACGCGCGCACTGTACCCGCCCGCTCCATCGACGGCGATTCCGCGGGCTGGGCCGCCCCTGCGGCGACTAGGATGCCGCGCAGGACTGGTGCGGCGACGGGGGAGGGGCGATGCGGCAAATAGAAAGGCGCGCGCTCACAGCGCTCGCGCTCACGGCCGCGCTGGCGATCGCGATACCGGTCGCGGGTGCGGCCGCGGCGGCCGCGAAGACTCCCGCCGAGACGGCATTCATCAAGGCTTACACGGCACTCGTTCCGAGCCTCAACAAGGTCAGCAAGGCGATCATCGCCGACACTCAGAACGCCGGGAAGCTCGACGACGCCCAGGTCGTAGCGCTCTACACGTCGCTCGCGAAGCAGTGGAACACGGCCACGAGGCCTTTCGTGAAGCTCAAGCCGCCTGCCGCCTACGCCTCGGCGTTCGCTGCCGCAGCCGCTCGCGTCGCGCCGGTCGAGAAGGATCTGCTTGCCACGGCGAGCGCCGGGCGAACCCGCAATCCGACCGCGGGCCACGCCGCCGGACGTCGGCTGGCGCTCGACTTCAACGCGCTCGGCGCGGCTGTGGCCAAGCTCAAGAAGCTGCTCGGCCTGCCCTAGCAGGCGATCTTGGATCCAATCAGCGACGGATTGGATCCAGCTACCTAGGCATCGATCTCGAGCGCTTCGAGCGCGACCCAGAGCGTCTCGCGAAGGGCGACCGCGTCGTGCGCGGCGTGGCCATAGAGCGGGCCGCGCCCGTCGCTGAGGAGCTCGCGGACGAGCGCCACGCCGCGCACCGACACCGGTCCGTCACCGAGCAGCCGAAGCGCCAGCCGCGACAATTCCGGCTCGGCATCGCCGATCAGGTTCGGCGAGATTGGCGCTTGGTTGGGTCTCGGCCGGTGCGGCTCACGCGCGCCGAGGAGGATCTGGCAGACGCTGTTGCCGAGCGCGCGGGCGACGGGCCCGATCAGCTGCTCGGCGCGCACCGCCAGCGCCGGGCTTGACTCCGGCGCCACCCCGGCGGCCAGCGCCGCATCGAGGGAGGCCGCGTGGAGACGGACCGCGAGCCGATCCCGCCAGCGCACGCGACGCGGCACGACGTAGCTCGCGTCGCCCTGATCGCGGACCAGCAGCACGACCGACATGGGACCTCCCGAGGGAACCGTGCGCGCCAGCGGCGACGCGCCCTTCCGTGACGTTCTACCCGGTTGCGGTGGTTCTTGAGCGCTTACTTCGAGGCCGCCCCCTGACCCCGGCGGGAGGAGAGCGCCGGGGTCAGGAACGCCGAACGGGAGCGGCCGCGCGGCTAGTAGCCGTAGCCACCGCCGCTGGTTGAGCTGCTCGACGTGGTCGTGGTGCTCTTCTTTGGCGCCTTGGTGATCTTGGCGCCGCTCGGGCCGACGACGAAGAAGCCGTTGACGCCCTCGCCGCTGACCGGCGAGGAGGAGGTGTCCGAGGCGAACGTGTACAAGGGGTGGCCGGAGTAGGTGACCTGGGTCACCTTGCCGTGCTTGACGGTTCCGAGCAGCGATTGCTTCGCGCTGCCGGCCGCCTTCGGCTTGCCACTCGTGCTGAGGATCGGCCAGATCCCGATGCAGCCGCCGTTGCATGCGAACTTCGGCGGCTTGTCGCCGACGTCGAGGTACAGCGTGTGCCCCGAGGAGGTAACGAGGATCGTGCCGAGCGAGGTGCTCTTGGTCTTGACGACGGCGCTTGAAGCGCTCGAATGCGCCGTCGCGGCGAAGGCCGCCGCGGTGGCTCCGAGCGCCACAGCGGCGACGGTCAGCGCGATCAGCGGTCTTAGGTTTTTCATGCGGGCCTTTCCGGGTCGCTTTCAAACGGTCCTGGTTGCAAGGACTCCAGCGCGCCCGGATTCCTTCCCTTCAGCCGACGCCAATAGGCTCCGCGCGTGCTCGCCTCGATCCCGAGCCCGTCCTCGAACGGCTTCCACATCGGGCCGCTCTTCATCCACGCCTACGGCCTCGCCTACGTCGTTGCCGTCACGGCCGCAGTGATCCTCTCCCGCCGCCGCTGGGAGAACCGGGGCGGCGACCGCGAGCTGGTCTATGAGGTCGCGCTGTGGGGATTTCCGGCCGGGCTGATCGGCGGGCGCATCTACTTCCTGATCACGAGCTGGAACGAGGTGCCCAAGCACTGGTGGGGTCCGTTCGCGATCTGGAAGGGAGGCCTCGGCATCTGGGGCGGGATCGCGCTCGGCGCTCTTGTCGGGCTGTGGCGGGTGCGCCGTCACGGCGCGAGCCTCGCGCGCTTCGCTGACGCCGGCGCCCCCACGCTGCTGGTTGCGCAGGCGATCGGGCGGATCGGCAACTACTTCAACCAGGAGCTGTTCGGCGGGCCGACGACGCTGCCATGGGGCCTTGAGATCTCTCCCGCCCACCGCCCCGCCGGCTACCTGCAGTACGCGACGTTCCAGCCGACGTTCCTTTACGAGCTGATTTTCGACCTTCTCTTCGCGGCCTTCCTGTGCTGGCTCGGCAAGGGCGAGCGGATCCGCGCGCCAGGACTCTTCGCCCTCTACGTCGCTGGCTACAGCGGCTTTCGAATCTGGGAGGAGACGCTGCGAATAGACCCCTCGCACTATCTCTTCGGCCTGCGCCTCAACCTCTACGTGGCGTCGGTGCTGACGCTCGTCGGGCTGATCTGGTTCGCCTGGACTCAGCGGCGCTCGGTCAGACCACCGCCGCGCGCGGCAACCTGACGTCGGCGACTCGACACCGCGCGCGCGCATATACGAACGGGCCGAGGCTCGACGCATGCGCGGATCCTTCCCAGGGGATCACTACGCTCAGTGAGATGGGTGACGTGAGGCGCGAGGTCGTGATCGACATGGGGTCGAACTCATTTCGGCTCGTTGCCTACAGCTTCGAGGCGGGGCGCTGGTGGCGGCGGACCGACGAGATCTACGACACCGTTCGGATCGCCGACGGGCTGCTCGCGAGCGGGCGCCTCTCACAGGAGCGGATCGAAACCGCGGTTGAGGCGATGGAGGTCTATGCGCACTTCTGCGCCGCCAGCGGGATCGCGCCCGCCGAAATCCGCGCGGTCGCCACCAGCGCGATCCGCGACGCCGCCAACGGCGGCGAGCTGCTTGAGCGCGTGCGCGAGGCAACCGGCCTGTCTGTCGCGGTCCTTGGCACCGAGGAGGAGGCGCGCTACGGGTACCTCGCGGCGGTCAACTCGACGATGCTGCGCGACGGCGCGGTGCTCGACCTCGGCGGCGGCAGCCTCCAGCTAGTCCACGTCGCAGCGCGCCGCGCCGTCTCAAGTGCGTCGTGGCCGTTTGGCACCGTGCGGATGACGGAGCGCTTCCTCGCGGAGGGCTCGGGTGCCAAGCAGCTCGCGGCGCTTCGGGCGCACGTGCTTGAGCAGCTGGCGGGCGTCGATCGCGCGCCGGCGCTCGTCGGGATCGGCGGGACCGTGCGTAACCTCGGCGCGGCCGCGATGGCGGCGGCCGGGCTCCCCTCGATCGGCGTCCAGGGGGCGATCATCGAAGCCGGCGAGCTCGACGCGCTGATCAAGCGCCTGGCGTCAAAGCCGGTCGAGGAGCGCGCCTCGATCGACGGCATCAAGCCGGGCCGCGCCGGGCTGATCCTCGCCGGCGCGGTTGTCGTCGCGGCGGCAATGGAGGCGGTGGCCGTCGAGCGCCTCGAGGTCACCCACGCCGGCCTGCGCGAGGGCGTCTTCTTCTCAAGCTTCCTCGACGAGCGCGATCCCCCGCTGTTTGAGGACGTGCGCGTTGCGAGCGTGTGCAACCTCGCGCTGCAGTACCAGAGCGACCTGGCCCATCCGAGCCACGTCGCGCAACTGGCGGTCGAACTGCTCGGCTCACTCGACGGGGTCATGCCGAGAGCAAACGGCGTCGACGTGGCGCAGCTGGTCTGGGCGGCGGGGATGCTGCACGACATCGGCATGTCAGTCGACTACGACGACCACCACAAGCACTCGCGCTACCTCGTCCTCGCGACCGGCCTGCCGGGTTTCAGCCAGCGCGAGCTCGCACTGATCGCGCAGACCGTGCGCTACCACCGCAAGGGGACGCCCGAGCTCGGCGACCTCGCGCCGCTGTGCGAGCGAGGCGACGACAAGCTCCTGACCGGCATGTCGGCGCTGCTACGCCTAGCCGAGCATCTCGACCGCGGGCGCGACGGGGCGGTCGTGCACGCGTCGCTGCGCGACCTGGGCGAGGAGCTCGAGCTCGAGCTCGACGTCGACGGCGATCCGGCGCTCGCCCGCTGGGGAGCTGAGCGGCAGTCGGATCTCTTCCGGCGGGCCTTCGGGCGGCCGCTCGCGCTTGCTTGACGCAGGGCGCTGAGTATCGTTGGAGGGGCGATGAGCGAGCAGATGAGCGAGCGCGGCGACGAGGTGTATGAGCTGTTCCAGCGCGGCACGGCGCTGCTTGAGAGCCACGACTACGCGGCCGCCGTCGTGCCGCTGACGCGCGCGCGCCGCGCCGAGCCCGATAAGGGCTCGATCCGCGAAGCGCTCGGTCGGGCGCTGTTTCACTCGCAGCGCTACCGCGAAGCCGCTGAGGAGTTCGGAGCCCTGGCCGCGGCTTCGCCGACCAACGACTACGCGCTGTTCTGCCTCGGGCGCTCCCTCCAGCAGCTCGGCCGACACCGCGAGGCCTGCCGCCCGCTGGCGATAGCCGCGTGCCTGCGTCCCGAGCGAAGCGAATATCGCGCCTACCGAGACCGGGCGCGCGCGGCGGCATCGCGGGTCTGAGCTAGGGCGGGCGCGCTGAGCGTGGGCTGCGCCCCCGCGGCCTAGACCCGGGGGCTGTCTGTCCGGCGTCGGGCGGCCGCGTCGGAGGGTCGCGGCGTGAGGTCTGTGCTCGAGGTGGCGGCCGGAGCGCTCTTCGCGGGCGGGCTTTGGGGGGCGACCGGGCCCGGCGTGCGGCGATCGCGGATGGTGCGCCTCGTCGTTGAGCCCTACCGAAGCGACCGCGCGTCGGGGGCCGTGCTGGCGTCGGTCTTCACGGCGCTTCATTCGCTGGTTGGGGTGTTCGGCCGCGTGGTGCTCGAGATCCACCTCGATCGCCGCCGCGACGGATCGCCGCTGGTGTGGTTCGCGGTTGTCTGTCCGCGCGCCTCCGAGCGCGCGGTCGAGGCGGCGCTTCGCGCGGCCTACCCGAACCTGCGACTGCGCGCCGTCGCTGCGGAGGCGGCGGCGGCCGGTGTCGGCGTGAGCGTGCACCGGCGCGCCGTGCCGCGCGGGGACGAGGCGGCGGAGCCGCTCGAGCCATCGATCGAGGGGCTGCTCGCGGCGATGGCTGCGGCCGGAGCGCCGGCCAGCGTGAGGCTCGTGCTGCGCCCGGCGTCGCGGGTCATCGAGGCGATCTGCTCGACTCGCGAAGCGCCCGCCGGAGCGCTTTGGTGGGGATCGGTGGCGGTGTTTGCCGCCGACCAGGCGCGAGCGCGGGCGATCGCGAGCGCCGTCGGCGGCGGGCTCATCGCGGTTGTTCGGGGTGGCCGTGCCGCGCGGGCGCCCAAGCTTCGCCGTTCGCCGCTGCGGCTGTTTCGCCCGGGCGAGATCGCCTGCATGTGGTGTATGCCCGCGCCCGAGTACGGGGCACTGCCCTGCCTGCGCACGGCGATCCCGCTGGCGCCGGCGCCGCCGCGCGTCGAACGGGCGAGCGAGGGGTCGAGCGGACTGCTGCGCGACGATCACGGAGCGGTAACGATCGCCGCCGACCTGAGACGCCAGCACCTGGCCGTCGTCGGGGCCGTCGACCAGGGCAAGACCTCGCTCTTGGTCGCGAGCGCGCGAGCGGACCTCGAGCGCGGCGACTGCGCGGTTATCGTGCTCGATCCGAAGGGCGACGCCGCGGCCGGAGTGCTGAGCGTCGTGCCGCGCTCTCGCACCGTGACGCTGCTCGACATGGCGGCGCCGTGCGTCGGGTTCAACCCCCTGAGCGTCGACGCCCCGCCAGACGCCGTCGCCGATCAGGTCGTCGCCGCGCTGCGCGGCCTGTTCAGCGAGGGGGAGGTGCGGGGGAGCTCTGACCGCTATCTGCGCAATGCGGTCATCGCGGCGCTGGCGTGCGGCGGCCCGGTGACGCTGTGGGATGTCGCACGGCTGCTCGAGGTCGGCGAGGACGGTACGGCGTTTCGCGCCGCGGTCGCCGATCGGCTCGTCGAGCTCCCCGTCTATGCCGAGATCGCACGCTTCTTCGCCAGCGAGCTCCCGGCGCAGCTCGCGGACGCGCGCGCAACGACGACCGCCAAGCTCGATGCCCCGGCAAACAAGCTGGCGCGGGTGCTCAACTCGCCGGCCGTCAAGCGCGTTCTGCTCAACGACTCGCTTCGGATCGACTTCGATCGCCTGATCGAGCGCAGCGAAGTTCTCATCGTCAGAGGCGCGCTGGGGGAGATCGGCGCGGGGAACGTGTCGGTGTTGATGCAGCTCTTGCTCGGGATGCTCGACGCGGCGCTGAGCCGCGTCCAGGACCGCGCGCCGAGCGAGGCGCGGCGGGCGGTCGCGCTCAAGGTCGATGAGGCGCCGGTCGCGATCAACCCGGCGTTCGCGCAGACGCTGGCGCTGAAGCGCTCGGCTGGCCTGGAAACCGTTGCCTGCTGGCAGACCGACTCGCAGTGGGAGCCCGAACTGCGCGAACAGCTGGACGCGCTGTTTGCCCACCGCGTCCTCTTCGCAACCGCCTCCGCCGTAGACGCGCGCGACGCTGCGGCACTGTTGATGTCGGACTTCTCCGACCAGATCCGAGCCGCCGACCGCCAGCTCGCAACACTCGCCTCGCCCGACGTGCGCCTCCACCTGCCACGCCACACCGCGATAGCGAGCTGGACAACCGCCGCGGGCCGGGAGCGGCCGTTCATCGGAACGACGATCCCACTCAAGCTCGACCGGGCGGCGATCGAGTGGCACATGCGAGCCCAGCACGACCGCGGCGCGCGCGAGCTGCCCGAACCGGCCGCGCCGGCGAGCTCCATCGACTTCTCGGCCTGGCGGGAGCGCATCCGCCGGGGACCGGCGAGCCGGGCGACCGCGCGGATGGTGCAATCGCAGCGCCCGAGCGAGCTAGAGCAACGCCGGACCGAGGCGACTGCGCTTGCGGGCGAGCCGCCGGTCCCCGCCGTCACGCAGTCGCCCCCGAGGGCAACGGCGCCGCGCCGCGGTCCTGCACAGAGAGCTCGCGCGCCAGAGCGCGGCACGACCCCGGCGCGCAGCCTGCCACTGGCTCCAACGCCAAGCCTGCCATCGCCCCACCCCGCAATCGCGCAGTCGCCCCCGCGGGCGACCGCGGCAACGGCCGCGCTGGGCGGCCCGGCCAGCCTCGTCGAGCTGGCCGCCTTCGACGCAGCGAGGCGCTGGCGCGTCGTCGCGTCGCGGGGCGCCGAGGCCGGCAGCCCACCGGCTTCCGGCGACCGCGAACTCCTCGAGTGGCTGGTCGGCGCGCGCTGCGCGCTGTCAACGCAGATCCACCGGCGCTTCCATCGCGACCGCTCACTGACCGTGACACAACGCCACATCAAGCGACTCGCTGACGGTGGTCTCGTTGCGCGCTTCCAGCTTCACCGCGATGACGGCGGTGGCGTGCCGCTCTGCTGTGCCGCCACCGATCGCGCGATCGGACTGCTCGAGATCCCCGGACGGCGTGCCCCCAACCTCGTCGAGGACGAGATGCCTGGGCTTCGCCGCGACGTGCATGTGGTCGGCTGGCTACTGGCGCTCGAGGCCGCGGCCGGCGCGGCGGTGGTCGAGGTCCTCGGGCCGGGCCGCGCGGGCCTTGCTCCGAAAGGCACCGGACCCGCGACGCTCGATCTCGAAGCCGGACTGATCGCGCGAGACTTCCTCGCCACGCTCGGCAACGGCAGGCGGGCCGAGGTCGAACGCTTCGCACCTGTGCGACCGGCCGCTGTCGCCTCGCTGCGCGACGGCGACGGGCAAGCGGGCGACCTGCTCATCGTCTTCGATCCCGGCGATCGCGGCATCACCTCGATCCTCGAGGGCTACGACCACCTTCTGACGGGTTGGTGGCGTGTCGTCGTGCGCTACCAGCGTGCCGGCGGACCGCCGGCGGTCGTCGTCGTCTGCTCCGACGAGGCACGAGCGCGGCACGTCGCCGCGCTCGCCGACCGTGTGCTCACGGCGTCGCTGGCGCAGATCGGGGTCGACCCCCGCGCGTGGCGCCGTCCGGGGCGCGAAGCGATCCGGATCGCCGACGAGGTCGACCTCCATCGTGGCGACCTGCGAGTGCTGGCCGTGCCGGCTCTGCCGCCGCCGCTGCGCGGTGAGGAGCCGGCGTACGCGTCGCCCGCCTTGCTGGTGCAGCCGCCCCGGGAGGCAACTGCAGACGCGGCGAAGCCGCCGTGGCGCTGATTGCAGTCGCCCGCAGCCGCAACGCCTGCGGTCAGTAGCGTCGCCGTCCTTCTTCCTTACTCATCAGTTCTCCATCGCAAATGCCCCTCTAGTCACGCCGCACCCCGCTCGTCGGTCAAGGCAGCACCAGCCGACCGAGGCAATGAGGAGGAGCCATGAGCGCAACGATCGCGTGCGATCGCTATCTGACCGACGAGGGCCCGCGGGAGCTGGTCATCCTCGACGCCGCGTACGGATCACGACTGCTCGTCGACCGACGAGAGGGCGACGGCGGCGACCCACGACTGCTCGCTCACCTCGCGGCAGATGAACCGCTCAACAACGTCCACGTCGTTTGCAGAGAGTTCCTCTCGCAGCGCACCCGCATCGCCCGCCCGCTTCACCCGAGCGACTTCGGCGCTCCCCCAGAGGGCAGCCGCGACTTCGCGAACACTCCGTTCAAGCCGATCACGCTGAGTGACGCGCACGGCCGTCGCTACTTCCTGCGCACCACTGGCAACCCAGCCGAGCTGCGCTGGCACCGTGACTCAGGACGCCGCGAGGACTCGCCCCGCTGCCTCAGCGCCCGTGACGTCATCGGCGCCCTCGAGGCCTACGACCCCGTCTGCGCGGTGACGCGTGCCGCGGTCGAGCGCTTCCGCGCCGACCGTCAGGTGTCCGTCGCGACGCTCTCCGTCGAGCTGCGCCGTGTCCAGTCCAGCCCGATCGTCCTCAACCGCCTGCTGCGTGAAGCGGTACTTGCGGCCGTCGCCGAACACGGCATCAGCCTCAGCGCGATCGCGATGGCCTGCGACCGCGTCAAGCGCGACGAGCGCGGCAACGGATCCGGGGAGACGAGTTGGCTGGCGCGCCGTGTCGGTCTGCTGCCCGCCGCGCCGGGCGGTCGCCCCAACCCGTGGGTCCACAGCGACACGCTCGCATTGATCGCGCGCGATGGTCTCGGAATCGCACCGCGCGAGGTGGAGCTCGCCTGAGAACGCCGTGCCGATCGTCGTTGCCGCCGCGCCGCGCGACCTTGCGGCGCTGCGCTCGGCGAACCCCGCTTCACCCATCGTCGCGGTAGCCGCGGGGCCGACCGCGGCGATCGCCGCACTCGACGCCGGCGCCGACAGCGTCCTGCGTGACGGCGCCCGCACGCACGAGCTGCGTGCGCGCCTGGACGCGGTCGCCCGCCGGTGTGACGGCGAGTTCGCCACGGCGGCCGTCGGCCCGCTCATCATCGACCGCCCGGCCCGCCGCGCGACGCTCGACGGCGTCGAACTGCGCCTCGCCCCGCGCGAGTTCGCTCTGCTCGCGGAGCTCTGCGCCGCGCCGGGGCGCCTTCGCATGAAGGCTGAGCTGCTTCAGATCTGCTGGGGGCCTGAGGCTCCCGCCAGTCGCACCCTGGAACGCCACATCGGTCGCCTGCGCGCCCGGCTCGGCCGCCGCGCGGCGATGCTCGTGACCGTCTGGGGTGCGGGCTACCGGCTCGACGAGCCGGCCTGATCCTCCGCGGCGCGCACGCGCCGCGGCCATCCGAGTCAAAGGACTGAGAATGCTCACCTACCTGAGCGTGCCCGCGTGCGGGCTCGCGATGTTCTGCTGCCTGCGCGTCCTGCGCCTGACGTGGCCGGCTGCTGTCGGCGTGTCGTTGATCCTGCTGCCGTTCGCGGTAGCTCCCGCCGTCGGCTGCGCGGTCGCGGGAATCTGTTGCTCGCGCGTCGGGCGCGGTACCCGAAGCCGGACGGCCGGCCTTGAGATCGGCCACGACCGCAGGCGCCGACCGGTCGCAATCCCGCTCGGCGACAGGAGTGGCAGCCACGTACTGGTCGTCGGCGCGACCGGCTCCGGCAAGACGGTGACCGAGACACAGATCGTGGCCGGCGCCGTGGCCCGCGGGCTTGGAGCCGTGATCATCGATCCCAAGGGCGACGCGCTGCTGCGCGATCACGCAGCCCGCGCCGCCAGGCAAACCGGCCGCGAGTTCGTCGAATGGACTCCCGCTGGCCCGAGCACCTACAACCCCTACGCGCACGGTTCGCCGGGCGAGATCGCCGACAAGGCGCTCGCCGGTGAGCGCTACAGCGAACCGCACTACCTGCGCCAGGCGCAGCGCTACCTCGCGCACGCGGTCCGCGCGCTCGCGGCATGCGGTGAGACGGCGGCGCCGCGCCGCCTGCTCGAGCTGATGGAGCCACGCCGGCTCGAGGTGCTCGCGCGAACGATCCCCGACGTGCAGCACGCGCAAAGCGTGTTCGATTATCTCGACAGCCTCGACGCGCGCCAACGCACCGGCCTCACCGGGACGCGGGACCGTCTCGCGATCCTTGCCGAGTCGGAGCTCGGACGCTGGCTTCATCCTCAACCGGATGCGCCGGCGATCGACCTCCTCGCGGCGGTGCGCTCGCGCGCGGTCATCTACTTCTGCCTCGAGGCCGATCGCCTGCCGCTGCTCGCGCGGATGCTGGCCGCCGCGATCGTCAGCGACCTGCTGACGGTCGCCGCCGCCTGCCAATCGGACCCTGTCCCGACGATCGTGGCGATCGACGAGTTCTCGGCGATCGCCCCGGACGGCGTGGCACGGCTCTTCGGCCGGGCCCGCGCCGCCGGCTTCAGCCTGTTGCTCGCAACACAGGAGGTCGCCGATCTGCGCTCGGCGGCCCCCGAGCTGGCCGACCAGGTGCTCGGCAACGTCGCGACCGTCATCGCGCACCGCCAGAGCGTCCCCGACTCGGCCGAACTGGTCGCGCGCATCGCCGGCACTCGACCCGCCTGGGACCGAAGCGAGCAACTGCATCATGGGATGCCGAACGGCCGCGCGACTCGCAGTCATTCGCGCGAGTTCTCGATTCATCCCGACCTGATCCGCACGCTCGAGCGCGGTTGCGCGGCCGTCTCGGTCGGCAGCGAGGGCCGCTGCGCGCTCGTGCGAATCGCCCATCCCTGACCGAAACGGAGGAACGAACGATGACCAGCACCCCAGACCTGGCGGTCCTCGCCTGGCTTTCGAGCATCGGAGCGGCCCCGGCGGCCGACATCGCGGCGGCATGCGGCGCCAGCCCGCGCTCAGCCGCGGCACGCCTGCGAGCGCTCGAGGCCGGCCGTTTGAGCCGCTCGGTGCGGCTGCTCCACGGCGAGCCGTCGCTGCACACGTTGACGCGCCGCGGTCTGCGCGCGGCCGGCTGCAGCGAGTATGAGCCGACACGAATCAGCGCCGCGAATTTCGCACACTTCCTGGCCGTGTCCGCGGTCGCCACCGCGCTGCGGACGGGCGGGCGAACCGTCGGCGGCGAAAAGGAGCTACGCGCTCTTGAGCGCGCCGGAGGCGCTCCGCTGGCAAGTGCGGCCGTCGGTGTCGGCGAGGATGGCTCCCCGGCCTGGCACCGTCCCGACCTCGTCTGCTGGGACGGTGACCTCCCGACCGCGATCGAGGTCGAGCTGACGGTGAAGGCGCCCAAGCGACTTCGGGCAATCGTGCGCGGCTGGGCGCGCTCGCGCCTGATCAGCTCGGTCGTCTACTACGCGACACCGGCGGCCTCGCGTGCCGTCGCCTCGGCGGTCGCGAGCGAGAGCGCGCACCGGCGGGTGGCGATCCAGACGTTCGAACGCGAACACGGCGCGGTGTCAACGGTCGCCGTGCTCGATCGATGAGTTGTGTCCCAAGCCCGGCGTAGCTTCGCACTCTCGAACGGACAAGGAGGCTCAATTGGCAACTATCAACAGGGTGGTCCTCGTCGGGAACCTCACGCGGGACCCGGAGCTGCGGACGACCGCGAGCGGCACGAGCGTTTGCCGACTGCGGATCGCCTGCAGCACGAGCTGGCGCAACAAGGAGACGGGCGAGCTCGACGAGCGGCCGAACTACTTCGACGTGTCGGTGTTCGGCGCAAGCGGCGAGGCATGCGCGCGGTTCCTCGCGAAAGGACGCCCGGTCGCCGTGGACGGCCGCCTGGAATGGCACGAGTGGACGACCCCCGACGGCGAGAGTCGCCAGGCCGTCGGGGTTCTCGCTGACAGCGTCCAGTTTCTCGCCTCGCGCGCCGCCGCCGAAGCCGACGGCGACGAAGCGGGCGCCGAGGAAGTCGAGGAGGCGATCGCCTTCTGAAACAGGCCTTCGAAGCGGCGCCGCGGGATGACCCTCGACCGCGGCGCCGAGGGGGTCGTTATGCTCTTTAACACATATTAGGAGCGGGCGCTGCAGCCGCCCGCGAGTCGGACGGATCGAGAGTGGCAGTCGCGAAGGGCATAGAGGAACGGGAGAGGGTCATAGTCCGGTTCGCCGGGGACTCCGGCGACGGTATGCAGCTAGCCGGAGGCCGTTTCACCGACGCGACCGCGAGCCTCGGTAACGATCTCGCGACGCTGCCCAACTTCCCAGCCGAGATCCGCGCCCCGGCCGGCACGCTCGCCGGCGTCTCGAGCTTCCAGATCCACTTCGCCGCGCGCGACATCGTCACGCCTGGCGACACTCCGAACGTTCTCGTCGCGATGAATCCGGCCGCGCTGAAGGCCAACGTCGGCGACCTCGAACGCGGCGCGACGATCATCGTCAACGAGGACGCTTTCACGGTCCGAAACCTCCAGAAGGCAGGTTACGAAGCAAACCCTCTCGACGATGACTCGCTGAATGGCTTCATCGTCCGCCGAATCCCGATGAACACGCTCACCCAGCGGGCCGTTGAAGGGATGGAGGAGGTCTCGACTCGCGATGCCCTGCGTGCCAAGAACCTGTTCGCGCTCGGTCTCCTCTGCTGGCTTTATGACCGCCCGACCGCCGTCACCGAGACCTGGCTCGAGAAGAAGTTCGCCGGGCGCACGGCGGCGCTCGAGGCCAACCTCGCGGCGCTCCGAGCCGGCTGGGCGTTCGGCGAGACGACGGAGCTGATTGACGTCCAGATTCGCGTGCCCGCCGCCCACGACATGGAGCCGGGGATATACCGCACCGTCAACGGCACGACGGCCACCGCGCTAGGCCTCGTCGCCGCGAGTGCGCGAAGCGGCCTCCAGCTGGTCTTTGCCTCTTACCCGATCACGCCGGCCTCCGAGCTCCTCCACGAGCTTGCCCGTCACCGCAAGGCGGGCGTCCGCACGATCCAGGCCGAGGATGAGATCGCCGCCGCCGGGATGGCGCTCGGTGCCGCGTTCGGGGGCGCGCTAGGCGTCACGGCGACGAGCGGTCCCGGCATGGACCTGAAGGCCGAGACGGTCGGCCTCGCGGTCATGCTCGAGCTCCCGATGCTGATCATCGACGTCCAGCGCGCCGGTCCCTCGACGGGCATGCCGACCAAGACCGAGCAGTCCGACCTCTTGATGGCTCTCTACGGACGCCATGGCGAGTCGCCGCTGCCGATTGTCTGCGCGACCACGCCGGCGCAGTGCTTCTCGGCGGTACTCGACGCCGTGCGGATCGCCGTTCGCTACCGCACGCCCGTGATCCTCCTCACCGACCTCTTCCTCGCCAACTCCTCGGAGCCGTGGCGGCTCCCGGACGTCGAGCTCCTGCCGCGCATCGACCCCGCGCTCGCCCCCGCCAACGGCCACGAGGAATTTGAGCCATACGCGCGCAACGCCGACGGGGCGAGGCCGTGGGCGATCCCCGGCACGCCTGGCCTCGCACACCGCATCGGCGGCATCGAGAAGTCGCAGCCGAGCGGCGGCATCTCGTATGACCCGGCCAACCATCAGCAGATGACCGACCAGCGCCGCGAGCGGATCGCTGGGATCGAGGTGGCGCCGCTGGTCGTCGACGCCGACGACGATGCAGAGCTGCTCGTGATCGGCTGGGGATCGAGCTTCGGCACGCTGCGCGCAGCGGTTCGCCGCCTGCGCCAAGGCGGGCACCCGATCGCGCATGCCCAGTTCCACAACCTCAACCCGCTCCCGGCAAACACCGGCGAGGTTCTCGGGCGCTTCAAGCGCGTACTCGTCGCGGAGATGAACGATGGCCAGCTTGTGCGCGTGCTGCGCGCCGAGTACGGCCTCGCGATCGAGGGCTACGCGGTAACCCAGGGCCGCCCGCTGCTCGCGGCCGAAATGGAGCGCGAGCTCCTGGAGAGGCTCTGAGGACCATGGCGACGGCCAGCAAGGCAGACGGCAACGGCCATACCGAGCTGACGAAGGCCGACTTCCAGGCCCCGGTCGAGACGCGCTGGTGCCCGGGCTGCGGCGACTACGCGATCCTCGCCGCGATGCAGGGCTTCCTGCCGGAGCTCGGCATCGCTCCCGAGCGGACCGTCTTCGTATCGGGCATCGGCTGCGCCGGGCGCTTCTCCTATTACATGAACACCTACGGGATGCACAGCATCCACGGCCGCGCACCGGCGATCGCGACCGGCCTCGTCGCCGCGCGGCCGGAGCTCTCGGTGTGGATCGTCACCGGCGACGGCGACGCGCTCTCGATCGGCGGAAACCACCTCATTCACGCGCTCCGCCGCGACATTCCGGTCAAGATCCTGCTCTTCAACAACCGCATCTACGGCCTGACGAAGGGCCAGGCGTCGCCGACCAGCGAGCTTGGCAAGGTCACGAAGTCCTCGCCGTTCGGGACGGTCGATGCGCCCTTCAACCCGATCTCGCTGGCGATCGGCGCCGGAGCGTCGTTCGTCGCGCGCACGATCGATACGGACAAGCAGCATCTGCCGGCGATGCTCCGCGCCGCTGCCGCACACCCCGGCGCCGCGCTGATCGAGATCTACCAGAACTGTCCCGTCTTCAACGACGGCGCCTTCGACGCGCTGACCGAGAAGCAATCCCGCGACGCCAACGTGATCGCGCTCGAGCACGGGCAGCCGATCCGCTTCGGAGCGGAGCGCGATCACGGCGTCGTCCGCGACGACGACGGAGCGCTCCGCGTCGTGTCGGTCGCCGATGCCGGCGAGGACGCGCTGCTGGTCCACGACGCGCACCGATCCGATCCGAGCCTCGCGTTCGCGCTGAGCCGCCTGAGCGACGCCGAGGGCGGAGCTGCGCCGATCGGGATCTTCCGCGCCGCGCCGCGCGAGAACCAGACCGCCGAACTCGCGGCTGAGCTCGCGAGCGCCCACCAGTCATTCGCCGACGACGACCTCGCCGCCCTGCTGCACGGCGGCGACACCTGGTCGGTCGGCCCCTGAGGGTGGCCGACGCGCTAGCGGCGTTCGCGCCGCACACCTACGCGGTCGGGCGCGAG
The DNA here is from genome assembly GCA_036267075.1 of Solirubrobacteraceae bacterium. Taxonomy (GTDB): domain Bacteria; phylum Actinomycetota; class Thermoleophilia; order Solirubrobacterales; family Solirubrobacteraceae; genus Palsa-513. The sequence continues at coordinate 54,730 of DATAWT010000038.1, forward strand.
AAGATTCGCGAGTACGCGCGTGCGGTCGGTGAGACCGATCCGCTCCATCTCGACCTCGCAGCCGCCCGCGCAGCGGGGCACCCGGACCTCGTCGCGCCGCCGATGTTCTGCGTCGTCTACAGCGCGCCGGCGATCGAGGAGGCGCTCTTCGCGCCCGAACTCGGAATCGACTTCGCGATGCTCCTGCACAGCGCTCAGGAGTTCGAATGGGGTCCGCTCGTCCACGCCGGCGATGAGATCACGACCGAGGCGCGGCTCGCGGAGGTGGCCGAGCGGATCGGCATGAGCTTCTACACCTTCGAGACTCGCTCGGCGAACGAGCGCGGCGAAGAGGTCTGCCTCGGGCGCTGGACCGAGGTCGTGAGACCGCGCGAATGAGGGCCGCGCTTGAGCCGGGCGCCGAGCTTGCGCCGCTGCGCGTCACTCCCGACCGCTATGTCACCGCCCGCTACGCGGGCGCCTCGGGCGACTTCAACCCGATCCACCTCGACGACGAGTTCGCGCGCTCGGTCGGGCTTCCCGGCCGGATCCTGCACGGCCTCTACACGATGGCCCTGATCGCACGGGCCCAGACCGAGGCGCTCGGCGGCCCGGGGCACCTGCGCCGCCTGTCCGTTCAGTTTCGCGGCGCGGCGGTGCCGGAGGAGGAGATCGTCGTCAGCTCCACCGTGAAGGAGGCAGACGGGGCTACGGTCATCGTGACCGCCACCGCCCAGCAGCTCGGCAAGGCCGTCGTGCGCGGTGCGACAGCCGAGCTGTCACGTGAGCCGGGCTTCGTAGAATCGACTTAGATCAAGATGCTCACGCCCCGCCAGGAAACGATCCTCCGCAAGGTCGTCGAGACCTACGCCGAGACCGGTCAGCCGATCGCGTCGAAGACCCTCGCTGCCGACCCAAGCCTCGACTGCGGCCCCTCGACGATCCGCTACGAGCTCGCGCAGCTCGAGGCACAGGGTCTGCTCGAGCATCCGCACACCTCCGCCGGGCGGGTCCCGACCGACGCCGGCCGGCGCTCGGTCGTCGACCGCCTGCTCGCCTCGAACGAGACGCGGCCGGCGGTCGCGACGCTCGACCTGACCGCCGCCCGGCGCGAGCTCGACCACGCGTTGCGTGTCACGACCGAGCGGCTCTCGGAGATCACGAACCTCCTTGCCGTCGCGACGGCGCCGGCGATCGACAGCGCGACGATCCACCGCATCGAGGTCCTGACGCTTCAGCCGAGCGTCGTGATGGTCGTGAGCATCACCTCCTCGGGCAGCATCTCGAAGTTCGTCTCGGCGTTCGATGAGCCGATTGATCCGGGCCTCGTCGCCTGGGCCGGCGCCTATCTCAACGAACGCGTCGGCGGCCTCCCGCTCGGCGCCCGGATTCTGCTCGGGCGGCTCGCGGATCCCGAGCTCGGCCATCGCGAGCGGGCCTTCATCGACCGTCTGGCGCCGGCCTTCGGCGAACTCGCCTCGGGCGGCGAGGATGTCCTTTTCGTCGACGGCACATCGCGGCTGCTCGGCGCGCAGCGCTTCGCCGAGCCCGGCGACGCGAGCGAGCTGATCGCCCTGCTCGAACGGCGCGTGGTGCTGCTCGAGGTGATGCGCCGGGCGCTGTCTGAGTCCGGCGTGTACGTACGGATCGGCACCGAGAACGAGGTTCCCGGGCTGCAGTCGCTGTCGGTCGTCGCCTCCGGCTACGGCCTCGCGCAACGCCGCCTCGGCACGGTGTCGGTGATCGGCCCTGTCCGCATGGACTACGCGGTCGCCATCGACACCGTCCGCGCCGTCGCGAGGCAGCTCTCGCGCTTCGTCCAGGACGTCTACTGACATGGCCCGTCCGGCGACCCCGCGCGATCCCTATGACGTGCTCGGCGTTCCACGCGACGCCGACGAGACGCAGATCAAGAAGGCGTTTCGCTCGCTCGCTCGAGAACTTCATCCCGACGTCAACACCGAGGACCCCGACGCCGAGGAGAAGTTCAAGCAGGCAGCCGAGGCCTACGAGATCCTTTCGGACCCTGACCGCCGCGCGACCTATGACCGCTATGGCCATGAGGGCCTGCGCTCGGGCGGCTGGCAGCCGAACTTCGACCAGTTCGGCTCGCTAAACGACCTCTTCGAAACCTTCTTCGGCGCCGGCGGGGGGATCTTCGGAGGCGGCGCGCGCGGACCCGCAGTCGGCGGCGACGTCGGCAGCGAGCTCGAGATCGACCTGGCCCAGGCCGGGGAGGGCGGGCCGTTCAGCGTCAGCTACGAGGCGGTCGCGGTCTGCGAGCACTGCCGCGGCAACGGAGCCGAGCCGGGAACGCCGATCGAGACGTGCGGGCAGTGCAACGGTGCCGGACGTCTTCAGGCGGTGACGCGGACGCCGTTTGGCCAGATGATGCGAACCGTCGTCTGCGACCGCTGCAGTGGCGATGGCCGTGTTGCCGCAACGCCATGCGGCGACTGCCGCGGCCGCGGCCGCGTCGTCGCCGCCCACACGGTGACCGTCGACGTACCGCCCGGCATCGCCGACGGGCAGCGCGTGCGGATCGGCGGGCGCGGCCACGCCGGCGATCCCGGCGCCCCAGCGGGCGATCTCTACGTGCTCATTCACGTGCGCGAGGACGAGCGGTTCATCCGCGACGGCGACGATCTCGTCACGGCACTCGACGTTCCGGCGCCGCTTGCCGCGCTCGGCTCGACCTTCGAGGTGCCGACGCTCGCCAGACCGGCGACGGTGGAAGTTCCCGCGGGCACCCAACCCGGAGAGGTGATCGTCCTGCGCGGCAAGGGAATGCCGCGGCTGCGCCGGCATGGCTTCGGCGACCTGCGCGTCGTCGTCAACGTCCTGATCCCGCGACGGCTGAGCGAGGAGCAGCGCGCTCTGCTCGAGGAGCTCTCGGCATCGATCACGCCGGAGAACCTCCACGCCGACGAGTCGATGTTCGCCAAGCTCCGCCGCGCACTGCGCCCCCATCACCAGTGATCCGCCTCGCGGTCCGCGTCGAGCGGGCGCAAGCGCCGGGAGCGCTCGCTGAGCTGCTCGCGTTCTCACCGCTCGGCGTCGAGGAGGTCGATGTCGACGAGCGGACCGTCGAGTACGTCCTCTACGGCGCACCCGGCGAGCTGCCCGAGCTCGGCGAGCTGCGGGCGACCGTCGGGGAGGGACTGGTCGAGGTCTCAAGCAGCCAGATCGCCGACGACTGGGACTCGCGCTGGCGCTCATTCCACCGCCCGGCCGAGATCGCGCAGAGGATCCGAGTGCGCCCGCCGTGGCATGAGCGGGACGCCGCCTCCGATCTGATCGACATCGTCATCGACCCCGGGCAGGCGTTCGGCACCGGCTCGCACCCAACCACTCGGCTCTGCCTCGAGCTGCTCGTGATGCTCGCCGCGGACGGCCGCGCCCACGGTCCGCTGCTCGACATCGGCACCGGCTCGGGTGTGCTCGCGATCGCCGCCCAAAAGCTCGGCTTCGCTCCCGTCGCGGCAATCGACAACGAGGCTGAGGCCGTCGAGGCGGCGATCGCAAACGCCGCGGCAAACGGCGTCGAGATCGACGTGTCGAGGGCCGACTTGCGCACGGCCGAGCCTCCCGAGGCGCCCGTGATCGTCGCGAACCTGCTTCGCCCGCTGCTTTTGGACCTCGCCGAGGCGATGAGCGTCTCCCCATGGCTGCTGATCGCCTCCGGCCTGCTCGCGGACCAGGCCGATGAGGTCGCGCGCGCCTTTGCGGAGCGCCACGGCCTGCGCGAGCGCACGCGTCGCCACGAGGGAGAGTGGGCCGCGGTGCTGCTCGAACGCGCCGCGCCCCGGGCGTATCCTTAGCCGCCAGATGAGCATTGCCGAAAGCGTCAGGGGCGACCTGGTCGTCGCCATGAAGGCGGGTGAGAAGGAGCGCGTAGCCACGCTGCGCCTGCTCCTCTCCGAGCTTCAGAAGGCCGCCAAGGAGGGCTCGGCGGACGAACTCGCCGTGCTCCGGCGCGAGCGCAAGCGCCGTGGAGAGTCAGAGCAGGCCTTCCGCGACGGCGGGCGCGCCGAGCTGGCCGACGCCGAGGCGGCCGAGGCCGTGATCATCGCCACCTACCTTCCGGCCGAGCTCGACGACGCGACACTCGATGAGATCGTCGCGCGCGCCGTCGCCCAGACCGGTGCCTCCTCGCCGAAGGACATCGGCAGCGTGATGAATGCGGCAATGGCCGAGGTTTCCGGGCGCGCCGACGGCAAGCGCGTCTCGGAGAAGGTTCGGGAGGCCCTGGCCGCCGCGTGAGACGGCAGTTCGAGCTCTCAGACGACCTCGCCGCGGGCCTCGCCGGCCAGCACGACGCGATGCTGCGCGCGCTCGAGCAGCGCCTCGACACGCGCGTGTATCTGCGCGGCAACCTGCTGACGCTCGACGGCGAGCCAGAGGCGATCGAGTCCGGCGCGCGCATCATCTCCGAGCTCGGCGTACTCGCCCCCAGCGGCCACCCCCTGGACGAGGCGACGCTCAGCGCGGTGATCGGCGTGCTCAACTCCGATCGCTCGGCCTCAGCGGTCCTCGACGACGTCATCTGGCGCCACCGCTCGATCCGCGTCGCGCCGCGGACGATCGGCCAGAAGCGCTACGTCGACTCGATTCGCAACAACACGATCACCTTTGGGATCGGCCCCGCCGGGACCGGCAAGACGTTCTTGGCGGTCGCGCTGGCGGCGGCGGCGTTGAGCCGCAAGGAGGTCAACCGGATCATCCTGACGCGCCCGGCGGTCGAGGCCGGCGAGCGGCTCGGCTTCCTGCCCGGCGACCTGATGGCGAAGATCGACCCCTACCTGCGACCGCTCTTCGACGCGCTCCACGACATGCTCGATCCGGAGAAGGTCTCCCAGCACCTCGAGCGCGGCGTGATCGAGGTCGCGCCGTTGGCGTTCATGCGCGGGCGCACGCTGAATGACTCCTTCGTGATCCTCGACGAGGCGCAGAACACGACGCCCGAGCAGATGAAGATGTTCCTGACGCGGCTCGGGTTCGGCTCGAAGATGGTCGTCACGGGCGACGTCACGCAGGTCGACTTGCCGCGCGACCAGCAGTCGGGGCTCAACGTCGTCGCCGAGATCCTCGGCGAGGTCGAGGGCGTCGAGTTCGTGCGGCTCGGCGGCGAGGACGTGGTCCGCCATCGCCTGGTGCAGCGCATCGTCGAGGCCTACGAGGAGCACGCCAAGCGCGCCGCGCCGGAGATCGCTGCCTCGCGCGCCCGCAAGGCCTGATGCTCGAGCTCGAGATCGTCGGCAGCTCGCCGCTGCCAGCGCAGGAGATCGAGCGCCTCGCCTCACTCGCCGCATCAAGCGCCGGAGTGAGCGACGGCCATCTGGCGGTCGAGTTCGTCGATTCCGAGCGGATCCGCGAGCTCAACCGCGAGCATCGGGACAAGGACGAGCCGACCGACGTCCTGTCGTTTCCGATCGACGGTGCCGGTGCGGGCGCGGCCGGCCCGCGCGAACTCGGCGACGTCGTGATCTGCCTCGCGCACACCGCCGATCTGCGTGAGGCGATCGTCCACGGCGTGCTGCACCTGGTCGGCATGGACCACGAGTCAGACGACGGCGAGATGCTGGCCCTCCAGCGCGAGCTCCTGTCATGGTGACCCGCGCGGGCTTCGTGGCTCTCGCCGGGCGGCCGAACGTCGGCAAATCGACGCTGACCAACGCGATCGTCGGCGCCAAGGTCGCGATCGTCTCCGACCGGCCTCAAACGACGCGCCGCGCGATCCGCGGCGTCGCCACCGGCAGCGACTGGCAGCTCGTGCTCGTGGACTTGCCGGGCGTGCAGCGCCCGCGCGACGCGATGACGCAGCGCATGGCCCGCCGCGTCGATCTCGAGCTCGCCGACGCGGACGCCTCGCTGATGCTGATAAACGGCGAGGAGGGCGTCGGCCCCGGCGATCGCTTCATCGCCGAGGCGCTGCGGCGTGCCGGCCGGCCGGTGACGCTGGCCGTCAACAAGGTCGACCGCCTCGGCAAGGAGCGCCAGGCGCAGGCGCTGCTCGACGCGGCCGAGATCGCGCCCGCCGACGCCGAGGTGTTTCCGGTCTCGGCGCGCACCGGCCAGGGCGTGGAGGCGCTCGTGCGCCACCTCGCGGCCCAGCTGCCGGAGAGCCCGTTCCTGTATCCGACCGCGCAGCGCTCCGACCTCGGGCGTGACGAGCAGCTCGCCGAGCTGATCCGCGAGCAGGTCCTGCGGCGCACCTTCCAGGAGCTCCCGCACGCGACGTCGGTCGTGATCGAGGAGGTCGCGCCGGATGAGAACGATGGCGCGCTGACGCGCATCGAGGCGCTGATCTGGGTAGAGACCGAGTCGCAGAAGTCGATCGTCGTCGGCCGCGGCGGGCGGATGGTCAAGGCGATCGGCACCGCGGCGCGGCGCGAGCTCGAGCGCGAGCTCGACGGTCGCGTCCATCTCTCGCTGATCGTGCGAGTCCGCCGCCATTGGCGCACCGATGACGGCCTGCTTGACCGGCTCGGGATCGAGTAGCTCCCGCCTGAGACAATCAGCGGCGTGGAGTCGTTGATCGTCTACGACGAGCGCGGCCTCGTGCCGTGCATCGTGCAGGACTGGCGCAGCGGCGAGGTCCTGACGCTGGCCTACATGAACGAGGAGGCGCTCGAGCGCACCCGTGCGACGGGTGAGCTGCACCTGTGGAGTCGCTCGCGCGAGGAGCTCTGGCACAAGGGTGCGACTTCCGGGAACACCCAGGCCCTGCGGGCGCTTCGGCTCGATTGCGACGGTGACGCGGTGCTGGCCCTCGTCGAACCGGCGGGACCGGCCTGCCACACCGGCGATCGGACCTGCTTTCACCGTGGCGAGCTCGAACCGCCGGCGCCGCACGAGGTGCTGCCGGCGCTTGAGCGCACGCTCGCCGAGCGTGTCGCACAGCGGCCGGCGGGCTCATACACGGTCGAGTTGCTCGACGATCCGCCGCGAATCGGCGCGAAGGTGATGGAGGAGGCCGAGGAGGTCGCGCGCGCGGCGCGCCAGGAGAGCGACGAGCGGGTTGCCGAAGAGGCCGCCGACGTGCTGTACCACCTCCTGGTGCTCCTGCGCAGCCGCCGTCTCCAGCTCGCCGACGCCGAGCGGGTCCTCGATGGCCGTCGACGTTAGTCCCCCGCTCGAGCAGATCGCTGCGCTCGCCGGGGCGCACAACCTGATCCCGGTCCGCCACGAGTTCGTGACCGATTGCGAAACGCCCGTCTCGGCGTTTCTCAAGCTGCGTGGCGACGGGCCCGCGTTCCTGCTCGAGTCGGCCGAGCAGGGCAAGCGCTTCGGGCGCTATTCCTTCATCGGCTTTCGCCCGCGCGAGGTGATCCGCTGGCGCCTTGCCGACGGCGGCGATCCCTACGCGATCGCCGCCGATGCCGTCGGGCGCTGGTCGCAGGCTCCGCTCGAAGGGTTGCCGCCGTTCTCCGGCGGGGCGGTCGGCTACTTCGGCTACGACCTCGTCCGAACGGTCGAGCCGCTCGGGCCGCCACCTCCCGATGCGCTTGGCCTGCCGGACATGGCGCTGATGCTGACCGACCTGCTCGTGATCTTCGACAATCTCAAGCACACCATCACGATCCTCGTCAACGTCGACCCCGCCGAGGACCCCCGCACCGCCTACGCGCGCGCGCAGGCGACGATCGAGGAGGTCCGCGAGCGCCTCGCCGGGCCGCTGCCGCGCACCGCCGCGCAAACGCCTCGTCCGCTGCCGGACTTCGCCTCGAACATGTCGCGCGAGCGCTTCGAGGCGACCGTCGAGCGAATCGTGGAGTACATCTTCGCCGGCGACTGCTTTCAGGTCGTTCCCTCGCAGCGCTGGTCGGCGCCGGTCGAGGTCAGCGCGTTCTCGATCTACCGCGGGCTGCGCGCCGTCAACCCGAGCCCCTACATGTACTTCCTCGACTTCGGCGACTTCCAGGTCTCGGGTGCGAGCCCCGAGCCGCTGATCACCGTCACCGGCGGCTCGGTCACGACGCGCCCGATCGCCGGCACGCGCCCGCGCGGCGCCGACGCCGCCGAGGACGAGCGGCTCGCCGCCGAGCTGCTCGCCGATGAGAAGGAGCGCGCCGAGCACATGATGCTCGTCGACCTCGGCCGCAACGACCTCGGCCGCGTCTGCGAGTACGGAACCGTGCGTGTCCAGACGCTGATGGCCGTCGAGCAGTACTCGCACGTGATGCATCTGGTCAGCGAGGTCAGCGGGCGCCTGCGCGAGGGCGTCGGCGCGATGGACGCGCTGCGCGCGACGCTTCCGGCGGGGACGCTGTCGGGCGCGCCGAAGGTGCGCGCGATGCAGATCATCGACGAGCTGGAGCCCGTCAAGCGCGGTGGCTACGGCGGCGCGATCGGATATCTGAGCTACACGGGCGAGCTCGACACCGCGATCCATATCCGCACCGTCGTCGTCAAGGACGGGGTCGCGCACCTGCAGGCGGGCGGGGGGACCGTCGCCGACGCCGTGGCTGGGCGCGAGTTCCTCGAGTCGGAGTCGAAGGCGCGCGCCGTGCTGCAGGCGATCGAGCTGGCGGGCCAGCAGGCCGACTGGGAGTAGCCCGGGCGCTGTTGATCTCCGGCGCGCTAACGTAGAGGATCGCTGAACACCAACGCGGAGGTTGAGAGGTCATGGCGATCGCGTCACGCGGTGCGAAGATGGCGGTGGACTGGGAGCAGCGGGTTGATTTCAACCGCCTGCGCACGCACCGGCTGTCGAGCGCGAAGAAGGCGCTGCAGGCGTCCGACCTCGGCGCTCTGCTGCTGTTTGACCCAAACAACCTGCGCTACGTGACGAGCACCGCGATCGGCACGTGGGAGCGCGACAAGAACATCCGCTTCGCGCTGCTGTTCCGCGAGGACGACCCGATCCTGTGGGACTTCGGCTCGGCCGCCAAGCACCACCAGCTCTACTGCCCGTGGCTGCCGGAGACGAGCTGGCGCGCGTGGGTTCCGCCGATGCGCGGCGCGATGCCCGACGCGACAGGCGTCCCCGACGACCTCGCCGAGCTCGTCGCCCACGAGCTCGCCGAGCGGGGTCTGACCGACGAGCCGATCGGCGTCGACGTCCCGGACATGACGACGACGCTCGCCCTGCAGCGCAAGGGCATCCATCTCGCCGACTCCCAGCCGGTGATGCTCGAGGCGCGCAAGATCAAGAGCGAGGACGAGCTCGCGCTGCTCGATCAGGCCGCCGGGATCGTCGACGCGGTCTATGAGGAGATCTATGAGATGTTGCGCCCTGGGGTGACCGAGAACAAGGTCGTCGCCGCGGCGATGAAGACGCTGTTCGAGCTCGGCTCAGAGCACGTCGAGGCGATCAACGCGATCTCCGGCGACCGCTGCGCTCCGCACCCACACACCTTTGCCGACCGGCTGCTGCGCCCCGGCGATCAGGTCTTCTTCGACATCATCCACGCCTTCAACGGCTACCGCACCTGCTACTACCGCACCTTCAACGTCGGCTACGCGACGCCGTCGCAGCTCGATGCCTACCGCCGCTGTCGCGAGTGGCTCGACGCGGCAATCGATCTCGTCCGACCAGGAATCACAACCGACAAGATCGCCGAGGCGTGGCCCGAGGCAAAGGAGCTCGGCCTGCCCGATGAGCGTGCGGCCTTCGGACTGCAGTTCGGCCACGGCCTGGGCGTCGGCCTCTACGAGGCGCCGATGATCTCGCGGCTTCACTCCTTCAAGGACCCGGTCGAAATCGAGGTCGGCATGGTGTTCGCGCTTGAGACCTACTGCCCGGCCAGCGACGGGCGCTCGGCGGCGCGAATCGAGGAGGAGGTCGTCGTGACGCCCGACGGGCCTGAGGTGATCACGCGCTTCCCGGCCGACGAGCTGCTGATCGCGGGCAAGGCCTACGTCCGCGGTGCCGATTTCCCGATCGCGGCGCACGGCAACGGGAAGGCCGCCGAAGCCCCGCAGTCGGCGGCGCGCTGACAGCAGGGCTGCGGTGGCGAACCGAACCCTGATAACGGGCGGCATCGTCGTCACCGTCGATCCCGATCTCGGCGAGATCGACGGGGGAGAGGTGCTGATCGAGGGCGGCGCGATCGTCGCCGTCGGCAGCGCGCTCGGCGTCAGCGACGCCGAGGTCATCGACGCCACCGACTGCCTGGTGCTGCCCGGGCTGATCGACACCCACCGCCACACCTGGCAGGCCCTCTTTCGCAACATCGCCTCCGACTGGACGCTGGCCCACTACTTCACGGGCCTGCACGGCACGCTCAGCGGCCTGTACCGGCCGAAGGACACCTACGCTGCGAACCTGATCGGCACGCTCGAGGCGCTCGACTCGGGCATCACGACGCTGCTCGACTGGTCGCACAACCTCAACACCCCCGAGCACACCGATGCCGCTGTCGATGCGCTCCAGGAGAGCGGGGCGCGGGTCGTTTTCGGACACGGTGGTGGGCACCGTCACTGGCAGCCGGTCAGCGACCTCGAGCATCCGGCCGAGGACGTGCGCCGATTGCGCGAGGGGCGACTGTCCTCAGACGAGGCGCTCGTCACGCTGTGCCTCGCCCCGCGCGGCAACCAGTTCGCGACGATGGAGGTGACGCAGCAGGACTGGCAGCTCGCGCAGGACCTTGGGATCCGCATCAGCTGCCACGCGGGCGACGGTGAGTGGGGGCGCAACCGACCCGTGGCGCAGCTGCAGGCGGCGGGGTTGCTCGGGCCGACGATGACGTTCGTGCATTGCAACACGCTCGCCGACGACGAACTGGCGATGATGGCGGCCGCCGGTTGCAGCGCCTCGATCTCGCCCGACATCGAGATGCAGATGGGGCATGGCTGGCCCGCGACAGGACGGCTGCTCGATGCCGGGATCCGGCCGAGCCTCTCGATCGATGTGTGCTCCTCCAACGGCGGGCACCTGTTCGGGACGATGCGCGCCACGATCGGCACCGAGCGCGGCTTCGACAACGAGCAGGCGCGCGAGCGCGGCGAGGCCTCCGTCGCCGCGATGGAGCTGACCTGTCGCGACGTGCTCGAGTTCGCGACGATCGAGGGCGCACGAGCCTGCGGACTGGGGGACAAGGTAGGCAGTCTCACGCCCGGCAAGCGCGCCGACGTGATCGTCGTGCGCGCCGACTCCTTCGGCATGACGCCGATGAACAACCCGATCGGCTCCTTCGTATACAACGCCCACCCGGGCCTCGTCGACACGATCCTCATTGACGGCAGGGTCGTGAAGAGGGGCGGCCGCCTGGTCGGAGTCGACAGCGCGCGTGTGCGCCAGACGGCGATCGAGTCGCGCGACGACATCATCGCCCGCGCCGGCGGGGCCGCCGGCGCGCGGATCGGCGGCGACTGGATTCCGGAGGCCTATGTCGCGCAGGCCTGACATGATGTTGGCGGCTATGGAGGCACAGCGAGGATGAGCGCGGTTGACCAGGACATCGCATCTGCGGCGGCGATCGACGCCGAGCACGGGCTCGAGCTGTACCGGCGGATGCTCACGATCCGCCGTGTTGAGGATCTGATCCAGGCGCTGTTCCTGCGCGGCGACGTCTACGGCACGACCCACCTCTACTCCGGCCAGGAGGCGGTCGCGGTCGGGTTTGCGAGCGCGCTCGAGGCCGATGACCGCGTCGCCTGCACCTACCGCGGCCACGGCCACGCGCTGGCTCTCGGGACCGATCCGGGTGCACTCGTCGCCGAGCTCCTCGGACGCGAAACGGGCGTCAACGGCGGCCGCGCCGGTTCGATGAACATCATCGACCTCGACCACGGCCTGATCGGGTGTTTCGGAATCGTCGGCGGCAGCATCGCCGCCGCGACCGGCGCTGCCCTCGCGCTGCGCGGCAGCCGGCGCATCGCCGTCGCCTACTTCGGCGATGGCACCACCAACCAGGCCTACTTCTTCGAGTGCCTCAACTTCGCGAAGGTCTTCTCGCTGCCGATGGTCTTCGTCTGCGAGAACAACGGCTACGGCGAGTACACGCCGATGGCGCAGGTGACCGCCGGTGAGATCTGCTCCCGCGCGACGGCGATGGAGATCCCGGCTCACACGGTCGACGGCATGGACGTGCGGGCGACGCGGGCAACGGCGCTTGAGGTCTTTGCGACCGTCCGCGACGGCGGCGGTCCCGTATTCGTCGAGGCGCGCACCTACCGCTTCGTCGGTCACTCCCGCAGCGATCCTGGGCGCTACCGCCCGGATGGTGAGCTCGCCGAGTGGCAGAAGCGCGATCCATTGGTCGTCGCGCGCGAGTGGATGTCGGAGAGCTTCGACGGCGGCGCCGAGCGCCTTTCGGCGATCGACGACGAGGTGGCGGAGCTGATGGCGACGATTGAGGCAAACGGCCTCGCCGCGCCGTTCCCGACGCCCGCGCCGAGCAGCGAGTTCGCGCAGTAGTCCGTTCACTCACCGTTTGACAGCACGCTAAGGATTGCTTAGCGTCTGCGGTTGCGGCAGTAGATACGGCAAGGGAGGGAGAGCAGTTGGCGAGGGCGGTCCTCGGCGGGGATCAACGACCTGGTGCGGTCTCAGGCGGCCTCGGCGGCTGCTCGCCCGTTGCGGGGACCGATGGAGCGGCAGCGGAGCCGCAGAACGACCGTGGCCGGCCCCCCCGCTAGGGACAGCGATCCGTCTTTGGCGGGCGCGGCGCCGCAGTCGCGAGCGCCCTCGCCGGGCGGGGCGCTCGGTGTGCTCGGGCGCCTTCAGCCGCCGCGTTACTCGGCGATCTGGATTGCGACGGCGCTGCTGTTCGCGTTCAGCCCGCTGATCGCCTCGAACAGCCTGACCGGCTCGGCGCTGCTCTCGATGCTTCCCTTCGCGGCGCTCTTGTCGATCGCCTCGATCGGCCAGACGCTCGTGATCCAGCAGCGCGGCCTGGACCTCACGGTGCCCGGGATGATCCTGCTGACGACGGTGATCCTGACCCAGCACGCCGCGGGCATCGACTCGCGACTGCCCGTCGCGATCCTCCTCGTCGTCGTCGCCTGCGTCGCCTCCGGCGTGTTCAGCGGCGTCGCGATCACACAGTTCGGGATTCCGCCGTTCGTCGCCACGCTCGGCGTCAACGCGCTGCTGATCGGGACCGTCTACCAGCTCACGAGCGGCCAGGCGACGGCGACGAGCCCCTCGAACCTGACGAGCTTTGCGGCCGGCAAGACGATCGGCATTCCAAACACCGCGGTCGTGGCGGTGATCGCGATCGTGATCATCGCCGTGCTGCTGCGAACGACGATCGTCGGCCGCCGCTTCGTGGCGGTCGGCGCGAACCCGGCTGCCGCGCGCGCGGCGGGCGTTTCGGTCAACACCTATCTGATCGCGACCTACGTGCTCGCGAGCCTCAGCTACGGGCTCGCCGGGATTCTCTTCTCGGGCTATTTCCCGACCCCCGGGCTGAGCGCGGGCTCGACCTATCTGCTGCCGACGATCGCGGCGGTCGTGCTCGGCGGCACCACACTGGCCGGCGGCACCGGCAGCGTCGTGGCGACCGCGGTCGGCGCGGTCTTCCTGACGCAGCTGCAGCAGATCCTCACCGCCAACGGAGCGGCGGAATCGGTCGAGTTCATCATCCAGGGCTCGATCATCGCCGCCAGCATGCTGCTGAGAAACGTGCCGTGGCGGCGGATCTGGGCGCGGATCGCGGCCGGCGCCACGCCCGGCGACGGCGCGGGCGCCGTCGAGCCCGCGGCGGAGGCAGGCACATGAGGCTCCAAAAGACGTGCGGAGGCAGGCCGGTGAGATTTCCCACGGCCTTCGAACGAGCGGCGGTGCCGGGCGGTTGTCCCGGAGCGCCCGGCGAAGCAATCCATCCATCCAGGTTGAGGAGGAGGTAGTTGATGAGAAGGATCAGACACCGCGCGGCAAAGGCCCGCAGGGGCAGGTACGCCGTGCCCGTCGTGGTCGCGCTGCTCGCGCTGGTCGCGACCGCGGCCGCGTTTGCGGCGAGCGGATGGCCGACGGCGACTCAGGAGGTCGCAAGCTCCGGCATTCAGCCGAAGATCAAGTTCTGCGGCACCAAGCCGATCACCCTGGCCGTTGAGGACGGCTTCGGTGTCAACGCGTGGTCGCAGGAGTCATATGCCGCCGTCAAGTCGACGGCCGGGCAGTGCTCGAATGTCAAGGTCATCGCCGCTGCCGGCGGCGGCGTTGAGTCGACGGCGATCCAGGACATCAGCCAGGCCGTCGCGCAGGGTGCGAACGCGATCACGGTGATCCCGGACTTCGGCAGCGCAGAGCTGCCGGCGATCCAGTCGGCCACCAAGGCCGGCGTCAAGGTCGTGCCGTGGGGAGCCGCTCCAGGCGGTACGCCCGGCACCGACTACGTGACCTACGTCGACTGGAACGACGCCTACGCAGGGACGCTGTGGGCGAACTGGATGGTCAAGGCGCTTCACGGTCACGGCAACGTGGTCTACACGGGCGGTCCGGCCGGCAACCCGGTCGGCGCCGATCAGCTGGCGGCGATCGTCAAGGTCTTCGCCAAGCATCCGGGAATGAAGCTCCTGACCGGCGACAAGACGTGGCCGGTGACCAACTGGGATCCGGCGACCGCCGCGACAGTGACGGCGTCGCTGCTTTCGCAGTTCCCGAAGATCAACGGCATCATTTCCAACTACGGCACCGACGCGCTCGCCAGCGCCCAGGCGTTCCAGAAGGCCGGCCGCAAGCTGGTCCCGATCGCGACGCTTGACGCCAACGGCCTGTCGTGCCTGTACAAGTCCAAGAAGGTTCCGCTGGAGACGATCTCCTCGCGCAACTGGCTTGGGCGCATCGCGGCGCGCAAGGCGATCGCCGCGGCCGAGGGCATCAAGAACCTCGAGCCGAGCCTGATCAGCCTGCCCCCGTGGGAGGACACACTTGCCGGCAAGACCTACAAGTGCGATCCTCACGCGGCGCAGGACTTCTACCCCTCCAACAAGATCACGACTGCGCAGATCAAGCAGTACGGGTCGAGCAGCTAGCAAGAAGCCGTGGACTCCCCGTCCGTCGTCCTGCGCCTGAGCGACGTCGTCAAGACGTTCCCGGGCGTCGTCGCGCTCAAGGGCGTGACGTTCGAGGTTCTCGCCGGCGAGGTGCACGCGCTGGTCGGTGAGAACGGCGCGGGGAAATCCACGTTGATGGCTGTGGCAGCCGGCTCGACCGTCCCCGATTCGGGGACGGTCGAGATCGGCGGCGATCCGCTCGAGGCGGCATCGCCGCTGGCAGCGCAGGCGCTCGGCCTGGCGATCGTCTACCAGCACCTCTCGATTCTCGAGGACCTGACGGTGGCCGAGAACATGGTCTTCGCGATGCCGGCAGCCCAGCGACCGCCGATGTCGCGGGCCAGCACCTGGGCGCGCGAACGCCTCGCGGTCGTCGGCGCGGCGATCGATCCCGCCGAGCGCGTCGTCGACCTGAGCACCGCCAATCGCCAGCTCGTCGAGATCGCCAAGGCGCTCGCTCTGGACGCCAAGGTCCTGATCCTCGACGAGCCGACCGAGTCGCTCACGCGCGTCGAGAGCGAGCGGCTCTTCGAGAACCTTCGTGCGATCCGCGACAAGGGGACCGCGGTCGTCTACATCTCCCACCGCCTTCCCGAGGTCAAGCGCGTCGCCGACCGCATCACGGTCCTGCGCGACGGCGAGACCCGCGGCACATTCGAGGCGACGGGCATCTCTGAAGGCGAGATCCTGCGCCTGATCATCGGCCGCGCGGTCGAGCAGGTGTTCCCCGAGAAGCGCGAAGGAGTCGAGCGGGCGCAGGCGCTTCTGTCGGTCGACCGGCTTAGCGGCGCCGGCTTCCATGACGTCTCCGTCGACGTCGAGCCCGGTGAGATCGTCGGCCTGGCAGGCGTCGAGGGAAACGGCCAGCGCTCGTTCCTGCGCGCCCTCGCCGGTATGGCTCCCGCGCAGGGGCAGGCGGTGATCGCCGGGCTCGCGCTTCGGCTCGGCCGCCCGACGCGCATGCGCTCGGCAGGCCTGATCCACCTGCCCGGAGATCGTCACCGCGAGGGCGTGATGCTGAGCCTCGGGGTGCGCGAAAACGTCATGCTGCTCGCTCTGCGCGGCGCCGCGCGCGGCGGGTTCGTGCGCCGCGCGCTGGAGCGCCCGCTCGTTTCGCGCCAGATCGCGCGGCTCGGCGTACGGACGCCGTCGCAGGAGACGCCCGTCTCCTCGCTCTCCGGCGGCAACCAGCAGAAGGTCCTCTTTGCGCGCGCGCTGCTCGGGGAACCGCGCGTGCTCCTGGCCGATGAGCCGACGCGCGGCGTCGACGCGGGCGCCCGCATCGATCTCTACCAGGTGATGCGCGACGCCGCGGGCGGCGGCCGTGCAGTCCTCGTCCTCTCCTCGGACGCGGTCGAGCTGCAGGGGCTCTGCGATCGCGTGCTCGTCTTCTCGCGCGGGCGGGTCGTGCGCGAGCTCGAAGGCGAGGCGATCAACGAGGAGAACATCACCGGCGCCGCGGTCACCTCCGACGGCGAGCGCCATCAGGGCGACCGCGCGCCGAGCCAGCTGCGGGCAAGGCGCCTGCGCCGCTTCGTCTCCGGCGACTACCTGCCGGCCGTCGTCCTGGCGTTCCTGATCGCCGTCATGGCGATCGCGACTCAGATCGACGCCGGCCGCTTCCTGTCGGCCTACAACCTCCAGAGCATGTTGACGCTGGCGAGCACGCTCGCGTTCGTGAGCATGGGTCAGCTGGTGATCATGCTGACCGGAAACTTCGATCTCTCGGTCGGCCCGCTGATGGGGCTGGTGACAGTCGTCGTGTCCTTCTTCTGGAGTACCGGCCAGGGCAGCGGCGAGCTGATCCTCGGAATCCTGGCCGTGATCGGGACGGCGCTCGCGGTCGGCCTCGTCAACGGCGGCCTCGTCCGCTTCGGCGGCCTCAAGGCCGTTCTCGCGACGCTTTCGACCTACATCGTTGTCCAGGGCGTGGCGCTTCAGCTTCGCCCGGAGGAGGCCGGGGAGCTTCGGCCGAGCATCACCGCTGGGATCGGGACCGGCGTCGGCTGGTTCCCCGTCGCCGCGATCGCGGCGGTGGTCGTCGCGATCGTCGCCGAGGTCATCCTGCGGCGCACCCGCGCGGGGCTTCAGCTGCGCGCCGTGGGCTCGGATGAGACACGCGCGCATCGCCTCGGCGCGCGCGTCAACCTGACCGTCCTCGCCGCGTTCGCGATCTGCGCGCTGTTCGCCGTCGCCGCCGGGATCATGCTGGCCGGTCAGATCGGAATCGGCGACGGCGATCCGACGCTGAGCGCCAACTACACGCTGACGAGCATCGCCGCCTGCGCGCTCGGCGGAGCGAGCATCTACGGGGGCCGCGGGTCCTTCATCGGCGCGCTGCTCGGGGCGGTGCTTCTGACCGAGGTCGTCGCCGCGGTGCCGTTCCTGCAGATCGCCCTGTCGTGGAACGACTGGACCCCGGGGATCATGATCCTTGTTGCCGCAGGTATCTTCTCGCGGGTCCGCGGTGGTCGCGGAGCGCTGCTCGGAACGGGAGAATCAGGATGAGCGAGGCGGTTGAGTTCAGGGCGGCAATCCGCGAGGCCCTCGACGAGGAGCTCGCCGCGGACCCGACGGTCGTCATCTTCGGCGAGGACGTCGCGGCCGCGGGGGGCGTCTTTGCCGTCACGACCGGGCTGTTTGAGAAGTACGGCCCGGAGCGGATCTTCGACACCCCGATCTCCGAGCTCGCGATGACGGGCGCCGCGTTCGGCGCCGCCGTCAACGGCATGCGCCCGGTGCTCGAGATCATGTTCGGCGACTTCCTGGCGCTGTCGATGGACAGCCTCATCAACCAGGCCAGCAAGTACTGGTTTTTGACCGGCGGGCGCCAGAGCGTGCCGCTGGTGATCCGCTCGGTTGTCGGCGCCGGAGGGCGCTTCGGCGCGATCCACTCGCAGATGCCGGTCTCTTGGCTGATGGGGGTCCCGGGGCTGAAGATCGTCACGCCCTCGACGCCGGCCTCCGCGAAGGGCCTTTTGAAGTCGGCGATCCGCGACCCCAACCCGGTGCTCTTCTTCGAGCACAAGCGCCTCTATTCCAAGAAGGGCGCGGTCAACAACGGGGCCGTGATCCCGCTCGGGCTCGCGGAGGTCGTGCGCGAGGGGACCGACATCACGCTCGTCAGCGCGATGAAGAGCGTCGACGACTGCCTGGAAGCCGCCGAGAAGCTCGACGCCGACGGCATCTCGGCCGAGGTGATCGACCTGCAGACGCTGCGTCCGCTGGACTCAGAAACGGTCCTGCGCTCGCTGGCCAAGACCAACCGACTCGCGGTCGTCGAGGAGGGTCCGCGAACCGGCGGCTGGGCCGGCGAGGTCCTGTCGCTTGCCGTCGAGGGCGGGCTCGGCGACATCGACGACGCCTGGCGGATCACGACGCCCGACGCGCCGGTGCCCTACAGCCCGCCGCTCGAAGACGACTTTCTCCCAGGCGCCGAGCGAATCGCCAGCGAAGTTCGCGCGCGCCTGTAGCGGTGCCAACCGTCCACGAACACAGGAGAGCAACAGATGGCTGACAAGAAGGTGATCGCGGTCGTCGGTGCGACCGGCGCCCAGGGGGGCGGTCTCGTACGGGCCATCCTCGCGGACCCCGACGGCGGCTTCAGCGCGCGTGCGATCACGCGCGATCCGAACTCCGAGAAGGCGCAAGAGCTCGCGGCTCTCGGCGCCGAGGTGGTCGCCGCGGACGTGGATGATGAGGCGAGCCTCGAGCAGGCCTTCGCCGGTGCCCACGGCGCCTTCTGCGTGACGTTCTTCTGGGCCCACTTCTCGCCCGAGACCGAGCTCAAGGAGGCCGGCAACATGGCGCGCGCGGCGAAGGCCGCCGGCGTCGAGCACGTGATCTGGTCGACGCTTGAGGACACGCGCGAGTTCATCCCGCTCGACGATGACCGCATGCCGACGCTCGGCGAGCGCTACAAGGTTCCCCATTACGACGCCAAGGGCGAGGCGAACCAGATCTTCACCGACGCCGGCGTGCCGGTCACGTTCCTTCAGACGTCGTTCTACTGGGACAACTTCATCCACTTCGGGATGGGTCCCCAACGCGGCGAGGACGGCAAGCTGTACCTGACCTTCCCGATCGCCGACGGACGTGTCGCCGGGATCGCCTCGGAGGACATCGGTGCCGCCGCCTACGGGATCTTCAAAGCCGGCTCGCGGCTGATCGGTGAGACCGTCTCGATCGCCGGCGAGCATCTCACCGGCGCGCAGATGGCGCAGGCGTTCACGCGCTCGATCGGCGAGGAGGTGACGTTCAACGCCGTCACCCCCGATATCTACCGCGGCTTCGGCTTCCCGGGCTCTGATGATCTGGGCAACATGTTCCAGTTCACGACGGAATTCGAGGACGCCTACTGCGGGCCCCGCGACGTCGACGCCACGCGGGCGCTGAACCCGGGGCTCAAGTCCTTCGATCAGTGGCTTGCGGCGAACGCCTCGAGCGTTCCGATTCCGTGATCTGACGCGCGCGCCCCGAGCGGCTACGCTCGGGGCATGCGCGTGCTGGTTATCGACAACTACGACTCCTTCACCTACAACCTCGTGCAGTACCTCGGTGAGCTCGGTGCTGCGGTCGACGTCGTACGCAACGACCAGGCCACGGTCGAGGAGCTGCTCGCGCGCGAGGTCGACCGCGTCGTCGTCTCGCCCGGGCCGTGCACGCCCGATGAGGCGGGCGTGTCACTCGAAGCCGTGCGCCGTTTTCCGCAGCGCGGAGTCTCGACGCTCGGGGTCTGCCTCGGCCACCAGGCGCTCGCTCAGGCATTCGGCGGCCGCGTCGTTCGCCACGAGCCCGTTCACGGTAAGACGGGCGTGATCGAGCATGACGGGCGAAGCGTCTACCGCGGCCTTCCGACGCCGCTGGTCGTCGGGCGCTACCACTCGCTGATCGTCGCCGAGGACGTCCCCGAGTGCCTCGAGGTGAGCGCCCGCGGCGACGGCGTCGTGATGGGGATCCGCCACCGCGAGCTGCCCGCCGAGGGCGTGCAGTTCCACCCCGAGTCGATCCTCACCGAGGAGGGGATGGGGCTGCTCGAGAACTTCCTTCGCGGATGACCAAGGCGCCCAACGACGTCGTCACGGCCGCGATCGACGCCGTTGCCTCCGGGCGCGACCTGACGGCGGATGAGGCCTCGAGGGTGCTCGCCGAGATCATGTCCGGCGAGGTCTCCGAGGTCCAGATCGCGGGCTTTCTGATCGCGCTGCGCACGAAGGGCGAGACGGTCGAGGAGCTCACCGGCCTCGCCCGCACGATGCGCGCGCTCGCGATCCCGGTCGACCTCGGCGAGCGCAGGCTGCTTGACACCGCGGGGACCGGCGGCGGGACGCGGACGTTCAACGTCTCAACGACCGCGGCGCTGATCGCGGCCGGCGCCGGCTGCGCCGTCGCAAAGCACGGCAACCGCTCCGCGACCGGCCCGTCCGGATCGGCCGACCTGCTCGAGGCGCTCGGCGCCCGGATCGAGCTCGACGCCGCGGGCGTCGCCCGCTGCATCGAGCAGACCGGCTTCGGCTTCATGTTCGCGCCCGCCCACCACCACGCGACGCGCTCGGTGGCCCCGGTCCGCCAGGCGCTCGCCGTGCGCACGATCTTCAACTTCCTTGGTCCCCTGACCAACCCGGCGGGAGCCCGCCACCAGCTGATCGGCGTCTCAGACGCGCGCCTGCTGGAAACGATCGCCGGGGCGCTCGGCCGGCTGGGTGTCGAGCGGGCCCTCGTCGTCGCCGGCGAGGACTCACTCGACGAGGTCTCAACGAGCGCCCCGACGCGAATCGTCGAGGTCAACGGCACCGAGATCAGGAGCTACACGATCGAGCCGGCCGATCTCGGCATCGCCGCGCGCGATGGACGGGCCGAGGTGGCGGGCGGCACGCCCGAGCAGAACGCGGCGCTGACGCGCGCCGTGCTGGCGGGGCAGGACGGCGCGGCGCGCGACCTCGCTCTCGCCAACGCCGGTGCTGCGATCTACGCCGCGAAGGCGGCCGCCAACCTCCGCGACGCGGTGGCGCTGGCGGCCGAGACGGTCGACAGCGGCCGCGCCGCGGAGACGCTCGAGCGATTCGTCGCCGCCACCAACGAGGTCGCGGCGTGACCGTGCTCGACGAGATCCTCGCGAGCACGCGCGAGGACGTCGAACGTCGTCGCGGGCAGGCGACCGTCGAACAGCTCCGCGCGGGATCGCCGCCGGGCGGAGCGCCGCGCGCGGCGCACGCCTTCCGCGACGCGCTCGCCGCGCCGGGTCTTTCGATCATCGCCGAGCACAAGCGCCGCTCGCCCTCGGCCGGGCCGATCCGCCCCGGCTCAAGCGTCACCGAGATCGCGCGCTCCTACGCCGCGGGCGGAGCCGCGGCGATCTCGGTCCTGACCGAGGAGCAAAGCTTCGACGGGTCGCTGGAGGATCTGCGCGACGCCCACGCCGCTTGCGCGCTGCCGCTGCTTCGCAAGGACTTCATCATCGACCCCTACCAGCTCGAGGAGGCGCGCGCGGCCGGCGCCTCGGCGGTGCTTTTGATCGTCGCCGCCCTCGCGCCGGCCGAGCTGAGTGCCCTGCACGATCAGGCGCTCAGGCTCGATCTCGACGTCCTCGTCGAGGTGCACGACCGTCGAGAGCTCGAGACGGCGCTCGGCGCCGGAGCCTCGATCGTCGGCGTCAACAACCGCGACCTGCGCGACTTCAGCGTCGACATCGAACGCACCTTCGAGCTGCTTGACGCGATCCCGGAGGGGGCTCTCGTCGTCGCCGAATCGGGCATCGCCAGCGGCGAGCATCTCGCGCGGCTGCGCGAGGCGGGCGTCGGCGCAGCGCTGATTGGCGAGCGCCTGATGCGCGCCGAGGATCCCGGCGCAGCGCTGCACGAGCTGCTCGCGCAGTCGCTTTAGTCCCGATTCAGACCCTCGGGGCAGACTGAGAAGCAGGCATGAGACGCGTGCTCGCTTCACCGTTTGCGGCCGCGCTGATCGGCGGGGCCGTCGTCGCCGGCGCGATGCTCATCGCGGGGGTGGGCGACGTTACCAATCGCATGATCGTCAAGGAGACCTCGACGCCGGCAGCCGCGGTCGGGCCGTCGGCGGGCGGCAAGGGCCAGCTGACGCCGGCGGAGATCTTCAAGCGCGACGCCCCCGGCGTGGTTTACATAACTGCGACCGTCGTCGAGCAGACTCAGTCGCCGTTCGACCTATACCCGAGCACCACCCGCGGCACGAGCAGCGGCACGGGTTTCGTGATCAACCGCTCCGGGACGATCCTCACAAACGCGCACGTAATCAGCGGCGCCGTCAAGATCACGGTCGCCTTCGCCGGCAACCAGACGGTCACCGCGCAGGTCATCGGCCGCGATCCCGACGACGACCTCGCGCTGCTGCGCGTCAACCCCGACGGGATCCCGCTCGTACCGCTGCCGCTCGGGGACTCGGACACCGTCGCCGTCGGCGACCCGACGTATGCGATCGGCAACCCGTTCGGCCTGCCGCGGAGCTTTACGAGCGGCATCGTCTCCGCCGTTCAGCGCTCGATCCGCGCGCCCAACAAGTTCTCGATCGACAACGTCCTCCAGACCGACGCCCCCCTCAATCCCGGCAACTCCGGCGGCCCCCTGATCAACGCCCAGGGCGAGGTGATCGGGATCAACTCGCAGATCGCGACCGGCGGCAGCTCGAGCAACGGCAGCATCGGGATCGGCTTCGCGATCCCGATCGACACGGCCCGCGCCGTGATTCCGCAGATCGAGCGGACCGGGCACGTCGCGCAGGGCTACCTTGGCATCACGACCACCGACGTCGACGCCGCGCTGGCTTCGCTTCACCTCGCCGCGCGCTCCGGGGCGCTCGTGCAGACCGTCGAGAGCGGCTCGCCCGCCGCGCGGGCCGGCATCCGCTCCGGGACGCTGCTGACGACGCTGCCCGACGGCGTCACCGAGGTCTACACCGGCGGCGACATCATCGTCTCCGTCGACGGTCGGGCGGTCACCTCCGCGGCCGGCCTTGCGACGGCGATCATCGCGCACCGCCCCGGCACGCGCGTGCGGCTCGGCATCGTCCGCGGCCACAGGCATCTGACGGTCGCCGTCCGCCTCGCGAGCAGGCCGAGCTCGCTGGCCTCGCCCTGAGGCGGCACGCGGCGCTCACACGCTACGTTGTCAAGCGTGAGCGCGACGCGCGTGAAGATCTGCGGTGTAACACGCCTCGAGGACGCTGAGCTCGCGGCGTCGCTCGGCGCCTGGGCGATCGGCATGGTGTTCTATGAGCCCTCTCCGCGCAGCTGCGCCGTCGGCGACGCCGAGCTGATCGGCGCGGCCTTGCACAGGCGCGTCGAGATCGCCGGTGTCTTCGTCAACGCGCCGCTCGAAGAGGTGGTCAACGTCAGCGAGCGCGCGCACCTGACGCTCGTCCAGCTACACGGCGAGGAGGGGCCGGCCTACTGCGCGGAGGTCGCGCGACGCACGGGCGCGCGGACGATCAAGGCCGCCGCGGTGCAGGGCCTCTACAGCCTTCAGGACCTCGAGCGCTACCACACCGACTTCCACCTCCTTGACGGGCATGCGCCGGGTCTTCGCGGCGGGACCGGACGGGCCTTCGACTGGTCGCTGGTCGCGGCGCGGCGCCATGGCGCGCCGCCGCTGATCGTCGCTGGCGGGCTCGACGCGAGCTCCGTCGCCGAGGCGGTCGAGGCGACCTCGCCCTACGCGGTCGACGTCTCGAGCGGGGTCGAGGCGGCGCCGGGCGTCAAGGACCCGGAGCGGATGCAGGCCTTCTTCGATGCCGCCGCGCAGGCGGCGGTTTCCTCCTGATGGCACTGACGCACCGCTACGGTCCCTACGGCGGCCAGTACGTCCCGGAGACCTTGATGCCCGCGCTCGTCGAGCTTGAGGCGACATGGCTGGAAGCCTGGGCAGCCGCCGACTTCCGCGCCGAGCTCGGCGTCCTGCTGCGCGACTTCGCCGGGCGCCCGACGCCGCTCTATGAGGCGCACGGGATCTCGCAGCGTGCGGGGCGCCCCGTCTTCCTCAAGCGCGAGGATCTCAACCACACCGGCTCCCACAAGCTCAACAACGCCCTCGGCCAGGCGCTGCTCGCCAAGCGCATGGGCAAGCCGCGCGCGATCGCCGAGACCGGCGCCGGCCAGCATGGCGTCGCCGCGGCCACGGCCTGTGCGTTGCTCGGCCTCGAGTGCGTCGTCTACATGGGCGAGGAGGACATTCGCCGCCAACAGCCGAACGTG
This sequence comes from Solirubrobacteraceae bacterium, assembly GCA_036267075.1. Classification (GTDB taxonomy): domain Bacteria; phylum Actinomycetota; class Thermoleophilia; order Solirubrobacterales; family Solirubrobacteraceae; genus Palsa-513. The sequence goes on from DATAWT010000038.1 coordinate 78,875, forward strand.
CAGCGGATGCGCCTGCTCGGCGCGCGCGTCGAGCCCGTCGGCGCCGGCAAGCGGACGCTCAAGGAGGCGACCTCGGCGGCGATCCGCGACTGGGTCGCCAACGTCCAGACGACCCACTACATCATCGGCAGCGTCGTCGGCCCAGCGCCCTACCCGGCGATCGTGCGCGAGCTTCAGCGCACAATCGGCGACGAGGCGCGCGCGCAGCTGCTCGACCGCACCGGGCGGCTCCCGTCGCGCGTAATCGCCTGCGTCGGCGGCGGATCGAACTCGATCGGCATCTTCGCCGCCTTCATCGACGATCCCGACATCGAGCTGATCGGCGTCGAGGCAGCCGGCGAGGGGATCGAGACGGGCCGTCACGGCGCGCCGCTGACGGTCGGCGGGCGCGCCGGAGTCCTGCACGGCTCGATGTCGGCTGTGCTGGCCGACGCGGACGGGCAGATCCTCGAGGCGCACTCGATCTCCGCGGGCCTCGACTATCCCGGGTCGGGGCCCGAGCACGCTTTCCTGCGCGACAGCGGGCGCGCGCGCTACGTGGCCGTCACCGACGAGCAGGCGCTCGACACGTTCGTGGCGGTCGCGGCGCTCGAGGGCATCATCCCGGCGCTTGAGTCCGCGCACGCGATCGCTTGGCTGCTTGAGAACGCGGGCGGCGACATGGATCTCGTCTGCCTGTCCGGTCGCGGCGACAAGGACCTCGCCGAGGTCCTCGAGCTGCGGGCGATCGGTTGAGCATCGCCGGCGAGGAGCGGATCGCCGCGGCGTTTGCCGGCAGCGGCAAGCGCGCCGCGCTGATGCCCTACCTGATGGGCGGCTTCCCGGATCTTGATCGGTCGCGACGGATCGCGGCGGCCGCGGCGGCCGCGGGAGCGGACATGATCGAGCTAGGGATCCCGTTCTCGGACCCGCTCGCCGATGGCCCGGTGATCCATGACGCGGCAACGCGCGCGCTGGCCGCGGGGGCGACCGTCGACGGCGTGCTCGCGGTCGCGGCGGCGCTCGCGGCCGAGATCCCGGTGATCGTCATGACCTACGCCAATATCGTCATCGCCCGCGGCGTCGAGGCCTTCCTCGCCCGCCTCGCCAAGGCCGGCGTGAGCGGCCTGATCGTTCCCGACCTGCCCTTCGAGGAGGGCGCCCAGACGGCCGAGGCGGCGGCCGCGGCGGGGATCGCCCTCGTCCCGCTGATCGCGCCCACGACGACCGCCGAGCGACTCGAGCTGATCGGCGCCCGCGCGCGCGGCTTCCTCTACGTCGTCTCGGTAACCGGCACGACCGGCGAGCGCTCGGGCGGCGACGGCGAGGCGGTCCAGCGGCTGCTCGCTCGCGCCCGCGCCGCGACCGCGGTGCCGGTCGCGCTCGGCTTCGGGATCTCGACACCCGAGCAGGCGGCGGCCGCGGCGGCGGCCGGCGCCGACGGCGTCATCGTGGGCTCGCGCCTCGTGCGCGCCGCGGGCGAGGCGGAGGACGGCGCGGTGGCCGTCGGGCAGCTCGTCGCGGGGCTCGCGGCGGCGCTCGCCTGAGCGCACGCCGCCGCCTGCGCCCGCGACCGCTCTACTTGAGCTCGCTGCGGACGATCGCCGCGCCCTCGACGAGCGCCTTGAGCTTCATCTTCGCGACGAGGCGCGGGAGGGGCTTCATGCCGCAGTCGGTCGTCAGGATCACCCGCTCGGGCGGGACGACCTCGATCACCTTGCGAATGCGCTCGGCGACCTTCTCGGGGCTCTCGACCATCATCGTGCGGATGTCGAGGACGCCGACGGCGACGCTCTTGTCCTCGGGCAGCGAGGAGAGCAGGTCGATGTCCTCCATGTCGCGGTTGGCGAAGTCGAGCACGAACTCATCGATCGGCGTGTCGTAGAAGTAGGGCAGGACCGTGCGGTAGCCCGTCGGGAAGATCCCCGACAGCGCGTTGCCCCAGGCGTTGCCGAAGCAGAAGTGCCAGCCGATCCGCGCGTCGACCCCGTCCACGCACTGGGCGATGACGTCGCCGATCCACTTGTAATCCTCTTCGTTGTCGGTGAAGAGCGGCAGCCAGGCGCCGAGGTCCTCGATCTGGAGGTAGTCGGCGCCCGCCGCGACGAGCTCCTTCATCTCGGCGTTGAAGATCGGCGCGAGCGCATAGCTGAGCTCCTTGGCGTCCTTGTAGTGCTGGAAGTGGACGTGCCAGGCGAGGTTGATCGGACCCGCGCCGACGGACACCTTGAGCGGCTTGGTGGCGTGCTTGGCGGCGACCTTGTACAGATCGGTGAGGCGGAGCGGCCCGGGCGTGACGGGACCGCTGTTGATGACGCCGCCCCAGTCGGCGAGCAGCTCGACCTCCTTGGTGCGCACCGCCGCGCCGATCTCTGACGGGTGCGGCTCCTTGGCCGGGTCGAAGCCGCCGATGCGCTCGTACATGTACCAGCAGAACGAGCCGATCACGCCGACGTAGTCGTCATAGGACATCTGGCCGTCGGTGATGATGTCGAGGCCGGCCTCCTCCTGGTCGCGGATGGCGACGATCGTCGCGTCCTCATAGGCCTCGGCGTGATCTGTGTTCTTGAAGGCGACGCGGACGTCCCGGCCGTCAAGCTGGTCGTGATACCAGTGCGGCCTGGGATAGGACCCGACCATGGTGGTCGGAAGGACGGTGCTGACGATCTTCTTCGGGGCCATCTCGCTCCTCGTATCAGGCGCGGCTTCGCCCGCGCGTAGGGCTTTAAGCGTGAGGGTCGCGCATCGTGCCGAGCCGCCGCGACCGAAAACGGATTATCTACTAACAGAGCGTGCGTCGATGTCAAGATCGGCCTTGCGCCCGGCCGTCGCATAGAATCGCCCGCGGCAATGGGACTCGTCTTCGCCACCACCGCCGGCCTCGTGGCCTGGATCGTGCTGTGGTCGATCGGCTACAGCGGCCTTGATTCCGGACTGCTCGCGCTGATCGTGATCCTGCTCGGCGCAAGCGGGCGGATCGTGCTGCGCTACCTACCAGGCGGCAGCGGGCGAAGCTCGGGCAACTAGAATCAGCCGTGGTCGGCGGGCACGGTGCATGCCCGCGCGCTCGCCACGACGTCTGGAGCACTCGTTGAAGCACCACCGATCGGCAGCCCTGCTGGCGTGCGCGCTCCTCTTGGCGCTTGCGGGCTGCGGCTCATCGGGCCCGTCAGGGGGCGGCAGCCGCCGGCGCGACACGCCGCCGCCGCCGGCCGCCAAGGCGCTGACGATCTTCACGGACCTCTCCGTCGAAGGACCGACCGGCGACGCCGGCAGCATCGCCCAGCAACAGAACGTCGCCAACGGCGCGCGGCTCGCGCTCGAGCAGTGGGGTCACCGCGTCTCCTACGGGCGAGGAGGCCACCGCGGAAGCTTCCACATCGACCTCGCGGCGATGGATGACGCCGATCCGGCGAGCGGGTCGTGGAGCCAGGGGGCGACCGCGGCGAACGCCCAGCGCGCCGCGTCGACCAAGGACGCGGTCGCCTACATCGGCGATTTCGACTCCGCCGCGACGGCGCTTTCGCTGCCCGCGCTGAGCGCCGGCGGGATCCTCCAGGTCAGCCCGTGGAGCCCCTACGTCGGCTTCACCGACGCAAATCAGGCCGACGGGAAGGGCGACCCGCAGCGCTACTACCCGCCGAACGGGCCGAACAGCTTCGCGCGCGTCATCCCGTCCGATCTCAGCGAGGCGACCGCGATCCTCGACTACATGAACGCCGCGGGCGTGACGCGCCTTTACGTGTTCGGCGACGTCTCGGTCTTCGACGCCGCGATCGCCGAGGCCGTGGCGAACGACGCGCCCTACCACGGGATCACCGTCGTCGGGCTGTACCCGGGCCTTGACACCCAGACCAACACCCAGCCGCTCGGATACGCCCAGATCGCCTCGGCTGTGGCCGCCGAGCGCCCCGACGCGATCCTGCTCGGCGGAACCCCGACCGTCGGCGCGATCGCGTTGTGGCGCGAGCTTCACGCGATGGTCCCGGCCGCGAAGCTTTTTGCCCCGAGCACGCTCGCGACGCCGGCCTTCCTGAGCGGGATCGCCGGCTCGGACGGGAGCTGCGCGCTGCCCGGTGGCGCCACCGCCGTGTGCGCATCGCCGGCCGGCTCGACCTACGTGACCAGCCCGATCCTGCTGGCGCGCCAGTACCCCGCCGCGGCCCGGCGGGTGCTCGCGGACTACGCTCGCCGCTTCGGGCTCCGCCCGAGCGTCTACGCTCTGTACGGCTACGCGGCGATGGAGGTCGTGCTCGACGCGATCCGCGCGACGGGCCGCTACAGCACGGTTCACGACGATCTCCTCCGCGTGTTCTTCCACAAACTCGGCGTGATCCACGGCGTCCTCGGCAACTACACGATCAACGGCCACGGCGACAGCTCGCTGGCGACCTTCGACGGCTACCGCGTGACGCCGTCGGGGGCGCTGCGCTTCGACCGCGCGATCTCCGCCGGATGAGGGCCTGCGTGCGGCCGCCCCGACGGCGCGGCGGCCGCGCGGCGCTGCTGGGCGCGGCGGTCGCGCTGATCGCCGCCGGCTGCGGCAGCGGCGCGACCGTCGAGGGCGGAAACAACGCCTTCTCGGCGACGACGCTGACCGTCTACACCTGCCTGCCGCTGCTGGGCCCCGACAGCGCCGACATGACGAGCATGGTGGACGGCGAAGAACTCGCGCTCTACAGAGCCAACGGATATGTCCGAAGGCTCCACGTGTCGATCGACGAGCTCGATGACTACGCCGATGTCGCCGTGGCCTCGTCGCTTAGGACGAACACCGTCCTGACCGGCAACTGCGCGCACACGGCCTCCTCCGACCTGAGCACGGCGGCCTACATCGGCGATTTCGATTCCGTCTCGACGGCGCTGTCGCTGCCGCTCAACAACCAGAACGGGATCCTCCAGATCAGCCCGGGGGCGTCCTATCCGGGCTTCACCGATGCGGGGCCCGCGAACGTCGGCGGCGACCCGAGGAACTTCTACGGCAACCGCGTGCGCACGTTCGCCAGGCTCGTCCCCTCAGACACCGTGCAGGCCCAGGCGATCGCGCGCTTCATGCGCTCGGAGGGCGTCCGCCGCCTCGCGGTCCTGCGCGACTCCTCACCGGCGTTCGGGACGGCGATCGCGCCGCTGCTCGCGACGGCGGCGCGCGCCGCGGGGATCACGGTCGTCGCGCGCCGCAACGGCATCGACACCGACAGCGCCACTTCGCCGAAGGCGTTCGCTTCGCTCGCGGGCTCACTCGCGCGCGCCCGCCCCGACGCGGTCTTCGCCGGCGCCGCGCCGCAGCCCGGGACCCAGCTGCTCTTCAAGGCGCTGCACGAGGCGCTGCCGGAGGCCAAGCTGTTCGCCCCGAGCGAGCTCGCGGTGCCGACGTTCCTCGACGGTCTCGCTGCGGGCCCGGCCTCATCGACCTACCTGACGAGCCCCTATCTCGAACCGTCGCAGTACCCGCCGGCGGCGCGCTCCGTGCTCGCCGGGGTGGCCCGCCTCTTCACGGGGCAGAAGCCGACGGTCTACGCGCTCTACGGCTATGAGGCGATGAGCGACGTGCTGAGCGCGATCAGGCACGCCAAGAACCCTGCGCAGCGCGGCGGCGGCGCGGGCGGTCTGGTCTCGAGCTTCTTCCACCTCGGCGTGATCCACGGCGTGATCGGGACATACACGATCAATTCCAGCGGCGACAGCTCGCTGCGCACCTTCGACGGCTACCGGATCGGCTCAGGCGGAGCGCTGCAGCTGGTGCGCGCGTTCAGCTGAGCGCTGCGCGCAGGGCGGCGTCGAGCGCGCCGTAGCGGAACTCGAAGCCGAGCGCGACGGCGCGCGCGGGCAGCGCGTTCTGGCTGTCGGTGACGATCTGCGCCATGTCGCCGTAGAGGAGGCGCAGCGCGGCCGCCGGGACGGGGAAGAACGCCGGCCGGTGCAGCACGCGCCCGAGCGCGTGCGCGAACTCGCCGTTGCGAGCGGGGGCCGGCCCCGTCGCGTTCAACGCGCCCGACCAGCGCTCATCGTCGATCGCGGCTGTGTACATCGCGACCAGGTCGGCGAGGGCGATCCAGGACATGTACTGGCGCCCGCCCGCGACCGGCCCCCCGACGCCGAGGCGAAACGGCGGCAGCATCTTCGCGAGCGCGCCGCCGCGGCGGTCGAGGACGACGCCGGTGCGAAGAACGCACACGCGCAGGGCGGCGCGCGCGCCGCCATCAAGAGCCGTCTGCTCCCACTGCACGCACAGCTGCGCAAGGTAGTCCGAGCCGGGTGCGGCGTCCTCGCTCAGCGGCTCCTCACCGCGGTTCCCGTAATAGCCGACCGCGCTTGCGCCGACGAGCGCCCGCGGCGGCGTCGAGCAGGCCGCGATACCGGCGAGGAGATTGGCGGTTCCTTCAAGCCGGCTGCGGCGGATCGACTCGCGCGCCGCCTTCGTCCAGCGCTGCGCGATCGGCTCGCCGGCGAGGCTGACGACCGCGTCACGGCCCTCAAGCGCCGAAGCGGGGGCCGGGCCGCTGAGCGGATCCCAGGCGGTCGCGCCGCCGCTGCCGGAGCGGCTCAGCAGCGTCACCTCGTCCCCGCGCGCGCTCAGCGCGGCGGCGAGCGCTGAGCCGATCAGGCCGCTGCCGCCGCTGATCGTGACTCGCATTGCGGCCAACCTTACGCCGCGACGCGGTTGGCCCCGGACCGCCGCGCTCGGCCGCGCCCGCAGAGCGAACTTCTCAGACCCAACTTTGCCGCACGACCCACTAGGGTCAGCAGCGAAGTGCCGGACACCGCCCCATCGCTGTTTCTGATCGACGGCAACAGCCTCGTATACCGCGCGTTCTTCGCGCTGCCCGAGGCGATCGCGACCTCCACCGGCGAGCCGACGAACGCGATCTTCGGCTTCGCCTCGATGCTCGTGAAGCTGATCACCGAGTACGGCGTGACACCGACGATCGTCGCCTGGGACGCCGGCACCTCGGGCCGCACGGAGACCTACGCGGACTACAAGGCGCAGCGCCGCTCGCGCCCCGATCTGCTGCGCGAGCAGTGGCCCGCGTTCGAGCCGCTCGTCGAGGCCTTCGGCTACAGCAACGCCCGCCTTGAGGGGTTCGAGGCAGACGACGTGATCGCGACGCTCGCACAGCTGGCGATCGAGCAGAAGATCCCGGTCTCGATCGTCACCGGCGACCGCGACGCCTTCCAGCTGATCGACGCCGAGGGGATCGTCAGCGTCATGGCGACCGCTCGCGGCATCACCGAGACGAAGGTCTATGACCGCGCGGCGGTGATCGAGCGCTACGGCATCGCTCCCGAGCTGATCCCCGACTTCTACGGACTCAAGGGCGACACCTCCGACAACATCCCCGGCGTCCCCGGAATCGGCGAGAAGACCGCCGCTGAGCTGCTCCAGGCGTTCGGCACGCTCGAGGACCTGCTCGCGCGCACCGAGGAGGTCAGCGGCGCAAAGCGGCGCGAGAACCTCGTCACCCACCGCGACAACGCCGTGATCTCAAAGCAGCTCGCGACGATGCACCGCGACCTGCCGCTCGACATCTCACTCAGCGACGTGCTCGAGGCCGAGCCCGACCTCGCGCAGCTGCGCACGACCTTCCGCCGCTACGAGCTGCGCGATCCGCTGCGCCGCCTCGAGGAGGCGCTCGTCGAGGTGCCCGCCGCCGCGGAAGGCGGCGCAAACGGCGCCGCGCCGGCCGTCGCGGCGCCCACTTCGAAGCTCCGCGCGACGACGCTCGACAAGCTCGACTCGCTGCTCGGCAGGGCCAAGGAGCCCGTCGCGGTCTGCGTGCGGGCGCCCGAGATTCCCGAGGGCGCGCTGTTCGGCGAGGGCGGACCGTGGCGATTCGCGGTGGCCACGGAGGCCGGCGACGTGTTCGCCGGGGACTGCTCCGGGCCGGCTGAGGTCCTCGCCGCGCTCGCCCCGCGTCCGATCGTGGCCCACGACGCCAAGGCGCTCGGCGTCGTGCCGGCGACGTTGTCCTTCGACACGATGCTCGCCGCCTACCTACTCGACCCGGCGCGCCGCGGCTACCCGCTCGGTGAGCTGTGCGAGGACCGCGGCATCGATCCGGGGCTGGGCGAGCGCGCGCCCTGGGAGGCCGCCGCGATCGCAACGCTCGCCGCGGCCCAGCGGCCGGAGCTCGAGCAGCGCGGCCTGAGCGCGCTGCTGGATGACGTCGAGCTGCCGTTGGTGGCCGTCCTTCGCGCGATGGAGGAAGCCGGGATCACCCTCGACCTCGAGCGCCTCGCGGGGATCACCGAGCGCGTTCGCGAGGAGGTCGCGACGCTTGAGAGCTCGATCTATGAGGCGGCCGGCGAGGAGTTCCTGATCGGCTCCCCGCAGCAGCTCGCCTCGATCCTCTTCGAGAAGCTCCAGCTGTCGCGCAAGCGCCGCGGCAAGACCGGCTTCTCGACCGACGCGCGAGTGCTCGCCGCGATCCGCGCCGAGCACGAGATCATTCCGATGATCGAGCGCTGGCGCGAGCTCTCGACGCTGGTCAAGACCTATCTCGAGCCGCTCCCGAGCCTCGTCGATGGGCGCTCGCGCCTGCACACCACCTTCATCCAGACGACGGCTGCGACAGGCCGGCTGTCCTCGACCAACCCGAACCTCCAGAACGTCCCGATCCGCACCCCGCTCGGGCGCGAGATCCGCGGCTGCTTCACGGCCGCCGACGGCTGCGTGCTGATCGCCGCCGACTACTCGCAGGTCGAGCTGCGGATTCTCGCCCAGCTGGCTGACGAGCCGGTGCTGAAGGAGATCTTCCGCGCCGGCGAGGACGTCCACACGGCGACCGCCTGCCAGGTCTTCGCCGTCGAGCCGGAGGAGCTCGACGCCGGCATGCGCTCCAAGGCCAAGATGGTCAACTACGGGATCGTCTACGGCCTGACCGACTTCGGCCTGGCCGACCGCCTGCAGATTCCGCGCGAGGAGGCGGCCGTCTTCATCGCCACCTACTTCGAGCGGTTTCCGGCGGTGCGGCGCTTCATCGACGAGACGATCACCGCCGCGATCGAGCAGGGCTACGTGACGACGCTGCTCGGGCGCCGCCGCCAGATTCCCGAGCTGCGCGCCCGCAACCGCCAGCAGCACGCGCTCGGCGAGCGGCTCGCCGTCAACACCGTCATCCAGGGGACGGCGGCGGACATCATCAAGGTCGCGATGGTCCGCTGCCACGCGGCGATCGCGGAGTTCGACACGTGCCTGATCCTCCAGATCCACGACGAGCTGCTCTTCGAGGGCCCGCCCGGTGAGGTCGAGAAGCTGCGCCCGCTGATCGAGCGCGAGATGACCGGCGCGTGGGAGCTCGACCCGCCATTGGCGGTCGACATCGGCGTCGGGCCGAACTGGCTCGAGGCGAAGTAGCCGGCGTTTTTGACCACGCGCCGCGTCCGAATAGCGGGAGCGCGATGAAGCCCCGCTAGCCTCTCGCCACATGTACTTGGACCCCGCCCGCGTTGGCGGTTTGGAGTCGCCGGCATCCGTTTGGGGACCGAGCGGGGTGGCCTAATGGCGGGTCCCTTTCGAGTGGTGGTGGCCGATCAGGTCGCCGACGATCTCCTGGTCGAGACTGCTGCGCTCGAGTCGATCGGCGCCGAGCTCGTGGTGTCCAGCTCACCCGATGAGGACGCGCTCGTCGCGGCAGTCGCTGATGCCGATGCCGTGCTCGTGACCTACGCGAAGATCAGCGCCCGCGTGATCGAGGCGGCTCCGCGCTGCCGGATCGTTGCTCGCTACGGAATCGGTTACGACAACGTGGACGTGGCGGCCGCTTCGCGCGCCGGCATGTTCGTCACGAACGTCCCCGACTACTGTCTCGAGGAGGTGGCCGACCATACGCTCGCGCTGCTGCTCGGCGTCGCGCGCGGCGTGGTGGCGGCTTCGGCGCGCGTGCGAGACGGCCACTGGGACGGCGGCTCGGGAGACATCCACCGGCTCCGGGGGCGCCGCTTGGCGCTTGTGGGTGTGGGCGGAATCGGGCGCCGCGTGGCGCTGCGGGCGCGGGCGTTCGGCCTCCAAGTGGTCGGCTACGACCCCTACCTGGAGGAGTGGAACGTGGAGGGCGCGGAGCGCGCCGCGAGCCTTGAGGAAGCCGTCGCCGAGGCCGATTTCATCTCGCTGCACATGCCTCTGACCGAGGCGAGCCGCCACATCGTCAATGCGGAGCTGATCGCGTCGATGCGCCGCGCGCCCGTGCTCCTGAACACCGCTCGCGGCCCGCTCGTCGACCACGACGCGCTTGCCGTGGCGCTCGCGGCGGGCACGATCAGCGGAGCGGCGCTGGACGTGACCGAGCCTGAGCCGCTCCCGCTCGACCATCTGCTGCGCCGCGACCCGCGCGCCGTGATCACTGCGCACATGGCCTTCTATTCCCTCGAGGCCGGTGAGGAGCTGCGCCGCCGCGCTGCCGAAGAGGTCGGCCGGGTGCTCTGCGGCGTTGCTCCTGAGCATGCGATCAACCGCGAAGCGCTCGATGCCGCTCGCGCATGAGCGAGGAGTCCGAGGAGCGCGTGGTGCCGCGCTATCCCGATCTCGCGGGCAAGGTCGCCGCGGTCACGGGCGGCTCGCGGGGGATCGGAGCCGCAACCGCCCGGATGCTCGTCGCAAACGGCGTCGCCGTCGCCGTGAACGGGCGTTCCCGCGAGCCGCTGGATGCGCTCGTCGCCGAGCTGCGCGCCTCGGGGGGCAGGACCGCCGGGTTCGTGGGCGACTGCACGAGCGCCGCGGATATGGAGCGCTTTCGGGCCTTCGTCGACTCCGAGCTGGGGCCGTCGGACATTTTGCTCGCGTTCGCGGGGGGCTTCGAGTCCTTCACGCCGATCGAGGAGATGAGCGAGGCGGAATGGCGGGCGATCATCGACGCGAACCTCACCTCCCAGTACCTGACGATCGGCGCGTTCCTGCCGGGCTTGCTCGAGCGCCGCGCGGGCGTGATCGTGACGATGGCCTCAAACGGCGGCCGCTACCTGGACAAGCTCCTGACGGCGCCGTACGCGGCCGCGAAGGCCGGGGTGGTACAGCTCACCAGACATCTTGCGCTCGAGCTTGGGCGGCACGGGATCCGGGTCAACTGCATCGCGCCGGCGACCGTCACCTCCGAGCGGGTGCGCGCGATCATGGACGAAGCGGCACTGGCGCGCACCGCCGCGATGTCTCCGCTGGGGCGCATGGGCACCCCCGAGGACTGCGCGCTCGCGACGCTGTTTCTCGTATCGGACTCCGCTGCCTGGCTGACCGGGAACACGCTGGACGTGGCGGGCGGCCGGATCATGCTCTGAAGCAACGGACCAATGAACGTCAGGGCGCCGCCATGAGCTTCCACGTGGCGCGCCAGCCCGAGGACAAGCAAGGAGAACCCTGATGTCAGAAGCACCCTGGCAGGAGCCTGGCCGCTTTTTCACCAGCCCCTGGAACCACCTCCCGGACGCGCGTGCGGGCCTCGCGTTCCCGCCCGTGGTCCGCTTCCACGACGTCACGCTGCGCGACGGCGAGCAGCAGGCGGGGATCGCGTTCAACGCCGACGACAAGCTCACACTCGCTCGCAGGCTTTCCGCGGCCGGCGTGGACCGCATCGAGGCGGGCATGCCGATCGTCTCGCCTCAAGACCGCGCGGCGGTCGAGGCGATCGTCGAGGCGGACCTCGACGCCCAGATCTTTGCCTTCGCCCGATGCATGGTGGCCGACGTGGAGATGGCGAGCGAATGCGGCGTCGCGGGCGTCGTCATCGAGATCCCCTCGTCGGGGCACATCATCGAAAAGGCGTACGGCTGGCCGCTCCAGCGGGCCATCGACCTCTCGATTGAGGCGACGCTGGCTGCTCGGGAGGCTGGCCTTTACACGGTCTTCTTCACGATCGACTCATCCCGAGCGGAGTTCGACTGGTATCTGGACCTCGTGGCGAAAGTGGCGACCGAGGGCCATATGGACGCCCTCTGTCTGGTCGACACGTTCGGCGGCGTCGCCCCGCAGGCGATCCCCGTGTGGGTCGCGAAGGTGCGCGAGCGCCTGCCTGACACGCCGCTTGAGGCCCACTTCCACGACGATTTCGGTCTTGCCGTCGCGAACTCGATCGCTGCGCTCGCAGCCGGTGTCGGCGTCGTCCACACGACGGTCAGCGGCGTCGGCGAACGCGCCGGCAACACGCCGATGGAGGATCTCGCGCTGGCTCTGCGGATGCTCTACGCCGTTGATCACAATCTCGACACCGCGGCGTTCTATGCGCTCTCGCGCCTGCTGCGCGAGCGCTCGGGCCACGCCGTGGCGTCCAATCGAGCCGCAGTCGGCGATCGCCTCTTCGAGGTCGAGTCGGGGATCATTGCCGGCTGGTATGAGCGCTGTTTCGAGGAGCATCCGACCGAGCTCTACCCCTATCACTGGGACGAGGTCGGACAGTCGCCGGGGCGTGTCGTCTACGGCAAGGGCAGCGGCCTTCCGTCGATTGCGATGGCGTTCGCCGCACTGGGCATCAGCGCGACCGAGGAGGAGATGCGCGAGGTCCTCGCCGCGGTCAAGGCGCGCGGCCTGGAGACCAAAACGTTGCTCCCGATGGAGGAGGTCGCGCGACTCGCGAGCGCACTGCGCTCGCTAGCGCCGGTCTCAGGGAGCTGACGTCGGAGGCGGGCGCGGGGCGCGGCGCGTATCTCCTCCACGCGCCGTGTCTCGCGCCTGCGCCGACCGCGATCCGCGGATAGACAAAAGGAGCAGGCTGTGAGTGACGGGACAGGCATGCGCATCGAATGGGACGTGCCAATCGCGGTCGACGACGGCGTGGTCCTGCGAGCCGACGTGTTCCGGCCCGATGACAGCGAGCGTCACGCCGTGCTCGTCACCTACGGCCCGTACGCGAAGGGCCTTCACTTCCAGGACGGGTACGCGGACCAGTGGAACGCGATGGTCTCCTCGCACCCTGATGTGGCGGCGGGCTCGAGCAACCGCTATCAGGCCTGGGAGTTGCCCGACCCCGATAAGTGGGTGCCTCACGGGTATGTCTGCCTGCGCGTGGACTCGCGAGGCGCAGGCGCGTCGGCGGGGGTCGTCGATCCGTTCTCCGGACGTGAAACCGAGGACTTCTACCAGTGCATCGAGTGGGCGGCGGCGCAGCCCTGGAGCAACGGGCGGATCGGACTGAGTGGCATCTCCTACTACGCGATCAACCAGTGGCAGGTGGCGGCCCGGCGCCCGCCGCATCTCGCCGCGATCTGCCCCTGGGAGGGCGCCGCCGACTGGTACCGGGACTCCGCACGCCACGGCGGGATCCTCTGCACCTTTTCCGATAACTGGTACCGACACCAGGTCGAGACCGTCCAGCACGGAGCCGGCGAGCGGGGAGGGCGTCAGCGCGAGACCGGCGAACTCGTCACGGGCCCGTCGACGCTACCCGCCGACGAGCTCGCGGACAACCGCGTCGACTTCGGCGCTGATATTGCCGCCCACCCACTCGTCGACGCCTACTGGGAGCATCGGATCGCGGAGCTCGAGCGGATCGAGGTACCGCTGCTCTCGGCCGGCAACTGGGGCGGACACGGTCTGCATCTCCGCGGCAACGTCGAGGGCTTCACGCGGTCGGGCTCGGCGCGGAAGTGGCTCGAGGTACACGGGCTGGAGCACTGGAGCCACTACTACACGGACTACGGGCGCGAGCTGCAGCTGGAGTTCTTCGACCACTTCCTCAAGGATGCGGACAACGGCTGGGACCGCAGACCGCCGGTGCTGCTGAACGTGCGCGCCGTCGACGGAAGCTTCACGCTACGCGAGGAGGAAGGCTGGCCCATCCCGCGTACCCGCTGGACGAGGCTTTTCCTCGACGCCGCGAGCCGCACGCTCGTCCCCGAGCGGGTCGGCGCGGACGCCAGCGCCGCCTACGCGGGGATGGGCGAGGGCCTCACGTTCAGCTGGACGCTCGATGCCGAGACCGAGATCACGGGGCCGCTCGCAGCCAAGCTCTTCGTGTCGGCAGCGACAGCGGACGCCGACCTGTTCGTGATCGTGCGCGCGTTCGACCCCGAGGGCGAGGAGGTCGTCTTCCAGGGGGCGCTCGAGCCGCATTCGCCGCTCGCCCATGGCTGGCTGCGCGCCTCGCACCGCAAGCTCGACGAGCGGCTCACGCTTACCCACCGCCCCTACCACAGCCATGATGAGATCAGTCCGCTCGCGCCGGGGGAGATCTACGAGCTCGACATCGAGATCTGGCCGACCTGCCTCGTGCTGCCCGCCGGGTACACGCTGGCGCTCAGCGTCCAAGGCGTCGACTACCGCTACAGCGACCGGGTCGAGCGTTTCGGCTGGTTCGAGATGACCGGCGTCGGGCCGTTCAAGCACGACGTGCCGCAGGATCGCCCCGCGGACATCTTCGGCGCTGAGGTCACGCTGCACACGGGCGCCTCGCACCCCTCGCATCTGCTCGTCCCGGTAGTCCCGACTCCCTGAAGCGAGTGCGCTAGCTCGCTGCAGCGGAAAGCTCGGCGGCGCCCTCGTCGCAGGGGAGCCTCACGCAGAAGACGGCCCCTGGGCGGGCGTTGCGCATCTCGAGTGTGCCGTGGGCGGAGGCGACCGCCTCGGAGACGAGGGCGAGCCCGATTCCTGGGTGCCCGTCCTTGGAGCTGCGTCCGCGCGCCACGATCTCGATCTCGGCCCCGGGCTCGATGCCCGGGCCCCAGTCGCGCACTGTGATCGTGACCGCCGCGCGCGTCTGACTGACGCGCACCGACGCCCGGCGGCGCGAGGGCTGCATGCCCGAGACGGCTTCGACGGCGTTCTCGATCAGGTTCGCGAGGATCGTGACGGCCTCCGCGGCGCCGAGCCCCGGGGGCAGTGTCTCGATGCTCGTCTGGCGATGCAGTCGCACCTCGACACCGCGCTGGCGGGCCACGCTCATCTGCGCGACGAGCAGGCCCGCGAGGATCGGATGATGAACACGCTCGATCACCGAGGCGTAGTTGTCGTGGTGCAGCGTCATCAGCTGCGCCAGAAACTGCTGCGCGTCACGGATCTCGCCGAGGGCGAGTAGGCCGGAGACGGCGTGCAGGCGGTTTGCGTACTCATGGGTCTGGTCGCGCAGCACGTCGACGAGCGCCTCAAGCGCATCGACCTGCCGCCGCTGGGAGTCGATCAGCTTGGCACTGAGGATCGCGCTCGCGGCGTACTGCCCGAACGTCGCCGCCACCTCGACCTCGGCACTCAGCCACGGGCCGGCCTCGGCGCGGTAGAGGTTGAGGACGCCCGAGGAGCGGCTGCCCGCGAGCAGCGGCACCGACACGATCGCGCGGTAGTTCTCGCCGAGCGCGAAGCGCTTCCACTCGCGGGCCTCGGGCCGGTTGACACGCGGATCGTTGGCGACGTCCTCGACGACGATCGGCTTGAGCTGATCAGCGGCCGCGCGGGAGACGCTGCGTCCGTGGCTGATGAAGTGGCTCTGCAGGAAGCGCTCGTAGTCGCGGCTCAGACCCTTCGAGGCGACGAGGTGGAAGTTCTCGCCGGGATCGGCGAGGAGGATGCTCACGGCTGTCGCGCGGGTGACGTTGCAGGCCTCCGCGGCGATGACGTCAAGCACCTCGCTGAGATGGGGCCCAAGCGCTACGGCGCGGCTCACACGCAGCAGCGCCTCGATCTCGGACCTCGTCCAGCCGGCGCCCGCGCCGTCGCTGTTGTGAGCGGGGCGGCGCAGAACTCGCTCGCGGGGTACGGCGAGCCGCCTGGCGGTCGGCTTGCGACCTTCGCTCATCGTGGCGCACTTCCGCCTGGCAGCCGCTCGGAGCGCCGCGAGGATCCTCCCGCCGCGACTGTGGAGTCGACCATCTAGCCGGCCGACTCCTGTGCGGCGACCCACGCCGCGAGGCCCTGGATCACGCCAGCGGTGTCAAACCAGGCCTGCTCGCGGGCGATGAGTCCGTCGCGCACGTCGAAGACGTGGAGAATGCGGAAGCGCAGCGGAGCGCCGTCGCATTCGATGCCAAGGTAGTTGCCGTTGACATGGCCGGTGAGGATTCCCTCGTCGACGACGTGGTTCTCGCAGGCGAAGCGCAGCACCGATTCCAGGCGCAGGTCGGGGATCGTGCGCATGATGTCCTCGTAGTTGGCCTCAGCGCCGGCTTTGCCCTGAACCGGACATAGGGGATTGCTGACGTCGTCCCAGATGATGTCCTCGGCGTAGGTCGCGAGCGTCCTCGGGATGTCATGCGCGTTCTCGGCTGCGAAATGCTCGTCGATGATGTCCATGTCCCTCCTCTGCCTCGTGGTGGCGCCGGCGCCCGCTTGCCGCCGGGTCAAAGGGTACGGCCGCCGTCCACGTGGATGACCTGTCCGGTGATGTAGCTCCCGCCAGGCCCGGCGAGGAATGCCACCGCGGCAGCCACGTCCCCAGGCTCCGCCTCACGGCCGAGGAGGCCCTCGGGAAGGGCTCGCTCGCGTCCCAGCTCGCCGCCGTGGAAATCCAGGCCACGGAGCGTCTCGCGACCCAGCTCGCTCTCGACGTAGCTCGGGCTGACGGCATTGACGGTGATGCGGTGGGGGGCGAGGGCCACCGCGGCTGAGCGCGTCAGGGCAACGACCGCCGCCTTGCTCGTCGCGTAGGTCGCCTGCAACGGGCGCGCCCCGCCCGCCGCGGCCGAGGCGATGCTGACGATCCGGCCGCCCGCCTGGCCTGAGGCGATCATCGCTGCGGCGGCGGCCTGGATTCCGTGCAGGACGCCGCGAAGATTGACAGCGAAGACGGCATCGAACTCCTCGGCTGTGATCTCAAGCAGCGGCTTGACGTGCGGGACGCCGGCGGCGTTGACCATCAGCGCGAGGTGGCCACCGGCGCTGGCGGCCGCAACGGCCGCCTCGAGTTCCTCCCTGCTTGTCACGTCGGCGGCGAGTGCGAGCGCGGAGCCGCCGAGCTCCTCGATGGCCGCCGCCGCCTCGCGCGCGGCCTGCGCCGAGCGGTCGGCGAGCGCGACGCGCATGCCGCTGTGCGCGAGCTCGCGGGCGATCGCCTGCCCGAGCGCACCGCCGGCGCCGGCGATCAAGGCGCTGCCTTGGAGCTCGGGCATGTCCGCTAGCGGGCCGTCTCGGGAATTTGACCCACTAGGCGAGCGTTCCGGTCGCCGAATAGATCGGTGCGACCACGCGCTTGAAGCTGAGCCCTTCGAAGTCCTCAAGCGCCTCGAAGCCGTGAGGCACGTCGGGGCCGTGGTAGCTGGCCTGCCCCGGGCCGATCTCATAGGCGTCGCCGGCGACTGTGAACCGCCCACGCCCGGATAGGCAGTAGACGATCTGCTCCTCGGGGTGCTGGTGCTCGACGGCTCCGCCGCCCTTTTCGAAGAACAGCTTGGCGAGCTCTACCTCGACACCGCGGAGCACCGGTCCGCGGGCCGTCGAGTACTGCTCGGTCACTGCGTTGTCGAGGTTCGCTTCGAAAGTTACGAGGCCCATGGCCTTTTCTCCTTGGTCGTGTTTTCGACGGGACGGCGGGGTGTCAGCCGCGCTGTTCCCAGGCGCGCCGGAAGCCCTCGCGCCCCGCCTCCAGGACCTGCTGCGGTGGCAGCTTCCACAGCGAATCCTCGTAGTCAGCTCCGTAGCGGCCGTCGTCGGAGAAGACCTCGAGGTCATACCAGCCGTCGAAGCCCCCGTCCTCGAGTGCGGCGAACAGCGCCGGCAGGTCGATGATTCCGTCGCCGGGCAGTACCCGATCCATCCACCCACGCGTCTCCTCGCGCCAGTCGCAGATCTGCACGCCGCCGAATTCGGCGGCGTGGCGGCGCGTGAGCTCGACGATGTCGTCGGTCTCAAACAGGTGGTAGACGTCGTAGACGATGTCGATGTTCCCGGCGCCGATCTCCTCGATCAGCTCGAGCGTCTCCGGGAGCGTGCTGACGAGTGAGCGACCCGGCAGCACGTCGACGCGCTGCGGCTCGAGTCCGAGGCGCACGCCGACGCCCGCGGCGACGCGCGCGACCTCGCGCAAGCCTTCGACAACGATCCGGCGGGCCTGCTCGCGAGTGCGCTCGCGCAGCGCGCCGGTGATCACCACGACCGACGCGGGCTCGAACGGAGCCAGACGTCGCATGCTGGCGCACATCAGCTCGACGCGCTCGTCGATGTCGTCGGGCCCGGGGAACACGACTCCGGTCGGAAGTGGCGAGATGTTGGCCGGCATACAGATTGAGGCTCGTAGGCCGGCGTTGCGGAGCGTTTCCAGCTGCGCAGCCTCCTCGCCTTCGCGCAGCTTGAACTCGCAGACTCCTATGCCCTGAGCCCCGATCTCCGTCGCCAGCGCGACGTCCTCCTCAAAGCTCGTGTCCGGCGTCGTGAACTGGCACGCGGAGAAGCGGGGCAGGCTCGCGGGCATCGTTCAGGCCTCCTGCTGGTACTCGAGGACGACCCCGAGGGCGTCTTCGGGATGGTCGTCGATGAGTTCGTAGGCCTCGGGGGCCCGCTCGAACGGGAAGCGGTGGCTGATCAACAGGGACGTGTCGACGGAGGCCAGCTGCTCCATGACGACAGCCATCCGCCGCTCGGTGTCCCAGCGCGGCTGCAGCCCCGAGCCGACCATCGCGTTCTGGCTCGAGATGATCCGCTGGCGGCGCACGTGAAACTCGGGCGCGAGCACGAGCGGCACCGCCGTGTTGCCGCCGTAATAGGCGAGAACGGCGATCGTGCCCTCCTTGCCGGTGCCCTCGATCGCCGCCTGCAGCGCGCTGGGGGCGCCACTCGCCTCGATGAAGATGTCGACGCCGCGGCCGGCGCTGTGCTCGGCGATCGCGGCCTGCGCGTCGTCGGGGTGGACGACGGCGTCCGCTCCGATCCAGCCCGCGCGCTCGCGACGCGCGGCGAGCGGATCGATGAGGATCAGCCGACCGGCGGTCCGCCGCGCAAAGCTCGCGGCGAAGCTGCCGACCACGCCAAGCCCCGACAGGGCGACGCAGTCGCCGATTCGCACGGGCACGTCGAGCAGGCACGTGAGCGCAACCCCGAACAGGTTCGCAAAGACCGCATGGTCGTCATTGAGCGACTCCGGGACGGCGAACAGCAGCGTCCGCCCGCCCGCCGCGTACGACCCCCCTCCGACCCGCCCGGCCGCCATCGTGAATCGGTCCTGGTGGGGGTGATATGCGAACACGCGATCGCCTGAAGCGAAGCCTGAGTGCGCACCCGCCTCCTGGACCTCGCCCACCACCTGGTAGGCGAACTTGATCGGGAACGGATAGCTGCCGGCGCTCGTCGGTAGGTCGGTCTCCGAGCGCGAGCGTGTCTCGCCGCGGTAGACGATCATCTCGGTGCCGGCGCTGACGAGCGATCTGGTCGCCCGCACGAGCACCTCGCCGGGGCCCGGGCCGTGTACATCCTCAGACACGAGCTCGGCCCGCCGCGGCCCCGTGAACCATAGGCCGAGCGCCGGGATCGCTCCTGTCGGCATCGCCTCCACGTCGCCGGTCAGGCCGCCGACTTGCCGCCGTCGACCGTGAGCACCTGCCCGGTCAGGTGCTCGGGCGCGTCGAGGATCATCCAGATGCCAACGGAGGCGACCTCGCTCGTGCGACCCATCCGCCCCTGGGGGATGTCCGCGAGCAGCTGGCGCTCTCCCTTGCCGGGATCCTCCGGGTAGAGGCTGCTCATCATCGTGCGGATCATCCGCGTGTCCATCGCCCCGGGGCAGACGACGTTGGCGCGAACGTTGCGCTTGGCGTACTCGAGGGCGATCGAGCGGGTCATGCCGATGATCGCGTGCTTGGACCCCGAGTAGGCGGAGCAGTTCGCCTTGCCGTGGGTCGCCTGGTAGGAGCCGACGTTGACGATCACGCCCCCGCCGCGGGCCTCGAGGTGGGGGAGGGCGAATTTCATCGACAGCCACGTGCCGCGGACATTGACGTGCAGTATCTCGTCGAGCTCCTTGACGGGGGTCTGCACGATCGGCGCGAGTCGGCCCTCGACGCCGGCGATGTTGAAGACTCCATCGAGGCCGCCCCAGCGCTCTACGGCCGAGTCGATCATGCGCTCAGCGTCCCCTTCGTCGCCGACGTCGCCAGCGGCGGCGAGCAGGTCGGCTCCGGCGTGTGCGGCGACGACCGCGTCGAGAGATTCGGCGTCACGGTCGACGCAGAGGATGCTCGCGCCGCGCTCGGCGAGCAGCGTGATGGCCGCGGAGCCCAGACCGCCACCGGCGCCGGTTACCACGACGACCTTGCCTGTAGCGCTCACGTCGGCGCCCCTTCCCGCGCTCGGTACATCTCGGTCCTTTCCTAGTGCCCGTGCTGCGCATTTCAGGCCGCACCCGCGGTTGAGCGAAGCGAACGGGGCGTCCGCGACGGGTCGGCCGCATGGCCCGGCGCGAGCCGGCCCCAAACTACCAGCGGCCACGAGCGGTCGGAGTTGCGTGCGTGGCGCGGGACCGATACCGCGCTCTGCAGGGTTTCGCTACAGCAGCAGCCGCTCGTCGAAGGCGGTTCGCGTGAGCGGCTCGCCGCCGTCATGCGTGACGACGATCGTGTCCTCGAGGCGCACCCCCGCCCCACCGCGGACTCCGGGTACCCAGATCAACGGCTCGAGCGCGAACGTCATGCCGGGCTCGAGTAACACCGTCTCGGCGCCCTCGAGCGATTCGCCCACGTAGGGCGGCTCGTTGCTGCCGATCCCCAGTCCGTGGCCGATGAAGAGGCTGATGAAGTGGTCGGCGAGGCCGCGCTCGCCGGCCGCTGCGGCGACCGCTGCGGCGACGTCGTCGTTGGTGTTGCCGGCCTTCAGCGCGCTCGTGCCCGCGGCGAGCGTGGCGTGCACGGCCGTGTAGACCTCCTGCTGCCGACGGCTCGGGCGCCCGCAAATCGTGGTGCGGCCGATGTCGGAGTAGTAGCCGTTCCATGATGCGCCGATGTCGATGAAGACGATGTCGCCCTCGCGGATGAGCTTGTCGGTCGCGAGCCGGGTCGGTGGTGCCATGCGCTCGCCGGAGGCGACGAACGGGGTCGTCACGTGCGAGGTCTCCCCGCCCAGCCGGTAAAGCGTTCGCATCGCTTCGGCGACGACCTCACACTCCCGCACGCCCGGGGCCACCGCGTCGAGCGCCGTTCGCGTCACGGCCTCGGCGATCGCGGAGGCCTCCTGCATGAACGCGAGCTCCTCAGGGAACTTGACACGGCGCGCCTCAAGCATCAGCGCGTCGCCGTCGACGATCTCGAGGCCGGGGAGCGCCCGCTCCAGGTGCTTGAGCAGTGCGATCGGCGCCTGGTCGATCGCCAGCGTGGCGTCGGCGACGCCGGATTCACGCAGCAGCGGCGCGAGCGTGCGCTCGACGGTGCCGGCGATCAGTCCGCCCGCCTCCTGGATCGGGATGGCGTGGATCTCCTCGATCCAGGGCATGCCGTCGCGAACGCGTGCGAGGTCGCCTCCTGAGCACAGAAGAATCGGCGCGCGCCCCGACAGGAGCAAACAGCCGTTGAGTACGGAGCTCTTGCCGGCGATGATCTGCGCGCGCATGCCGGTCAGGTAGCGAACGTTTTCGTCTTTCCAGACCAGCAGCGCCTGCGCCGCGGAGTCGGCGAGCAGGTCCGCGACACGCGCGACGCGAGCCTCCCGCAGTCGCGCCGGGTCGGTGCGCGCCTCCCAGTCCACCGTCGCCGGGCCGAGTGCGAAGCGTCCGAGCCCCGAGCGCGAAGGACTGCTGCGTGCGTTTGTTCCTGCCGCTACCATGCCGGGACGCTACCAGCCGCTCGCGGCTCGCTCGCAATTGTGCTCGCCAGCTTGACCACAACGTCGGCGTGCAGCACGGTGCGGTGCCAGTGCGGTGGCGGTGGGTGTTCGGGGAGACACTTGGAGGAGAGGATGACGGTCGACGACGGCGGCGGGGACGGCACGCTTTGGCAGGTGCTGATCGTCGAGGATGACCCGACGATCGCGACTATCTACAAGCGCACGATCGCGGGTATGAGCAGCCTGGAGGTCGCCGGCACGGTGACCCGCGGCGAGGATGCGCTCCAGTTCTTGCGCCACCGCCAGTGCGATCTGATGCTGCTCGACCTCAAGCTTGCGGGCATGAATGGGATCCGTCTGCTGCATCAGCTGCGCGGCGACGGCCACGGGGTCGAAGTGATCGCGCTGACCGCTACCCGCACGTCGGCGGCGGTCCGCGCGGTGATACAGCGCGGCGCGATCGACTACGTCGTGAAACCGTTCACGGTCGAGCGGCTGCGCCAGTCGCTTGGCCTCTTCCTCAACCGCGCTAATGCGCTGCGCGACGAGCAGCTCGATCAGGAGGCCGTTGACCGTGTGTGTGCGAGCGGGCGCGTCCCCCGCCGTTGGCTCCCGAAGGGTCTGACGCAGGAGGGGGTCGCGCGGGTTCGCCGCGTGCTGGACGCTCAGACGAGGGCGGTCTGCTCGGCGGAGGTCGCTACGGCGGCGGGGCTCGCGCGCGTGACGGCCAGGCGCTACCTCGAGTACCTCGTCACGATCGATCAGGCCTCGGTGGAGGCAGCCCCGGCTGGGCCCGGACGACCGCGCAAGCTTTACTCGCCGGCCATCTAGAGGCCATCGTGGGCGCGGCATATCGGTCGCGCGCAAAGTTCAAAAGCGTCCGTGCTCTGGAGGCGCCCGTAGGGTGGGTCGGGGGACGAAGGGCGTCCAGCACGGTGCCCGGGTTACGCTGGAGCTGCCGTGGGTTCCAGTTCCGTCGCTGGCTTCCACAAAGACTGAACGGAGTAATCGAAGATGGACATCTCGACGTCAACGCCTGTCGGCGCAAACGGGCACTCGCTCACGCCAGTTGGGAAGAACCTCGACCTGTCGTTCATAGGCAAGCCGCACGAGCACGAGCCGCGCCGCGTTTACAGCACGACGTCGACTGATTGGCAGGCACGCGTCGACTTCGACCGCCTGCGTCGCGACCGGCTCGAGCGCGCGCGGATGATGATGGAGAAGCACGACATCGGGGCGGTTGTGTGCTTCGCCGGCGAGAACGTCCGCTACATCACGAGCGTGTACCAGGGCAACTGGAAGAACAACATCTTCATCCGCTACTGCGTGCTCCCGCGCGGCGGCGAGCCGGTGCTTTTCGAGACGGCGGGATCGGATTTCGAGTGCGCCAAGATCGACGCGCCGTGGCTGAACGGCAACATCAGGCCTGCAATCACGTGGAAGTGGTCCGAGACGGCCGAGCAGATGATGGTCGAGAGGATGGTCGCGTCCGTCACCGACGTCCTCAAGGAGAACGGCGTCGAGGGGGAGCGGATCGGGCTCGACATCGCCGACCCCGTCGCGCTCGCCGCCTTCCAGGCCGCAGGGCTGAATGTCGTCAGCGCATGGCCCGCGATGTCCGGCGCGCGAGTGATCAAGACGCCTGACGAGCTCGAGTGCCTGAAGATCTCGAGCGCGATCGGCGACACGGCGTTCTGGAAGATCGAACACGAGTGGCTGAAGCCGGGCGTGAAGGAGAGCACGATCACAGCAAAGGTCAATGAGTACCTCTACGAGAGCGGCTTCGACTTCGTCTACGACATCATCGTTGCCTCCGGGGGCAACACGAGCCCCTACCGGCGTTGGCACACGGATAAGGTGATCCGGCAGGGCGACCTCGTGATCGTCGACCAGAACGCGATCGGCCCGGGCGGCTATTTCGTCGACTTCGTGCGCTGCTTTAAGGTCGACGGGAAGCTCACGCCGAAGGAAAAGGACCTCTACAAGGAGTGCTACGACTCGATGTACGCCGCCATCGAGATGATGAAGGCCGGCAACACGACCGCCGATGTGGCAGCGAAGCTGCCGAAGTACGCCGACGACGAGCACGGCACCGTGACGCTGCAGCAGTTCGCGCACTCGATCGGCCTCTCGCTGTACGAGGGCATGTGGATTTCGCGCGCCTACTCGCTCGAGTATCCGGTCGAGCTCGAGGAGAACATGTACTTCGCCTGCGAAACCTTCGCTGGCCATCCGGGACTTGAGCAGACGGTGCGCCTCGAGGAGGACCTGCTTGTCACCAAGGACGGACCCGTGATCTTCACCAAGCACCCGTTCATCGAGGAGGCCCTCGCGTAGTGCCGGTCGCAACCGTCACCACTGCTGCCCGCCGTGTCGCGGCGAGCATCCGTGGATCGCAGGCGCTCGCCACGCGCGGGCGCCTGGCGGCAGCAGGCGACTAATGACGGCGCAGCTCGCAGCGGGTCCTTCTCAGCCTGCGTCGGTTCGGCGCCCGGGCCGCCTGTCCGCGCTCGCGCGCGCCGAGAGCACGCACGGTGTCGTGCTGGGCGCCCTCGGGATCGGGATCGCGATCTGTGCCATGGAGCTGATCACGAAGTCGGGACTCGTCGAGTCACGCGACGTCCCGCCGGCCTTCGACATCATCAACCTCTTCCTATCCAATCTGGGCACCGTGAATTTCTGGCACGTGGTCGGCCAGACCATGATCCAGTGGGTGATCGGCTTCTCGATCGCCCTCGCGTTTGCGTTCCCGCTCGGTATGGCGATCGGTGCCAGCAACCTGCTCTGGCGCGCCCTTCGTCCCACGATCGAGTTCCTGAGGCCAGTGCCACCTGTCGCCTTCCTCGCGCTCCTGATCCTGCTCTACGGGCCCACGGCAAAGAGCGCGATCGTCCTCGTCGTCTTCGGGTCGATGTGGTCGCTGCTGATCCAGGCCATCTACGGGATGCGCGATCGCGACGAGGTAATGCTCGATACGGCCAGGTCGCTGCGCATCGGGTGGTGGACCCTCCTGCGTTCCGTGACGATTCCGAGTGTGCTCCCGTACCTGGCGACCGGAATTCGCCTGGGTGCGGCCTACGCCCTGATCGGCTGCATCTCGGCTGAGGTCCTGGTCAGCTCCCCGGGTCTTGGCAAGGAGGTCTGGCTCGACTTCGAGAACGGCGCGACGACCCTGGCGTACTCCTATGTCCTCGCCTCCGGCCTGATCGGATTGGCGCTCCACGTCGTGTCCACTCGTTTTGAGAAGCGCTATCTCAACTGGCACTTCTCGCAGCGGGAGATAACGGCCTAGGCGTGTTCACGCGCACGCCCGGACGGGCATTGGGACTGGCGGTCGAGGTCGGCACGACGGCCGCGGTGATCGGCCTCATCTGGCTGCTCACGGCCAATTCGCACAGCCCGTACATCCCCTCACTGCCCACGATCCTGTCGGAGTTCCGAAAGGTTTGGTTGTTTGCGCACTTCACCTCGGACGTCCTTCCCAGCGTCGAGCGGCTCGTTCTCGGCTTCGCGATCGCCGTCGTGGTCGGGGTGCCGCTGGGGCTCGTGATCGGCATGTCGAAGTGGGTGCGCATGCTGACGCGGCCAGTCGCGACGTTCATGCGATCGCTCCCGCCGCCCCTGATCGTGCCCGTGGCGATCGCACTGTTCCAGATCGGCCTGGTGATGAAGGTGTTCTCGATCGCCTTCGTCTGCATCTGGCCGATCGCGCTCAACACCGAGGACGGCTACGCAGGACTCCATCCCACGGTGCTCGAGACCGCGCGGGCCTACGGCCTGGGCTTCTGGAAGCGCATGTTCAAGGTGGTGCTGCCGGCCGTCAGCCCGCGGATCTTCACGGGACTGCGCATCAGCATCGCCTTCGCGGTGCTGCTGTTGGTCCTCGCTGAGCAGCTCGGCAGCAGCAACGGGATCGGCTGGTTCGTGCTCTACTCCCAACAGGGCTACGACGTGCCGGGCATGTGGGCCGGAATACTGATGCTGGCCCTGCTCGGGATCGTCGCCAACGCGCTCGTGAGCCTTCTGGAGCGACGCGTTCTGCGCTGGCACTTCAATCTTCGTGGCATCGATGTCTGACGCGGCAGGAGGTCCGGTGGTGAGTGGGGAG
This sequence comes from Solirubrobacteraceae bacterium, assembly GCA_036267075.1. Taxonomy (GTDB): domain Bacteria; phylum Actinomycetota; class Thermoleophilia; order Solirubrobacterales; family Solirubrobacteraceae; genus Palsa-513. Next base: position 104,614 of record DATAWT010000038.1, read on the forward strand.
TTGATGCTCGGAGCAGCGGCTGGATCCGGCTTGGCGCTCGAGGTCAGGACGCTCGGCAAGACGTTCGTCGGGCGCGAGCGGCAGTCCGTCGCGATCGCCGACGTCGGCTTCGATGTCGCCGAGCGGGAGTTTGTGACCGTGGTCGGGCCGTCGGGTTGCGGCAAGACGACGCTGCTGAAGTGCATCGCGGGACTGATGGCGCCGTCGACCGGCGAGACGAGATTCGGTGGCGCCCGCGTGAGCGGGCCGGTGTCCAACATGTCGCTCGTCTTCCAGGACTACAGCCGCTCGCTGTTTCCGTGGCTCACGGTGCGCAAGAACGTCCTGCTGCCGCTGCGCGAGGGGACGCGCGACGAACGCGAGCAGGTCGTGCACCAGTCACTCGAGGCGGTCGGTCTGACGCGCTTCATCGACCACTACCCATGGCAGCTTTCCGGGGGCATGCAGCAGCGCGTCGCGATCGCGCGAGCCCTAGCCGTGCGGCCGCGGATGCTGTTGATGGACGAGCCGTTCGCGTCGGTCGATGCGCAGACGCGCGCAGACCTCGAGGACCTCGTGCTCCGCATCCATGCCGAGTTCGAGGTGACGATCCTTCTGGTGACCCACGACATCGACGAGTCCGTCTACATGTCGGACCGCGTGATCATCCTGACCACGAGCCCTTCCTACGTGCAGGAGGTCTTGCCGATCGCTCTGCCGAGGCCTCGTGCTCAAGAGGTCACGAAGGCGTCGCCCGAGTTCGCGCGCCTACGCACGCACGTCTACCGCGCCATCACCAAGGCGCATGGCGACACGCGCCGCTCCGCGCTGGTCGAGCCGGCCAGCTCGATCGAGCTTTCGATTTAGCGGGGCGTTCTGGTCTGGCGCAGCGACCGATTCCGCTTCGGCGCCATGCGTTTGTGGTTCTGTTAGGCGGGCGACACAGCCGTGGGCGACTTCGCATCGCGAACGCGCCGATGTTTGTTGCCAGGGACACGTGTGAGCTTCCGAAGAGCCTCGAACGTGATCAACGACGCAGCCTGCAAAGAGGGAGAAAGGGAACTAAATGCGTAGCAACTGGTCAGTTGCGAAGCGCATCGCGCTCATCGCGGTGCTCGCTTCATGTGTGGGGGCTAGCGCCGCCATCGCCAACTCGGGAGGGGCGCACAAAGCCACTGCGCTCACCCCGGTGACGGTCTACTTCAATCCGGGATCCGCCGACGGCGCCGGCATCGAGTACTGCCTGAAGTCGGGCATCTGCGCGCAGCACGGCCTGAAGGTGAGCTTCAAGTACAGCACGCAGGGCGGGCCGCAGATCATCCCCGCATTGGCCTCCGGACAGGTTCAGTTCGGCGAGCCGGGCTACGAGGACACAATCGTCGCCGCTTCGAAGGGGATCCCGGACATCGCGATCGGCCCGGTCTCGGTGGCCGCGACGTCGGACGCCAGCGACTGGACCGCCGATCTGTCGCTCCAGAGCGGGCCGGTCAAGTCGCTCTGCGACCTCCCCGGAAAGACTGTTGCCGTCAACTCACTGCTCGGCCTCGGCCAGCTGTTCGTTGACGCCGACTACTACAACGCCCACTGCCCGGGCGATTCATCTGACACGGGCTGGAAGAGGATCAAGTTCGTGGCGATCCTGTTCCCGCAGATGGCGACCGCGCTGCAGAAGGGCGAGGTCGACGCGATCTGGACGCTCGAGCCGTTCCTGTCGGTGACCGAACATCAGCTGAAGACACGGCTGCTGGCTGGTTCCGCGTACCGCACGGAGCCTCACGGTCCGATCACGGCGATGGACACGTCGGTTTCCTACCTACATTCGCACCCCCAGGTCGTGCTGGACATGCAGCTCGCGCTGGCGCAGTCGAACAAGTACCTGGCGGCGCACCCGTCCGAGACGCGTAAGCTGATCGGCGAGTACACGACGACCCCGAAGAACCAGCTCGCTGGGCTGATCCTTCCGACGTTCGTCGCGACGGTCCCCCTGAAGCTTGTTCAGGCGGAGGCCAAGGACAACGTCAGGTTCGGCCTGATCACGAAGGCGCCGACGCTGTCCGCTTACAACACGCCGGAGCCGATCAACCCGAAGAACTACTGATTGAGGGCCGCATAGAGCAGCAACCGTAGAACGCGACGCCGGGAGGGCGGCCCGAGGCTGCCCTCCCGGTTGGCCGTGCGGACACTGGTACACGACAACAAAGCGAGAACGAAGTGAGCGCTGAAGCGACGCAATTCAGAGCACCTGTGGTCAACACGACCGCGATCGGCGAGGTCGCGGACGGGGTCTGGGTCATTCCCGACTCCGAGTACATCCCAATGGTCCCCAACATCGGGATCATCGTCGGCTCCAGGGCGACACTGGTCGTCGACACCGGCCTCGGCACCGAGAACGCCCAGAACGTGCTTGACGAGGCGCGTCGGCTCAGCGGCGGCAAGCCACTGCTCCTGACACTGACACATTTTCATCCTGAGCACGGTTACGGCGCCAACGTGTTCGCCGACCATGCGACGATCGTTTACAACGAGGCACAGTGGGCGGAGCTCCAGGAGAAGGGCGAGGCCTACTCGCAGCTCTTTCGCGAGGGGGCGCCCGACGTCGTGCCGCTGCTCGAGGGCGTCGAGTTCATCGCTCCGCATGTTCGCTACAGCGGCACGATCAACTTCGATCTTGGCGGCGTCGTCGTCGAGTGCCATGAGCACGGCGGAGGCCACTCCAAGGGCGACCAGATCATCCTCGTGCGCGGCTCCACAGAGATCCTGTTTGCCGGTGACCTGGTCGAGGACCGCTACTTCGGCGTGATTCCGGACGACGACTCGCACGTGTATCCGTGGATCCAGCGTCTGCGCGAACTCGAGGCTTACGGTGCCTCGGTAGTCGTGCCCGGTCACGGCCTCACTGGCGGCCCCGAACTGATCAGCGACTACCGCGAGGTCTTCGAGCTCGCCGTGCGGCGGATGATCGAGCTGCGCGCCGAGGGAGGTCACTCCGAGGAGGAGATGGTCGACGCCGTGAGCGCCGAATTGCTCGAGCTCCATCCCGACTGGGAGAACAAGGAGTGGGCGCGGGTGGCGGCGGCCGACCTGAAGTGGCCGGCCCGGCCCTGACGGCAACCATCTGACTAGGGGACGGTTGCCGGCGAGGACGCGAACCGCGCCGGATCGCCGAGCGGCGCACGCCGGCGCATGACGACGCGTCTGCTGATCCGCGGCGGCACGATCGTCAGCTTCGACGCGCGCACGCAAACGCCGCTCGCGGGCGACGTGCTGATCGAAAACGGCACGATCGCGGCGATCGCGCCACTGATCGAGGCGGCGGACGCCGAACTCATCGAAGCCGAGGGCGCCGTCGTGATGCCCGGGCTCGTCGATGCGCACCGTCATCTGTGGTATGAGACCGTGCGCGGGCTGGCGATGGACTGCTCGCTCGGGGCGCTGCGACGCGACATCTGGGGGCGGCTCGCGGTGCGCTTTACACCGCTCGACGTCCATCTCGCAACCAGGGCGGCGATCGTCGACGCGCTCTCGCACGGCATCACGACGGTCTTTGACTGGTGTCACATCATCAACACTCCCGAGCACGGCGAGGAGGCGATCCGCGCCCACCTGGAGCTGCCGATCCGCTCCGTCTTTGGCTACGGGACATCGATGACGCGCAAGCTCGAAGAACTGGACGGACTTCACGCCGGCGGCGGGCAGCTCGAGCGCATGCCGGAGGCCGTTCTGCGTCCGACCACGGCGCGCACGAGCTTCGCTCTGGCATTGCAGGGCCCCGAGGCCACATCGCTCGCCACAACCCGCCGCGAGATCGCCGCCGCCCGCGCGGTCGGCCTCCCGGTCAGCATGCACGTGGGCATCCGCGACGCCGCGCGCCCGCGCCGTGCGATAGCCCGTCTCCTCGGCGCCGGCCTGATGGGCCCCGACCTGCAGTTCGTGCACTGCTGCACGAGCAGCGCCCGCGAGCTGCGGGCCGTCGCTGACGCCGGGGCGAGGATCGCCGTCTGCCCGATGGCCGAGATGGCGCTTGGAATCGGCGTACCTCCGACCGGGCGCGCGCGGGCAGCGGGGCTTCGCCCGGCGCTCGCGACCGACGCCGTCAGCTCGGCCTCGGGAGACCTCTTCGATGAGGCCAGGCTTGCTCTCGCCGGCGAGCGGATCAGCTCGCCCGCGGGCGCTCAGGAGTCTCGGCCGAGTGCGCGCGAGGCGCTCGCTGGGATCACGCTCGACGCGGCCCGGGCGTGCTGGCTCGAGAATCTGACAGGCTCACTGGAGGTTGGCAAGCGCGCCGACGTGGTGCTACTGCGCGGGCTCGACATCGCCGCGATTCCGGGCGCCGACCTCCATGGCGCGATCATCGCCTCCGCGCACGGGGCCAATGTCGACACCGTGCTCGTCGACGGCGAGATCATCAAGCGCGACGGCGCGCTCGTCGGAATCGACCGCGCTGCCACCGCGGCAGCGCTCGCCGAGAGCCGCGCGCGCCTTATCGCCGAGGCCGGTTCGGAAGCCATTCGCTGACAGCCGCTACGCGAACCGCCGTGAGGCGCCGATGAGGTCCTCGTGCACCGGTCCCTGGCGCTCCCGCGACTCACGCTCGTCCGGCTGCGATCGGCGTTCAGCATCGTCGCGCTCGCGGCGGTCGTCGCGCTCGTCCTACACCTCCTGATCGGATCGTCGCCGCCACCGCCCGGGCTGGCGGCGGCCCTGCACGGCCCCCAGGCCCCGGCGATCAAGCAGACCGCGGCGACGGCGTGCTTTCGACGGTCGGCGGCGGTCGCGGAGGTGCGCACTGCCGGCGCGGTCGACCGCGTGCGCTTCGCCGGTCAGCGTCGCTTCATGAGGCTGCAGTTCTTTCCCAGCGTCGACGCGGCGATTCGCGCCTCCTACGCGCACGGCTCGCCGAACGGCTTCTACGGCAGCACGATCTGGTCAGGCGTGCCGTCGCATCTGACTCACGGCGACATCGGCGCGCTCAGCTCCTGCCTGCCGATGCCCAAGCTCGTCAGGTAGAGGAGGCCTGCCCAGCCCGCAGCGCCCCCACCGCGCGCCCCACGCCGGCGGCAGCGTCGCTACGCAGCCGTGGCGAGCAGTTCCCCGCCCGCTTCGCGGCGCATCCGAAGCGCCGCCGCGCTCGCGGCGAGCGTCAACAGCGCGAGGATCAGGAACGCCGTGCGGTAGGCCGGCGTGGGCGACCCGGCGCCCAGCGTCGACGCCGACCAGGCGCCGATCCGCACTCCGACCGCCGCCAGCGCGACCCCGACCGCGATCGAGACCTGAAAGCCGGTCCAGGTGATCGTGTTGGCGTCGCCCATCGACTGTGGCTCGACATCGGCGAAGGCGATCGTGTTGTAGGCCGTGAAGCCGGCCGAGCGCGCCGCGCCGCTGACGACGAGCAGCGCGAGGACTGCCACGAGCGGGGTGGAGGCCGTGATCAGCCCGCAGCCGACGATCGTCGCCGTCGCCACGAGGTTTGCGGCGACGATCATCGTGCGAAAGCCGAACCGCCGCAGAATCGGCGTCGTCGCCGGCTTGATCGCGAGGTTGCCGACGAACAGCGCGAGCACCACCTCGCCGGACTTCACGGGCGTCCAGCCGAAGCCGACCTGGAACAGCAGCGGAAGCAGGAACGGCACGGCGTTGATCGCCAGGCGGTTCAGCGTTCCGGCCGTATTCGCGGCGCGGAAGGTGGGAATCGCAAACAGCCGCAGATCAAGCAGCGGAGCCCGTGCGCCAAGCAGGTGGCGAACACCGGCGACACCAGCGCCGATCGAGACCGCTGCGGACACGCCGACCTCCACCCAGCGAACGCGCGTCGCCCCAAGTGCCGCCGCGCAGACGATGATCGCGACGAGGCAGAGCATCGTCAGCACGAAGCCGATCCAGTCGAGCCCCTCGCGCCGCTCGGCGCGAAGCTGCGGCACGATCCGCGCCGCGACAACCGTCGCAACGACGCCGAGCGGAACGTTGACGATGAAGATCCAGCGCCACGAGAGGTAGGAGGTCAGCGCGCCCCCGACCAGCGGCGCCGCGATCGGCGCCACCAGCGCGGGCCACGTCAGGAACGCCACGGCGCGAACGATTCCGGCCCGGTCGGTGCCGCGCAGGACGACCAGGCGCCCGACCGGCACCATCGTCGCTCCGCCCGCGCCCTGGAGCGCGCGCAGCGCGGTCAGCTGCGCGAGCGAATGGGTCAGCGCGCAGAGCCCCGAGGCGAGCGTGAACGTCGCGACGCCGATCACGAACATCGTGCGCGACCCGTAGCGGTCGGCCAGCCAGCCGCTCAGCGGGATCAGCGTTGCGAGAACGACGAGGTAGGCGGTGATCGCAACCGCGACCTGGGGCGCCTGGACGCCGAAGGAGTGCGCCATGCGCGGCGCGGCGGTCGCAACGATCGTGCCGTCGAGCAGCTCCATGAACAGCGCCCCCGCCATCAGCAGCATCACGCTGCGCCGGGCGCCCCCCGAAGCCGCCGCCTCTTCCTCGACCGCCATTGAGCCGCAACATAGCGGCGGGCGTGCTCGGGCTAGGCCGAGGCGATGCCGACGCGCGGGGCGCCGCCCGCGCCCGCGCCCGCCGCGGGCGCGCTCGGCGGCCGCAGCGAGGCGAACTGCGGCGGGGCGATCGCCAGGTAGTGGCGAAACGCCCAGCGCCCGACGCGCGGCAGCGCGACGAAGCGCACCGCCGCATTCAGCCCCAGGCTCGCGGTGAGACGCCCGATCAGGTGCTGCGCGCCGAGCATCGCCGCGTACTGCCAGCCGTGCTGCGCGCTGAAGGAGCCGTAGCGCTCGAGCGCTTGGTCGCGCGTCGCGCGCCCGTCGAGCACGTGGCGGAGCTCGCGCCCCAGCGCGAGTGCGAAGTAGAAGGCCGGACGGATCCCCTCGGCCGTCAGCGGCAGGCAGTGCCCGGCCGAGTCGCCGACGAAGAAGACGCCGTCCTCGGTCGCCGGTCGCAGCTTGTGCGGGATCCAGTTGCCCTGGAAGCGGACGGCGTCGCAGCCGAGGTCGCCGGCCAGCTCGACGGTCGGGTCCTTGACGCGGTCGCGCGGCTCAAACGACCCGACCCCGATCCGAAGCTCCCCGTCGGCCGGGAAGCACCAGCTGTAGCCGGCGCGGACGTAGCGCGGGTCGATCCAGACCTCGAGATCCTCGCTTGAGCCGCTCGGGTGCACTTCGAGGCCGCGCGAGAGGCGCGCGTCGGGCGGCTGGATCGGCGTGCGGTTTGAGAGCACGCGCCGCCAGCCGAGCCCGTCGACGACGAGCGGCGCGCGCAGCTCGCCGCGGTCGGTGCGGACGCTGTGCATGGCGCCCGTCTGCACGCCCTCGACCGTCGCCGTCTCGAACTCGACCGACGGCGAGCCGGCCCTCAGCAGCCCGCACAGCTGGCGGTAGTCAAACGTCGAGAAGCTGAACGGGAGCGCCCAGCGGACGGTCCCGCGCGTGGTGTGCATGACGACATCCGGGAAGGTCTGGCGGATCGAGTCGCGCAGCCCGAGCCGCTCGAGCCACTCGGTCGGAGCCGCGCAGGCCGAGGTGGCGCGCTCGCCCACGTCGTAGCGGTCGAGCATCATCACGCGCGCCCCCGTTCCCTCGAGCTCGCGGGCGAGCGTCAGCCCGGCGAAGCTCGCACCGCAGATGAGGACATCGCAGTCCCTGCGCAGCGGTGTTCGCGCTGCGCCGCGTTTCGTCGCGCGGACAGGCATCAGCGCCGATCATACGCACGTGATGGGGGGCCAGGGGGCGGTGCTGCGCTACGCTTTCGCGCGGTGAGCACGGTGATCGAGAACCCGACAGCCAAGATCGTAGAAGGCTCTGACGGTCTGCTGCTTGAGGTCGACGGGGAGATAGTCCCCAACTACGACGCGACGATGCGCCCCTTCGAGGAGGGCGAGGTCGTCACGGGCCACGTCGTGCGCATCGATCACGACGAGGTCCTCGTCGACATCGGCTACAAGTCGGAGGGGGTCATTCCCGCCAACGAGCTGTCGATCCGCAAGGCCGTGGACCCCCACGACGAGGTCACCCTCGGCGAGGAGGTCGACGCGCTGGTCCTGACCAAGGAGGATCAGGACGGCCGTCTGATCATGTCCAAGAAGCGCGCCCGCTTCGAGAAGGCGTGGCGGCGCATCGAGGCTGCGGCGGAGTCCGGCGAGCCGGTCGAGGGGACGGTCATAGAGGTCGTCAAGGGCGGCCTGATCATCGACCTCGGCGTGCGCGGCTTCCTGCCCGCCTCACTCGTCGACATCCGCCGCGTCCCCAATCTCGACGAGTACATGGGCACGCAGATCGAGTGCAAGGTCATCGAGCTGAACCGCTCGCGCAACAACGTCGTGCTGTCGCGCCGCGCCGTGCTCGAGGAGGAGCGCAAGGAGGTCCGCCAGCAGATCCTCGACCGGCTCGAGCCGGGGCTCGTCGTCGAGGGCCAGATCTCCAACATCGTCGACTTCGGCGCGTTCGTCGACCTCGACGGGATCGACGGCCTGATCCACATCTCCGAGCTTTCCTGGTCGCACGTCAACCATCCGAGCGAGGTGCTCGAGATCGGCGACACCGTCCAGGTCAAGGTCCTCGACATCGACCGCGACCGTCAGCGCATCTCGCTGGGCCTCAAGCAGACCCAGGAGGACCCCTGGCAGCGGATCGTCAACACCTACAACGTCGGCGACGAGCTCGAGGGGACGGTCACCAAGGTCGTCACGTTCGGCGCGTTCGTCGAGATCCTCGACGGCGTCGAGGGCCTCGTGCACATCTCCGAGCTCGCCGCGCACCACGTCGAGAACCCGCGCGAGATCGTCCAGCCGGGCGACGAGCTGCGCGTCAAGATCCTCGAGATCGAC
>DATAWT010000039.1:0-20700 GCA_036267075.1 Solirubrobacteraceae bacterium
CGCGTGGAAGGAGCAGCATCGAACGCGCCCATGGCGCAGATCCGTTTCGCTCGACGCTAGTTTCAGTGATCGTTCCCGTACGCGGTAGCGACCGACGTTTCTTCAACGTGGCAGCTTGACCTTGACCTTGGGGGAGGCCGCAGACTGGTCCGGCAAGTGTCATGTCGATGAGGAGCGAGCAAGTGAACGAGATGAGCATCGGAGAGTTCGCCAGTCGCTCGCGGCTGTCAGCGAAGGCGTTGCGGCTCTATGACGAACTGGGTCTGCTGCCGCCGGCACGGGTGGATGAGGACTCTGCCTACCGCTTCTATGAGTCCGGCCAGCTCAAGCAGGCACGCCTGATCGCGACGCTACGCCAGCTGCAGGTTCCGCTGGCGGAGATCAAGACGATCCTGGCTCTTGAGCCGACCCAGGCAGCAGAGCGTGTCCGCGAGCTCTGGGCCGCAACCGAGGCCGAGCACGCGGGCCGCCGGGCGCTCGCCGCATACCTGATCGACGAGCTGAGCGGAAAGAGGTCGGTTATGTACGAGGTCAACACACGGGACGTTCCCGCACGAAGCATCCTGTCGGTCAAACGCAACGTCGAAGGCGGGGACGCGGCGTGGGCGTTCGGTAAGGAATTCATCGCCCTGCTCCGCCGCTACCAGCTGCCGCAGATACCGGGACGCGCCGGCGGGTTCTTCTGCATCTTCTGGGGCGAGGTCACCGAGGACAGCGACGGTCCGATCGAGTGGTGCCGTCCCGTGCCACCAGACCAGGCTGAAGCGCTCGCCGCCCGATGCCCGGAGCTGACCCTGCGTGGCGAGCCCGCGCACCGGGAGGCGTTCGTGAAGATCGGCGATGGACAGATCGACAGTGCCGACTGGCACGTGGTCTCACGATCGCTGGAGACTTGGAGCGACCGGCAGCCAGACATAGTCCCGGCTGATCTGGGCGTGCGGATCACCTATCTCCCCAGCGAAGTCGGGCAGGACACCTACCAAGACTTCGCGATCCCGTTCAACGGCCGGTGACGCGGATGACGGCGCTCGCTGAAGCCGACTCGGGGCGCAGGTGGCCGGGACGACGTCGTTGTCAAGGCGGCTGGCGGCCCGGCCATCGTTCCTTACCGGACGCGGCTCGTCTTGATGACCTTTCCGTCGGCGGCTAGGCAGGTCGTTCGGATCCTCGCTGGTAGGGTGGCCGCCGGGCATCGCGAAACGTTCGTTCATGGGCTGGCTCGACCAAATCCGAACTGTGCAATGGGCCAATGGCTTCGCGACGCACCGGCCGGTCCTCTGGCACATCGCGAGTCGCTCCACGCTGACGATGCTGGAGTTCGGTTGCGGAGACGGCAGCACCGCGCTGCTCCATCGGATTTCGGCCGAACGCAACACGCCGTTGATCACATTCGATACCGACCCGGCCTGGCTAGGACGGTATGCCCCGTCGATGGAATCGCCTCTGCACCAGTTTCGTGTCGTCTCGTCCTGGGAGGACACGCTCGCGTCAGCGGAGTGGGACGAGCAGCGCTACGGCCTCGTCTTCGTTGACCAAGCACCGTGGGAGGCCCGAGTCGCGACGGTCCATCGGTTCAGGCTGATGGCTGAATACATCGTCTTGCACGACTCTGACTATTTCCCGACAAACGGGCTCATGGGTCGATCCATACGCCCCATCGTCGGCCCGGACGACGTTGGGTCTCGCACGTATGACGACGTGTTCACGTCATACAAGGAGTTCTTTCCGCCGGAGCCGTGGCCGTTGCGTGAGACAGGTCCGCCAACGCTGCTGGGCAGCAACTTCAACGATTGCGCAATAGACGTCGACTGGAGCGCGTTCTGGCCGCCAAGCTGGGCGCGTGGTCCGATCCTCCGGGGCCACGCCCTAGCGACGCTTGCGGGTCAGGCGCTTCGTCAACGCGGGCGGTCGCACGCCAGCAGCACGCGGACGCCGTAGCGACTGGCCGGCGTCGCCAGCGCCGGAACGAGGCGAGTGTCGGCTTTGGATGCTTCTGCGGCTGAACGTTGGGGAGTCAGTAGTCGCTCTTGAAAGCGAAGTAGGTGCCGCGAATCGTCCCCGCGAGCTTCGACTTCTGCCTCGCGAACTTGAACCGCGAGGCGAGTTCCACCGGCACTTCCATCCCTTCGGAGAGCTTGAAGCCGACCGCCCGCTTCGCGCCCGCTTCGAGGGTGTACATCACGTTGATCGACAGGCCGCTCTCGTAGAAGACGTAGGCGATGCGGATGTTCTCGACTTGGAAGGCTGTGGCCTCGAGCGGTCGAGACGAGATGACGATGTCGCGTTCCTCCTTGAGGATCCGGCGCACCCAGGCAACGGCGGTCTCGGCTTTCTCCGCGGGCTCCACGGTGAAGACGTGGTCGTATTTGTTCTTGAAGTAGCGCGCCTCGTTGGCCCGCAGGCCAGCGAGCGCGGCCGCGACCGGCGAGGACTCAAGACCGACGGTCGACACGACGTTGAAATCCACGGCGTAGGGCATCGAGCCTCCTCCCGAACAGTCAAGATCTGCCTGTGTACCTCGCTTGGAGGCTACCTCGGGGCGTGAAATCGTCACCGCCTCGGATAAGCCTGACTAGTTCTCGAGCGTCTTCTCGAGCCAACGATCGGCAAACGGCTCGTCGTTGAAGGCCGCGACCTCGATCCAACCGGTGGTTGCATAGAGGGAGAGTGCCTCGCCCAGGTCGCTGCTGGTCTCGATCCTGGCAACGCTCGCGCCGGCCGCAAGCGCGCATCGTTCGAGCCTTTGCAGCAGCCGGCGACCGAGTCCGAGTCCGCGCGCCTGCGGCGCGATCCACATTCGCTTGATCTCGGCGTGACCGCCGGCGGGATGCTTGACCGCACCGCAGCCGATCGGCTCGCCGCGCAGGTAGGCGACGAAGAACTCGCCGGCGGGGGGGCGCAGTTCGTGCGGCAATGCGGTTGCGCCGACGGCCGGGTCGAATCGGCGACTCGAGCGTGCGTTGAGCTCGGCCGCGTACAGCTCAAGACAAGACCGTGCGTCCTCGTGTTCGGGGTCCACTGCCGTGATGGACACGCTGGCGGCGGTGAGCAGTCGCTCGACGTCGCCCATCGCCGCTACGAGTCGCTGTTGCTGCGTTGGGCTGAGCGGCTCAAGGAGCGCGGCGGCAAGCTCGTCGGACCGCTCATCGAGGGTCGTCCACTCACGGCGTCCGCGGGCGGTCAGCCGCAGGACGCGCGCGCGTCGATCGTGCGAACTTGTGCTCAGCTGAATCAGGCCGTCGGCCTCGAGAGAGCGCAGCATCCGGCTCAGGTACCCGGAGTCGAGGGCAAGGCGCTCACGCATCGCGGCGAGGTCACATCCGGCCGGACCGACCTCCCAGAGGACGCGCGCCTCGCCGAGCGGCCGGCCGCGACCTAGGTACCGGTCGCTCAGCGCTCCAATGACCTCGGTAACCGTGCGGTTGAAGCTCCGCACCTGCTCGGCCCCATCGGTCATTGTCTGACCTTAGTCAGCTACTCATCGCGAGTCAAGCGCACGGTCCCCGCGGTCCCTGGCTATAGGCCGTTGAGCAGCTCACGCAGCGCTTCGGTGTAGGCGTCGAGAGCCGCGCGACCACGGTGTGTCAGGGCCACCGACGTCTTGGAGGACGGTCCATTGCCAGTCTTCTCGCTGATGACGTAGCGCGCGTCCTCGAGCTTGCGCAAATGCGTGATCAGGTTGCCGGGGGTCAGTCCGAGCATGTCCTGTAGGCGGGTGAACGACAGCGCGTCACCGTCCGGCAATGCGGCCAGCGTCGCCGCGATCTGCAGTCGCGCCGGAACGTGGATCAGCGGATCAAGCGCGTCAATCGTCATGCGCCTGCTCGTGCCGCGCGGAGCCGCCACGCCTGGGCCGCGCTGTACGCAAGAAGCAGCGCGCAGCAGCCCACACCATCGCTCAACCACACTCCGCTCGGCCCCGCAAACGCGCTGCCCGCGGCGACGAGCAGAATCGTGACCGCCAGGCCAAGCTCCAGCCACTCCTCCCGCACCGCCGAGCGGGCTGCCCAGAAGGTGCCGAGGACGACCAGCGTCGCCGTCAGGACGTACACCCCGTAAACGACGCCGTCGCTTGCCCCGTCGTTCGCCAGGGCCGCCATCATCGCGTACACGGCGACCAGCGCCGCTACCAGCGCTACGCCCTCTGCGCGCTCCTGGGTAACCGAGCGCCCGCTGACACCGGCCTTGGCGCGGCGATGCGCGTACACGACCGTGCCGATCCTGATCAGCAGGAGCGCATAAAGGATCGCCAGATCCCCGGCAGGCGGTCCCTTATAGGGATGTTGGCCTCGAACCGAGAGCCACACCGCGCCGAAGGCGACGAGTACGACGGCCGCCGCGAACAGCGACAGCCACGGCGACCTGAAGTCCAGCTCGCGTTGCGCCCGCCGCTGGGTCTGCACCAACAACCTCGCGGTTCCGTGGAGATCGAGTCCGCCGGGGTCCTCGTCGTCCGCTTCTCTGCCGTGCGTCCCATCCATCGCCAGCTCCTTCCTAGCCTTTGTGGCGCAAACTCTACTAAGCTTGGCGGCGCAAAGTCAAATGAACAGCCCGCGCGATCGCGATGGAACCCGGCTTGACTTTGTGGTGCAAAGTTCGCTAGCTTTGCATTGCAAAGTCAAACGCGACCCTTTCAAGGAGGGTTCAATGGACGGCTATCAAGCGATCAAGCACATCCTTCAGCTCGGATCCAGGCATCCCCTGCAGGTCGCCTGGGTGCGCGTAGGCGTTGGCATCTGGCTGCTCTGCCTGACCGCCATCCTGTACGGCTCGGGCCATGGCGGCCAGTGGGGATGGCTGCTTGTCGTGGGATCGGCAGTGCACTTCGGCCTTGCCTATCGGCTGTTCCGGATCGCGGCAAAGAACGCCGAACGACGCATCACGCTGGGCTAGGGCGGTGTCTGCCGCCAACCGATCGACGGTGGCGCTGCCGCGCGGTGCGGTGCGCGCCACCGTCGATTCGGCCGCTCGTGTGCCTTCGGCGCCGCGGGTCCCGGGATCGCGCGTCTGTCTTGTTCGTTAGCGTTGCTTGGGTTCTGGGTGGGCGCCCGCACACCACGTGACGCAGCCGGCGACGATGAGCCAAGCGGTCAGCGACGCGTGCGGTAGGGCTCGCAGCGCGGCTGCCTGGCTCGCGTTCGGCGCGGTCCTTGCGCTGAGCGCGCTGCTCGAGCTGGTCAAGCTCGCTCAGAACGGTTACGCCAACACGTTCTACGCGGCAGCGGTGAAGTCGATGCTGCGTTCATGGCACAACTTCTTCTTCGTCGCATCAGATCCGAACGGTCTCATCACGGTCGACAAACCGCCGCTCGCGCTCTGGCTGCAGGCGCTGAGCGCCAAGGTCTTCGGCTTCGCGCCGCTGAGCCTGCTCGTGCCGGAGGCGATCTGCGCCGTACTGGCGGTCGCGCTGATGTACTGGATCGTCGCCCCGCGCTTCGGCCGCCTCGCCGCGCTCGCCTCCGCGCTCGCGTTGGCGGTGTTTCCGTCGTTCGTAGCGGTCTCTCGCGACAACGGCGTCGATCCGCTGCTGATCCTTCTCATGCTCGCCGCCGCGGGCGCCGCGATCACGGCAATCGAATCCGGCCGCCTGCGATGGCTGGTGGCGAGTGCCGTGCTGGTCGGGTTGGCGTTCAACACCAAGTCGCTTGCTGCGCTGCTGTGCGTGCCCGGGATGGGGCTCGGTTACCTCGTCTGCGCGCCCGGGTCGCTGAAACGCCGTCTCGGACAGCTGGTCGTTGGCGCAGTCGTGCTCGCCGCCGTCGCGATCTCCTGGTCGCTGGTGGTCGATCTGACCCCGGCGGCGCAGCGTCCCTACGTCGGCGGCAGCATCAACAACTCGGAGTTCCAGCTGGAACTCGGCTACAACGGGTTCGGCCGCGTCGGGGGCCAGCAGGGCGGGCCTGGAGACATTCACGCTTCACTCATCCCGTCGCAGCTGGTGCCGCTGATGCGCCCGGGCGTGAACCTGCCGCCCAGCGCCGCGGAGCGCCGACACCTAAAAGCCCTGGCTCACCAGCATCGGGCGCCCGCGAGCAAGCCGGCGGTGAAGAGCGCTCCGCCCGTCTCGGCCGCTTCAACCACGCGAGCACGCGGCCCGGTGATTCCCTTCAGCGGTACGCACAGCCCGCTTCGAATCTTCGCGAGCGGGCTCGGCGACCAGGCCGGCTGGCTGGTCCCGCTCGCGCTGATCGGGATGCTCGCGATCGCGGTGCTCGCGAGAGGGCGGCGCGATCGGCGGACGGCCGTGCTGTTCGTTCTCGGCGGCTGGTTCCTGGTCGAACTCGCCACGCTCGACTTCTCCGCCGGGATCGTCCACCCCTACTACGCCTCGGCGCTCGGGCCCGGGCTCGCGGCGATGGTCGGTGGCGGCGCCGTCGCGATCGCCGCGCTGTTGCGCAACCCCGCCGCGCGCCGCGCGCCGCTCGTCTACGCCATCGCGGTGCTCGCCGTGGCCTGCACGGTCGCGGTCCAGCTGGTCCTGATGGATCGCGAGGGCTATCCGCTTTGGTGGCGGATCCCGCTCGTCGCCCTGTGCGCAGTCGCGCTCATCGCAATTCCGCTGCTGCGGGCGCGCGCCGGGTGGGGGCTCGGCCTCGCGGTCGCAGCGTTGATCGTCGCCCCGGCGGTCTACTGCTTCAGCGTGTGGCTCGCCCCAGTCGAGGGGACGTTCCCGACCGCAGGGCCCTACCGCGCTGCCGGCTGGGGCGGCTTCGATCTATCGGGCTACGACTTGGTCCCGTTCCGCGGCCTGCGCGCCTTCCTGCGCGCGAACGGCGCGACGCGCCCCTTCACGGTTCTCGCGCAGTCCGCCGGTCAGGCGGCGCCGCTGATCCTGCTCGGCGTCGACGCTTCCGCCGAGGGCGGCTACGGCGCTCGCGACCCTGCACTCAGCAATACCCGCCTCGCCGACCTGGTCGCCGCCGGCAAGGCACGCTACGTGATGATCAGCGGCTCCTACGCCCTGCGCGGCGGCAATAGCGGTGAGACGGCGGCGCGTCTGGTGTGTGACGAGGTCCCCGAGAGTCTGTGGGCGCCACCAGGGGCATCGACCCTCGACACTTCCTTCCTGGTCGACTGCCGCGGGCGGGCCGACGCGCTGCGCCATCCCTACCGCACGGCGCGGGCGTTCCTGCGCGCCCATCCTCGCTACCAGTACAAGCTCTAGCAGCGGTCACGACGGGGCCCGCGCGGCCGTGCGACGGCATTCGAGCGCTACGGTGCGAATGTGGCGAAGCGCGCCGTCAGGCGGTTTGGGCCAGGCCCGTACGTGCTTGGGTTCGCACGCGATCAATCGCACTGGGGGGAGGGCTTTCCATTCACGGTACCGGCGTTGGCGGCGATCGAGCAACTGCGCGTGGACACAGCGGTGACGCTGCTGGCGGGGGAGAACGGGGCTGGGAAGTCGACGGTCCTGGAGCTCGTCGCCGAGGCGATCGGCTTTGCGCCAGAGGGTGGCGAGCTCGAGCGGTGGAACGAGCTTCCGCCGGTGCCGCGAAGCGTTCTCGATGGAGCGCTGACGACGGTTCTGTCAGCGCATCGACCGCGGAACGGCTACTACCTGCGGGCCGAGAGCTTCTTCAACGTCGCGCAGTTCGTTGACAGCGGTCACCAGTTCGCATCCGATCTCTCCCTCTACGGCGACGTTCCCCTCCACCACCAATCTCACGGCGAGTCGTTCCTCGCGCTCGCCGCGAATCGGTTCGGCGGAAATAGCATCTACATCCTCGACGAGCCTGAGGCCGCGCTGTCTGTGACCGGCGCGCTCGCGCTGCTGGCGGTGATCGTGCGCGCCGCACGCAGCGGCGCGCAGTTTTTGATCGCCACGCACTCACCAATCCTGTTGGCCTGCCCCGAGGCGCGCATCGTCGAGCTGAACGAGACCGGCATCGCGCTGCGCGATTACGACGACCTCGATGCGGTGCGCCTCACACGCGGCTTCCTCGACGCGCCCGAGCGCTACCTGCGCGCCGCGCTTGAAGACCACGAACCCGACTGAGACTCGTTCTCACACCGCGACGGTGTGCTAGAAGTCGCCGTCCGCGCCATGGCGAACACCGATCGCATCCTGACGACCCACGTGGGCAGCCTGCCACGCCCGCAAGAGCTGGTCGAGCTCGCCTTCACGGCGGAGGGAACGGCGGGGCGGTTCGAGGCGGACGCCGAGGCGGCGCTCGAGGCGGCGGTATCCGACGCGGTCCGTCGCCAGCGCGACATCGGGCTCGATCTGATCGGCGACGGCGAGTACGGCCATCCGATGGGCGAGAGCTACGACTTCGGCCCCTGGCTTCGCTACGTGTTCGAGCGCCTCGACGGTGTGGAGCTCGCGCTGGCCACGGCGTCGACCCCGCCGCAGGAGGCGAGCGGCGAGGTGGTACTCGGTCCGATGTCGGAGCGCCGTGACTGGGTGCTCTTCAGCGATGCCTATGGTGATCCGAGCTCCGGGGTCGCCCTCCCGGCCTGGCGTCCGGACAACCCCTGGCCCGTGGTCCGCGGGCCGATCAGCTACGGCGGCCGTGCGGCGCTGACGCGCGACATCGCCAACTTCAAGGCGGCGCTCGCGGAAAACGGCCTCGAGGAGGGCTTCCTCAACGCGGTCGGCCCAGCGAGCTGCGCCCGCCTGGCGAACGAGTACTACGCGACCGATGAGGAGTTGCTCTACGCCTGCGCGGACGCGATGCGCGAGGAATACGAGGCGATCATCGACGCCGGGCTGCTGCTCCAGATCGACGATCCGGTGATCGCCGACAACTGGGACCAGATCAGCCCCGAGCCGTCGCTTGAGGC
Organism: Solirubrobacteraceae bacterium; assembly: GCA_036267075.1. Lineage (GTDB taxonomy): Bacteria > Actinomycetota > Thermoleophilia > Solirubrobacterales > Solirubrobacteraceae > Palsa-513. Next base: position 8,785 of record DATAWT010000039.1, read on the forward strand.
CTACAAGCGCTTCACGAGGCCGCGCATCGAAGCGCTCAACCACGCGATCCGCGGCCTGCCGCCTGAGCGGATCCGCTTCCACCTCTGCTGGGGAAGCTGGCACGGCCCGCACGTCACCGACATCCCGCTCGCGGACATCATCGACCTCATGCTCGCCGTCAACGCGGGCGCCTACTCGTTTGAGGCGGCCAACGTGCGCCACGAGCACGAGTGGCGCGTGTGGCAGGAGGTGGCGCTGCCGGAAGGGACGCGCCTACTCCCGGGCGTCGTGAGCCATGCAACGAACGTCGTCGAACATCCGGAGCTCGTCGCCGACCGTATCTGCCGCTACGCGGAGATCGTCGGTCGCGAGAACGTCATCGCCTCGACCGACTGCGGCCTTGGCGGCCGCGTGCATCCGCAGATCGCGTGGGCCAAGCTCGAGTCGCTCGTGCAAGGCGCGGCGATCGCGGGCGAGCGCCTCTGGAAGCGGTAGCAGCGGCAAACGCCCTTACGCCGCAGCAGCCATCGCGCCGTCTACGCGCTTCACGGTCGCAACCACCGGCGCCTATCCGGCTAGGAACGACCAGGCACCGGCGGTTCGCCGGCCTCCCCTCGGGTATACCTTGGAAGATGAGGCGCAGTGCGGTCGTGCTGGCGACGGTCCTCGCAGGCATTGGTGCCACGAATGCCGGCGCTGCCGCGGCGTGGAGTGGTCTCGGTGCGAAGCTCGCTGACTTCGTGCACGCCCACCCGAAGTACAAGCAGGCGTGCCCGACCGGCGGTTGTTACGGGCGGCGCATCCGCGCGGGCGGGCGGCTGACCGCGCAATTCATTGAGCTGGGCACCGCGGGCTCACAGGCACAGCGAGTTGACGCCTACGTACAGGCGATCGGGGACGGTACCTCGCTCGGCTCCGCCAAGAAGGCTGTGACTGCGCTGTTGCCCTCCGACGCGTACACCGTTTCGTTTCGGATCGTCCACAGCCGCGGCGATTCGTGTGTCCTCTGGACGATGCGAAGCAAGACGTTGGGGCGCTGGCTCACGGGCACGGCCGCCCACGACGCGCACGGCTACATCGCGATCAACCTGAATACCCCGACACACGCCGGCTTCGCGTACAAGCCGCGCGACGTCAGCGAGGCGATCGTGAGCACCCGCTCGAACGCTTCCGACGTCACCTGCTGAGCAAGCCGCCGCCGGCTCCTGTTGCCCTGCCGCACGTCGTGCGCTAAAATGCGTGCCAGCAAGCAACTATTTTCGACCAGACGCGAAGGGACGGCGGTTGGCGAACGCGGCGGCAACGCAGGAAGAGGTCGGTTTCGATGCCGAGGCCACCGATCGCCTGCGCTCGGCGATCGGACGAATCTCGCGACGGCTTCGCCCGACGGTCGCCGCCTCGGCCCTCACCCCCTCCCAGATCTCGGTCCTCTTCACGGTCGCGCGGCGCGGTCCGCTCGGGCTCTCGGAGCTCGCGACGATCGAGGCGATGAACCCGACGATGATCTCGCGGATCGTCGTACAGCTCTGCGAGCTCGGACTGATCCGCCGGGAATCGCGCCCCGACGACCGCCGTGCCGCGACGGTCACCGCCACTGCGGCGGGCCGGCGCATGCGCGAGCGCGTCCACGGCGAGCGGGCACGCGCGCTCGGCGTCTACCTCGCGCAGCTCGACGAGCGCGAGCGCGATGCGCTCGTCGCGGCGCTCCCAGCTCTCGAGCGCCTGGCTGAGCTGACCGGGGCGAGACCCCGGTGAGCGCACGCTTCCTCGAAGCCACGCGCGTCACCTTCCGGGCGCTCTCGATCCCCAACTACCGCCACTACATGGCGGGCCAGTCGATCTCGCTGGTCGGCACGTGGATGCAGATGACCGCCCAGGCCTGGCTTGTGCTGACGCTGACGAAGTCGAGCACCGCCCTGGGCCTGATCGTCGCCCTCCAGACGCTGCCGGTCCTGATCCTCTGCCCCTACGGCGGCGTCATCGCCGACCGAATCGACAAGCGCCGGGCGATGATCGTGCTGCAGACGATGATGGGCCTTCAGGCGCTCGCGCTCGGCCTGCTGACCGTCACGGGTAGCGTCAAGGTCTGGGAGATCGGCGTCCTCGCTGCGCTGCTCGGCTTCAACAACGCGTTCGAGAACCCGGCCCGCCAGTCGTTCATGAGCGAGATGGTGGGGGCCGAGCACATCCGCAACGCCGTGACGCTCAACTCCGTAGTCGTCAACGTGGCGCGCTCGATCGGGCCGGCCGTGGCGGGCATCCTGATCGCGACGGTCGGCGACGGCGTCTGCTTCCTCATCAACGCGGGGAGCTTCGTGGCGGTCGTCACCTCGCTGCTGACCCTCGACACCTCAGCGCTTCGGCCGAGCCCGCCGGCCGTGCGCGCCGCAGGGCAGCTCCGCGAAGGCTTCCGCTACGTCGCCCGCACTCCGGAGCTCGCCGGACCACTGCTGATGATGGCCGTCGTCGGTTGCCTTGCCTACGAATTCCAGGTCTCGCTGCCGGTCATGGCCCGCTCGGGCCTGCACGCCGGACCGGATGGATTCGGCTTCATGACGGCAGCGATGGGCGTCGGAGCCGTCGTCGGTGGGCTGCTGGTGGCCTGGCGGGGTAGCACCGGTGTCCGGCCGCTGGTGATCGCGACGGCCGCATTCGGTGTCGCGTTCGCCTTCGCCGCGCTGGCCCCGAGCCTCGGAGTGGAGCTCGTCGCGCTCGCCCTGGTCGGCTGGGCGAGCATCTCGTTCATGTCGACCGGAAACGCGACCCTCCAGCTGACGGCGCACCCGTCGATGCGTGGTCGCGTGATGTCGCTGTGGTTCGTCGCCTTTCAGGGCTCGACGCCGATCGGCGGCCCGATCATCGGCTGGGTCATGGCCGAAGCCGGCGCGCGCGCGGGTCTCGGCGTGGCGGCGGTCACCTGCGTGCTGGTCGCGATGCTCGGCCTGCTTCTGCTGCGCCGGCGCACGACGGCCGCCGAGGCAGAGCGCGTGGCGGTCGCCTGAGCGTCAGCTCTCGTCGAGGCGCGGTGCCGCGACCTCTTCGAGCAGCAGCTTCAGCCCGGCGGCGATCGGGATCGCGACGAGCGCGCCGATGATGCCGAGAATGGCGCCCCCGATCACGGTTGCGACGACGGTCACGATCCCCGGAACGGCAACCGTTCGCGCCATGATCCTCGGCGTCAGGAGATAGTCCTCGAGGAAGCGGTAGACGACGTAGAAGATCGCGGTCGCGATCGCGACCGGAAGCGAGACCGTCAGTGCGACGAGCGACACGATGATCCCGCCGATCGTCGAGCCGACGATCGGGATCAGGTCGAGCACCGCGACCAGGATTCCGAGCAGCAACGCGTAAGGGATGCCGAACGCCAGCGCCCAGAAGTAGGTGCCGATCCCGGCGATCAGTGACGTCAGCAGGTTCCCCAACACGTAGCCGCCGACGCGGTTGAGAATCTCGTCCGTCAAGAGAATCGTCCGCGCGCGGCGGCTCTTCGGCGCCAGCTGGTAGATGCCGCGACGCACGCGCGGCATGTCCGCGAGCAGGTAGACCGTCACGATCACGACCACGGCCACGGAGGCGACCAGGTCGAGGACGACCTTGCCGACCCCGACCGCGGTGCTCACCGACGCGCTCCCGTGCAGCAGCTTCTGGATGCTCTTGACGATGTGGTAGCGGGTGTTGAGCTTGCCTAGCTCGGTGTGGCGGTTCTTGAGTACCTGCAGGTAATGGGGGAGGTTGTCGGCAAGATGGCCGGCCTGGGTCACGATCACGGGAACCGCAACGATCAGGAATCCCGCGAACATCGCGAGCACCGTGATCAGCACGATCGTCACCGACAGCCAGCGTGGCAGGCCATGTCGGTAGATCCACAGAACCGCGGGGTCGAGGCCGACCGCCAAGAAGAACGCGAGACCGAGCAGGACGAGGATCTGGCCCGCGGCGACGACGATGTAGGCGAGCGCGAACGCAACCGCCACGCCAAGCGCCGCGACGAAGCCGACGTAGAACGGCGAGCGGCGATCGAACGGCTTGCCGATCTGGCCGTACTCGTTCTCGGCGTCCGCGCCCGCCTCGGCGAGCGCCTCAGCCCGGATCTCGTCGATTACCTGCTGGGAGGCCTCCGCTAGCTCCTCGGAAGCATCGACGTCCGTTACGTCCGTTTCGTCCGTCTCGGTGCTGTCGCTCAAAGTGGCCCCTGGCGAGGTTTTCGGCTGCTCGCACGGCCACACGCCCCCGCGCTCACGGCTGCCCGCCGATCCAATCTACCCGCCTGGGCGGCCGCCAACACACGGCGAAGGCGGCTCCGTGGCGCGCTACAGTCACGGCCGAAGCCCGCGCCGGAAGAAAGGAACGATCGAGTTGAGCCCTGCATATGAAGCAACCGCCGCGTTTGGCTCCGAGGCCGCGGTCGCCGAGCGCGACTTCCTACGGCAGGTGTTCGCGTGGATGTTCCTCGCGCTTGCGGTTACGACCGGCGTCGCGATCTACTTCCACCAGAGCCACGCGGCGCTCAACTTCTTTGCGCGCCACACTGCGATCTTCTACATCGCTCTGTTCGGCCAGTTCGCGATGGTCTTTGCGCTGAGCCGCGTCATGAACTCGCAGCGCATTTCGGTGCGCACCGCGGCGCTGCTCTTCTTCCTCTACGCCGGCCTGACGGGGCTCGTCTTCTCGATCCTGCTCGACGTCTACACGACGGACTCGATCGTCGGCGCCTTCGCCGGCGCGGCCGGCGTCTTCGTCGGGATGGCGGCGCTGGGCTACACGACGCGCGTCGATCTTGGCCGCATCCGAGGAGTGCTGTACGGAGCGCTGTTTGGCCTTGTGGTCGCCTCCGTGGCCTTCGTCTTCACCGGTGGCAGCGCCTTCAACCTCGTGCTCGGCTACGTCGGCGTGCTCGTCTTCTCGGGCCTCACCGCCTACCACATGCAGGCACTGAAGACGATGCGGGCGCAGGGATTCGCGAACGCCGAGACCGCCGAAAAGATCGCGATCTTCGGTGCGCTCCTCCTCTACCTCGACTTCATCAACCTGTTTATCTCCCTGCTTCGGATCTTCGGCGGCGCGCGGCGCTGACGCCTCCCCAGCAGCTCCGTCGCCGAACGCCGCTGGCCGCGTCGCAGCGCACAGGGCGGCTGTCGACCGGGCGCGAGGCGCTCGAATACACGTCCAGTGTGCAACCGTGATGGAGAAACGGCGCGCGAAGCGACGTTGATCGGGCGATCGATCAATTATCGGTCCTCAAGGCTGCCTTGAGGACGGCCTAAGGTCGCTGCGCTTCACTACTGGAGCAAGCGATCCGCAGTGCAAACGACCATCGAAGCGATAGCGACGCCCGCACAGCCATGAGCACTCCAGACGAGCCCACTTTCTTCACTCCCCGCCAGCCGAACGAGCCGATCGAGCCGACGGCGGCCGAGCCGGCGAGCGCCTCGCCCTCGCCGTTCGCCGGCACGCAGCTGCGCCCCCTCGTTGCCGCGGGCATCCTGACGGTAGTGCTCGCAGCCTTTGGCGGTGCGGCCCTCTCGCATGTTCTGTGGCCATCGAACTCGACCCCCGCCGCCAGCGCGACGGGTCCCTCGGGCGGCGGGCTCCAGCGGCTCTTCCCGCAGAACTCGCAGAACACGCAGAACAACCCTTCATCCGCTCAGGACGCCTCCGTCGCGGGCAAGATCGACCCCGGCATCGTCGACATCAACACGATGACCGGTAACGGCCCGGCTGCCGGCACCGGCATGGTCGTCACCCCCCAGGGCGAGGTGATCACCAACAACCACGTGATCGACGGCGCCAGCTCGATCAGCGTCAGAGACGTCGGCAACAACCACACCTACACGGCGCACGTTGTCGGCTATGACCACAGCCACGACGTCGCGGTCCTCCAGCTCGAGAACGCCTCGGGCCTCGCGACGGTGCCGCTCGGAAACTCCTCGACCGTAAAGGTCGGCAGCAGCGTGCTGACCTTCGGCAACGCCGGCGGCGCCGGTGGGACGCCGTCGGTCGCGGGCGGGACGATCGACGCGACCGAGCAGGCGATCACAGCCGGCGACTCGAGCACCCAGACCTCCGAGCACCTCAAGAACCTGATCGAGATCAACGGCCAGATCGAGCCCGGCGACTCGGGCGGCCCGCTCGTCGCAGGCGGCAAGGTCGTCGGCATGGACACCGCCGCATCGGTCGGATTCAGCTTCCAGCAGACCTCCGGCGCGGGCTACGCGATTCCGATCAACCGCGTCCTTTCGATCGCGAGCAAGATCCTCGCCGGCAAGGGCTCCTCGGCGATCCACGTCGGTCCGACGGCGATCATCGGCGTCTATGTCGCCAACAACACCGCGGCGGCAGAGGCTGTCGCGAACTGCCCCGCCAACGACGTCTCGACCAAGGGCGTCCTCGTCGAGGGCCTCGTCAGCGGCCAGTCGCCGGCATCCGCGGCGGGTATCGCGACGTGCGACATCATCACCGGCCTTGACGGCGCGACGATCACCTCGCAAACAGACCTGCTGAAGGAGATGGAGCTCCATCACCCGGGCGATCAGGTGTCACTGACCTGGTCGGACGAGTCGAGCGCCTCGCACAGCGCGACGATCACGCTCGGCACCGGCGCGCCGGACTGAGCGCTCGCCAGATCTTCACCGCCGCGCCCGGCTCCACGCGCTAGATTCGGCGTATGGGAGAACGAACGAAGTACGCACCCGGGACGTTCTGCTGGGTTGACCTGGCGAGTAGCGATCAGCCCGCAGCGAAGGAGTTCTACGCAGGCCTGCTCGGCTGGGAGGCCGAGGACATCCCCGTCGGCGACGAAGCCGTCTATTCGATGATGAGCGTCGGCGGCAAGCGCGTCGCCGCGATCGGGCCGCAGGGAGAGACGCAGCGCGAGGCGGGCGCGCCCGCGGCGTGGCAGTCCTACGTCACGGTCGAAAGCGCCGACGCGGCTGCGGCGCGGGCGAGCGAGCTCGGCGCAACGGTGGTCGCCGATCCCTTCGACGTTTTCGATGTTGGTCGGATGGCCGTCATCCGGGATCCCCAGGGCGCCTTCTTCAGCGTCTGGGAGCCGCGATCGACGATCGGCGCCGAGCTGGTCAACGCGCCAGGCGCGTTCGTATGGAACGAACTCTCCTCGCCCGACACGGTCGCCGCGAGCGAGTTCTACGGCGGACTGTTCGGCTGGGACGTGGCGCCGTTTGAGGGTATGGACAACTACCTTCTGATCCGAGTCGGGGAGTCAAGCAACGGCGGCATCACCGCGCCGCAGGCGCCCGGCACCCCGCCCCACTGGCTCGTCTATTTCGGCGTCGACGACCTCGACGCCTCGCTCGCCAAGGTCGGCGAGCTCGGCGGCACAACGCTCGCCGGGCCGATCGACATCCAGATCGCGAGGGTGGGCGTGGTGTCAGACCCGCAGGGCGCGGCGTTCGCGCTCTACGACGGGCAGCTCGACCCTTAGAGCGCGGCGCGGGCGGCGCGCGAGCCTGCCGCCGCGCGCTCGAGAAAGCCGTAGCTGCCCGAGGAGCGAAGCTCCTCGGCCGCCTCGGCGAGCGCGCCGATCGCGGTCAACGCGAACGCGCTTCCGACGGACACGCGCGCGACACCGAGCTCGGCGAGCTGGGCGATCGCCGGAACGCCCGGAAATGTGAGGACGTTGACGGGGCGTCCGACTGACTCAACGACACGGCGGATGTCCTCGGCGCGCGCGATCCCGGGGGCGTAGAGAACGTCGGCTCCCGCCTCGCCGTAGGCCCGCAGTCGCGCGATCGTGTCGTCGAGGTCATCGCGACCGTGGAGATGGTTCTCGGCGCGCGCCGTGAGAACCAGGTGGACGGCTCCCGAGTGCGCCGCCTGCGCCGCCGCCGCGACGCGTTCGACGGCGAAATCCAGCTCGTAGATCGGCTCCTGCGCTTCGCGCGTGTAATCCTCGATCGAGCAGCCCGCGAGGCCGGCGTCGATCGCCATGCGCACCGTCTGTGCAACCTCTTCGGGTCGGTCGCCAAAGCAGTTCTCGAGGTCGGCCGATACGGGCACGTCGACAGCTGAGGCGAGGAGTCCGCCGTGCGCGATCGCCTGCTCGCGCGTCACGGTGCCGTCGAGGCCGCCCTCGCTGATCGCGTGACCGCTGCTCGTCGTGGCCAGCGCCTCGAACCCGAGCGAGGCGAGGATCCGTGCCGTGCCGACGTCCCAGGGGTTGGGCATCAGGAGCGGCTCACCCGGGCGATGGAGCTCGAGAAAGCGCGCGGCGAGTTCAGCCTGTGTGGCCACCTGGCGCAGGCTAGCGAAGGCGGAGCGCGACGAGCGCGGCGGCGAGCAGGACGATCGCGATCGAGCACGCCGCGAGCGCTCCGTCGAGCGGCGCGGCGAGCGTCTGCGCGTCGATGGTGAGAACGCGCCCGTCGTGCAGGCGCTGCTCGCCGCTGACAGACGCGGTGCGCCTTCGCAGCTCGCGCACCGGCGTCGACATGCGCCGCTGCGCGACGCTGAGCGCGCAACAGCCGGCGACGGCCAGCACGCCCGCGACACGGATGTCGAGCGCGTTGATCCAGTATCCGGCGGCGGCGGGGAAGGCGCCCCATGCGAGCGCGAACCACGCGTCGTTGTGGAACCTCCCCCCGAACAGCTCGAGATCGTAGGCGAGGACCAGGAAGACGCCCACGGCGATGAAGGGCAGCAGCGTCAGCGAGACGGCCACAGCTTGGTAGACGCCGATAGCGCAGCCGCCGGCTAGGCTCGCGGCGGCGAGCATGATCAGTGTCCGGTCGCTGAGCCTCGTGCCGAGAGGGTGTCCATGTAGCTCGTCAAGCGCGTGCGCGGCTACGCCGACTGCCAGGCCGAATGCGCCAAGCGCCCACAGCATTCGCGAGACGTGCAGCTGCGGCGCGACCGCCGAGCCGATCGCGACGTAGCTGAGACACCAGGCGGTGTAGGGCAGATGGAGGAGCGTCACGAGGTCGCGCCAGCCGCCGGGCGCGAGCGCGTAGAAGGCGGGCCGCTCAGCCGGCCGGGCCATCGCGAACGCCCCACATGACGACGCCCGCGCCAAAGCTCATCGTGCGGACCTCGACCGCCCCGATCCCGGCTGCCTGCCACATCGGCGCGAGCGTTGCCAGCGGATGGCGCGCATAGAAGTCGGGGATGCTCCGTGCGAGGAAGCGGCCGACCTCAGCCCACTCGCGCGACACGAGTCGGCCGAGGGCGGGGAGCCCGTGGCGCGTGTAAATGCTCCAGAGCCGATGCCACGGTTCGTGCGCGGGCTCGCCGAACTCGAGCATCGCGACGCGCCCGCCCGGCTTGACGACCCGCGCGAGCTCGCGCATCGTTGCGGCCGGATCGTCGACGTAGCGCAGCAGGTAGGTGACGCTCAGGTGGTCGAACGCGCCATCGTCGAACGGCAGATCCTCCGCCTGCCCCTGGACGAGCGTGACGCGACCGGCGAGCTCGGCTGAGCTCGCGAATCGTGCGCGCGCCGCAGCGAGCATGTCCGGGCTCTGATCGAGGCCGACGACGCGAGCCCCATGGCGGCGGGCGAGACGCTCCGCGACCATGCCGGTGCCGGTCGCGACGTCCAGGACGCGCTCGCCAGGTCGCGGCGCGAGCGCCTCGACGAGCGCCGCGCGCCAGCGGGGGTCCTGGCCGAAGGACAGCGCCGCACCGGCGCGGTCATAGTGCGCAGGCAGCCCGGAGAAGAGCTCGAGGGCATGCTCCTTGCGCGTCAGGGTGGGGGCCTCGGGGGACGTGGTTGCTCAATCATCCCCGAGGCGAAGGCCGCGCGCGTCTGACGCGGGACGGCAGTGCGATCTAGGGAGACGTCGGGCTCGGCGGCGTCCACTCGTGTCGGCCGCCGCGCAGCAGCGACGCGATCGAGGCGAGGACACAGACGATCACGGCGAAGGTGAACGCGGCGTTGAGCGCCTGCGAGAAGGGGCGCGTGATCAGACGGGGGAAGAACTGGTGTCCGGTCAGGACCTGCGCCTGGTGGGCGGGAAGAGCCGCGAGAACATGGTGTCCCAGGAGGTGCGCCATCGGGTTGTAGCCGAGGAAGGTCGCGAACAACGTGGTCACGGGCGGGAGGTGCGAAATCCGCGCCGCCGTCGCGGGAGCCACCCCGTGCGCGACGAATCCGTGGTCGAGCGTCTGCGGGAGCTGCGCGGCCAGGCCGATGATCATCAGCGAGAAGAAGATCCCGATCGATAGAACCTGGGCGGAGTTCTGGAAGGTGTTCGTCATGCCGGCGCCGACCCCGCGCCGCCACGGGGGAAGGCTGCTCATGACGGCAGCCCGGTTGGGGGAGATGAAGAGCCCCATGCCGATGCCGTTCAGCGCGAGCAGCAGCGCGAAGACCGGGTAGGGGAAGTCGACGGGTAGGCGCGCGAGCAGGAAGAAGGAGAGCGCCGCGATCAGCGGGCCGATCGTGGCGAACGGTCGCGCGCCGAAGCGGTCGGAGAGCATGCCCGAGATCGGGCCGGCGATGAGCAGGCCGCCGACGAGCGGCAGCATGTGGATTCCAGACCACAGCGGGGTGTTGGAGAAGCTGTAGCCGTGCTCGGGGAGCCAGATGCCCTGCAGCCAGATGATCAGGATGAACTGCAGGCCGCCGCGGGCGAGCGAGCTCAGCAGGTTGGCGATGTTTCCTGCGGTGAAGGCGCGGATGCGAAACAGGCGCAGATGGAACATCGGCTCAGGAACCCGCGACTCGACCACGGCGAAAGCGACCAGCAGCACGAAGCCGATCGCGAACTCGGCGAGCACATGTGGACTGCCCCAGCTCATCGTGTGCCGTCCGTCCGGCTGGATGCCCGTCGTGATCGCGATCATCACCGCGATCAGGCCGACGGCAAAGGTCAGGTTGCCCCACCAGTCGATGTGAGCCGCACGCCGCTCGCCGATATCGCGCAGCGAGAGGTAGCTCCAGATCGTCCCGGCCAGGCCGATCGGGACTGAGAGCAGGAAGATCAGCCGCCAGGAGATCGGGGCGAGCACACCGCCGATGACGAGGCCGAGCGTCGAGCCCGCGACGAATCCGATGTTCATGATCCCGAGCGCCATCCCACGCTGTCCGGCCGGGAAGGCGTCCGTGACGATCGCCGTCGAGTTGCCGAGCAGCATTGCTCCGCCGAGCCCTTGGCCGATGCGCATCACGATCAGCCAAGTCGCGCCGGTGCCACCGTGCAACCAGGTCACGGATAGGAGGATCGAGAAGACCGTGAAAACCGCGAAGCCGAGGTTGTAGACGCGGACGCGGCCGTAGATATCGCCCAGACGTCCCAGGCTGACGACGAGCACCGCCGTCACGATCAGGAAGCCCATGATCATCCAGAGCATGTACTTGGTGTTGCCGGCGGCGAGCGGATCGACGCCCACGCCGCGGAAGATCGAGGGCAGCGCGATCAGCACGATCGTCGAGTCGATCGAGACGATCAGGCTCCCTATCAACGTGTTCGAGAGGACCACCCAGCGGTAACGAGGGCCGGTGGTCGGGACCTCGGCCGGCTCAGCGCGCACGGCCATGTTGGCCGCGGCCGCCCGCGGGCCGGGTAGTGACATCCGGGCAACCCTATCCGACGGCTAGACTCGGCCAGCCGTGGCGATCAAGCTCCACCGTTGCTCGTGGACCTTCCTGCACACCAACCTTGACGCGTGCTGGAGGGTGCAGCGCGCGCTCGACGAACAGGGCATCGAGTACGAGGTCGTAAAGCACGGCTTCGGAAAGGGGAGTCGCCCGGAGGTCGAGCGGCTGAGCGGTCAGAAGTGGCTGCCCGTCATCGAGTTCGAGGACGGCAGCGCCTATCGCGCCGAGTCGGCGGACATGGCCGCACGCGTTCGCGCGGGTCGGCTGCTCGACTGACGACTGTCATACTCCGAGGCCCAGGGTCTTGGGGGCGTAGCTCAGTCGGTTAGAGCGCCGGCCTGTCACGCCGGAGGTCGCGGGTTCGAGTCCCGTCGCTCCCGTT
>DATAWT010000040.1:0-17280 GCA_036267075.1 Solirubrobacteraceae bacterium
CGTCGCCGAAGCGCTCGCGGATCTCGAGCAGCTCCTCCTTGATGAGGGCGAGGACGCGCATCTCGTCGCCGAGGATCGTGCGCAGCTCGGCGATCCGCTCCATGACGTCGGCGTGCTCCTGCTTGATCTGGTCTGACTCGAGCGCCGTCAGCTGCGAGAGGCGCAGGTCGAGGATCGCCTGGGCCTGGATGACGGTCAGGCCGAAGCGTTCGATCAGCTGCTCGCGGGCGGACTCGCGGTCGCGCGAGGCGCGGATCAGCTCGATCACCGCGTCGAGGTTCTCGAGCGCGATCAGCAGGCCCTCGAGGATGTGCGCGCGGGCCTCGCGCTGGGCCAGCTCGTGCTTGGTGCGGCGCACAATCACGTCGCGCTGGTGCTCGACGTAGTGGTGGATGACCTGGCGCAGCGAGAGCGTGCGCGGGACGCCGTTGACCAGCGCCACCATGTTGACCCCGAAGGTCGTCTGCATCGGGGTGTGCTTGAAGAGCTTGTTGAGGACGACCTTCGGAATGACGTCGCGCTTGAGCTCGATCACCAGGCGCATGCCGCGCTTGTCGGACTCGTCGCGCAGGTCCGAGATCTCGGTGATCTTCTTGTCCTCGACTAGCTCCTTGATTTTGACCATCAGCCCGTTGTCGCCGCCCTTTTTGACCTGGTAGGGCAGCTCGGTGACGACGATCGCCTCCTTGCCGTGGCTGAGCGGCTCGGTGTGCGCGCGGGCCTGGACGCGGACGCGGCCGCGGCCGGTCTCGTAGGCGTCGCGGATGCCGGAGCTGCCGAGGATGATCCCGCCGGTCGGGAAGTCCGGGCCGCGGACGTGCTTGGCGAGATCCTCGGCGCTGATCTGCGGGTTCTCGAGGAAGGCGACCGTGGCGTCGATCACCTCGCGCAGGTTGTGCGGCGGGATGTTGGTCGCCATTCCGACGGCGATCCCCGACGAGCCGTTGACGAGCAGGTTCGGGAAGCGTGCGGGCAGGACGAGCGGCTCCTGATGCTGGCCGTCGTAGTTGGGCCCGAAGTCGACCGTGTCCATGTCGAGGTCGCGCAGCATCTCCATGGCGAGGCGGTCGAGGCGCGCCTCGGTGTAGCGCATCGCGGCCGCCGGGTCGTCGTCGACCGAGCCGAAGTTGCCCTGGCCGTCGACGAGCGTGTAGCGCATCGAGAAGTCCTGGGCGAGGCGGACGAGGGTGTCATAGATCGCGGAGTCGCCGTGCGGGTGGTACTTGCCCATCACCTCGCCGACGATGCGCGAGGACTTGGCGCGCGGGCGCGTCGGCCCGAGGCCGAGCTCGTTCATCGCGTGCAGCACGCGGCGGTGGACGGGCTTCAGGCCGTCGCGCACGTCGGGCAGCGCGCGCGAGACGATGACCGACATCGCGTAGTCCAGGAACGCGGTGCGCATCTCGTCCTCGAGCGCCCGCGGCTCGATGTTGCCGCCGGACAGAACCTCACCGGCCATCGCGCATCACCGCCTCCCGCTCAGACATCGAGGTTCGCGACAGCCGTCGCGTTGGCCTCGATGAAGACGCGACGCGGCTCGACCTGGTCGCCCATCAGCATCGAGAAGACGCGGTCGGCTTCGACTGCGTCCTGGACGTTGACCTGCGCGAGCGTCCGCGAGCCCGGGTCCATCGTCGTCTCGGCCAGCTGATCGGCGTCCATCTCCCCCAGTCCCTTGAAGCGCTGCACGGGGACGCCCTTCTGGGAGATCGATAGGACGGCGGCGCGCAGCTCGTCGAAGCTGAGCGCGACCTCGTGGCTGTCGCCGAGGCCGACGTCAAACGGCGGGTGGCCGGCGAACTCGGCAAGGCGCGCGTGTGCCGCCACGAGGCCGCGGTAGTCGCTTGAGTCAAAGAGCGCGCGGCGCAGGTGCTGGGTGCGGGTGAAGCCGGTCCGCTTCTCGGTCACGCGCACGTGCAGCGTCTCGTCGTCTGAGGTGATCAGCTCGGCCGCGTGCGCGGAGTCGCCGTTCGTCGACTTCGCCGCCTTCTCGAGCAGCGCGACGACGTCCTCGACGGTCTGGGCGCCGGCGTCGAGGATCGCCGCCTGGGAGATGAAGCGGACGACGTCGGCGCCGTGCACCGAGCGCAGCGACGTCGACAGGCTCTCGTACTGGCGGACGTCACGGACGAGCTTCTGCCAGCGCGCCTCGGTCAGCTTGAGCGCCGTGCCGGCATGGTCGGTGATCTCGAAGCGCTCGAGCTTGTCGTAGACGAGGATCTCCTCGAGCTCGGCTTCCTTCTCGATGTAGCGCTCGCGGCGCCCCTGCTTGAGCTTGTAGAGCGGCGGCTTGGCGATGTAGACGTAGCCCGCCTCGATCAGGTCGGGCATCTCGCGGAACAGCAGTGTCAGGATCAGCGTCCTGATGTGGGCGCCATCGACGTCGGCGTCGCACATCAGGATGATCTTGTGGTAGCGCGCGTTCTCGAGGTTGAACTCGTCGCGCACGCCCGTCCCGATCGCGGTGATCAGAGCCTGGATCTCGACGTTCGCGAGGACCTTGTCGATCCGGCTCTTCTCGACGTTGAGGATCTTGCCGCGCAGCGGCAGGACGGCCTGGGTGTTGCGGTCGCGGCCCTGCTTCGCCGAGCCGCCGGCGGAGTCGCCCTCGACGACGAACAGTTCGGCCAGCGCCGGGTCCTTGACCGAGCAGTCGGCGAGCTTGCCCGGCAGGTGCGTGTTCTCGAGCGCCGACTTGCGCCGTGTGAGGTCGCGAGCCTTGCGCGCCGCCTCCCGGGCCCGCGCCGCCTGGACTGACTTCATGATGACGGCTCGCGCGTCGCCGGGGTTCTCCTCGAGGAACTCCGCGAGGCCGGCGTTGACGATCGACTCGACGAACCCGGCCATGCCGGGGTTACCGAGCTTCGTCTTCGTCTGGCCCTCGAACTGCGGGTCGCGCAGCTTCGCCGAGATGACGGCGGTGAGGCCTTCGCGAACATCCTCGCCGGCGAGGTTGTCCTCGTTCTCGCGCAGCATCCCGTGGTCCTTGGCGTAGCGGTTCACGGTCCGCGTCAGTGCCGAGCGGAAGCCCGTCAGGTGGCTGCCGCCCTCGTGCGTGTTGATGTTGTTGGCGAAGGAGAAGATCGACTCCTGGTAGGAGGAGTTCCACTGCATCGCGACCTCCACCGCGCCCTCCTCGCTCTCGCCCGCGAAGTAGATGATCTTGCGACCGACGGGCTCCTTGTTCTCGTTGAGAAACCCGACGAAGTCCTCGATCCCGCCCTGGTAGCAGAACTCGACCCGGGAGCCGACGCCGCGCTCATCGATCAGCGCGATGCGCAGGCCGCGCGTGAGGAACGCCGTCTCGCGCAGGCGCTCCTCCAGTGTGCGCGCGCTGTATTCGACGGCCTCGAAGATCTCGGAGTCCGGCAGGAAGGTGATCTTCGTCCCGGTCGGCTCGCCCTTGCCGAGCGCGGCACCCTTCGCGAGATCGCCCTGCGGCGCACCCCGCTCGTAGGTCTGCGTCCAGCGGTGTCCGTCGCGGCGGATCTCGATCTCCAAGCGCTCTGAGAGCGCGTTGACGACCGAGACGCCGACGCCGTGCAGGCCGCCGGAAACCTTGTAGCCCTCGCCGGCGCCGAACTTGCCGCCCGAGTGAAGGACCGTGAGGACGACCTCCACGGCCGGCCGCCCCTCCTTCTCCATGTTTGCGACCGGAATACCGCGGCCGTCATCGTCGACGGTTATCGAGTTATCGGAGTGAATCGTCACCGTGACGGCCGTACAGAAGCCGGCCAGCGCCTCGTCGACGGCGTTGTCGACGACCTCATAGACCAAGTGATGGAGCCCGCGCTCGCCGGTCGAGCCGATATACATGCCGGGCCTGATGCGGACGGCCTCGAGGCCCTCGAGAACGGTTATGTCCTGCGCGTCGTAGTCGGCTGCAGTTCGCTTCTTACGGTCAGGCAAAGATCCTCAAATACGTGGCAAAGCCCCGGCCGGCGACTGCTTCGAAGCCGCCCCGGGGCGCGGTAAATACGTATACAGAACAATAGCACACTGGGGGGTCGCACCGACCCCCCCGACTGGCTGAAAATGCCTGCTAATTCTGGGATTTGTGGGTGTCACATGGCCCCTGTCCGACAGCGCAGCGACGTGATCGCGCGCGTACCCAGAGCGCTCTGCAGGAGGTTCACGAGTTCCGGGCCCATCAGCTCGAGCTCGGCGGCCCAGACGGACTCGTCGCAGACGACCTCGAGGACCCCCGCCCGCTCCCCCACGGGCGTGGCGTGCACGGCGATCTCGGGCCCCACGACCGATGCCCAGGCGGCCTGCACGGGAGCGAGCGTCGTAGCCGGCGCGAGCTCCGCGGCGACGGCGTCGAGGGCCACCGAGAGCGGTCGCGGGGCGCGGCGCTTCATGGGACCGAAATCCTCGTGACGTCCTCGATCTGCCAGCCGGGGATGGCGTCGGCCTCGGTCGCGGTGACCACCGCCTGGCCGTCTCGGCGCAGTTCATCGGCCAGACGCTTGCGGCGCTCGGTGTCGAGCTCGCTCATCACGTCGTCAAGCAGGAGCAGCGGCGGGCGCGAGCGTTCGGCGGCGAGGGCGTCGCGTTCGGCGAGCAGGAGCGCCAGCAGGGCGAGACGCTGCTCGCCCTGCGAGCCGAACGCGCGCAGGTCACGCCCATCGCGAGAGAGGGAGAGATCGTCGCGGTGCGGACCGTGGGTGGTGTAGCCGCGCGCGAGGTCTGAGTCAAGACGCGCCGTCAGCTCGTCCGCGAGCGCTGCCGGGTCCTGCGCCGATCGCGACCTGTATCGCACCGCCGCGACTCCTGCGAGGCCGAGTTCGTCCGCGTGGCGCGCGAACGAGATGGTGAGCCGCGCGGTTGCTTCGCCGCGGTCGGCGGCGAGCGCCACGCCGGCTTCGGCGAGCGCCGTGTTCCACGGCGCGAGCGCGCTCGACGCGACGTGGCCCGCGCGGACTCGCCCGAGCAGAGCGTTGCGCTGTGCGAGCGCCTGGTTGTAGGCGCGACGATTGGCCGCTCGCGCCGGCCACAGCGCGGCGACGAGCTGGTCGAGATGGGCCCGGCGGACGCCCGGCTGGCCCTTGACCAGCTCGAGGCGATCCGGCGAGAAGACGCTCATCAGCGGCCGGTGCGGGGCGTCGGTGAGTCGCTCGACCGCCGCGCCGTCGCTGGTCATCCGCTTGGCCTGCCCCGGCTCGAGCCCGACCGCGAGTTCGTGCTCGCCGTCGGCGTCCGATCCCGTCACGACCACGCGAGCGGCGGGCGCGCCGTGTCGGACCAGGTGGCGCTCATTGGACGTCCGGAAGGAGCGCCCCGTGCAGCCGAAGTAGAGCCCTTCGAGGAGGTTGGTCTTGCCGGCGCCGTTTGCGCCGTGGACGATCGTCAGCCCGGGGCCGACGTCGAGTTCGGCCTTCTCATAGGAGCGGAACTCGCGCAGCGCGATGCGCTCGACAAGCACTCACGTATTGAGCCGAATTGGCATGACAAGGTAAACAAATTGGCTTTCGTCGGCGGACTCGATGAGTCCTGGACGCAGGGCGCTCGTGAGCTTGATCAAGACGTCTTCGGAATCAACGCTCTCAAGTCCGTCGCGCAGGAACTCGGCGTTGAAGCCGATCTCGAACGCCTCGCCGCTGAACGGCACTGGTAGCGCCTCGCGCGCATCGCCGACGTCGGGGGTCTGCGCCGAGACGAGAAGCTCGCCCTCTGAGAAGCTGAGCCGCAGCGGCGCGTTCTTCTGGGCCAGGAGGCTGATCCTGCGGACGACGCCGGCCAGCTCTTCGCGGTCGACGCGCAACTCATGATCGGCAGTCTCGGGCAGGAGCAGCTGGTAGTTCGGGAACTGGCCGTCGATCAGCCGGGAGGACAACACCGCGCCACCGAGCGTGAAGACGATCTGGTTCTCCGTCCGCGTAATCGCGATCGACGGGACCTCGCTCTGCTGAGCGATTCGCACGACCTCAGCAAGGGCGCGGGCCGGGACGTTGGCTTCGAGTGGTGCGGCGATCGGCTGCTCGAGGCGCGTCGTCTTGACGCTCAGGCGGTAGGAGTCCGTGGCGACCATCCGCAACTCGTGCTCGCTCGCCGAGACGAGGATCCCGGTCAGCACCGGTCGCGTGTCATCACGTGACGCCGAGCGAGACACACGTGCGACGGTGTCGATGAACGGCTCCGCGGCGAGCGACACGCCCCCCTCTCCTGCGGCTGGCAGGTTCGGGAAGTCTTCGTTGCGAAGCGTCCGCAGGCGAAAGGTCGCGCCGGCAGAGGTGATCTCGACGTCGCCCTCGGGAGCCCGCAGCGCCAAGCTGACCGTGTCGCCGGGCAGGGAGCGGACCACGTCAAGTAGGAGGCGAGCCGGCAGGACGACGGCGCCCGGCGATTCGATCGTCGCATCGAGGGGAAGGCGCACTCCGACCTCCATGTCGGTCGCCCGCAGCTCCGCTACGCCGTTCTCGGCATGGAGCTGCACTCCAGAAAGCGCCTGGACGGCGCTACGAGTCGAAGCGACTCTTGCAGCGGCTTGAAGCTCTTCGAGGAACGGAGCTGCTCGCAGGTTCAGATGCATTGCTGACGACTACCTTCATCTCTTGTAGTCATAGGGGCTGTGAAGATGTGAATAGCCGCCGAATGCTCGCATGCGGCGGGGACGAGTTGTGCGCAGGCTGTGCATTCAGCGGGGAGCGAGCAAGCCACCTGTGAGGACCTCGATGTCGCGGTAGGCCGGCGGGGAGACAGCGATATGCGCGGCCACGCGCTTGCACGCGTATAGGACCGTCGTGTGGTCGCGGCCGTCGAAGGCGCGAGCGATCGCCGGCAGGGAGTGATCCGTCAACTCCTTACAGAGATACATCGCGGCCTGCCGCGGCCAGACGACCCGCTCGGCGCGCGATCGCGAGAGGAGTTCGTCGAGCGTAAGCGAGAAGCGCTCGCAAACCGCGGCCTGGACTGCGGCGATCGATGGGACAAGCCGCGACGCCGCTGCGACCCCGAGCCGCTCGAGGACCTCGGCCGCCAGTTGCGCATCGAGCCGCCGTTGCGTGAGGGAGCCGTAGGCGACAAGTCGGATGAGCGCTCCCTCGAGGGAGCGGACGTTTGCGGTTACGCGCTCGGCGAGAAGGTCGAGTGCCTCCGCTTCGACGTCCACACCGTCGTGTGCCGCCCGCTTTCGAAGGATCGCTGACCGGGTTGCGCGGTCAGGAGACTCGATGTCGGTGACCAGGCCGGCGGCGAACCGTTCGCGTAGCCGCTGCTCGAGATCGCCGAGGTCACCAGGGAGCCTGTCGCAGGTTATGACAAGCTGGCTACCTGCGTCATAGAGGGCGTTGAAGGTGTGAAAGAGCTCTTCCTCGCTGCGGGCCTTGCGTTCGAGGAACTGAACGTCGTCGATAAGCAGCACGTCCACGCCGCGGAAATGCGCCTTGAACGAGTCGACGTTGCGCGAGGCAAGCGCTGCCAGGAAGGCGTTCGTGAACTCCTCGGCTGTGGCGTAGCGGACCGCGAGGCCGCCGCCGAACGCGTTGACGTAATTGCCGACGGAGTGGAGGAGATGCGTCTTGCCCAGACCGGGCGGCCCGTAGATGAAGAGCGGGTTGTAGGCCTGCGAGGGCATCTCGGCGACCGACAGCGCGGCCGCGTGCGCAAGACGGTTGGAGGGTCCGATCACGAACTGCTCGAAGGTGTACTTGGGGTTGAGCGTTGACGGCGCGACCGCGACCTCAGCCTTGGCGACGGCGGTGCCAGCGATCGAGACTCGCACGCCCGGACCGAGAACGGCGGCCGTCGCGCTCGCCAGTGCCTGGGCGAGTCGTTGCGACGCCCACGCCGAGACCTCGGGCGGCCCGTCGAGGACGAGGTTCTCACGGTCAAGCGAGACGCAACGCAGCGGGGCCAGCCAAAGGCCGAATGTTCGCTCGCCCACGCTCTCTCTCAGTGCCCCCTGGATCTGCCGCCAGACGTGATCAAGCTCGGCTGTCACGGCGCGCGAGAACCTCCGGTGGGCGGCTGGGTGGGCGAATGGAGGAGCGCGACGGCGGCGGGCCCCTAGGGCCCAGCGAATATAGCAACGGCAATGCGCCAGGTCGTCGAACAGGGCGCATTTGGCGAGAAAAACGGGCCCTTCGGTATACTCGTCGACCCGGCCATGAAGCGCACCTACCAGCCCAAGAAGCGCAAGCGCGCGCGGGCGCACGGGTTCCGTGCGCGGATGCGCACCAAGGCCGGCCAGCTGACGCTGAAGCGGCGGCGCGCGAAGGGCCGCAAGCGCCTGACGGTCTGAGGCGGTGGGAGAGCCGGAGCACGGCGCGGTTGCCCGGCGCAAGAGCGGGCGGCTGTCGCGCAGCGCCGAGTTCGACCGCGTGTACCGCCAGGGCCGCTCGGTCGCCAATCGCTATCTCGTTCTGTACACGTTCCCGCGGGGCGGCGAGGACCCGCCGCGGATCGGCTTCTCGGTCGGTCGCAAGGTCGGCGGCGCGGTCGAGCGAAACCAGCTGAAGCGTTTGCTGCGCGAAGCCTGTGCGCAGCTCGCGGCGAAGCTCCCCGCGGGTCACGACATCGTGATCGTCGCCCGTCCGCCGGCGCGCGAGCTTGGCGAGTCTGAGGGTCTCGCGGGCGTGGATGCGGCGCTCGCCGAGCTGGTCGAGAAGGCCCCGGTGGCCTGATGCGCCGCGCCCTTCGCGCGGTGGCGGTCGCGCCGATTCGGCTCTACAAGGTGACGGTTTCGCCGCTGCGTGGGCCGCGCTGCCGCTACGCCCCGAGCTGCTCCGACTATGCGGTGCAGGCGATTCGTGAGTACGGCATAATCCGCGGCGTCATCCTCGCCGGCTGGCGGCTGCTGCGGTGCAATCCCTTCAGCCCCGGCGGCCTCGATCCTGTCAGCGCTCAGCGGCTGTTCCGCGCCCGAGGCTGCGCCGCACCCCCACGATGATCCTTGCCGACGTAATCAGGAGCGCCTTTGGGCCGCTCATCTCGTTCTTCGAGCACATCCTCGTCGCGCTGCACAGCGTCCTCGGCGGCAGCTGGGGTTGGTCGATCATCGGCCTGACGCTGCTGGTGCGAGCGGTCACGTTCCCGCTCACGGCACGCCAGTTCAAGGGCATGGCGAAGATGCGCGCGCACGCGCCCGAGATCGACAAGATCAAGAAGCGCTACGCCGACGACAAGCGCCGCCAGCAGGAAGAGATGATGAAGTACTACAAGGAGGCCGGAGTCAATCCGCTCGCCTCCTGTCTGCCGCTGGTCCTGCAGATACCGGTGTTCATCTCGCTGGTTTACATGCTGCGCAAGGACCTCAAGCAGCACATCTGCGGCAAGGCCGCGCTCGCGATCCACCCGCACCTGACGAACTTCACAAACGTCAACTGCAACAAGCTCGTTCCGCACTCGGCGAGCTTCCTGTTCGTCAACGACATCACCGCGAAGGCGACCGGCATCGTGCTGATCGTGCTGATGGTCCTCTACGTCAGCACGATGGTCATGACCAGCGTGATGATGTCGGTCGGGGCCGACCGCAACCAGCGGTTGATCTCGATCGCGCTGCCCGTCTTCTTCGTCATCTTCGTGATCCAGTTCCCGGCGGGCCTGCTCGTCTACTGGATCGCGACGAACCTCGTGACGATCCCGCAGCAGTACTTCAACATCCGCCGCTACGGACGACCTAACGCTCCAGTGAAAGTCGAGGCCAACGGCAAGGGGACGGCGGTCGCCGCGCGGGAGGCGATCAAAAAGCCCACCGCGCCTCCGCCGTCGGCGCGGCCAAGAAAAAAGCGGTCGGGGAGGCGCCGGTGATCGAGGACAACGATGACCTGACGCCCGGGGAGGAGCTTCAAGACCTGCTCGAGACTTTGGCGGAGGCGCTCGCCGTCGAAGGCGCGGTCACGGTCACAGAAGACGACGGTGTGCTTCG
Source organism: Solirubrobacteraceae bacterium (assembly GCA_036267075.1). Lineage (GTDB taxonomy): Bacteria > Actinomycetota > Thermoleophilia > Solirubrobacterales > Solirubrobacteraceae > Palsa-513. The sequence continues at coordinate 9,869 of DATAWT010000040.1, forward strand.
GGGATCCGTCGAGGGTGCCGGCGCCGAGGCGCTAGTCGGACCGGACGGAGCGGTCCTTGAGGCGATTCAGCACATCGCGCAGCGAATCGTCCTGCGCGGCGCCGCCGACCTCCGTGTCGTCGTCGACGCCGCGGGATATCGCGGGCGCCGCGAGGACGAGTTGCGCGAGGAGGCCGACCGTGCTGCCGAAACGGTGGTCAGCGAAGGCCGACGGATCGCGCTGCGCCCGATGCCCGCTGCCGAGCGGCGCTTCGTGCACGAATATCTGCGCGAACGCGGCGACGTCGAGACCCACAGCGAGGGAGATGAGCCGCGCCGCCGGCTCGTCGTCTCGCCCGGCGACTGATCCGCGTTTCACGTTTTTCTCCACGGTGAAACAACATCCGGGCGCGCTGCGAGACTTGGCGCGTGGCGCAGCCGAGCGCGTTTGAACAGGGCGTCTTCGTCGGGATCCTGATCGGGGAGGGCTCGTTCGGGGGAGACGGCAAGCAGCCGCAGATCACCCTACGCATGCACGTGCGCCACGAGACGCTGTTTCGCTGGCTCGTCGCGCGCTTTCCACGCACCCGCCTCTACGGCCCTTATGGCCACGGCGGCCGCAGCTACTACCAATGGATGGCGCGAGGCGTGGCGCTCGTCGAGGACGTCCTGCCGGTGTTGGAGCAGAGCCCGCTGGCGGAGCTCGACGGATACGCCGCAGGGCGCCTCGCCGAGATGCGCGAGCGATACAGCGCCTATATCGAGCGCATGCGCCCGGTGTGAGCGCGCTCGCCGCGCTTGCCAAAAGGTGGTCGCTCGATGACCGCCAGGCTGAGCAGATCGGCGCCGTCCTCACAGTGCTGGACCGTGACGAGCATGCTCCGAGTGCCGTGCGCGGCGAGGCGGCGCTGGACATTCACGCGGCGGATTCGCTGAGCGCTCTCGCGCTCGATTCCGTGCGCTCGGCTCACGCGATCGCTGATATCGGCTCCGGCGCCGGATTTCCTGGAGTTGTGCTCGCGATCGCACTTCCCAGCGCCTCGGTGGCGTTGATCGAGAGCGCGAGCCGCAAATGCGAGTTCCTCGAGCGGTTGATCAAAGCGGCCGGCGTTGAGAACGCACGCGTCGTCAACGCGCGCGTCGAGGAGTTGGGCGACGGCCTCGATGGCCAGGACGTCGTGACGGCGCGCGCCGTGGCGCCGCTCGCGGTGCTCTGCGAGTACGCCGCGCCGCTGCTGCGCCTCGACGGCCGTCTCGTTGCCTGGAAAGGGGAGCTGGCAGCCGACGAGGAAGCGGCGGCCTCGCGCGCCGCCCAGTTGCTCGGCCTGCGGGGCGAGGAAGCGGTCCGCAGTGCGCCATATGCTGGCAGCGTGGCGCATCGTTTGTACGTTTTTCGCAAGGTTGCGCCTACGCCGCCACGCTTTCCGCGCCGTGCGGGCATGGCGCGCAAGCGCCCCCTCGGAGACGCAAGTTGAGTGTCGTGGATTCGGTCCTCGCGCCGGTGGTAACGGACAACCGTGCTCGCGCCCAGGCGACCCAAGCGCCCGCTAGGTTGTCGAGGATGACCACGTTCGCGATCGCCAACCAGAAGGGTGGCGTTGGGAAGACGACGACGGCGGTCAATCTCGCGGCCTGCATCGCCGGCGCCGGCATGCCAACTCTGCTCGTAGACCTCGATCCGCAGTGCAACGCGACGGTGTCGCTCGGGCAGCCGCGCGGCCTCGAGCCGAACGCCTACGACGTGTTGTGTGCCACCAGCACCGCGGCGGAGGCGATCCACGAGACGCCCGTCGACCTCCTCTCTTTGATACCCGCGACGAGGTCCCTCGTCGGCGCGACCGTCGAGCTACCGGCGATTCCCGGCTCCGAGGGTCGCCTTCGAGACGCGCTTGCTCCGTTGCGCGAGCGGATGCCCTACGTGCTGATCGACTGCCCGCCTTCGCTGGGTCCCCTCACGATCAACGCACTGGTGGCCGCAGACCACGTGATCGTGCCGGTGCAGACCGAGTATTTCGCGCTTGAGGGGCTCGCCCAGATCCTCGAAACAATCACCCTGGTGCAGCGACACCTCAATCCGCACCTGACGGTCGCCGGGCTCGTCCTGACGATGCACGACGCTCGCACGCGCCTTGGGCGTGACGTGGAGCGCGACGTGCGCGAGCACTTTCCCGGGCTCGTCTTCCACACGGTGATCCCCCGCAACGTGCGCCTCAGCGAGGCGCCGAGCTTCGGCGTGCCGGTGACGCTCCACGACCCCTATTGCGCCGGCGCGGAGGCGTACCTGTCCCTAGCTCGCGAAGTGGCCGCGCGCGGGCGCGAGTTTGGCTCTGTAGAGCGTTGAATGCGCGTTAGCGAAAAGGAGAAACAGTCATGAGCGCCAGTCGTGGTCCCGACGCGTGGCCTCTCGGTGGCAGCGCCATCGGCGGCTCTCGTCCGCGTGGGATGGGGCGCGGGCTGGCAGCGATCATGGCGGTGTCGACCGACCCTGACAGCAACGTCGAGGAGTTCCGTCAGGTCGCGGTCGAACTGATCCGCGCTAATCCTCGCCAGCCGCGCCGACACTTCGACGACGAGGCGCTCGCCGCGCTCGCCGGATCGCTTGAGACGCGCGGCGTCCTCCAGCCGGTTCTGGTGCGCCCGCTCGCCGACGGGCGCTTCGAGTTGATCGCCGGCGAGCGGCGCTGGCGCGCGGCGCAGCTCGCCGGCCTCGAGACGATCCCGGCGATAGTCCGCGCCCGCGACGACGCGGAGTCGCTGGAGCTGGCGCTGATCGAGAACATGGCTCGCGAGGACCTCAACCCGATCGAGGAGGCGCGCGCCTGCGCTGCCCTGGTCGAGGAGCTCGGCCTTTCTCGGGAGGACGTAGGACTGCGCATCGGGCGAAGCCGGGTTGCGGTCTCCAACCTCGTTCGCCTGCTTGATCTCCCCGACGAGGCGCTCGAGCTGCTCGAGCGCGGGATCCTCAGCGAGGGGCATGGACGCGCTCTGCTCACCGCGAACGACCACGACGCCCGTCGGCGGCTCGGCCGCATGGCGGCCGATGAAGGTTGGTCGGTGCGCACGCTCGAGCAACGCGCAAGGGAGGCAAACGAGGACGGCGCGGACGTCGAGCCGACGACGGTGTCGCGGCGCGAGGCCCATCCCGATCAGATCGAGGCCTGCGCCTCGATCGGCGAAGCGCTCGAGGGGGCCTTCGGAACGGATGTGCGCGTCGCGGTCGGCCGCGGAGGCGTCTACCGCGCCGAGCTCACCTTTTCCTCGCCCGAGGAGGCTTTCGCGCTCGTCAAGCGCCTGCGCAAGGGGCAGAAGGTCTAGCGCACTAGCCGACGCAGAAGGAGTTCTGACTGCGGCTCAGACAGACCATCCCGCGCAGAGTCTCCCCGTCGTCGTCCAGCACCACCAAGCGCGGCTCGCGGCATTGCTCGAGGAGCTCGACGGCCTCGCGCATCGGCATCGCCGGCCGGGCCGTGAGCGGCCTGGAGTCGGCGTAGCGGCTGGCGGGCTCGTCGGTAGCGCCGCCCTCAGGAAGGTCGGCGCGCTCGATCGTCCCGCGAAAGACGCCGTCGTCGGCCAGAACGACGACCCGCACACTCGGGTTCTCAAACGCCCCTTCAACGTCGCGGAGGCTGGCGTCGGAGGGGAGAGTCTTCGGAACCGGGACCATCACCTCGGCGACGGTCATCGTGATCGCCTCGTCGTGGGACAGCCGCGCGCCTGCCATGGCGGTATTTTACGCCGCGCGGGCCCTCTACCATCGCCCGATGCACGAGGCAGCCGCGATCGTCCTCGCCGGCGGGCGCTCGACGAGGATGGGGTCGGCGAAGGCCGCGCTCGACTGGCACGGCTCGACGCTGCTGTGGCGGGTCAGCGGGATCCTCGCTCGCAGCGTCGACGGGCCGGTCATCGTGGTGCGCGCGGCCGACCAGAGGCTTCCCGAACTATTGTCGAGCGTCGAGGTGGTAGCGGACGGGCGCGCCGACCGCGGCCCGCTCGAGGGGCTCGCCGCGGGACTGCGCCAGCTCTCAGGACGCGCTCGCGTCGCCTATCTGTCTTCGACTGACGTCCCGTTTCTGCATCCGGCGTTCGTTCGCGCCGTGACCGCCGCGCTCGGCGATCAGGTCGACGTCGCGCTGCCGGAGGTCGATGGCCACCATCAGCCGCTCGCCGCCGCCTATCGCCCGCAGATCATCGAGACGCTGGAGGAGCTGCTGGCGGCCGACGAGCTCCGGCCGGCATCGCTCTACGCACGCTGCCGGGTTCGCCGGCTGACGGGCGAGGATCTGCTCGGCGACCGTTCTGTCGCACTACACGACGCGCAGCTTGCCTCGCTGCGCAACGTCAACGATCCCTCGCAATACGCCGACGCTTACACTGTAAGCGGGCCGATGGTGACGGTTCAATGGCGCGCCGGGTCTTCGTTGGCCAGGAAGACCGTGACGGCCTGGTCACTTGGCGCGGCCGCGACCACGGTGGGTATCGCGGTTGACGCCAAGCTGGCGGCTCTGCTCAACGGCGAGCCCGTTTTCGGCGATCCGCGGTTGCCGCTGGTCGCGGACGACGACGTCTCGTTCGCATAAATGCGGCGCCGGCGATCGACAGGTCGCGCCTCAGCGCGCCGGGCTGCCTTTCTTCTGGAGCGCCCGCGGCACGAGCACCTCGGCGGTGCCGATCGCGCTGTGGGGGATCGTCAAGTCGCGCAGCGTCGCGCCCGAGATGCGAAATGGACGGCGACTGACGAAACGCAGCACCCGCAGTCCGTGAACGTCGAGTCGGCCTGAGAGCACGAAACCTGCTGCCGGGACAAGCGATCGGAGTGGCGGGACGGGGGCGTAGCCAACGATGTCGACCTCTGAGAGCAATACGGCGCGCCGGCGCGAGAAGTACTCGAGATGCGCGTCTGGCAGGTAGTACTCGAGCGGTGCCGCCCCGTCCTCGACGGTGACGATCGCGCGCCTCCGCGGTGCGCGATGAATTGCTCGGGCGACGTCGCGCCAGTCTCCTCGCTGCAGACGCGAATCAAGATCGGTCGCTACGACCACGCCGAGGCTGACGCACACCACGACGGCGGCCAAGCCCGTGCCGACGGCGCGCGGGCGAAGCGCATCGAGGGCGGTCGCGAGAAACGCCGAGAGGGCTACCCAGCAGCCGATGATGTTCCGCGGCGCCAGGTAGTCGAAGCCGGCGAGCGCGAGCGCGAGCGGGGCCCCGATGCCGATCGTGCCCACGGCAAGGCAACGCCATGCGGTTGCGATGTGCGCGCGATCGCGCGACCGCGCGAGCCAGATCACGGACGCCGCGAGCGGCAGCGCGCATAGCAGCAGGAGCGTGTGGCCGAGGACCGCCCCGTTGTAGCCGAGCAGGTAGTAGCCGAGGCTCGAAACGAGCCTGTGCCCGAGTGGCCAGCTGCGGATCCAGTTCGTTCCGCGTCCGCCTTGGGCAATCAGAAGCGGCACGAGCGCCGCTCCGACGGCGCCGACCCCGGCGCACGCCGCGACGACAAGCCACGGCTCGTGCCGCCTGACGCGCCCGCCATGTCGCGTCGGCAGCGCCGTGCGGTACATAAGGAAGCCCGCCTCGCCGGCGATCAGGAACACCGCGAAGTACTCGGTCAGGAGAGCGAGGATCGAGGCGATCGACCAAGCCGCCAGAACACGAGCCGACGGCTTGTCCCAGGCTTGCAGAAAGAACAGCAACGACAGGCCGATCAGGAGTGCGAAGAGCTCATACGCCCGCGCTTCCTGGGAGTACCAGACAAAGAGCGGGTTGAACGCGAGGAGGGCCGCGAGCGTGATCGCGACTCGTCGCGAGCCGATCACCTCCCCGATCCGCCAACCAACGCAGACGAGCGCGACGCCGGCAAGGGCGGACGGTAGTCGCAACGCGATCACACTCGTGCCGAGCAGGCGCGTCTCCGCCCAGATCAGCACGTACCAGAGCGGCGGCGTGTTCTCGTGGCCGGCAACGACGCTCAGGGTGGTGCCGAGCGACGTGTGAAGATCGCGAACAGGGGTGTACGCCTCGTCGAACCAGAGGCTCTGCAATCCAAGCGTCGAGAAGCGCACCGCAGCCGCGGCGACGAGCAACGCCCAGAGCGGCCACAAGACCCGGAACGCCGCCCATCGACGGCGCCAAACGTCCCGCGGCTGCGCCTGGCGCGAAACCGCGACAGCAGGCGCCACACCCGTCACGGCGCTGAGTGTACGGCCGGGCGCGATCGGGCGGCCGAGTCAACACGCCGTGGCCTCGGCTGCGTGCTTCGCACGGCACGCCCGAGGCACGCCTCCCGCTACGATGCCCCGGTGACGGGCCGCGTTGTCCCCAGCCGGTCCGCGGGTCCGAGGGCGATTAGCTCAGTCGGTTAGAGCGCTTCTCTGATAAGGAAGAGGTCCCAGGTTCGAGTCCTGGATCGCCCACTCGACGAATCGTCTGCAAGCATGGCGGTCCATCGCAAGCAGGGCGATTACAGCCCCGGCCTCCGGATCTCCAAGGGCTCGATCGGCCACGACTACGATGACGTCCCAGTTGTGCGCTGCGCCCGCTCGACGGCGCGGGCAAGTTCGACCCGTGAGGACACGCCGACCTTGCGGAAGATGTTCCGCAGGTGCGTCTCGACGGTCTTCTGGCTGAGGAACAGCTCCTCCGCGATCTCCGGATTGGTCTTGCGGTCGAACACGAGCATGGTGAGCTGGAGCTCGCGTCCGGTCAACGACTCGAGCGCCGTTCCGGCGGGCCCGCCCGGCCGCGTGCGCTGCTGGATTCGATGGCCGAGCTTGCGAAGCTCCCGCTCCGCCTCGCCGCAGTAGCGGAATGCGCCGGCCTCCCTGAAGTCGTCGGCCGCACGCCGAAGCTCGGCTGTGGCGCTGTCACGGTCGCCAGCTCGCACGAACGCGCGTCCGGCGAGCAGGCGCGAGAGAGCGGCCTCCACCGGCGCTCCGGCTCCGTCTGCGACGGCCGCGGACGCGAGTGCGTGCGCTGCTGCACGCGCGGGGTCGCCGCCGTCCAGCTCAACGGCCGCCGATGCTCTCTCGGCCCAGGCGGCGGCCATCGGCAGCTGCACGGCCGAGGCCCAGGCCTCCGCGACGGCGGCTGCTCGTTCCGCCTCTGCGGGGCGACCCAGCGCGAGCCACGAGCGCGTCAGCACCTCGAGGTACCGCGCTCTCGGGCTCCCGGCGATGAGAGTCAGCTCTTCACCGCCGGACGACTCGAGGAGCAACTCGACCGCGCGCTCAGGTTCGCCTGTCTCGAGCAGAGCTGCGGCGAGATCCGCAGCTCCCTCTGACGAGTGGAAGCTACTTTCGCCCTGGCTGAGGTCGACGCTTTCCTGTGCAGTGGCGAGTGCGAGGTCCATGTCCCCGCTCCGCAGCGCGGCGGCCGAGCGGCCGAGCAGGGTCCAGCACAGCGCGTGCGAGTTGCCCAGCAACCGAGCCGCCTCG
>DATAWT010000041.1:0-111008 GCA_036267075.1 Solirubrobacteraceae bacterium
TCTACGCGCAGCGTGCGACGGACGATGCGGGTCAGCCGGTGGCGCTACACACTGCTTGTGCCCGGCTGGCGTAACCCTGAGCCGTCTTCACCATGCCGTTGGCCTGCCCGAGCGCCCTGTTGCCGTTCGCGGCGGCCGTGGCCGCGTCATGGTGGCCCGTCTTGATCGCCGACGCCACCTGCGAGGTCGTGGGTGGGTTCGCGGGGGCGTCGGCCGGGTCAGTCGCCATGTCCTGCTGCAGCTGTGCTTCGTCCTGTCGCAGCTGGCCGATGTCGCTGTTGATCGACGACACGTCCTCATTGGACGAATCGAGGTCGCTTTGGACGCTGTCGGCATCGCTCTGGACGCTGTCGGCGTCCGAGCTGACCGTGTCGGCGTCGGAGCAGATCGTCGGCGCGTCGGCCGATCCTTGTTCCCCGAGGACGTGCTGAAGGTCGCTATACGTGGTTCCGACGTCGGTGCGCCCGCTCGCCAAGTCGTTCGCAAATGCGCTCGGCGCGCCGTCCGTGGCCGCGCTGCCCTCGTCTGATTGAAGCTGCGACATGTCGCTGAGTACGCTGCTCGCGGCCGCCTGTTCTGTGGCCATGTTCGACTGGCTCTGCGACTCCGACGCGGATTGCGCCTCAGCTTGCTGTTGCGCCGCCTCGGCCGGTCCCACTGAAGGCAGGTTTTGGTCCTGTGTCCACCCGTCTTTGTGGACGAGGTTTCCACAGATGTCCGTCCCGCTGATGGCGCTGCCAGAGTCTTCGACGATCACGGTCGAGGATCCGTTCGATAGCGCGCACGTTTCGCTCAGCGAATCGGTCGGGATCGGATCGCCGCGCTGCCAGTACTCGCCGTTGCCGGACCAATTTTTGACAGCCTGGGAGCACAGGTTGCTCGTCGAGAACGTCACCCGGACGTCCGCGCTCGCCATGTAGACCGTGCAGCCCGCCTGGGCTGTCGTTGTCGTTGTCGTTGCCGCCGACGACGCTGATTGCGACGACGTACCGGCGGCGCTTCCACATCCGGTCACCGCGAACCCGACCATCAGGATTACGACGGCTGAGCGCGTGAGGCGCATCTAGGTTCTTATCGGTCGACAGCGCAGTCGAAGTGAGGGTGCGACAGCGTGCAGACCACGGCGACGACTCTACGCGCCTGCTGCGACAGCTCGCGCCGACGCGCCGTAGCGCCTCCGAGCGGCAGCGCGCGTCGGCCCGCCTTCAGCTTGCGGCGCCCGCTGCCGATGCCTTCGGCATGAGCACCGCCCTCAAGGTGTCGCTCCTGGCCACGGTGATCGCGACCGTTGCGCTGGCACTCGTGCTCTTCTCGGCCGCGAATCTCGGTTGGGCCCCATTCGGCGCGACCTCCAAGGCCACGTACACCACGCCGGATGGCCACATCACGCCCGCCACCGTGTCGACGCCCGCTGACCAGGCGTGCATCGTGCTCCGGCAGGCCGCGCTTCCGGCCCCGTGCACACCGATCCGCGGGGCGTCGCGATGGTGTGCGATGACCTGGCCGGACGGCCACACGACCTCCTGCTCGCCGGACGTGCCCGGACCGCCCGGCTCGGGGATGCCCAGGTATCCCGGCGGCGAGACCGTACCCGTCAGCCGCTGATTACATGCTGTTCTTCCACCCCGTCCGCAGAGCGCGCCGAGCGGTAACGCCCCGCTCGGTCCGCCGTGCTTCCCGCCAGGTCTACGCGGTGCGCCATCCCGGCCGTGCGGCTCTCTCGTCGGCTACGCGGCGGCGACCGGCGCGGCGCAAGAAGGCTGCAACCGGCACCGATGGCTGGACACCGGCTGGCCTCCTGTTTGTCGGCCTCGGCGTCGCCTTCTGGGTGCTCCTCATCGCCCACTACGCCTAGCTCGACTACACAGTCAGTCGGAGGCCAAAAATCTCGGGTTGCATATTTTTTCCCACGGATCAGCCTGCGGGGGCTGTTGCAAAAGGCGGTTCTCTATGCGACCTACCCCCTCGCACGTCGCTCGCGTGGCCTGACTCACGGGGCGGCGTGGCGTGGGCCTCGTCGCTGGTCCGCCAGCGTCGTGTGGGGCAAGCGCTTAGACGAAGCGGCTGTTTACAAGCGCTGGTAAGGCGGTCGCGCGTCGCGTTCGCGTCGGGCTGCCGTCGTGCGCCGGGTCATCCGAGGACCGTCTCAAGGCTGTCGCCCCTGCGGAGGTCGCCGTCGATGTCGTCGGGGCGGGCGCTCATGTCGTTTCCTCGAAAGACGCGTACTGGTCAGAGGCCGTGGTTGTGCTGCGCGTCGAGTTGACCTCGACCAACGTATGGTCGTGGTTGCTGTAGCCGTTGATATCTGTGGGGGCGCCGATCGCCCACCAGCGCGAGTGGCCGTCGATGCGGTTGTGGAGTGGGAGTCGGACGGCAGCCATGTGCGTGTCCTCGACGAAAGCCGCCGCGCGTGCGAGCTCGGCAGCATCCTTGCAGCCAGCGGCTGCTTGTGACGGGCGTAAGCCGGTGAAGCTGATCCACTCGAGTTGCGTGATGGTGGACGAAACGCCGGTGGCCTCGGTGTCGGTGAAGCTCGGGCAGTCGATCCAAGACTCCGCGCCGATGTGGTGGATTGTGCGAGCGCCGGCGCTCGAGGCGAACGCTAGGGCGGCGAGCGCTATCGCAATTGAGATCGTCTTGCGGGTCCTAGAACCCTCCTGCTGACTCCAGGGCCAGCTGCGTGTAGTGGTTCTCGGGGGGAGGCTCGTGCACACGGGCTTACTACGGTAGTCGGCCTCGACGAGCTCCGACTCAAGCGGCGAAGGACAGTGTCGCTGGCAGCTGAGCGGGGTCTTCGACGCCCTGCTCGACGATCCGGGAGCGCCAGCCGGACTCCAACCGGTCGGAGTCGCGCTTGCGGCGCTTTGGCGCGGTCGTGCTCACTTGGCGAACTCGAAGTCGAGGCCAGCGCTCGACGCAGTGGCGCGGCGCGAGGCTAGGAGACGGAGCCTCGCGCCGCTCTCGCCGCTGACTGACGAGTTCTAGGGTCCGGTCGCGCTGGTCGGGCCTGCTGGGCCGGTCGCGCCGACGGGACCGGTCGGACCGACAGCGCCACCGGCGTTGCCGCCCTGGCCTGAGGGTGTGATGGTCAGGTCTTGCAGCGCATTCGTGACGGTTGCTTCGCCGACGGCCATCGCTTGGGCGATCGCGGCGACGCTGTGACCTGCGAGCGCGAGGTCGAGGATTCGTTCTGCTTGGGTGATAGCCATGTCGATCGCTTTCTCTAGGCGGCGAGGTTGACGAGCGCGAACGCGGCGGGCTGCCATATCGCCAACCCGAAACGGCCTTCGCCGAGCATTGTCAGCTGGTTGCGAAGGAAGTCGTCCTGGTCGGCGTCGGAGATTCGGACGTTCACGCCTTCGCGGACGAACAGGGTGCAGCCTGCGGTGAAGTCGCCGACCAATGCCTGGCCGGTCGGCATCACGGTGCTCGGGATCGCGGGCAGGCCCCACAGCTGATCGGCGGGTGTCGAGAACGCACCGGCGCTGTCGAGGCGGTCGCCGGAGCCGACGCTCTTGACCTTCAACATCGCCGCCCAGTCAGTCGGGTTGAGCACGACCGCGTTGGGCTGCGCTTCGGCGGTCAGCACGTCGACGATTCCGTCCAGCGACAGGTCGCTGAGCGGCACGGACCCGTCGAAAGCGACGGTCGCGATCCCGGCCGTGTTGAGGATCCCGAGCAGGTCGTCGCCTTCGCCGTCGCCCGAGACGATCTGGTTCTCGACGCGGCGCATCACCCCGTAGGTCAGGCGGTTGTTGACGACGGTGCCGAGCGCGGGCACGTCCGCGAGCTGCTGGCGCTTCAGCTTGAACCAGTGAGCAATCGTCTTCGCGATCACGAGCGCGTCGGTGAGCACCTGGTCGCCTTGGGGCTTGAGGCTGCCTTCGGGCGTCTCCTCGGCGGTGTCGAGCGAGCCGGACTCTTGGGCGTAGGCGAACTGCAGGCCGTCCATCGCCATCGTTGGGATCAGGTCCAGCAGGCGCAGTCGACGACGCAGCTGAGGCACAGTCCCGTAGAACGCGGTCTGGCGGGTCATGTCGGGCAGCGCCGGTTCGGTCAGCGCCAGGCTGCGGCGCGACGGTCCCCAGGAGCCGGATTCGAGCATCCCGATCAGGTCTTCGCGGCTGGCAAGCGGCCCCAGGTTGAGTTGGCCGATCGGCATCGAGCTGTGCGCCAGCTGTTCCAGCGACGCCACCGTCTCGGGGTCGTCCAGGAACGACTCGGTGCCGAACATCGCGCCGCTGGACACGCCAGCGGCCTGGCTGAGAAGGACAGCCTCGAGCTCGCGAGCCACGTCAACCTCGCCGACGGCATGCTGGTACGCGACCTCGGCGGCGTGCTGCGCCTGCGGGTCTTGGGCAGCCTTGGCTGCGTCGAGTGCCTTCTGAGCGGCGGCGCGGCGTCCGCGTGCGCTGTTGGCACGCTCGCGGATCTGGTTCAGGCGGTCGCGTTGCGTCGTGCTGATGGTCATCGGCTACTCCTTGTGACGTCTTCAAGGCCAAAAGCCACGCCGTTCATCGCGGTCCGTGGATGAATCTGCAGCTCGACGCCGCGCTCGGCGAGTGCGCTGGTCACCCAGCTCAGGTAGGTGATCGCCGCGTCGAAGTCAGGCCCGCTGTGGCCTGGGACCAGCAGCACCTCAAGCTCGTCGGTGTCGCTCTTGGCGTTGTCGAGCAGTCGGCGCTGCAGGTCGTCGAGGTGCTGGCGAGCGGCGCGGCTGTAGACGGTGTGCGCCCGCATCGTGGAGATGCCGTGGCGCTCGCCAATCTCCCGGAAGGTGTCGCCGCTGACTCTCTCCCGGAGGATGCTCTCGTCTCGAACGGCGTTCATCCGACCTCCCGCTGATTTGCAACTACATCGTAAGCAATACGCGTCAGCCTAGCGGCGGGGCCGGTCGGCGGCCTACTGCGGCGGCGGCGGATCAGCCTCGAGTGCGAGCACGAGATGCGCGTCGACCCCTTGCTCAACCGCCTGCGCCACGGCCTCGCCGAACCCGATCCGCAGTCCCGCGATGAGCACCTGCTGCAGCCCGGCCGCGACGACGCGGCGCTGCTCGTCGTCGAGCGGACCGACCGCGTCCTCGATGGCTTCGCCGAGCGGGAGGATCTGCTCGGCCATCGCGGCGTCGACGGCTTCTTGTAGGTGCGAGGTGATCATGGGTTCTCCGTTCGTTCGGTTGTGACGAATAACGGCCGGCTCAGGCGGCGAGCCGACCGCGGGAAAGGGTTCGAGGCCAGGGTCGGTGGCCGAAGGCGCTCAGACAGCCTCATGCTTCCCTCAAAGCCGCAAGCTGCGCTCTCCGTGCGTCGCTCAGCCGCTGGGTCCAGATCGTGACCGGGTGCAGCGTCGCCGGCCACTGGCGCCCAGCCTCGTCTTCGTGCCATTCGCCGCCGACCTCGCACCAGCCGTCCTCGGACAGCAGTTCGAGGCGCGGCGGGTCAAGGTCGTGCGGTGCCACGCACCGGCGCCGTGTCTCCGGGTCGTTCGAGGCGTGGTCGCCGACGCGGTGCATGTCAAATGGAGCCGTCCCGGAGAAGTGGCGGCCACACGACGCACAGTGCGCCTTGCAGGTCGTTCGGTTGCTCATCGCTCGACCTCTGAAAGTCCCGCCGGCGGGACTTCGATCGTCGCGGGGTCAGGCGAGAACGTCGGCTTCGCCGACGGTCTGCTCCGCCACCCAGGAGCACGCAGCGGGATCGGGGGAAACGCCGCAGCACCCAGCGATGCAGAGAGGAACCCGGCCGGCTACTGCGGGCTGGGCGGCACGGGCGTCTCCTGCCCGGTCGGAATCGCGACGGCGGGCTGAGGCCGCGCCTTGGGGGCGGCGCGCTCGGCGCCCCCGACGCGATTTTGAGAGTGACGCTAGGGTGCTGCGTGAATGACGTCTGAGGGGACCCGCCCGGCGATTCTCGCCGAGGGGCTCGTCAAGCGTTTCGGGAAGACGCTCGCCCTCGACGGTCTCGACCTCGAGGTCGCCGCCGGAACCGTGTTCGGACTGCTTGGGCCAAACGGGGCCGGCAAGACGACGGCCGTGCGGATCTTCACAACGCTGCTCGAGCCCGATGCAGGCCGCGCCGAGGTGGCGGGCCTCGACTGCGTGCGCGACGCCGACCGCCTGCGCTCCCAGATCGGCCTCGCCGGCCAGTACGCGGCGGTCGACGAGCTGCTGACGGGGCGCGAGAACCTCGAGATGGTCGGACGCCTGTACCGCATGTCGCGTGCGCAGTCGCGCGCCCGCGCGCGCGAGCTGCTCGAGCAGTTCGGCCTGAGCGGCGCCGGCGAGCGGATCGCGAAGACCTACTCGGGCGGGATGCGCCGCCGTCTCGACCTGGCGGCGGCGCTGATCGCGACGCCGCCCGTCCTCTTCCTCGACGAGCCGACGACCGGACTTGACCCGCGCTCGCGCCTTGCGATGTGGGAGCGCATCGGCGCGCTTCGCGCGCAGGGCGTGACGCTGCTGCTGACGACGCAGTACCTCGAGGAGGCCGACTTCCTCGCCGATCTGATCGCCGTCATCGATCACGGCCGGATGATCGCCGTCGGCACCGCCGATCAGCTCAAGAGCCAGGTCGGCGGCGAGCGGATCGAGCTGACGCTCGGGCGCGAGTCCGACCTGTCGCTCGGCGCGAGCACGCTCGAGCGCCATCTCGACGGGCCGGTCCGCGTCGAGGAGGACGCGCGGCGCCTGTCGGGGCCGGCCGCGGCGGGCGCGCGCCGCCTCACCGACGTCGTCAGGGACTTCGACGCGGCGGGGCTCGGCATCGACGACCTCGCGGTCCGCCGCCCGACGCTCGATGACGTCTTCCTGACGCTGACCGGGCACGTCGCCGAGGAGGACGAGGGCGAGCAGGAGGAGGCGGCGTGAACACCGACGCCGAGCGCCACGGCTGGCTCTACTGGCAGATCTCAGACGCCGCGGTCCTGACCGGCCGCGCGCTTCGCCACATTCCGCGCAACCCCGAGCTGCTCGTCTTCTCGGCGATCCAGCCGGTCATGTTCGTCGTCCTCTTCCGCTACGTGCTGGGCGGCGCGATCAGGCTGCCCCCGGGCGTCTCCTACGTCAACTTCCTGATGGCTGGCGTGTTCGTCAACACCGTTGCCTTCGGCTCCTTCACGACCGGCGTCGGCCTCGCCGAGGACCTCCAGAAGGGCCTGATCGACCGCTTCCGCTCGCTGCCGATGTCGCGCGCCGCGGTGCTGATCGGGCGGACGCTCTCAGACCTCGTCCGCAACTTCTTCACCGGCGCGCTGATGTTCGGCGTCGGCATCCTCGTCGGCTTCAACCCGCAGGGCAGCGCGCTCGACATCCTCGCCGGCGTCGCGATGCTGCTGCTGCTGGGCTTCGTCTTCTCCTGGATCGGCGCGACGATCGGCCTGGCCGTGCGAAGCGTCGAGGCGGTCCAGTCGGCCGGGATGATCTGGCTCTTCCCGCTGATCTTCGCCTCGAGCGCGTTCGTTCCCACTCAAACAATGCCCGCCGGGCTTCGCGCGTTCGCCAACAACCAGCCGATCACCCATGTCACCGACGCGGTCCGCGCCTGGTTCCTCGGCGACCCCGTCGGCTCGCACGCCTGGATCGCGCTCGTCTGGTGCCTGGGGATCCTCGTCGTCTTCATCGCCCTGTCGGTGAGCGTGTACCGCCGCGCCGCGGCGCGCTCCTGAGCGCGCGATCAGTGGTGGCCGGCGGGCACGACGAGCGCGAGCACCACGCCGAGGACCGCCGCGAGGACCATCAGCATCAGCACGCGGCGCAGGTAGGGGCGGTATTCGGGGGGGATCCGGTCGAGCACCTGGGTGCGGGATCATCCCAGGCGCCGCCATGCGCTCGATCCTGACCCGCATTCTCGCCGCGGCGCTCGCGGCGGCGCTGATCGCCGCCTGCGGCTCAAGCGGCCCCTCGACGGCGCAGCGCCAGGCGACGCTGATCCTCGACTTCGTGCCAAACGCCGTCCACGCCGGCATCTACCGCGCGCTCGCCGCCGGCTATTACAGCCGCGACGGCGTGAAGCTGAGCGTCGAGCCGCCCGGGTCGACGTCGACGGCGATCCAGCTAGTCGAGGCCGGCAAGGCGCAGTTCGGCCTGGCCGACGGCATCGACGTCGCCGAGCAGGTCGCCGCCGGCAAGGGCATCGAGGCGGTGATGGCGATCGTCCAGCGCCCGCTCGGCGCGCCGATCGCCCTGGCCAGCGAGCGCCTACGCTCGCCGGCCGACCTGCAGGGCAAGCTCGTCGGCATCACCGGCGTGCCCTCCGACCGCGCCGCGCTTGACACGGTCGTTGCCGACGCCGGCGGGGACCCGGCGAAGGTCCGTGTCGTGACGGTCGGCTTCGACGGCGTCGCCTACCTCGAGGCCGGCAAGATCGCCGCCTTCACCGGCTACTGGCCAGACGACGGCGTGAGCCTCCAGGTCAGCGGCCACCCGATCACCGTCTTCAAGCTCGACCGCTACGGCGGCCCCGCCTACCCGGGCCTGGTGGCGTTCACCTCGCGCGCGCTGATCCGCCGCGACCCGGGGCTCGTGCGAGCGTTCGTCAAGGCGACCGTGCGCGGCTACGAGGACACCCTGCGCGACGGCGCTCGCAGCCTCGATGACCTGCTGGCGCGCAACCCCTCGATCAAGCGGCGCCTCGCGAAGGCGTCGCTGGCCGCCTACGAGCCGGTCTTCGACACCGGTGGCGTCCCCGACGGCACGCTCGTGCCGGCGCGGATCGCCGCGCTGTCGAGCTGGCTGCTCAAAAATCACCTGATCCCCCACGCCGTCAGCCCGTCGGCGTTCGGGACGAACGCGTTCCTGCCGTGAGGCTCGAAGCGGTCGGACTGGGCAAGACGTTCGGCGACGGCGTCGAGGCGCTGCGCGGCGTTTCGCTGACGCTGGCCGAGGGCGAGTTCGTCTCACTCGTCGGGCCGAGCGGCTGCGGCAAATCGACGCTGCTCCGCATCCTCGCGGGCCTCAGCGAGCCGAGCGCGGGCGCCGTCCTGATCGACGGCCAGCCGGCCCCCGCGCTGCTCGGGCGGATCGGCTACATGCCCCAGCGCGACCTGCTGATGCAATGGCGGACGACCGTCGAGAACGCCGCCGTCGGCCTCGAGCTCGCCGGGGTCGGACGCCGCGAGGCGCGCGAGCGCGCGCGGGCCCAGCTGCCCCGCTTCGGGCTCGCCGGCTTCGAGGCCAGCCGCCCGTCGGCGCTCTCGGGCGGGATGCGCCAGCGCGCGGCGCTGCTTCGGACGTTCCTCGCCGGCCGCGACGTGCTCCTGCTCGATGAGCCGTTCGGCTCACTTGACGCGCTGACGCGCGAGGCGATGCGCGAATGGCTGCTCGGGGTCTGGGAGGCCGATCGCAAGACGATCCTGCTCGTCACCCACGACGTCGAGGAGGCGGTCTTCCTTTCCGATCGCGTCTACGTGATGTCGGGGCGCCCGGGAGGCGTCCGCGCCGAGGTGCAGATCGCGCTCCCGCGCCCGCGCGCACTCGAGCTGACCGATGCGCCGGCGTTCGCCGAGCTTCGCGCGCAGCTGCTCGGGCCGCTTCGTGCGCAGGCGCGCGCGGAGCTGGGGGCGGCGTGAGCGCGCCGCGGCTGGCGCTTGCCCTGGGCGGGCGCCTCGAGCCGCGCCCGCGCGCGGCGCTTCACTCGCGGGCGGCGCTTGCGCGTGTCGCGCCGCCGCTGGCCTTCGGCGTGCTCGTGGTCGCAGCGTGGTGGGGCTACGTCGCGATCTCGGGAGTCTCCGAGTCGGTTCTCCCCTCGCCCGGTCGGGTCGCGCGCGCGCTCGTCCGCGACCGAAGCGTCCTTGTGTCAGGTGCCTGGACGACGCTGTCGGAGATCCTGATCGGCTACGCGATCGCGGCGTTCGTCGGCGTCGCGATCGCCGCCGCCGTCTCTAGCGCGCGCGTGCTCGAACGCGCCGTCTACCCCTGGCTCGTCGCGACGCAGATGGTGCCGATCCCGGCGATCGCCCCCGTGGTGATCCTCTGGACGGGCTTCGACATCCGCCCGCGCGTGATCGTGATCGCGCTGGTGTCCTTCTTCCCGGTCGTCGTCAACACGATCGACGGGCTGCGCGCAACCGATCCAGAGCTTGTCGGCCTGCTTCGCACGCTCGGCGCGCGGCGCTGGGAGGTCTTCCGCATCGCCCGGCTTCCGTCGGCGCTGCCCTACGTCTTCAGCGGGCTGCGCGTGGCCGCGGCGTTCGCGGTGATCGGCGCGGTCGTCGCGGAGTGGGCGGGGGCCTCGAGCGGCCTCGGCTATCTGGTGCTCAGCTACAGCTCCCAGACCGCGACCAGCGACGTCTTCGCCGCGGTCGTCGTGCTCGCCGTGATCGGAGTCGCGCTGTTCGCGCTCGTCGGCGTCGGCGAGCGCATCGCGATCCCCTGGTGGGCGCTCGAGGAGTGAGCTTGGCAGGCGAGGCGGGTAGTGCAACTATTGGCACAAGCGCGTCGCCTGATCTGAAAGGAGTCCCGATGGAGTCCTCCGCAACCGCTTCGATCCTCGTTGTCGCCCACCGAACGGCCGCAACGGCCGGTCTCGCGGACGCGGTCAGGGACCGCGCCAGCCAGGGGCCGGCCCGCTTCACGCTGCTGGTCCCGCGAGCCGCACACGGCCTGCACCGCCTCGTCGACCCCGAGAACCAGGACGAGGGTGAAGCTCGCGGCGTGCTGGAGCAGGCGCTGCCGATCCTCACTGAGGCGGCGGGCTCGCCCGTCGAGGGCATGATCGGCGATCACACCCCGCTGACTGCGATCGAGGACGCCGTCAACGCCCGCCACTTCGACGAGATCATCCTCTCGACCCTGCCAGCCACGATCTCCAAGTGGCTGAAGCTCGACCTTCCGCACAAGGTCACAGGCCTCGGCCTGCCGGTGACCACCGTGACCGCCGTGGAAGCCGAGCAGGCAAGCGCCGTCGGCTGAGCAGGGCGGCGCAGCCTCGACACGACTTTGGGAGAGCAGTGCCCAGGCGCGGGTGCGGCGCGGGCCTCAGCGCGGCGTGGGCGCCCGTTGAGGGAGCTGGGCGAGCGAACCGATACTAATTGCGACGTGACGGAGGACGCGATCAGGGCCGACGTGGTCGTCGTCGGCGGCGGGTCGGCCGGCGCGGTCGTGGCGCGGCGGCTGGTCGAAGCCGGCATGCGGGTGCTCGTGCTCGAGGCGGGCGGTCCCGACACAAACCCCGCGATCCACATCCCGGCGCGCTGCCACGAGCTGTGGTTCGCCGAGGAGGACTGGGCCTACCACACAGTCCCCCAGCACGGCGCCGCCGGGCGCCGGCTGCACTGGCCGCGCGGGCGCGTGCTCGGCGGGTCGGGAGCGCTCAACGGGATGATCCACGTGCGCGGCGCCCCCGCCGACTACGACAACTGGGCCTACCTCGGAAACGCCGGCTGGTCGTGGGCCGACGTGCTGCCGATCTTCATCGCGATGGAGGACTACGACCGCGGCCCCTCGGAGTTCCACGGCGCCGGCGGGCCGCTGCACATCAGCACGACCTGGCAGCCCTCGGAGATCGCGCAGGGCTTCAGGGCGGCGGCCGCGGATTGCGGCATCCCCTTCAACGCCGACTGCAACGACGGCGAGCCAGACGGTTTCTCATATGTCCAGATGACGGTGCTCGACGAGCGTCGCCACTCAAGCGCGGCGGCCTACCTCGCGCCCGTGCGCGAGGACCCGCTGCTGACCGTCGAGCTGCGCGCCCGCGCCCGGCGCCTGCTGCTCGAGGGCGGCCGCTGCGTCGGGGTGGAGTTCGCCTCCGGCGGCGAGCTGCGCACCGCGCACGCCGAGGTCGAGGTGGTGCTCGCCGCGGGGACGATCGAATCGCCGCGTCTGCTGATGCTCTCCGGCATCGGTCCCGCCGAGCACCTCGCCTCGTTGGGTATTGACGTCGTGTCTGAGCTCCCGGGTGTCGGTGAGAACCTCCACGACCACATCCTCTCCCCGGTGATCTGCTCGGCCGAGCGCGAAATCGGACCGCCTCCGCCGGGCTGCTGGGCTGCCGAATCCCACCTCTTCTGGCGCAGCCGCTCCGGTCTCGTGGGGCCAGACATCCAGCCGATCAACTTCAGCGTTCCGGCCTATGAGTCATGGATGAGCGGACCGGCGAACGGATTCACGATGTACGGAGGGATCGTCCGTCCGGCGAGCCGCGGGCGTCTTCGCCTGTTCTCGAACGATCCCGAGGACGACCTCGACATCGACCCGCGGATTCTCAGCTGCGGCGCCGACCTGGAGGCGCTTGAGGCGGCGGTCAACCTCTGCCGGGAGATGGCCGCGAGCCCGGCGCTCGCAGGCTGGCAGCCGCGCGAGCTCTACCCGGGTCCGCAGGTACGCGGCCCCGAGGACCTTCGCGACTACATGCGCCGGACGGCCGTGACCTACCACCACCAGGTCGGAACGTGCCGCATGGGCATCGACGAGTACGCGGTCGTCGATCCGCAGTTGCGCGTGCGCGGCGTCGACGGTCTGCGCGTCGCCGACGCCTCCGTGATGCCCGCCGTCGTGTCGGGCAACACCAACTCGGCCTCGCTGATGATCGGCGAGCGCGCTGCCGGGTTCCTCGCCGCCGCCGGCCGTTGAAGACCGGCGCCGTCGGTTGAGCGTCGCGACGAGCCGCCGCGGCGGCACCAGGTGAGGCGGGAGGCGAGAAGCGGCGCGCTCGCCGCCGTCGGTCCTACTTGAAGGGAACCGTGATCGGTCCGGGCAGGCGCTTATAGACGGCGAAGAAGTCGCGGTCGTCGGGTACGAGGTAGCGGTCGGGCGACTGTTCTGGCTGGGGCTCGACCATCTTTGGCACAAGCTGACCATGGTCGTGGGTGTAGGTGATCAGCGTGTGCCATTCGGGGTTGATGTCGAACTCCATCGCCCGCACCGCGCCCACGTGCTGGAGGATCTGGGCGAGAGTGATTACCGTCTGGTCGTCGGCGACGACGAAGATGAGGTTTCCGCGGCGGTCGATCCCGACCCCGGTGCGCCAGACGCGGGTCACGCCGCCGAGCGTGAACCCCCACTGCGGGCTGTTGGGGTCGGTGTCGAGCTCGGGGTTGAGCTTCCCGTCCCAGACGATCGGGGCGAGGCTCTGACGGGCCCACGCGACGTCCGAGCCGGCGTTGGCTCCGCCCTTCCAGTCGAGGATGTTCACGTCACCGTTGCGGTACCCGACGAGGGTGGCGTTGCCATCGACCAGCGGCTCGTTGACACGTCCGTTATCGGTCGAGCCGTTGTTTCCGTCGACGTGGGTGAAGCCGCCGTTGAAGGTCGCAAGCAGTCGCCAGCGCTGGTCGCCGGGAACCATCATCGGTCCGCGCACGGCCGCGCTCGGGGGCTCGTAGCGGCCCGGGTAATACCCGATCGCGGTGCGCGTGTGATCGAACCACGCGACGTAGGCGACGAGCCGCGGGTAATCGAGCTCGGTACGGAAGACCGTCACGAGCACCGGGGGACCGCCGTCGACCGGCGGCCCCGTCGGCCGCCAGGCGCCTTCGCCTGGCAGCGGGTGCGGGAAGATCGGCGTGACCGGCGGCGGCCAGTTTTCCGTGAACGTCGTCTTGGCGGAGCGGACAGCCTTCACGGATCTGGCGCTTGCGTGCCCACGGGCGCCGCCGGCGAGGGCCACTCCAACGGTGCTCGCCGCGACTCCCGCGGCCGCGAGCGCGACCAGCCCGAGCCAGGCGCGATGCCGGCTAATGATTCTTGACACGCCTACGATCCGTATGGCTCGCCGTCGGCTGGGGCAGCCCCACCACGGGCAGGCTCTTCAGCTGCGGTCCGCCCTTCTTCGGTGCATTCTCGGTGTAATAGATGTGCTCGACCTCATCGACCAGCCAGTTGCCGAACGGGACATCGGCTCTCACCCACTCGGTGCTGCGCTCGCCGAAGGTCATGCTCGTGGGCTCGAGCATCCAGATGGTGTAGGAGATGAGCGTCGGTACGAGCAGGCACAGCAGGACCACGCCGATGACGATGCGCCGCCGGCGTCGCCTGCGCTGCACCGCGGGATCGCGCCTCCGCTCTCGGCGCTCCGGACGCCGGAGAGTGAGCAGCCCGCGTCGCGTGCCCGCCGCGTGCAGCGGATCGCTCATGCGCGGAGCTTACGCCGGCGCCGCGCGCGTTCAAGTGAACTTGCCTTAACGTTTTTCGCCGCTGCGACGGGTGGGCAGGCACATGCCGTGGCGCCGGGTGACGCGCCACGGCATCGTGACCTCACCGGGCCGCTGAGCGGACCCGCAGCCGGTGCGCTCGCGACCCGACGCCGTTGCGCCGACGCAGACCCTGGCTTCAGCACCTTCCCACTTGCGGCACGCTTTCAAAGCTCTGGCTCATGGAGTAGTGGAAGTCCTTCGCGACCAGTCCTTCACCGTTATCGGCGCCGCCCACGAGAGCCGAGTGTGTACGAACCCAGAGGTGCGTCTTTCGCGCGATCGTGTCGACCTCGTGAACGGTGCTGCCGCTCAAGGGCCAGGTGCTGTGCACGATCACGTGGCCGTGCTTGCCCTTCGTCAACGGGGCGAAATCGAAGCCGCTGTCGACCACGAAGGGATCTCCAACCGTCACGTAGGAGCCATTGTTGACGGCAACGAACTCAGCGCACGGTTTGGCGGTCATCACCTCGCCGACCTCACCGCTGCGTCCGTGCTGCCACAGGCGCAGCGGCGGAAGGCCTGCCGCCGTGAAGGTGTCGACCTCCTCGGTCACGCGACCCGCCGACTGCACCACCTGGACGTGGTCGACGGCGGGCGTGAACCCTCGTAGCGTCGCGCCGAACTCGAAGCGGAAATTGTCATACCCCTGCTCTGGCGTCACCTGGTAGGAGACGCCGGTGCCGACGAACTGGATCCCCGCGTATTGCCCCATGGCGGCCTGCGACTTGGTGTAGAACGCGATCGCCTTCGCGTCTCCGCTCGTGCCCTGCGCATACGCGACACCGACGCCCGCGAGCAGCATGCAGGCAACCGCGAAGCCGATCACGCTCCGGCGCCGGCCGCGACGGCACGCGGCCACATTTCCCTCAGCTCGCGCGCGCCGGCCGACTTCGCTCGTCCGCGTCGCGCGCGAGTGAATCCCGACACGATCCCCGACCGCTGGCTCGCTCACCGCAGGACCTCCTCCTTGTCAACACGTTTCTGCCCCCGCTGGCCGCTTGGCTCGCCCGAGCCTGCGCGCAACGGATCGCTCGGCCCGTCAGAGCGGCGCCATCGTGGCACGCCCTCTGCGCGCTGACAATGGACACCTGACAAGCCCGTACAAGTCCGGACAAGCCGTATGCGTCACCGAATCCCGATCGCATTTAGCATCAGACGATGGACAGGGAGGGCGGGCCGGTGGCGGCTCCACGAGGGCCGGGTGAAATCGAGACCCGGGCCGAGCTTGCTCGGGAGCTGACGGCGCTACGGACGCGCGCGGGCCTGACGATCCGCGCGCTGGCGACGCGCCTCGACATTCCCCCCGCGACCGTGGGCGGATATTTCAGCGGTCGCCATCTGCCCGGCCCGGCGCAGCTGGACGCCTACTGCGCGCTTCTACGCGACTGTGCCGTGCCCGAGACGCAGCTGGGCGAGTGGGTCGAGGCGCTCACGCGCGTACGCCTCGCCTCGGACGCTCGCGTCAGCCGCATCACGCCTCCCTATCGCGGCCTAGAGCCGTTCCGCATGCAGGACGCCGCGGTGTTCTTCGGCCGCGAGGCCGTCACCGAGACGGTCCTCGCGCGCCTTGCGGGGATGCGCCACCATCAGCCCGGCGGCAACGACTCGGCGGGCATGCTGATCGTGCTCGGGCCCTCGGGATCGGGCAAGTCCTCGCTTCTGAGCGCGGGCGTCGGGGCAGGCGTCGAGGCCGGGGCACTCGGCGGCGGGGGCAACGTGGTGACCGCGCTCCTCACGCCCGGCCAGCACCCGGCTGCGACGTTGCGGACCTCGCTTCGGGCAACGGCCGGAAGCGACCGGCTGATCGTCATCGATCAGCTCGAGGAGATATTTGCCGTCGATGCCGCGGAGCGGATGCGCTTCTTCGCCGAGCTCGCACGGCTGCGCCCGCCGCAGACCCTCATCGTCTGCGGCCTGCGCACCGATTTCTTCGAGGTGGCGGCGCGCGAGCCGCTCCTGCTCGAGGTGCTGAGGCGCGAGCAAGTGATCCTCGGTCCGATGACGCGCGAGGAGCTGCGCCGCGCGATTGTCGAGCCCGCTCAGCGGGCCGGCGTGCTGGTCGAGGACGGGCTGCTCGAGGTCTTGCTCGCCGACCTCGCGCCCGGGAGCCCGTCGGACGTCGTCCACGAGGCCGGTGCCCTGCCACTTCTCTCGCACGCGCTGCTTGTCACATCGACGCGCGCGATGCGCAACCAGCTCACGATCGCCGACTACCGCTCCGCCGGCGGCCTGCGTGGCGCGATCAGCCAGAGCGCCGAGGACCTCTACGCCACCCTCACGCCGGGCGAGCAGCGCCTGGCGGAGCGCATCTTCCGCCGGCTCGTGCGAGTCGCCGATGACGCCCCGTTGACACGCCGCACGGTCGCCAGGGGCGAGCTCGAAGAGCTCGCGGCGCTCAACGGGGACGCCCGCGCTGCGAGCGAGACTCCCGCTGGCGTTCTTGACCGCTTCGTGGCGGCGCGCCTGATCACGGCCGACGCCGGCACCGTGAAGCTCAGCCACGAGGCGGTCCTCACGGCCTGGCCACGCCTCGCGCGCTGGCTCGAGCGTGATCGAGCGGCGCTGCGGATGCACAACCAGATAACCGACGCGGCGAAGGCCTGGCTCGCGGCGGACCGCGACAGCTCCCTCCTGCTGCGCGGCACGCGGCTGCAGCTGGCATCGGAATGGGCCGGCGAACGCGGACGACGCGCCGACCTCACCGGCGCCGAGCAGCAGTTTCTCGACGCCGGCGAGGCGCTGGCGTCGGGGGAGCGCGAAGCGTCGCGGAGGCGAACCCGCCGCACGCAGCAGCTGCTCGGCGCCGTGGCGCTGCTCGCGGTGGCCGCCGCGGTGCTCGCCGTGATCGCCTTCCACGCACAACGCAACGCCGATACGGCTCGCGATCAGGCGCTGTCGCGACAGGTCGCGATCGAGGCCGCTGACCTGGAGCCCAGCGACCCAGCGCTCGCGATGCAGCTGGCGCTCACGGCCTACCGCGTTTCCCGCACGACGCAGGCGACCTCGGCGCTGCTCGACGCGTCGGCATCGGAGATGCCGACGCGGATACTCGGGCCGATCGGACCGACCGCCGAGGCGCTCAGCGGAACGGGCTCGCTCCTCGCCGTCGCGCATTCGGCGACCGACCGCGTGTCGCTCTACACGCTTTCCGGCGAGCGCCCGACGCTCAGCGCGACGGTCACGGCCGGGCCGTCGAGCGCCCAGCTCTTCGCGGTCGCGCTCAGTCCGGACGGTCGGCTCCTCGCCGCCGGCACCACCAGCGGTCAGGTCGTCCTCTGGAGGCTCGCGCTACCGTCGCGTCCCGTCAGGATCACGACGCTCAAGGGCATCCCCGGCACCGTCTACGCGGTCGCCTTCAACTCGACCGGGCGGTTGCTGGCGGCCGTCGACAGCGCCGGCAGCGTGACCCAGTGGTCGCTGTCGGCGCCGTCAGATCCGCGTGAGCGCTCCGTCCTCGTGGCTCCTGGCCACCCGAGCCTCCAAGCCGTCTCCTACAGCCCGAACGGTGCGATCCTGACCGCGGTCGGAAGCAGCGGGAGGCTGATCCAGTGGCGGGTAGGCGCAGCGCGGCCGCTGAGCATGCGAACGGTCACGCAGAGCACTCTGACCTCGGTGGCCTACAGCCCGAACGGTCGCACGCTCGCCGCCGGGGGTCAGGACGGGCTCGTCCACCTGTGGCGGATCGGCGCACGAGGGGCGCTGCGCAGCGAGCACCCCCCGCTGGGCGGCTTCACGAGCTGGGTCGATTCGCTGGCCTTCAGCCCCGACTCCCGCTACCTGGCGGCTGGCGACTCCGACAGCTCGCTGCGGATCTGGTCCAGCTCCGACTGGAGCGAGCTGGCCACGCTGCGCCATCCCGCGCCGGTGACGGGAGTTCTGTTCACCCCCGACGAGCGCAGCCTCATCACGGTCGACGAGGACGGCACGACTCGGATCTGGTCGTTCCCGCCGCCCGCCGCCGTCCGCGAGCCTGGCAACGTCTACACCGTCGACTACACCGCCAACGGCGACGAGCTCGCGGCCGTGAGCGGCGGCCCCGACGGGAATGTCGACCTCTGGAATGTCGCGAACCCGTGGCGGCCCGCGCACCTCGCCGCGGTGCGGATGCCCGCCTCGTTCGGTCCGGCCGCTGGCGTCGAGTCGCTCAGCCCCGACGGGAAGGTGCTGGCCGTCGGCAACGCACAGGCGAAGGTGCGTCTCGTGGGACTCTCCACTCCACGTCGCCCTGACCTGCTCGGCGGCGCTCTCACCGGGGCGACGCCTTATATCGAGCAGCTCAACTTCAGTCCCGACATGAAGCTCCTCACCGTCGGCGACGACGCGGGCCGGATCCAGATCTGGAGCGTTGCGGACCCGGCGCGCGCAACGCGCATCGCCGACCTCAACGCCGACGGGCATTCGAGTCAGGTCCTCGGCATCGACTTCAGCCCCGACGGCAGGCTGCTCGCGGTCGCCTGCGCGGACCATCACGTCGCACTCTGGGACCTCGCCGATCCGCGCCACGCGAAGCTCCTCGCCGTGCTCGGCGGGTTCAGCAGCTATGCCTACACCGTCGCCTTCACCCCCAACGGGCGCACTCTGATCGCCGGCAGCGCCGACGAGTCGTTGCGCCTGTGGGACATCAGCGACCCGGCTGACCCGCGTCTGCTCGGATCGCCGCTGACCGGACCCACCAGCACTGTCTACGACATCGCGGTCAGCCCCAACGGCAGCACCCTCGCGGCCGGCACCACCGATCAGGACGTCTGGATCTGGAGCATCACAGACCCAACCCACCCCGTCGAGATCGCCGACCTGCAGGCTGCAAGCGGCCAGGTCTTCGACGTCACCTTCAGCCCCAACGGCCAGACACTCCTCGCCAGCGGCGGCGATCAGACGTTGCACTTCTGGAATTACCACCCGTCGGCGGTCGCCAGCCGGATCTGTAGCCGCGCCGGCGATCCCATCACCCGCCGCGAATGGTCGCAGTACGTGCCCGGGGCCGCCTACGCTCCACCGTGCCGCTGACCCGCAGAGAGGTGGGTGTCTCCGAAGTGCGGCTCCCTGCTCGTGCGCCGCCAGAGCCGCCGGCTTGGTAAGACCGCTCCTCGACGCCCCCCGCAGTCTCCCCGAATGACCCGCGGCACGGATTCCTCGGCGAACGCGATTGCGCGGCCGCCGCGGGGCCGCGGCGTCAACAGGCTCCGCCTGGCGAGCCGGTCGTGGCGCGCGATCGACCCGCCGCGCTGTGGAGCTGCGGCCGAGTGCCCGCTGTTGGAAGGGCTCGCGCGGGCGCCCCGAGCTGCCGATACCATCCACGGCCGGATCCGCCGACGTAGCTCAGCTGGTAGAGCACTTCACTCGTAATGAAGGGGTCCCCGGTTCGAGTCCGGGCGTCGGCTTCGGCCCGGATGACAAAGAAAGCCCCGCAAACGGGGGCTTTCTCGTTGTCGGACCTAGAGAGCCCTGATCTTTGAAGTTGGGTCTGGTTGGGTCCCGTGGGGCCTGGTCTGTTGCACAACTGTTGCAAAACTTTTGGGGCTTCAGCGGTGCTCGTGGCCTGTAATCCTTTGCTTCGCGTCCATATCAAGAGTGCCGGGAGCGACGCTTGCAACGCCCTCCCGGCTGGCCATCCTAGAGTCAACCTCCCATGACGCGAGACACCCTAGAAGGACCTACGGTCGCACCAACGCAATCCCGCTACCGTTACGCGATGCGGAAAAGTCCTCTGCTCACGGTTGCCGTCGCAGTTGCGCTGCTAATGCTGGGGATCGGATCAGGAAGCGCCCTTGGCGACGGCATCGAGTACAAGCAGATTCCCGGCCAACTAGCCAGCGTTGGTGCGAACCCGCACAGTCTGGTAGTCAAATACAGCCCATCGGTTCCATATACGAGCACAACGTTTCCATTCTCAGACTGCGGAAACGTCGTGGGCGTCCAGCCATCGGTGACCGAAACCGCTACCAGCGTGACCGTGACTCTGACGGCTGAAGTAACCGAGGAAATGAACGGCATCTGCGCTCTACCCGGTTTGACTAGCACGGTCGCGATTCCTTTGCCCGGGCCACTCGCTGGCAGAACCATCAACGGGTTGCACGTCGAAGGGGGTGCCTATGGTCAAAGTCAACCCTCTTCGGGACCGTTGCCTTCGGGATCGTCGCCTTCGACGCCAAGCCTTGTTGGCCTGTCGCCTAGGGACGCACGACTACTGCTCTCAAACCCGGGTAAGCCTCGCGTGGAGCTTGTCATCCATCGCACTCATCGCCGTTCCGGCAACCTGCCCACCGTCGTCGCCCAACGACCAGCGGCAGGCAAACCGATGCGTCACGGCACGCTCGTTGTTTTGACCGTAAAGCGATAGGGCTCGTCTCTAGGTCGATGGCCTGCTGTTTCCCGATCAGGCTGGCAAGCATTGGAGCGCTTCCAAGTTCCGCAACTGGCGCGTGAAGCGCTGGCAGCAAGCCTCTCAGGCTGCGGGGCTCGGAATGATCACCAAGAGCGAGGATGGCAAGCGCAGCTACACGGGCGCTCGCCTGTATGACCTTCGCCACTGCGCAGCCTCAACGATGCTGGCCAACGGCGTGGATCCGGTTCGCGTGGCTCAGTACATGGGCCACTCACCCGCCGTGCTCTTCAGCACCTACGCGCACGTCATCGCAGAGACGGCCACGGAGGCTGTTGCATAACTGTTGCAAAACCGCGTTTGGCTGATCGTTTAGCCAGTAAACGCGGGACCTAACCTCTTCGCTCGTAATGAAGGTGGTTCCCCGGCTCGAGTCCGGGCGTCGGCTTGGAACAGGCGCGGCAAGTGGGCTTCACGACGCTGCAACGCGGTAAGGACGCTTACGCGTCCAGCTGCTGTGCCAAGAGGTATGCGTAGAGCCCGTCGCGGCGCAGAAGGTCCTCGTGGTTGCCCTGTTCGACGAGACGACCCCTCTCGAGCACGCAAATGATGTCGGCGCTCCGGATCGTGGAGAGCCGGTTCGCGATGACGAAGGCCGTGCGTCCCTCGAGGACGCGGTCCATGTTGCTCTTTATGACGCGTTCGGCTTCCGTGTCGAGTGCGCTGGTCGCTTCGTCGAGGATCAGGATCGGGGGCTCCCGGTAGAGCGCACGCGCGATCGCCACTCGCTGAGCTTGGCCGCCTGAAAGCTTCATGCCCGATTCGCCGATGTGCGTCTGGTAGGCGAGCGGGAGATGCTCGATGAACTCCGCGGCGTTGGCAAGTTCGGCTGCCCTAGCCACCCGTCGAGGATCGGGATGCCGCTCTCCGAAAGCAATGTTTCCTTCGATCGTGTCGTCGAACAGGTAAGCGTCCTGGAGTACGAATCCGATTCGCTGACGCAGCTCGGTGAAATTGAGGTCAGCGAGATCATTACCATCAAATTCGACGGTGCCGCTGGTCGGCAAAAGGAGTCCCGCGAGGCATTTCACCAACGTCGATTTGCCTGAGCCGGAGCGTCCGACGACGGCGACCGTGGACCCTGCCGGCACTTCGAGCGAGATATCGCGCAGGATCGGCGTGTCGCCTCCCAGGGTGTACGTGAAGGCGACTCGGCGCAGGCGAACATGACCCTCGACGGCGCTTGGTAGCTTCAGGTGCGACCTCTCGGGATCTTGCTCGGGCTTCTGTTCGATCACGTCTTGGAGTCGGCCCATGAGCACCGCGGCGTACTGGAGACCGTCCCACGTGGACAGCAGCGCGAGCATCGGAGCGTTGGCGAGGAGCACCAAGGCGTTGATCGTGACGAGGCCTCCTACGCTGAGGGCGTGATGCAGAACCTCTAAGGCCGCGAGGAAGAGGAACAGCGCGTAGACGAGAAAGGTCACCACACTCGTGAGTCCCTCGTAGACCATGGCGACGAGGTCTGCACGGAAGAGCTTTTCGCGCAGCGCGGCGAACTCTGAGCGCATGCGCTCGCGCAGGCCCTCCTCGGCGCCCATGGTCTTGACGGTGGCCATGCCGCGGATCGCGTCGATCTGCCGCGATTGGTAGCGGCCGTGACCGGCTTCCACGCTGTCAAAGACCGGCCGCAGTCGAACGCTCGAGAACCGCATGAGTGCCGCGTACAGAGGCCCGCACGCGAGATACAGCAGTCCTAGCGTCCAGGAGAACGCGAACATGATCGCCACTGCAACGACAACCTGGGTCGCGGCGGTGAGGGCGGCAACACCGTTCTGGATCACGACTGCGCGGATCTGTTGCAGGCCGCTCAGGCGTCGTTCTATGTCTCCGGCGCGTCGCGTCTCGAAGTAGCGCATCGGTAGCCCGAGCAGGCGTCCGGACATGAAGTCGAGCGTGTCTGCGTCAAGCTGAGCAGCTATTCGCGCCAGAAGCAGACGTTGGAGGATCGTCACCCCGGCTGCGATCGCGAGTACGCCGATCATTCCCGCGAACAAGACGTAGAGCAAGCCCTGATCGTGATGGCCAACGACGCGGTTGATGATGACCGAGGCGAACACGGGCAGCACCATCGTCAGTCCAGCGGCGAGGAACGCGAAGAGGAGCGCAAATGCGAGCCTTCGCCTGTGGGGGCGCACGAAGGACATCAGCCAGCCGAGGTTCAAGCTCGCGGGAGGCGCGTGTTCCAGGCGCTCGGTGTAACGCACAAGCGCCGCGTATCCGGTCCAGTTCGCTTCGACCTCTGCCCGGGTCACTGTGCGCAGGCCTCGAGCGGGGTCCGCGACGTGGAGGCGGATACGGTCAAGTCGATAGGCGACGAGCCAGTGTCGCCCTTCCCAGTGCAGTATCGCTGGAAGTGGCAGCGATCCCAAGCGATCCGCAGACGACTTGATGGCCCGCACGTCCAAGCCGATCTCGCGGCCGCCGCTGACCAGTCCGCTCAGTGTTGTGCCGTCGCTCTCGGTGCGCACCGCGTACCGGATGGCAGTCATGGACACCTTGCGACCGAAGGCGCGGCACAGCATCGCGACGCATGCCGCGCCGCAGTCCATCTCGTCGATCTGGCGCACAAACGGGAACCGCCGCCAGCGGCGGGAGGGAGCCCAGCCCGCGTCTGTCCGCGAGTCGACCTCGCCGCCGGCCAACTCCTTCACTGCGAGGCCCGGGTCGAGCGCCGCCAGGGGCGCCGACGTCGACGTGTCTGCTGCCGCCGCACGCATCGCGCGCTCGCGCGTGGCGTGGAGCGCGCTGAGCTCCTCGACTCTGCGGGCAAACGCCGAATGGGTCTCGATCAGCCGCTGGAATTCGACTGCATCGAGGCGCAGCAGCGACACTGGTCCCTCGGCTCGTACGGTGGCCTTGTGCGCCGTGCCGCGAATCAAGGCGAGCTCACCGAAGAACTCGCCGGCGTGCACTGTCCGTACCCGTTGCTGGTCGAACCACACCCCGAGACGCCCGTCCTCCACGAGGAAGAGAGCGTCGGATGTCTCGCCCGCGGTTACTGCGATCTCGCCGTCCTCGAGTGGTACTTCGACAAGCCGATCGATCAGCGTCAGCGTTTCCTCGCGCGGCAGCGCGGCAAAGGCGGAGTGCAGGCGCAGAAAGCTTCTGACCCGCCTCGCGTGCACCGTAGCTTCAAAGGTTGAATGGACTGCCTCGTAGCTGTCGGCTATCGCCAGGAACACACTGCGGTCTAGGCGAAGCACCGTAAGGTCACTTGAGGCTCGTACGGTGGCCGTGCGTGGTGTCCCCTCGAGGAGCGCGGCTTCGCCGAAGGCGTCGCCCGGACCCAACACGTTCAACGTCACTTCCTCCCCCATGGGACCGACCACGACTACGCGCGCCATACCTTCGGTCACCACGTAGTAGCCGTCCGGCGGCGCGCCCTGCTCGACGACGTTCTCGCCGAATGCGTACCGCACGGGGACGAAGGCGCGCTCGATGACCGCACGGACCTCCGTCGGCAGGACGGCGAGCAATGGGACATCGCCGAGCGACGCAGGTATCGCCATGTCAGCTCATAGTGCCTGAGGCCATGACGCGCGCCCGGCGAGCGTCTGATCGAGGGCCCCGCGCAAGAGCTCCTGCTTGGCCAGCTCCCGCAGGCCGGGATCGCCTACTGACGGGCGCCGCTTGGAGTCAACAAGAAGCAGCCGCCAGCCGTCGGCCTCTCGCCAAGGACCGGCGACCTCACCGGGTACGCTCGCCACCAGCGCCGCCGCAGCGTCGACCGAGACCGCTTCGAGCAGCAGACGGCGCGGATGAACCTCTGTCTCGGTACGCTCGGCGACCTCTTCCGGAGAGTGATCGTCATCGACGATCAGCAGTCTCGCCTCACGCGCGGCACCCTCATCCTCGAACTTGAGTTCGCGACCGGTGACCTGTAACCAATCGAGCGGGTGAGATGCCACGCAGCGTGAGATCGCGTGCTCGTCGGCTACCTTCTCGCGCAAGTCCTCCAGCGCTCGTTCGAAGCTCAGCAGTCGTTTGAGCCGCGCGCGCAGCTCCGGCTCACCGAGTTCGACCAAGCCGGTGGCAGGGTGCTCGCACGCAAGCTCGAGCGTCGACTGCACCCGGGCCGGGTCGGCTGGTATTGGAGGCCGACCGCCGAGTCGGTAAGAGCTGGCCATTAGATCTGCAGCGGCACGCGCCAACATGCGCAGTACACCACCACAGACCGCCTCAGGCCAGAGCACGTCACTGGCATCAAGAGACGTGCCATCGACTCGGCGGTCCGCCTCGCGGATGCGCAAGAGGTGTCGCTTGATCACTCCCGAGAGATCGGCCGCACTCAGCGAGCGCGCGTCCAACCAGGCGGTCAGCTCGCGCGCGCTGATGAGGCGGTGCTCGTAGCGAAAGCGTCGGGCTGCTGTCTGTAGCTCATCGCCGGACAGCCCGGCGAGCCTGAGCGACTCAAGGGCCAACCCCCGATCCACGGACGCTTGGAACTTGATCCACTGCCCTCGGAGTAGTCCCAGCAGAACAAGGTCGGCGACATCCACCGACGAGTTACCGACGATCACCGCGCGGGCGGTCAGCCGCTCAGGAAGCCCAGGTCGGTTGTCGGTCAGCGCGCTCACCACAATTGCCTGCATGCGGGCCTCGACGCAGAATATCGGCCGGCTGCGGCCAAACATCCGCGCGACATGGCGCGCTGTGGCACTTTGCGCCGGGGTCCAAAGCGGATGACCTTCAGGGATCCTTCGTGACTTTTTCACGGCTCGCTGAGGTGGGGCTTCATGGCCTGTTGCGGGCGCGCCTCGCGGCCCTCCGGCGGCCTAGTGTGATCCGGTCGCTGCTGTTACGATCGCCTCGCAGTTCATCAACACACTCGCCTCTAGCAGCACTGGGTGAGGCGCGGCCGAAAGGCGGACAATATGGCCACAGAGCACGAGGGCAACGAGAGTGGGGCCGAGCGCGTCGACGCGTCGGACCCCCAGATCGAAGTTGAGGATCTCGACGTGGAAGACGGTGAGGAAGTAAAGGGAGGCACCGACAAAGGGTTTGACGTACTGAAGCTCAAGCCGTGGTAGCGGGCTCAGGCCCGCACCAGTGCTCCTCATGGTTGGCCTCAGGGCGGCGGATAGCGCCATAGGTCCTGCTGACCAATCACGCAGACTCGTCCGCCCGGTACGCTCAACAGGAAGGCCCCACCACGCGAATGGACGCGCGTGCCGGGCGGCCTCACTCCCAAACCCTGCTCGCCGTTCATTGTCGCGGCGAGAGGCGAATCGAGGGTCAGGGTTACTCGTTCGAGAGCGTGCGCCGCATCGTTTCTCGCAGCTGGTCGGTCAGGTGACGATCAGATAGCCGCGCCGAATCAGGTCGCGCACGCAACTCAAGCCGGCCTCAAGGTCGCCAGGCGCCAGACCGGCTGCGGCGGCTGCCTCGGTCAGAGAACGCCGGCCGTCGAGCGCGAACAGGACGGCCGCCAATGGCGGCGGATCGATCCGGCCGGGGAGCGCGAGGCCGCTGTCGTTCGTCAGGCGCGCCCGGTCGAGCCCTGTCCCAGGTCGGCGGCGCTCGATGAGTGCGGCTCCGCTCGCGAGTCTTAGTGGTCGCGCAAGTAGTGCCCGGTCGTCCGAGACTCGCTCGAGCGCGTCGTATCCTTCGAACACGCGTGCGAGATGGCTCCCGCCGCCGTTCCAGTCCGCCCGCACGAACTCGTCAGTGTGCACCCAGTTCTGCCCACGCCGGCGGCGAAGAGCGACAAACGCCGTCGTGATCTGCGCGACGTCGAGCGAACGGTAGTACTCGACCCAACTCGCAGCACGATCGGCAACCTCGTCCGGGGGCCCCCCGTCCGCGGCCGTCCAAGCGATCGCATACGTCGCGGGAGTCTGCGTGTGGAACCGCAGTGCGACGATGTCGCATGCGCTTCCGGCGAGCCAGCGGCGCGCCGGCTCGATCCAGTTCTCGCTCGTGGTGTGCACCCAACTGCAGAGCACATGCCCGTAAGCGCCCTCGTTCAGCCGCTCCGCGACGCCTAGCAGCACCGCTTTCGAAAGGCCGTCAGACCGATGTCCGCCGTCGCGGAACATGAGCTCGCGGCTCGGCGATATGACGAACGGCGGATTGGCCACTATCAAGTCAAAGCTGTCGTCCGCTACCGGAGCGAATAGGTCTCCCTGGCCCCAATGCACGTTGTCGATACCGCTGAGCGCTGCGCTCAGTTCCGCTAGCCGCAGCGCGCGTGGATTGAGATCCGTCGCTATCACCGTCTCCGAGTGGCGCGCTGCGAGCAAGGCCTGAACCCCTGAGCCGCAGAACAAGTCGAGGGTCCGCGAGACCGGCGCGCGAATCGTCAGAGACGCGAGAGCTACGGCGGCTGGTCCCGGGAACACGACGTGCTCACGTGCGGTGCTGCCATCGCGCTCGCGAAAGTCGCTCGCCACCACGATCCCGTGCAGCGGGTCGAGCCGAACCAGAGCGCGCACTCCCGCGCCGGCGCACTCAACGAGTCCGGCCGCCGCCAGGGCCCCCAGCTCGACGGGCGCCACCACCCCAGCCACGAGTTCTTTCGTCAGCCGCTCGCCAGCCACGAAGAGGCGGACGAGAACCGGCAGGCGCTCATTGGCGTTCGGGCGCAGCCGCAGCCCTGCCGCGCCCCAACTGGGATCGAGGTGCTCGAATGCGGTGAGACCGCGAACGCTGTCCTCGTCGTAGCCGATCGTATTGAGCACCGTACGCAGTGCCCAGGCAGTTGGCGAGGGTTCAGCCTTCGCCGCAGTCACCGTCGTTCCCGCGTCGCCCACTTCAATGGCGTGCCCCACGGTCCAATCCAGACGCCCCCGTCAGTCAACGACAACACAGCCGCCTTTCTAGTCAGGGCGCAAAGTTACATGCCCCGGTGACGCGGCCGTTCCCGTGAGGCACAGACCGGGGTCCTGCTAGACCACCGACACCGTGATTCACGCGGGCTCGCACCCCCAGGGCACGGGGCAGAGTCGAACCCCGCACCCGCTTTTGCCCCGCAGCCAGGCGCGGGTGAAGACACGGCGCGGTCGGTTCGGTGTCCGAACCATGTGCCCACCTCGGCAAATGTGACCCAAGCTGGGAGCGGCTGAGCACATCTGAGGTCGCTTCACAGACCCCAGAGGCCCGGCAATCGAGTCACTCGTAACGAAGGGGTCCCCGTTCGAGTCCGGGCGTCGGCTTGGGCATCGCGAACAAAGCGGTATCTACGTTCGCACGGAAGTGCGTCAGCCGGTGCCGCCCGACCCGACGGCGTTCGCCTCGAGTCGCGTGAGGACATGGATGCCGGTCTGGGCGTGACGTGCCTGTGAAAGCAGCGCGCGGGCGTCGCCGCACGCCGGACACGTGTCCCACACGCGGATCACACCGTTGGAGTCTTCGTCAGCGATGCTCTGGCCATCGGGGCTGAACTGGGGGTCGCCGGCGCGCTGCGGTATTGCGAGCACGCGCAACGGGACTCCCGAGGCCGCGTTCCACAGCCGTGCCGTGTCGTCGATGCTCGTCGTCAGGATCCGCGCGCCATCCGGGCTGTAGGCGACACCATCGACACCGCGCGCATCGCCGTTGAGATCATGCACTGCTCGGCCGCTGTTCACGTCCCACACGGTGGTGGTCGCGTCCCACGATCCGACCGCCAGCCGCGGAGCGGCTGGCGAAAAGGCGATGCTCGAGATCTGGCCGTGCTGATCGAACGTGCTCAGCAGCCGTCCTGTTCTAGCGTTCCACACCGTCACCTGTCCGCAAAAGCTTGCCGCGGCCACAAGCTTGTCGTTGGGACTGAACGCCAGCAGATCGGCAGGGCAGCTAGCGGTGAGTAGCCCGGCGGGAGCGAGACCCCGCATTCGCTTGCCGTCTCCGTTGACTATCTCGTACTCGTAGTTGCTGCCGTCCAAGGGGACGACGACCGCGAAGCGCTCATCGTCTTCGTTCTCGGCCACCGCATTGACGGACACCGCTGCGAGGTTTGCGGCCACCTTGCCGGTGCTCACGCTGCGAGCGGTGGCGACACCGGCGTTGTTGATTACGAGGGCGTAGCGGCCATCGGGGCTCAGCGTGGGAGTGTCGCTGAAGGCTGATGAAGCTGGTCCGAGTGACGCAGTCGAGATCAGCTTGCCGGTTGGGAGGCGCCATGTGAATGCGACGTCCCTCGCGCCGAGGATGCCGACGGCGACGATGCGGCTGCCGAGCAGGCGCAGGTCCTGGATGGTGCCGGCCGACCCGAACGGCGAGTCGATGCCAACGCGCTCGCTCTCCTGCGCGCCCCAAACCCTGGTCGTCCCGTCGTCTGACGCGGTTAACGCGCGGCTGCCCGCGACGTTGAAGACGACTTGGTTGATCTCGGCGGTGTCGCCGACGAGCGCCAGGATCTTCTCGCGCGCCGGTACCGACCAGATGCCGGCGGTGCCGTCCGCCGCGCCGATCGCCAAGCGATCGCCGTCCGGACTGAAGGCGAGCGCTGTGATCTGATCGCCTGGCACGCTCGCCAACGTGAACAGCTCCTTCCAGCGGGTCGTGCTCCAGATCGAGACACGCCCGACGCCATCGGCGCTGAGGGCGCCGACCGCGACCTCTTCTCCGCCTGAATCGCCGGCGACGACGTCGCCGGCACTCGCCTGACCGCTTGCCTCTAGCGTGCGCACCAACCGACCGTTCCGGGCGTCATAAACGGGGATCCCGCTGGTGCTCTGGCTCCCCGCGAGCACGTAGCGGCCGTTTGCCGTGAATGTCACGGTCCTGAACCCGGTGTTGCCGGAAGCGACCCAGCGTTGCGCGTGCGTTCGCACGCTCCACTCCACGAGCCCACCGTCGCTTGCCGCAGCGATCCAGGCGCCGTTGGGGCTGAAGGCGACGTCGTCGGTCATGCCATACCCGGGCAGCGTGGCACGACGCGCGAGCGTTCGGGCGTCGAGCAGCACCACCCCCGAGCCGGTGCCGACCGCGAGCAGCGAGCCGCTGGGGCTGTAGGCGACCGCCGGCGCGTATCGCGCGACGGTGACGCGCTGCAGCGCGCGTCCCGTGACGGCGTCGAGGATCGTGACTTGACCGCTGCACCCGCCCTCGGCGATGCGCGATCCGTTAGGACTGAAGGTCGCGGCTGGCCCGCTTTCGTTGCCGCACGTCACCTCGCGCTGGCTGACGCTCGCGTTTCTCACGGCCAGACGCAAGGGAGACGCGTCGAGCGCCGCGCGCAGTGCGAACACCGCCTGCTTGGTCGCTGCGGTCTTGACCGCTGAGATCGCGAGGCGAACGGAGGCCTCCGGGTCGACGGCGACCTGATTTTCGCTCTCCGCGGCAAGCGCCTGGGACGTCGCCGTGAGCTTCTCGGAGATCGCTTGTCCGCGCGCAATGAGGGCGAAGACCAGCAGGGTGATGGCCACCGCGGCAACCGCGAGGCTCGCTCCGACAAGCGTACGCTGCCGTCGCGCGGCGGCCGCCCGACTCGTGAGCAGATAGTGGCGCTGCAGGGTGGTGGGCGCCGGTTCGCTGTCGCCGCTGGCGAGCGCCAGCCAGCCCTCGGCCACTCGCAGCTCGCTGCCGCGAAGCAGGAAGCTGCGGTCACGGCGCTCGCTGTCCCACTCGATCGCCTTGACCAGCCAGCGGGTGTGCTCGCGGGCGAATTCTAGGTCGGTGTCAACCGCGCGTAGGAGCCGCTCCAGCGATCCGCGGAACGTCGCTTCATCAGCGAACGGGATCCAGCTGCGGTCGCGGATCGCCGCGGGCAGGCCGTCGTCGTCGACAGCCTCGCGCAGGATCGGCACGATTCGCTTGCCCAGCTGGCGTGCATAATCGACCTCGGACTCGCAGTAGCGCGAGGCAACCGAGGCCGGCGTGATCACGAACAAGAAGGCGTCCGAGCCCTCGATTGCCGTGCGGATCGCCTGCGGGAAGACGTCAGCGTCCGCGATGCCCTCAGTGTCAAGCCACACCTGCTTGCCACACTCCTCGATCGCTCGCGTCAGCCGTCCCACGAAGTCCGAGTCCCGCCGGGAGTAGGAGACGAAGACGTCGGCCACGCTGAGTTCTACCCGCTAGTCACCGACGGTCGAACCGGCGCGCGGTCTCGCCTGCCGGTGGCCGATCGGCAAGCACGCACAATGCGGTGCTCACGCACTCGACAATAGAACCGACGCGCTCGCGCCGTCAACGCCACCGCGCCTCCACACTGCCCGTCGCGGTACGGCCAACGGTTCCCAACACGTGGCCATGTGGGCCCACCGATGCTACCGAGCAACGGCGGAGCTCGAGCGCGACGCCGAGCCCAGGTAGACCTGCAGCGGATGGATATTCCTCGCGGCCGACTGGCGCGATCGTTGTCGGCGCGAGCGAGTTCACTTCGCGCGAAGTGCATCTCGGCACGACGCCCGGGTACGAACGACGTGTCTGAGCGCAGCGCGGGAGCCTTCGAGCGTCGTCAAGCCACTGGGTCAGATCCGCGTCCGACGCGACCACCGTGCCCCAGAGAGCCATCGCATACTGTTCCGGTCGCAATCCACGATCGGGAGCCGCGGAATGCGGGACGCCAAGACCGAGCAGGACGCGCGCGGCCGTGTGGCGCCGGCGCCTCGCCCTTGACGGCTGGCGATGCCGCTCGTGCTCGGCAAGACGGCGTTCGTGTTCGAGGAACGCGAGGTTGCGATCGGCGAGATCGTGTTGGAGGCAGTGCGCTCAGGCGAGTGGGCAGCGCTCGAGCGCGAGCTGCTCGACGGAATCGATCGGTTGCGCGAGCTCAAGCGCGGCGGCAGCGAGATCGGGGACGGGGATCTGCGCCCACCGCTCGTCGCGTGGCGGCGGGAGCGGCGCCTGCTCGCGGCCGAGGACTATCACGCGTGGCTCGCCGAGCGCGAGCTGACGATCGAGGAGGTCTCGGAACATTTGCGCCGGCACATTGCCGTGGAACGCACTGGTGACCAGGATCGAGTGCAAACGACTTCCGCCGTTCTCACCGCCGGTGCTGCGCACGCCGAGGCAATCTTGAGCGGCAGGCTGTTGGCGTGGACACAGCGACTCGCGCGCCGGAAGGCCGCTCGCCGCGCGCTGCTCGCTCGCAAACTCGACCCAGGGCGCGCGAGCGCCGCTGCCGTAGAGCAGCTTGTCGAAGATGCATTCACGGCGCAGGGCGCGGGGGCTGGCGCCGAACGCGCCGAGCTGGTGCGGTCCTGGGCGAGCGAGGTACTGGAGCTCGACGCCGTCTGGCAGCGTCTAACCGAGGAGGTCGCGCAGCAACCGGCCATCGAGCGCTGCGTGGCCAGCCACCATCTCGACTGGCAACTCGTGGAGTGGCAGGAGGCGACCTTCGCGCGTGAGGATGTCGCCGCGGAGGCGGCGCTGTGGGTTCGCGAGGACGGCGCCGCCCTCGCCTCGGTAGCCGTGCAGGCAAACGGCGTCTGCGACGAGATTGCCGCCTACGGTTACGAGCGACCCGAGCTCGCGAGCCTCCTGATGGGGGCGCGCGACGGCGAGTTGGTGGGTCCCGTGGCCTTCGAGGACGGCTGGCGGCTCGTGCAACTCCGTGCACGCAAGTCCCCCGATGCCGCTGATCCGACGCTACGCGCACGCGCGATCGAGGAGCTCCTCGAGGACGCGTTGGCGCCTCATCTCTCTGGTCGCGTGGAGTGGCGTGCCCCACTCTGAGGCCGGTGGCGACGCCGTCACGATCGCGGAGGGAACCCCCGCAGCAGTTGCCGGTGCCGATCTGCCGCTGTTCGCCCTCCTCAGCGAAGAGCTACGCGCACTCGTCGCCGCATCGTTCGTGCCGCTCCAATTCGGCTTCGGCGAGACGATCATCCGTGAGGGCGACCAGCCGGACGGGTTCTACATCCTCGGCTCCGGCATCGCGCGTGTCGTCAAGCTCGGCGAGGACGGCAAGGAGGTATCGCTCAGCCTCCTGCACCCCGGGGACTTCTTTGGCGAGACGGGATTGCTGGAAGGGGCGGCTCGCACCGCGAGCGTCCGCGCCGCAGGGCCGGTCCAGTGCCAGCGTTTGGACGTCGCGGTGTTCACCGCGCTCGTGGCCCAGTATCCGGCCATCGGTGAGGCGTTCGCGCTGCAGGCGCGGGCACGGCGCCTCTCCAACTTCCTGCGCGTCGACTCGGCGTTCGCGCGCCTGCCCCAGACGGTCATCACCTCGATGCTGGCGCGGCTTCGGGCGATCGAACTGCAACCGGGCGAACTCGCCGTACGCGAGGGTGACCCCGCCGGTCCCATGTTCATCGTCGAGGAGGGACGCCTGCGCGTCTATCAGGGCTCCGGGGCGAGCGAGCACAACACTCAGTTCCTGCGTACCGGCGACTTCTTCGGGGAGCTCTCGCTCTACCGTGGCACGCCGCGCATGGCCAGCGTCGAGGCCGTCGGTCCGGTGCGTCTGCTCGTCTTCGACGACGCGCTTTTCCAGGAGTTGCTCGCCGAACACGTCGAGTTTCGCGAGCGCGTCGAGGAGCGGGCTCGAATCTACGAGCGAGGGCAGGCGGTGCGCGTGCCACTCGACTTTCCCGAGCTGCTGCCAGCCGACGCGATCGAAGCGGCGTTCGTGGTCGACGAGAGCGAGCAGCCAATCGCGCGGGGCGTCGCAGTCGATGAGCTCGCGGGAGCAGCGGCCGAAGAGGGCGCGGCGCCGCGGCGACTGCGTCGTCCCAGATT
Source organism: Solirubrobacteraceae bacterium (assembly GCA_036267075.1). GTDB lineage: Bacteria > Actinomycetota > Thermoleophilia > Solirubrobacterales > Solirubrobacteraceae > Palsa-513. Next base: position 33,122 of record DATAWT010000041.1, read on the forward strand.
TCCCCTCGTTCGCCAGCTTGACGAGATGGACTGTGGGGTCGCCTGCCTGGCGATGGTCTGTCGCCATTACGGGCGCGAGGTTGCGCCGGCGCACATTCGCATGGCGGTCGGCACGGGAGCCGATGGCACGAGCCTTCGCGGCATCCAGCGCGGCGGCGAGCACGTCGGCCTCGAAGTCCACGCCGTCAAGGCGTCGAAGGAGCGCGTCCAGCAGCTGTCGCTTCCGGCCATCATCCACTGGGGCGGCAACCACTGGGTCGTGCTCTTCGCTCTCGAGCGCGACCATGCCTGGATCGCCGACCCGGCGCGGCGCCTGCGCCGCGTGTCGCGCACCGAGCTCGGCGAGCGCTGGAGCGGCTATGCCGCGCTGATCAAGCCGACGCCGCGCCTCGCTGAGGCGCCTCTCGGGCGAGCGAGCGCGGCCTGGCTAGGCGAGTTCGTGCGGCCCTATCGAACCCGCCTGCTGGCTGGACTGGCGCTCGCCCTGGGCGCGGCCGGACTCGAGATGCTGTTCCCGGTGCTCACTCAGCAGGTCTTCGACCACGTCCTTGTGCACCGTAACTACTCGCTCCTGAACATCCTCACGATCGCGATGTTGGGCGTCCTGGCGCTGTCGCTCGCAGTGACCATGGTGCAGCGGCGGATACTCGCGCGCGTCGCCGTTGGCATCGACGTCGCGACGAGCGATTACATCGCTGGGCGCCTTTTCGCGCTGCCGATGTCCTACTTCGAGACGCGGCGAACGGGCGATATCGAGCGACGCCTCGACGGCGTGCGCGAATTGCGCGCGATGCTCGTGCAGGGCGGCATCGTCGCGTTGACCGCAGGCGCGCAGCTCCTCGCTGCGCTCGTGATCATGTTCATCTACTCGTGGCCGATGGCACTGCTCTTCCTGGCCGCGCTGCCGCTGTACCTGTTGCTGATGCGCTTCTCCTCCGGGCACGTGGCGCCAACGTTCGAAGGTCTGCAGGAGGAGCTCAGTCGCTTTCGCTCGCGCCAGATCGACGGCATCAAGGGCATCGCGACGGTGAAGTCGATGGGCGCCGAGGAAGGACTGCGACGGGCGCTTGTCGACAACGTGACGCAACTTGGTCGTCGCATGTTCCGATCGGACTTCACGCTGATGGCCTACGAGGGCGTCGTCTCGGTCGTCACCTTCCTGCTCGTCGTGGTGTTCCTCTTCATCGGCGCTCACGAGGTTCTCGCGCACCAGATGACCCTCGGCGAGCTCGTGTCGTTCAACGCACTGGTGCTGCTCGCGATCGCGCCGCTCTCGGCTCTGCTCTCGACCTGGGACCGCTGGCAGATGTCGCGCGTGCTACTGGGCCGAGTGCAGGACATCTTCGACTACGGCGCCGAGCAAGAGGGCGAGCCGGAGGCCTACCGCCCAGTTCAGACGCTCGGGGGGCGGATCTCGATCCGGGGCGCGGGCTTCTACTTCCCGCAGTCTCCGTCGGCGCCGATCCTCTCCGGCATCGCCCTCGAGATCGAGCCCGGGAGCACCGTTGCGCTCGTAGGCCGGTCGGGATCGGGCAAGTCGACGCTGGTCAGATGCCTCGCGGGCCTCCTGCCGCTGACCGCAGGATCGATCGCCTACGACGGCGTCGATCTGCGCGATCTGCGTCTGCGCGATCTTCGCCAGCGCATCGGCTACGTGTTGCAGGAGCCCTATCTCTTCGACGAGACGATCGCGGCCAACATCGCCTTTGGCGAGCCGCAGCCCGACATGGAGGACGTGCGTTGGGCGGCCGAGGTTGCGAACGCGCTCGAGTTCGTGGAGCGACTGCCGCTGGGCTTCGATACGCGTATCGGCGAGAGCGGCATGCGCTTGTCCGGCGGGCAGGCGCAGCGGATCGCGATCGCGCGGGCCCTCTACCACCGCCCCCCGGTGCTGATGCTCGACGAGGCCACTAGCGCCCTCGACACGGAATCCGAGCGTGTCGTGAAGCAGAATCTCGACCGTATGCTCGAGGGGCGCACCGCGATCATCATCGCCCACCGCCTGAGCACGATCCGCGACGCCGACGTGATCGTCGTGCTCGAGCAGGGCCGGCTCGTCGAGCACGGGAGCCACGAGCAGCTGATGTCGAACGAGGGTCTCTACTACTACCTGGTGAGCCAGCAGCTGGCGTAGCACTGTGCGCTTCGCAATTTTTGGGTGTGTGTGATATCCCTGCACAAGCGGCGTCGATAGGAGGGACCATGAGCGAAGTCCAGTCAGACCTGCACAGCGAGGACATCGAGCTCGACGAGGCCGGTGCCGACGCGGTACTCGGTGGCATCGCCGTCAAGAACATCTCGGAGGAGCAGGCCGTCAAGGAGGGCTATCACGCGGTCGCCTGCGCGGAGAACGGCACGGTGATGAGGAACAAGAAGGGCGCGGAGATCATCGTTCCGTACAAGAACCACTAAGCGCGGGGCACGCCGCGCTGAGGTGGCAACGCAGCCCTCTATGCGGCTGCGTCGCCTGAATACAGGCTGCTGCGCAAGTGGCTGACGTCTTTGTTTCGTATTCGCGACGCGACGCGGAGTTCGTGCGCCGGCTTGCGGAGTCGATCGCCGAGCGCGGCAAGGATGTCTGGCTGGACACAGAGGGGATCGCCGACACGGAGATCTTCCCGGAGGCGATCAAGCACGCGATCGAAGGTGCGGATGCGTTCCTGTTCGTGATCACGCCGGCGTCGGTCGCCTCGACCTACTGCGAGAACGAGGTCGAGTACGCGCGCGACATGCAGAAGCGGATCGTGCCCGTGCTGCGCACGCCGGTGGCAGACGGGGAGCTTCCGCCCGAGATCCGCGACCGCAACTGGATCCCGTTCACTTCTGATGAAGAGTTCGACGCCTCGCTCGGTCGTCTCGTCACCGCACTCGATACCGACATCGAAGCCGCGAAGGCGCACACGCGCTGGCTGCTGAAGGCGCTCGAGTGGCACGCGGAGAAGCGCGACCGAAGCTTCCTGCTGCGCGGGTCCGAGTTGAAGGCGGCCGAGGCGTGGCTCGCTGCGAGCCCCGAGGGCGCCGACCCGTCGCCTACGCCGCTGCAGCGGGAGTACCTGCTCGCGAGCCGCGAGGGCGCGGCACGGCGTCAACGCGTCCTCGTGGGCGCAAGTCTCGCCGTCGCCGCCGTGGCGATCGGGCTCCTCATCTTCGCGTTGATCTCGCGCTCTCAGGCCGTGTCCGCGCAGGTCAGCGCGCAGTCCGCCGCCGACGCCGAGCAGAGCCAGGCCGAGCTTCCCGACGATCCCGAGATCGCGCTGGTGCTGGGCGTGCGGGCGGTCCGGGAGAAGGCGACGCCCAAGGCCCGGTTCGCGCTGCGCGAGGCGCTCGATGCGTCACCCCTCGAGCGCGCCTTCGCGACGGTCTCACTGCCCGGCTCCTGCAATGCCGACGGAGCGGGGCTCGCGGTCGCGCTAAGCCCGACCGGGACGCAATTCGCGGAGGGGTCGTGCAACGGGCGGCTCGCGCTGCTTCGCTTCGCCAACGGGCAGGTGCTGCATGCGGACCGCATCTCGGGTGGTGTGGTGACGCTCGCATACTCGCCTGACGGGGCGCTGCTGGCGGTCGGCACGACCACATCGATCGTCCTCGTGAACACGCGCACCGGAGCGGTCGTGGCGCAGCGCAGCGCGCTTGGAAGCAGTTCGGTCCGAATCGCCGGTCCCTCGCCCGGAATCACGGCGCTCGCGTTCGGCCCGGACGGGAGCGAGCTCGCCGCCAACGACATCCAGGGGGTGAAACTCTGGAGCGTGCCGGGCCTGCATGGGCGCCAGCTTGCGAGCGACCGCCAGGCCGGTGGAACGATCCTCTTCGCCAACGGCGGCCATCAGCTCATCGCGGGCGGGTTCGACATCGGCTTCAACGTCTACGCGCTCCCGAACGGCAGATTGTTGCGGCAGGTCATCCCGGCTGGTGCGATCGGCGCGGGCAGCTCGACCACGCTTACGCTCAGCCCGAACGGGGGGCAGCTCGCGGTCGGCTACATGAACCAGTTCAGTAGCGGTGTCGTCGCGATCTACAGCACGCGCACATGGAAGCAGCAGTATCTGCTTGCCACGGTCCACAACGTCGCCATCCAGTCACTCGCCTTCAGTGCCGATGGCGGGCGCCTCGCGGTGGGCGCCGCGGACGGCACCGCCGGCGTGTGGTCACTGCCTACGCGCGAGCAGCTCGTCGCCTACGACGGTGCGACTGCCGCCGTGAATGCGGTCGACTTCACGCCCGCCGGCAACTCGGTCCTCACCGCCTCCAACGATGGGACCGTGCGGCTCTGGCGCACGTCGGGCGCCGAGCAGGTTTTTATCCCCCTCGCCGCAAACATCGATGCGATCTCGGTGACGGCGAGACTCCTGCTGGTCACGGCGAACGACAATCAAGGCCGCCTCTACCTCTACTCCTACCGGATGCCGCGCGGCGAGCTGCTCGGACGCACCCTGATCGGCTCTCAGACCTCGACGAACGGCGTGCTCTCAAGCGACGGGCGCATTGGCGTCTTATTCACTCCTCCGAACCCGTCCACTGGAGTGCCCGTACAGGCGCCGGTGCGCGTGGTCGATGTCGCGACGCGACGAGTGATCAAGAAGCTGCCGGCGCTCAAGGCCTTCCAGGCCGCTTTGAGCCCTGACGACGCGCGACTGTTCCTGCGCTACCAGGGCGCCGGGATCCCGAACGGACTGGGCGACATGGAGGTCGTCAACCTCGCCACCGGTCATGCCACGCAGCTCCAGCCGGCTTACCCGTGCGGCTACACCCCCGGCACGATCGCCTTCTCCGGCAATGACAGCCGCGTCGCAGCCGGGTACTTCTGCGGCTACGCGGTCGTCTGGAGCGCTCGCACGGGGCGCATCGTGCGCGAGGTCAAGCAGGGTGGCCAGGTCTCCGACGTCGACCTCTCTCCGGACGGTTCTCGCCTGCTCGTGTCGTCATGGGACTCGCGCGCGACGATCTGGAGCGTCAGCAGCGGCCACCCGCTCGAGCAGCTGATCGGCCACACGCGCGGCCTGAACGGAGCTTCGTTCGCCGCTGGCGGATCGGAGGTCGTGACGACCGCACTCGATGACACTGCGCGCGTGTGGAACGCCTACACCGGGCAGCAACTGCGCGTTCTGAGCTTCACGAACTTCCAGGGCACCCTCGCCGTCAGTCCCAGTGGCGCCCTGTTTGCGCTGGGCGAGAACGCCGTGCAACCCGCCGTCGACGATGTCGTGCGCGTGTTCGAAACATGTCCCGGCTGCGAGAGCGCGCCGACCCTTCTCCGCGAGGCGCAGCCGCATCTCACCCCATACCTGACGACGCTCGAGCAAACCGTGCTCGGCGGCTAACCACGGGGCGAAGGTCGGCTCGGGAGCCTCTACAGTCTCGCGACTATGCCGCCGCCCACCGCAGAGGAGCCGCCAGGCACGACGCGTACGGCTGAAGAGTGGCTTGAGGCGGTCCGCGTCGAGGAGCGTCGCGGCGAGCTGCTAACAGCCTTCGACCTCGCCGAGCGCGGGCTCGCGGAACATCCGGGCGAGATCGCGCTCAAGCATCGCGCGGTGCTCGCGCTGGCTCGCGCCGGGGCTACCGAGGAGGCGGCGCGGCGCTTCGAGCAATACGCGCTCGCGAATGTTGAGGACGAGGACGTCGCAGCGCTTCGGGCGCGGATCGCCAAGGACCTCGCTGGGGCCGCCGAGGGGCAGGATCGAGCGAGCCGAGCGGCGCACGCAGCCGCGCTCTACGCGGAAGTGTTCGAGCGCACCCGCGGCTATTACCCAGCAATCAACGCGGCAACGATGTGGCGCGTCGCGGGCCACATCGAGGCGGCGCGCGAACTCGCGGCGACCGTTCTCGAGTTGTTATCGGCGAGCGGCGAGGATTCGTATTACGCCTCAGCAACAAAGGCTGAAGCGCACCTCTTGCGTGGGGAGCATGATCACGCGGTCAGCGCACTCGAGCGCGCCGCCGCAAGCCATGGCGGCGACTACGGCGCGCTCGCCACGACACGCCGTCAGCTCCGCGTGATCTGCGAGACGACGGGTGCCGACCCCGGGCTCCTCGACGTGCTCGCAGGCCCGGGTGTCGTCCACTTCTGCGGGCATCGCATCGCCGAGGCGGGGGCCGCCGCCGGCCGGTTTCCACAGGCGGCCGAGAGCGCCGTGGCGGAAGCCATTGCCGAAGTCGTCGCGCAACATCGACCGGGGTACGCGTACGGCTCGCTCGCCAGCGGCGCCGACATTCTCTGGGCCGAAGCGCTGCTGGCATCCGGGTGCGAACTGCACGTCGTGCTGCCGTTCGCGCGCGAAGAATTCGTCGCCCGCTCAGTCGCGTCCTCCGGTGAGCGCTGGGCCGATCGCTTCGACCGCTGCGCGGCCGCTGCGACGACCATCCTCTACGCAACGGACGATGCGTTCCTCGGCGACGACGTTCTGTTTCGCTACGGGACGGAACTCGCGATGGGACTCGCACTCCTCCGCGCGCGCTATCTCGACGCCAATCTCCGCCAGCTGGCAGTCTGGGACGGGCAGCCGGCGGCTGGCGCCGCGGGTACTGCGATCGATGTCGCGAGCTGGCGGCGGGGCGGTCGCGCATGCACGATCGTTTCGCCGGACGGAGGGATCAGCGACGCCGCGGATCGGATCGAGCCCTACATCAACGACACGGGTGCTGGGCGCGGGCGTGTCGTTCGAGCGATGCTCTTCGGCGACGTCAAGGGATTCTCGAAGCTGAGTGACGAGCAGTTGCCTGTCTTCTCTGATCGTGTGCTCGGCGGCTTCGCTGGAGCCCTGGAGCCGCACGGGGATGAGATCCTCTTCCGCAACACCTGGGGTGATGCCGTCTATGTCGTCCTATCGGACGCTTACACCGCGGCCCGCTGCGCGCTCGACCTGCAGGAGGCGATGACCTCGATCGACTTCGAGGCAGCCGGGCTTCCGGCCACGATGGCGTTGCGGATCGGCGGGCATCTCGGTCCTATCTTTCCCACCTTCGATCCGGTCCTGCGCGCCGACGGCTTCATGGGCTCGCACGTCAGTCGAACGGCCCGGATCGAACCGGTCACGCCGCCCGGCGGCGTATACATCACGGAGCCCTTCGCCGCGGCGCTCGAGCTCGACGGGCGCGGCGACTTCGTGTGCGACTACGTCGGGCACATGGCTGCTGCAAAGGACTATGGGCGCCTGCGCATGTATCGCTTGCGGGATCGCGTCGGCAACAACGCATCGCCCTAGGAGCGAGGCATTTCCTGCCTGGCGTCGATTGGTCGGGCTCGACTGCGAGGCGAGGCCTCTAGCACTCAGCTGCGAGCATCCCTTCGGCTGCCGCGGCGTCGGGACGGAGGCGATGGACACGGATACCACCACTCGATCGCCTCTTCATACCGGGGCGCGATCGGGCGGGCGCGTGACGCGGCAGCACTCGAATTCGTGTCCCGAACGGTGTCCCGAACTCCGCAAAATGTGACGCGTTCTGAGAACACCGAGCGCAATGTCGGAACGTTGCACAGGTCTAAGGACGCCGGCAAACGAGTAACTCGTCATGAAGGGTCCCCGGTTCGAGTCCGGGCGTCGGCTTGAACAGCCCACCGCTCGCTTGCGCCCCAGACGAGAGCGCGCTTGGTTCGGCTTTCTCACGTCGCTCGTGATGCGCCGGTTGGTGCGTTCGGCTCGTGGCCCTCGCTCGCGTTGGACGGCGTGGGGGGCGCGGTGCTCGAGCGCCCCGCGACGACGCCACGGAGCTCGACCTGCGGGATGAGCCATGAGGCCAGGAAGGCGATGGCGCCGATCGGCGCGGCGATGATGAACACGGTTGCGATCGATTGGGCGTAGGCGCCGGCGATGCCGTGTTGGACGACGGCGGGGAGTTTGTCGAGGACGGCGGGTGTGATGCTCGCTGTCGAGGTCCCGGCTGGCAGCCTGGCATGACCGAGATGGTGGGCGAGGTTGCCGGTGAGAACGTTAGAGAAGATCGCGCCAAAGATGGCGGTGCCGAAGGAGCCGCCGATCGAGCGGAAGAACGTGGCGCCGGAGGTGGCGACTCCGAGCTCCTTGTAGGGGACGGCGTTCTGGACGATCAGGACGAGGACCTGCATCACGCAGCCCAACCCCATGCCGAGTACAAGCATGTACAGCGCGACGATCACGAGGCTCGTGGCGGCGCCTATCAGGGAGAGCAGCAGGAGCCCGATCGTCATCAGTGCGGTTCCGGCGATCGGGAAGGCGCGGTAGCGGCCGGTCGCGCTGATGACGATGCCCGACACGGTCGAGAAGATGATCAGGCCGGCTAGGAGCGGGAGGAGCTGCAAGCCGGAGACGGTTGGCGATTCGTGGTGGACGATCTGGAAGAACGCGGGGAGGTAGGTGATCGCGCCGAACATCGCAAAGCCGACGATGAAGCCGACGATGCTGGTGCTCGAGAAGGCGCGGTTTGAGAAAAGGTGCAGCGGCAAGACCGGCTCGGCCGCGCGGCGCTCGACAACCACGAAGAATCCGAGCAGGACTACGCCGGCGACGGCGACGCTCACCATGAACGCGGAACCCCACGCGTAGGTTGTGCCGCCGAGGCTCGTGAACAACACTAGGCAACTCGCCGAGGCCGTGAGGACGACGAATCCGGCGTAGTCGATGACGTGGTGAATGCGGCTCAGACGGCCCGGCACCTGGATCGCGATAACGACCAGCGCGATCGCGCCGATCGGCAGGTTGATGTAGAAGATCCAGTGCCAGGAGAGCTGGTCGACGAAGACGCCGCCGAGCAGCGGCCCGATGACGCTCGCGATGCCGAACACGGCACCGAACAGGCCCTGGTAGCGGCCTCGCTCGCGCGGCGAGACAATGTCCCCGACGATCGCCTGCGCGCCGACCATCAGGCCACCGCCGCCGAGTCCCTGGACAGCGCGAAACGCGATCAGCTCGGTCATCGTGTGGCTGAGCCCTGACAGCGCCGAGCCGCCGAGGAAGATCACGATCGCGGCCTGGAAGAAACGCTTGCGCCCGTACTGGTCGCCGAGCTTGCCCCACACAGGAGCCGAGACGGTCGCCGTCAGCAGATAGGCGACGACGACCCAGGCGAGATGCGACGCACCGTGCAGGTCGGCGACGATCGTCGGCAGCGCCGTCGAGACGATCGTCTGATCGAGCGCCGCCAGGAACATCCCGCCCATCAGCGCGCCGATGATGATCAGCACACGACGATGCGAGAGGCCAGCGATCGGCGCGCCATCCGACATGTCGATTCCTCTTTCGCCAGGGATGGTTTGGTCCTTCGGGTCGGTCATCGCCGTCCGTTCTCGATAGCTAGTCCGAGTGGCCGTGGGCAGCGGCACGGCTCATCGGCCGGGGACCAACCCCATCCGTGGATCCGGGCTGCGACCATCGGAAGCAGGCGCAAGTCTCGCGGAAGCCCCTCGTCTCATGCCGTCCGGTACACCCGCCGCCCTGTGTCGTTTCGTGTAACGGCGTGGTCCTGAAGGCTTGGCACCGCTGCCTTGCAGCTCTCGAGCCTTCGCCGGAGTAGCGTATGGCGGTATGAACGTCGAACCTTCCATACCGCCTTCGCAGAGCGCGCTGGCGACTCGGAAGGGTCGCAGCGTGACTCCGAAACAGACCGTTTCGGGCGTGTTCATCGTAGTCGTGGTCTTGTTCGCGCTGCTCAACCTCCAAGACGTAACCATGCACTGGATCGTCGGCACGACGCACACGCCCCTGATCATCGTCGTCGCCCTTTCAGCTGTCATCGGCGCCGCCGTCGGCTTTGTCGCGGGCCAGCGCAAGCGATCGCCGACCGCGACCAAGAACTAGGACGCGAACTCCGCCTTTGTCGTCGTGGACGAAGGCATCGGCCGGGACGAGCGCCTGGCCCTCCCCGGTCATGCTGGCGTGAGCCGACAACATCGCCGACGTCTGGCGCGACATCAAGCGCGGACTGCTTGACCTGGTCCACCGCGAGCGCAGTTTGTCGCGTGACCCTCAGCCGCCCGACCGCGCCGCAGACTGGACCTCGGCGCCGCCTCCCGACGACGCGCGATCTCGGCGGCAGCGATGCAGAAGCGCGCGATCCATGGCTCCGACTAGCGAGTCCGAGCGCTAAGCGAAAGGGTGCGTCGAGCGACTGGTGCGCGATGCCCTCGGCTCGAGAGTCCGCCTAGGGACCGGTATGATCGCCGCTGTGCGGGGGATGGTGCGGCCGGCGAGTTGGGCGTGTGCGGTCGTCTTTGTTTGGCTGGCGCTGGCCGGCTTCGGATACTCGTCGGCAAAGCAGGGCATCAGCGCTGTCTCTCTACGGGTCGACGAGTCTCGGCAGGACGGGTACACGCAGGAGGCGTTCACGGTCGCCGTCGCCAGCGGGGCGCAGCCGATCAAGTCGTTGACGCTCGGAGCGCCGGGCGGCCTGGAGTTCCAGGAGGTTCGGACGGGGCTTAGTATCACGACGGGAGGCACCGCGGTTCGCTACACAGCGAAGCATGTGGAGGACGAGATCTCGATCTCGATCACGAATCCCGCGAGAGAGCTTCGAGTCACGATCACATCGCCCGCCATCGTTAGATGCGTGGCAGGCCTGTTTACCCAAACGGCGACGGTCGATGCGATGGGCCTGGACGCTCGCGGCCACAAGCTCGTTTTCCCGCCGGTCGTCACGCGTATGAAGCGTGTCTCGGCGCCCGCGTGGTGGCATCCCACCCAGTCTCAGCAGCAATCGGTGTGCTGAACCTGGGCCACTAACGTACCGCCAACGCGTAGCGGTCTGCGCGGTTCGCCAGCCGGAGGCTGGCGAACCGGTTGACGCGTGGCGCGAACGGGTGACGTACCGCGCCACGCTCGATCTGACCTTCGCGCAAACGATGAGCGCATGGACACGCACGGTTACGGTTACCTAAGTGGCTTCGTGTCCCGAACCGTGTTGCGAACTCCGCAGATCTGATGCGATCTGAGCGCACGTGAGGGAATGCCAGATCGCCCCGCGCAGCTTTCGAGTCCGGGCGCCGGCTCTCGGCATCGCTCTCCAGCGCTCCTGCGTACCAGATTGATGACACGCAGACCGGTCGGCTCGGCTGGCGCCCGTACACTCGGCTGCCGATGGCGCCGCTACTGACATTCGACGACGGGCCCGCGCCGGACACCGAGCGGCTGCTCGACATCCTCGCCGAGCATGACTGCCGCGCCGTTTTCTTCCTCCTGGGAAAGCAGGTCGCCGCGCGAGCGCAGCTGGTGCGCCGCATGAGCGCCGAGGGGCACACGCTCGGCAACCACACCTGGGATCACCCCGATCTGCGGCAGCTCTCGCTGTCAGCCGTTCGCGAACAGCTGCGGCGAACCAGCGAGGTCATCGAGACGGCTGCGGGAGTGGCGCCTCGCTACTTCCGCCCGCCCTTCGGCTATTCGAACGCCGCGATCGACGCGCTCGCTGGCGGCCTCGGCTTGAGCAAGATGATGTGGACCGTAGGCACTGACGACTGGCGCGATCCTGGCGTCCCAGCCATAGCGGCGAGCATTTGCGGCGCCCCCGCGAACGCGGTCGTGCTCCTCCATGACGGTCCGCGACGGCGGGGCCAGACGGTTCAGGCTGTGGCCGAAGCACTCGCTGCCGGTCGCGCCGAAAACACACTTGATCCGTCGAAACGGCCGGCGTCAAGGCAGGAAATTCCCCATCTATAGGCCTAAAACGGCAGTTTTGAATTAGTACTCTGTGCGCTTGACCCGCCTCGAAATCAACGCCGAGACAGTCGTTTACGAGACGATCGAAGACGAAACGATCGTCATCAATATGCGTACGGGCACGTACTACAGCCTCAAGGACAGCGGCTCAGAACTGTGGTCGCAGATCGAGCTTGGGATCGATCGCCCCCGCTTGCTCGCCTACGCGCTCGAGCGCTGGGACGGCGAGAGCGATGAAATCGAGGCCGGCGTGGCGGAACTCGTGGACGAGCTGCTCACCGACGGGCTCGTCGTTGAGATTGAGGGCCAGAACGAAGGAACTGCCGCGGGGGTCCCGGCAACGACGGCGCGCACTCCGTTCGCGGCCCCAGTGCTCGAGCGATTTACTGACATGCAGGAGTTCATGCTCGTCGATCCGTTACACGACGTCGACGCTGACGCCGGATGGCCGCATGTCCAGCCGGCGTGACTTTGAACTCACCGACTTTCTAGACGTAGCAACCTCCGAGCATGCAGAGGCGATGCGTGTCCACGGCGTTGTCGAGCGCTACCTCGACATGGGACGCGATCGCGTACGCCTGCGCTTCGCGGGAGCGTCACTGGCCGAGGCACTGCTCCCGGCGTTCGGGCCGCGCGCAACTGCCGACGACGGCGGGCCACCTGCCGCGAGCATCGACCTGTGGGAGGAGGCTCTGGTCCCCGGCGGTCATGCGCCGGTCCCCTGGAGCGACCACGACCTCGGCCCCCGTGGACTGCTGCGCGGTCCCGCGGGGTGCGGGATGCACGCCGTGCACGAGGGCTCCGGAACGGTGACGCTGGTCGACAAGGCCGCTCGCACGATTCGCTACCGGGTGCCGAGCACCGAGGCGCTTCCGTGGTGGGAACGGGCGGCCCCGATGCGCCCCGCGCTTTTCTGGGCGCTTGCGGGAAATGGGCGACACCTTGTGCACGCCGGCGCCGTGGGCGACGAGCGCGGCGGAATCCTTCTCGTAGGCGCCGGTGGCTCGGGCAAGACGACGATGGCATTGGCGGCCCTGATGGCAGGCCTGCGCTACGTCGGCGATGACTATCTGCTGATCACCACGAATTCAGGTCCGCAGGCGCTCAACGTGTTCGCCACCGCGAAGCTGGACGAGGGCCACGTCGAGCGGTTTCCCGAGCTCGCCGCACAGGCGCGCCGTATCGGCCCGACCGAGAGCGAGCCCGACGAGAAGCTCGTGCTCGACGTGCCGTCGGCCTGTCCTGGAGCACTGACGGCGGCACTGACGCTGCGTGCCGTTGCCGTTCCGCGGATCACGGGTGGGACAACCGCCGTGCGAGCGACGAGCGCAGGCAACGCGCTACTCGCACTGGCTCCGAGTACGGTCATGCAGATGCCCTACGACGGCGGTGCGACCCTTGCGCCACTCGGCCGGCTGCTGCGCCCGTTGCCGAGCTTTGCGGTCGACGTCGGGGATGATCGCGATGGCCTTGCCGCTGCGCTGGACGAGGTTTTGGAGCGCGCCACGGGACCCTCGCGACTGGTCGCGACGTCATGAGTGTGGTGTCGCAGGTTTCCGTGATGCGCGGCACGGTGGAGCGGCATCGGAGCGCCTGGCGTGTCTGAGTCGTTGAGCGTGTCAGTCGTCGTCCCGGTGCACCGGGGTGAGCGATTCCTCGGTGCGGCGCTGGAGTCGGTCGCGAGCCAAACCTGCCGCGTCCTCGAGACGATCGTGGTGATCGATGGCCCGACGGACGCGAGCGACCAGATCGCGTCCGCTGCCGGGGCACGCGTGTTGGTGCGCGAGCGAGGCGGTGTGGCCAGCGCACGGAACGCCGGTGTGCGTGCCGCCTCTGGCTCGCTGATTGCGTTCCTGGACCAGGACGACGTATGGCAGCCACAGAAACTCGGGCGCCAGCTAGAGCGGATGCGATCGCTGCCCCCGGTCGACATCGTTCTCTGCCACATGAAGGCGCAGTTACTGCCCGGAACCCCCCGTCCCGAGTGGCTGCCGAGCGAGTGGGAGCGCGCGCCTCAGACGGCCTTCATCCCCAGCGCCTGGCTCGTTCGCAAGGAGCTCTTCGACGAGGTCGGCCCGTTCGACGAGAAGCTCGAAATCGCGTGCGACTCCGATTGGCTCGCGCGAGCCAAGGACTGTGGACGCGCGACCGACATGCTCGCGGATTCGCTGCTGCTGTGGCGCGTTCACGGCAGCAACGCTTCCTACGACCGCGTCACGATGGAGCGCGAGCTACTCGGCGTGCTGCGGCGCACCGCGGCGCGTCAGCGACAGGCGGCTGTTCGGTGAGGCTTGCCGACGCACGCGCGATCTGGTCTCTGCTTCGTCCGCAGCGGTGGCGCGTCGCCGCCCTTGTCCTCATCTGCGTTCTTCAGGCGGTGTCGCTGATACCTGTCACGGTGCTGATCGCGCGGATCTTTGAACACGAGATTCCCCGCGGCCAGACCGGCGCGATCCTGGTTAGTGGAGCGGAGATACTCGGAATCTACGTGGTCTGGGTCGGCGTGACGCTCGCCTCGCAGCGGACGATCCTGACGGTCGCCGCTCGAGCCTCTGTGCGACTGCGCGGCCAACTGATCGATCACGTGTATGAAATGCCCACCGCTTGGCACACGCGTCAGGATGTCGGCATCTTGTGGGCGATCGTCGTCGACGACGGCCTGCGCGCGGAGTACCTGATGATCGCTGCTCTGACGAGCGCGGCCACCCTCGCCGTTTGTGTTCTGCTGGTCGTACTCGCTTGTTACCTCGCACCACTTCCGGCGCTCCTGCTGATGGTCATAGTCCCGGTCCTCCTGACGACGCATCGGCGGTTCGGCCGCTCGGTGACAGTGCGTGCCGAGGAGTGGCGGCTCGGCGCGATCGACTACAGCTCCAGGGTCGGCCGTGCGCTGCGCACCTTGCGTGCGGCGCGGGTTCGCGGCGCCGATGTCGCCGAGCATCAGGCGCGGATGGGGGAGCTGCTTCGGGCAAATCAGAAGATGCTCGCGCGCAACTGGCTGCAGGCCGTGTCGAGCACGACCCAGGGCGCGATCACAGCAGTGGCGGGCCTCAGCGTGCTGGTGATCGGAGGTTGCGCGGTAGCCGCCCGCTGGATGAGCCTCGGGGACCTTGCCGCGTTTTACGCCGTGCTCGCGCTAGCACTCCGGCAAGGCTCCACCGCGTCAAGCCAGGGGGCCGTGATACTCGCCGATCTTCCGTCGCTGAGGGCCGTCCGCGGGCTGCTCGAGGACCGGCTCGAGCCTCCCTATGCGGGCACGGTTCGGGCGGCTTTCGATGGCTCGGTCGAGCTTTGCGGTGTCAGCTTCGGATACGACGAGCGTCTGGTCCTCGACGATGTCTCGGTAACCATCTCTGCGGGAGAGGTCGTGGCGCTGGTCGGCCCCAACGGCAGCGGCAAGAGCACGCTCGCGTCCTTGCTGCTGGGGCTCTACGCGCCGAGTGCGGGGGCGATCCGCATGGGTGGGCGCGACATCGCGGAGCTTGACCTTGTCGACCTGAGACGTCAGATCGGCGTCGTCGAGCAGGAACCGGTTCTGCTGCCGGGGAGCCTGCGCGAAAACATCGCCTGGGGGCGGTCGGCCGCCGCCGACAGCGAGATCGTGGAAGCCGCCGCGCGGGCAGGCGCGCTCCAGATTCGAGAACTGGACGTGCTCGACGAAGACGTGCGTGTGGGCGAAGACGGCACGCTGCTCTCGGGCGGGCAGCGTCAACGCATCGTCGTCGCGCGAGCACTCCTCGGCAATCCGAGCCTTCTGATCCTTGACGAGCCGACCAACCATCTCGACGAACGTGCAGTCGGCACGCTGCTGGACACGCTGAGTGGTCTCGACCCGCCCCCAGCGGTGCTGATCATCACCCACGACCGTGCCGTGGCGGCACACGCCAGCCGCCGGTACCTGCTCAGCGGCGGCAAGGTCGTGAGCACCCTCACGGGCGAGTCTCAGCCGCTCGCCGTCGGCTCACGGGGGCGCGTGTGATGCGAGCCGAGGAAAGCGCCTGGCCGACCGCGCGACAACGCGAGCTGATCCTCGCCGCGACCGCCGCGAGCGGCGTTGCCGATCAGGCCTGGAAACGATGGCAGCACGGCGGTGAGCTGCTGGATATCGACCAGGCGTCCTACCGCCTGCTCCCACTCCTTTGGAGCAACCGGCAGGCGGCGGGCATCGGCGAGGACCAGCTGGCTCTGCTCAAGGGTTGCTATCGCCAGTCGCTGTGGCAAGTCCACCGGACCCTGGCGGCCGGCATGAGCGCCCTGGACGCGCTCGACAGCCCGCAAGTGCCGACGATGCTGCTGAAGGGTGCCGCGATCCTTTCCTCCAGGCCGGCTCAGATGGGAGTCCGCCCGATGGACGACGTCGACATCCTGGTCCCGCGCGCGGCGGCGCGGGCGGCGATCGACCTGCTCGAGGCCGATGGCTGGCGAGCCGTCCACGGACCGCTGCGACCGCTCGGCGTATGGCACGCGATCGACCTCGAGCGCGCCGAGCACGAGCGGGTCGATCTGCACTGGTCGGCCACGACCGTCCCAGGAGATGACCGGGCCATCTGGGAGGACGCGCGACCCGCCAAGCTCCTTGGGCGCTCAGTCCAGATCCCGTCGCCCACGTTCCAGCTGCTCATCACGTGCGTGCACGGTGTCGGAGCGAATCCAGCACCCGTTCGGTGGCTCGCGGATGCACTCCTCATCCTTCGCGGCGTGGACGAGATCGACTGGGTCGCGCTTGTGAACGAAGCTCGGGCTCGTCGTGTGACCGCAGCGCTCGCGGACGCGCTGCGAGGCCTGCGCGAGCACTTCGACGCTCCGGTGCCGGTCGGGGTGCTCGGGCAACTCGGTGGGCGTCGTGCGCTCGGCGAGCGTCTGGCCAATCGGGTAGCCAGCGCGGATGGCCGCGGGGCCGTCTACCTCATCGAACTGCATCGTTATCGCCGGCTTCGTGCGATCGGCGACCCTGACAGGGCACGCAGCTTCCTTGGCCACTGCGCGCGACGATGGGGATTCGATTCCTCAGCGAGCCTTGCTCGCGCCGCGCTCCCGCGGCTTGTTCAGCTAGCACGACACGGCCGCGCCGACCCCTGGTCGGACTTTGCGCGCGAAGGTCGCTGAGCGGTGGCCGATCAGCCCGAGTCCGCTCAGATGCCGAGGACGCTTAGCTTCCTGAGCCGAGAGCGTGGCGATCCGGCCCACCGCGGCTGGGTCAGCTTGCGTCCGGAGACGATCGATGGCGCCACGATCGCGCATCACTTGGCCGGCGGCAGTCCCTGCGCGGTGACGCTTTGAGCGCGCCACTCGTATCGGTGATCGTGCCCGCCTACCAGGCGGAGCGCTTCATCGAAGAGACGCTGGACAGCGCGGCTAACCAGGACTACCCGGCGGTCGAGGTGATCGTGGTCGATGATGGTTCGACCGACCGCACGGCGGTGTTCGCCGCCGGGCGTGACGTGCGCGTGCTGCAACAACCGCACCGCGGTCCGGCGGCGGCGCGCAACACGGGCCTCGCCGCGGCCGCGGGCGAGTTCATCGCCGTGCTCGACGCTGACGACCTCTGGCCAAGCGATCGGCTGTCGCTACAGGTCGACTTCCTCGAGCGCAATCGCGAGCTCGGACTGGTACTCGGGTTGACCGACGTGTTCCTCAACCCGGGGGAGGAACCGCCGGCCCATTGGTTCGGATTGACCCACGGCAAGCCGATAGCCGCCGTGGCCGGCACGATGCTCGTCCGTCGCGAGGTGTTCGCGACCGTCGGCACCTACGACGAGTCGCTGTGGAAATGCGAGGACATCGAATGGCTCGCCCGCGTCAAGGACGCCGGCATCGCCGCCGGCGCGCTCGACCGGGTCGTCCTGCGCTACCGGATCCACGCCGCCAATACATCACGCGACACCGAAGCGAACAAGGCCGTCCTGTTGCGCGTGCTGCGCGACTCGGTCCGACGCCAGCGCGAAGCGAAAACGGGCTGAAACGATCGTGTCGTCACTGCGTCCAGCGAGCGCGCTGCGCGCGCTCGCCCCGAGCACGACGTTCCACAGGCTCTACGACGAGGGCGCTGTCCTAGGCCCGCTCGCCAGTGTGGGGCGCGCGCTTCAGCAGGTTGCGAGCGAGGGGTCCGCCGGAGATGCGTGAGCCGCTCGTATCAGTGGTCGTTCCGGTCTATCGCGGTGAGCGGTTCCTCGGGGCCGCACTCGACAGCGTCGACCGTCAGACCTACCCGCATGTCGAGTTGATCGTCGTCGACGACGGTTCCGACGACGCGAGCGCGGAGATTGCTGATACGCACGCTGGGGCGCGCGTGCTTCGTGAAGCGCATCGCGGCGTGTCGGCGGCACGAAATGCCGGCATCGCGGTAGCCCAAGGCGAGCTCGTCGCGTTCCTCGACGCTGATGACGAATGGATGCCGCGGAAGCTCGAGCGGCAGATAGCGCTGATGTGCGCGCGGCCCGAGGTCGCGATCGTGCATACCTACGTGATGACTTTCCTCGCCCCGGGGACGCCCATCCCGCCGTGGGTGCCGGCAGACTGGCGGACCGTTGCGCAACCGCGCTACTGCCCGAGTAACTGGCTCGTGCGCCGCGAGGCGTTCACGCAGGTTGGCCCATTCGACGAGAGCTTCACGACAGCAGAGGAATACGACTGGCTGGCGCGGGCGCGCAACGCCGGTCTGGGGAGCGCGATGCTTGAGGACACGCTCGTCCGCTGGCGGTTGCACGGAGCAAATGTGAGCCATCGTCAGGCCGAGATACGTCGCGGAATCCTGCGAATGCTTCGTGCGAACATCCAGCGGCGGGATGCGGGCGGCGATGCCAGCTGAGCCGACCGTCAGCGTCGTCGTGCTGGCATACAACTCGGCGCGCTGGATCGAGCAGGCGCTCGTTGGCGTGGTCGCTCAGCCGTATCGGCCGCTCGACGTCGTCGTCGTCGACGACGGCTCGACCGATGAGACCGCGGCGCTCGCCCGCCAGTTTCGCGACGCCCATCCCGAACTGCCGGTGCGAGTCGTCTCGCAGCCCAACAGCGGCGTCGGGGCGGCGCGAAATCGTGGCGTCGCGCTTGTGCGCGGCGAGTTCGTTGCCTTCCTTGACGCTGATGACGTCTGGGCCGGTGTGAGCCTCACGGCGCGCGTGCCGCTGCTGAAGGCCGACACGTCGATCGACATCGTCCTCGGCAGCGAGCAGCGGTTCGCGACCGAGCCTCGCGGGGGACGTCGCCAGCTCGGCCCCGCGCGGCGGAGCTGGGCGATGGGTGCGTTGCTGCTGCGCCGCGAGTCACTGGAGCGCAACGGTCCGTTTGACGAGCGCGTCGGCCTCGCCGAGGGCCTAGATTGGCTGCTGCGGGCGCGTGAGCTCGGTCTTCGTGAGGCGTCGGTCGCGGATGTCGTCCTCTGGCGGCGGGTTCACGACGCGAACATCAGTCGCGGCTACCGCGATGCGAGCGCCGAGCTGGCGGGGGTGCTCAAGGCTTCGCTCGATCGGCGCCGGGCCTCGCCGCGGTGACCGGCGCCGGGTGCCTGCGCGCCCGTGCGGCTAGGGGCTCGCGGCGCGACCGGGGGGCGGACGGTCGGTTCACGATCGGCAGCTCGAAGCTCACCGCGAGGTCGCCCACGGCGAACGGGGGGCGTCATGCAGGGCGGCGAGCGCGGTTCGCACTGCGTCTCGCATCGCCGATGGCGAGTACGCGGCCTCGACAAGCGCGTAGGCGTGGCGTATGAGAGCTGCACGCAGCGCGCCGTTCGAGCAGATGTCGGCGATCGCGCCAGCAAACTCGGCCGCTGTGTCGGCGGCGAGGTAGTGCGTGCCCGCCTGCACGTCGAGACCCTCAACGCCCTTCGGGGTGCTCACGACCGGAATACGGTTGGCAAACGCCTCCAGCACTTTGAAGCGTGTTCCACTGCCCGCGACGAGCGGCACCGGGACGACGGCCGCCTCGCCGAGGTGGGCTGCGAGATCCTCGACGTATCCGCTGATCTCGACCGCGCTACCACGAGCGAGCTCGCGGAGCTTTGCGGGCGCGCCGGCACCGATGATTCGCAGGCGCGCGTCGAGGCCGATCGCACTCAGACGCGGCATCAGCTCCGTCACGAGCCATATCGCGGCTTCGACGTTTGGCGGGTACGTGAGCGCGCCAACGAACAACAGCAAAGGATGCTCGAGATCGGCGCCGGGACCGGCCGCGGGCGGCACTGTGACTACGTTCGGTACCACCGACACATGCGGGCAGCCGGGGTAACGCTCGCAGAACAGACCAGCGTCATCGTGTGAGCATGCCCAGACCTGATCAACAGCAGTGACGACGGAGCCCTCGATCGCCGCAATCCGTCGAGTCAAGAGCGCAGCGAGCGCGGCGGGCATCTGTTGACCAATCGAGCGCTCGAGCTCGACGCGGAGGGTGCCCTCGACATTTTGCGCGCACATCACGGCCCAGCGATCGGGCGCTTCGGCAACGAGGGGGAGGGCACGGCGCGTCCACAGCCCGTCGAGAATGACGACCTGCGGCGCGAATTCGGCGAGCGCCCGTCGTACCGCCGCCTCCGTGTGCGGTGTCCACCACAGATCGGTCGGATGACCGTCGGCAGCCTTGACCCATGCGAGGGGGTTCGCGTCACGCCCGTCGTCATCGGTCTCGATCTCGGGGAACCACGCGCGCACGTCTTCCGGCACCGCCTGCTCGTCGCTCGGCATCGCGAACGTTGCCAGGCCGACCTCGAGGCCAAGCTCGGCGAGCGCCACGAGCACGCTGGCGGGACGGAGGTCGAGTCCCCCGCGAGAGGGCCACGGCGCGCGCGGCGAGACGACCAAAACCCTCGAGATCGCTCGTGTCTCGATCGGCGTGCGGGCCTGGTCGGCGTCTCCGTGCATGTCCTCGCCATCGTCCCGGCCGAGTCAGTTGTCGTCAACCGCAGAGGGTCGTGGCGGCAGACGCGGCAGTGATCGACGCTGTGGTGACGTCGCGGGCGGATATGCATCGCCGGCGAGCAATTAGGGCGAGGCTCGGCGGACCCCCACACCGTGCCCCGAGCTATGCCGCGAACTCCGCAAATACGAGGTGACGGAGCCGGGCAGGCTTCCAAACGCAGATCCCGTGATGAAGGGTCCCCGGTTCGAGTCCGGCCGTCGGGTTTTGAGCGGTGGATTCCGGGCGTGCGGTGTGGGCCGGCACCGCCTCAGCCCTTCGGCGGGATGCGCGCGCCGTCTCATGGCGCCGAATCACGTCTAGGGCTGCCACGCGGGATCGGTGAGATCGTGGCCATCGCCGGGGTAAGCAATGACCTTCGCCTGGGTTCCGTCGGCAGAGAAGACGCTGACGCGATCGCCGTCCGAGGTTACGATCGAGCGCCCATCCGGCGACCAGGCGATCTGCAACGCCATTGACGCATCGCTCGGCCGGGTACCGACCGTATGACGGTCGCCGCCGTCGGCGTTTTCGACAACGCCGGTCTCCCGGTCTGTCGCCGAGGTATCTGCGAAAGCTACGCGCGTACCATCGGGCGACCACGCGACCCCGTTGGCCGCCGACGTGGACAACACGTGCAGGACCCGACCGCTCGGGGCCACGACCTCGATGCGGCTTGTGAAGGTCGCAAGATTAAGCAGCGCGACTAGAAAGCTCCTGCCGTCCGGCGCCCACGCCAGCGATACGACTGCCTCGGGATTAACGGCTCGACCGTTCGGGCCCGTCAGCTGGCCGAGGAGCTGCATTCCCGAACCGCTGGCTCCGATCGTCTCGATCCGTGCCCCGGTCGTCACGAGCGCGAGGCGTCGACCGTCGGATGACCAGGACGGATCGAAGCCGGCGGCCAGCTTCCTGCGTGACCGACCGTCAACGCTGACCAGGTATGTGGTCAACGAGAAGCCGCTCGCACGCCAATAGGCGAATGTCCTTCCGTCGGGCGAGAGCGCGCCGTCGCCTGCATCCAGGTTCGTGGCGAGGAGGGTGCGCTTCCTGCTCGCGACGTCAAGCGCATACGCGTCCCTCGTCTTCGTCGTGTCCTCGACGTAAACCAGCGTCCTGCCGTCCTGCGCCCACATGAGGTTGCTGATGCTGCCGGGTCCGGCCACGAGCACCGTCGAGTTCTTCGTCGTCGCGAGCTGGCCTGCTGGGATCAGAACGATCGCGCTGAGGTCGTCCGAATCGACGACAGCGATCCGACCCTGCCGGGTCGCCCCAGAGCTCGTCGCTGCGAGCGCGGCGACGACCGCCGCGCTCGCAATCGCACAGGCGACTCCGCGAGCCGACCGAGTCACGCGTCGGCCGCCAGACACGATCTCACGGCCACCGAGCGTCGCGACGGCCTCAGCGTTACGGTCTCGGTCCGTGCGGCCGTCTGGCCGCAGCTCGGGGTGAGGGCGGACCGCCGCAGCTGTTCCGCCGGCCAACTCGGGGGTCTGATCGACCATTTGGTTGCTCCATGCGTTGATGACAAGGCGGACCGTAGACGCGAGGCTGGTCGGCGGCAATATCGGAAAACCGCAATCTTTGTGATCGGGCGAGCCCCGATGCGCACTAATCGTCGAACGCCTCACAAGGCCGGCAGGGGTCGCCGCGGCTCGGTTAAGGGTGCCGAACGGAACCCAAAGCTTCTGTCACACGAAGGTGGGTGTGCGCGTCCCGGCGTGCCGGTGCACGAAGTGTGTCCCTAATTGTGCGTCGAAACCGTGCGAGTCACCGAATCTGGGCACCTGAACGGATCCCAGACGGCTCAATTGCTCCAACCGTCCGCATGCCGGCGGGGTACGCCGCGCCGGACGTTGTCGCTTTGCTCAGTGAGAGCGTGCGTTGTCCGGCCGTGCCGGTTCGGTCCGAGCCGGCCTCGAGTGGATGCAGGCTTTGCGGGCGATGAGCCAGAGGCCCAGCCGGGGCGGCGTCAGCAGTGCTCCGGGGGCTGGCGAGGTGCCGCACACGATCCAGTCCTTTGCCGGGCCGTGACCCTGGGTTAGGGGTGGACCGCCGTATCCGATGCCGTAGTGCACGAGGTCCGCGGCGCGCAGCTTCGCCTCGGCGTCGTCGAGGCGTTGACCAACGATGTCTGGGACCGCCTTCGACGCTCGCAAGATCTGGTTGAGGCGCAGCAGCTCTGCTGCAGTGCCGCAGCTGCGGACGTGCTTCAGGTCGTTGATCTCGTGCGTAATGGCAGTCCTCTGCTGCTTGGTGCGGGCTTGCTCGGCGGCGTCGACTAAGCAGATCACCTGCCCCTGCTGATGTCCGCCTATCTGCGAGCTCGCCGGCCGCGAAGCAACGGGCGTGCGGCGAACTGGGCGTGGTGTGCTGCCGCCGCTGGCGATGACGATTCCGAGGGCGCCCGCCACGCCGGCGACGCCGGCTGCGAGGAAAAGTCGACGCCGCCGTTGCTGGCGTCTACGCGCGTCGTCAATCACGCCAAAAGGCGCACTCATGACGCTACTATGACTGGCACAATCACGGATTGTCAAGGAGACTCCGCTGACGCCCGGAAGGGCGGGCCACCGCCTTGGGGCCGCAATTCCCTCACCCGGCGCCCCATGCCCGAACCGATCCGCGCGATCGCGCTTGACTTTCCACTTGGTGGAGGGCTGATGATGGCGGTATGACGATCGGCCAGCTCGCAGCCCAGACCGGGTTGTCTGTGCGGACGCTGCGCTTCTACGCGGACGCGGGAGTGCTGCCGGAAGCCGGACGCACGGAAGCGGGCTACAGGGTGTTCGCTGCTGACGCGGTGGCGCGGGCGCGGCTCGTGCGGACGCTGCGCGAGCTCGGAGTTGGGCTGGAAGACGTCAAGCGAGTACTCGCCGAGGAGGTCTCGCTTGCCGAGCTCGCCACGGCGCACGCGAGCGCGATCGACGCTCAGATCCGCACGCTGCGGCTACAGCTGGCAGTGCTGCGCGCGGTCGCCCGATCCACCGAACCGAAGGAGCTCGAGCTGATGACCCACCTGACCAAGCTGACCGTGGAGGAGCGCCGTCGCATCCTCGACGACTACCTTGGTGCCGTCTTCGACGGTGAACCAAACCCTGTGGCGGACCGGCTGCGTCTCGGAGCGCCGGAGCTGCCTGATGATCCAAGCGCCGAGCAGGTTGCGGCCTGGGTCGAACTCGTCGAGCTGCTGCGTGACCCTGGCTACATCGAGGCGAGTCGCCGAATGGCCGGGCCGGGACAGATCGAGGCCGATCAGCCTGAAGGCGTCCGTCTGTCGGTTGAAGCGGTCAGCGAGCAGGCGGGCGCTGCCGTCCGCGCGGGCATCGATCCTGCCTCCAAGGCGGCGCTCGCGGTGATCGAACGCGTCGAGGCGTCGATGCCGGACGCCGGGGACCGCATCGCGCTAGCCGATCTGATCGAGGCGTTCACCGACCGCCGCGTGTTTCGCTACTGGGAACTGGTCGGCATCATCAACGGCTGGCCCGACGCTCGCCGCACGGCGAACGCGGGCAGAGCAGACGCATGGGAGTGGTACGCCCAAGCACTGCGAGTGCACGCATAACGCGTGACAGGGACACTCTGAGCCTCTCGCCCGGATCGCGCCACGCCGACTGAGACGATCCTCACCGGGTGAAGGTGAGATGGGTGACGCCGCTCGGTGTCGACACCGTCTCCACGTTGTAGTGCTCCTGCAGCGACTCCAGGCCGTCCCAGAGCGTGACGCCGCGGCCGAGCAGGATCGGGACCTGGACGACGTGCAGATGGTCGACAAGCCCTGCGGCGAGGAATTCGCGCAGCATCGTCGGGCCGCCACCGATGCGGACGTCCTGACCCGCTGCCGCCTCCCGGGCGACGGCGAGTGCATCCACGGGTGAGGCATCGAGGAAATGGAACGTCGTACCGCCGTCCATCTCCAGCAGCGGCCGCGGGCGATGGGTCAGCACGTACGTCGGCGTGTGAAACGGCGGATTTGGTCCCCACCATCCGCGCCACTGTGGGTCCTCCTGCCATCCCGGAGGGCCGAACTTGCCGGCGCCCATGATCTCCGCACCGATGCCGCGCTCGTGACGCTCGGCGAAGGCGTTGTCAACGCCGTCAGTGCCGGCGGCGTCCCAGAATCGGGTCGCGAACATCCACTCGTGGAGCCGATGTCCGGCGTGGCCAAACGGTGCCTCCAACGAAAGGCCCTCGCCGGTGCCGAACCCGTCGAGCGAGATCGAGAAGTTGTGAACCCGGACGCGAGACATAGGCGCTCCTTCGAATGGATGTGACGGCAGAGTAGCCACCGGTTCCGGCAGGCACCCCTCGACGCCGGTTTTTCAGTCCACGAGACGACCAGTGGTTGGTCAGTCAGCTCCCGGAGCGATCACCGTAACCGCCCAGCGGCAGCACGAGAATCGGCCTCGGCTGGAGCGCACTGGAGCGGGACGCCGTAGGCGTCTTGCCCGCGCTGCGCTCCGCTCCGCGCACGACGCAGTGGTCTGCGGTCGACACCTTTGGGGGCTGAGGAATACACGACTGCCCGCCCGATGCAGAAGAACTGTGCTTATCGGGCCTGGCTCTAGCGGACGAACGTCTTTGCCTGTGCTCCCGCCAGGCCCGTCGCCCACGGCTGGGCAGCGGGAACGCCCCCGTATGGCCACCGGTTTCACGGTCGCCTACTCCCGGACAGGCACTGGCGTCCGCGTCCTCGTCTCCGGCGACCTGGACATCTTCACCGGTCCGATACTGCGACATCGGCTGGCCGACTTGAACGAAGACTCTATGGTCCTCGACCTCACAGGCGTCACGTTCATCGACAGCAGCGGACTGCGCGCCCTCCTCGATGTGTTCGAAGCCGCTGGGAGACGTCTCTCAGTCATCCCCGGACCGACCAATGCACGCTTCTTTGAGATGAGCGGACTACAAGGAAAGCTGTCGCTCGAATAAGCAGACCGGATCGAAGACGTTTAGCCGCCGCTGCCGCATCATCGTGCACCGCGACGGCGCTCTCGTAGTAGGGTCGGACGATGGGACGGCAGGCGGGCGTTGCGCTCTACGTGCTCGCGCTGGTAGTCGCCATGGTCGGACTCGACGTCCTTTTCTTCAGGCATCAGTTCTGGGAGCGGCTAGGGGTCAATGTCGGGATTGTCCTGGTGTTTGGGGCGTGCTATTTGAGGTTCCTGAGGCGAACATGAGCGCAGCCGGCTTTCGGCTGCGGCGCCGCGCAGCAATGACGAAGCTCTTCCGGCGGCGGGAGAAGCGGTGCAGTTCTATCTGAACGGCTACAGACCCGGCGATCCGCTCCTGCATGAGGCGCACCCGTCGGTGGCGGGATCGTCGAACGACCTGCCGGCTGAGGTCGATGTCCTCATCGTGGGCTGCGGCCCGGCGGGGCTCATCCTCGCGGCGCAACTGGCCCGCTTCCCAGAGATCAGCACCGCGATCATCGACCGCCGCGAGGGCCCACTGCAGGTCGGACAGGCCGATGGGGTGGCCTGCCGCACCGTCGAGATGTTCGAGGCGTTCGGGCTGGCTCGCCGCCTGGTCGACGAGGCGTACTGGGTCAACGAGGTGTGCTTCTGGCAGCCGGACCCTGACGATCAGAGACGGATCACGCGCACGGGTCGGGTTCGCGACACCGACGCCGAGGTGTCCGAGTTTCCGCACGTGATTGTCAACCAGGCGCGCATGCTCGCCTACCTTCTTGAGCAGCTTGAGCGCTCTGCGAGGCGACTCTCGCCACACTACGGGCTGCACGCGACCGGTCTCTCGATTGGCTCGCGCGCCGACGACGACCACCCGGTAGCGGTCACGGTGCAGCCCATTCGCGGGGGAAACGCGGCCGGAGACCCGCAGACGATCCGCGCCAGATACGTCGTGGGGTGTGACGGCGCCCGCAGCGCTACGCGTGGCGCCATCGGACGTGAGCTGATCGGCGACGCCCGAAATGTCTCCTGGGGCGTGATGGATGTCCTTTGCGCCACGGACTTTCCCGATATCCGCAGGAAGTGCACGATCCAGTCGGCAGATAGCGGCAGCATCGTGCTCATTCCGCGAGAGGGTGGCTATCTCGCACGCTTCTACGTCGAGCTCGATGTGGGTCGCGGGTCCGGATCTCTCGTTGGCCGCGAGGTCACCCTCGAACAGATTGTCGCCACTGCCAACCGAATTCTCCGTCCATACACCGTCGAGGTCCGCGACGTCGGCTGGTGGTCGGTCTATGAGATTGGTCAACGGCTGTGCTCGAAGTTCGACGACGTTCCGGTGGAGGAGATGGCGACGCGTCTGCCGCGCGTTTTTCTCGCCGGTGACGCGTGTCACACTCACAGCGCCAAGGCTGGTCAGGGTATGAACGTGTCGATGGCGGATGCGTTCAACCTGGGATGGAAGCTCGCCGCCGTGCTCCGGGGCGTGGCGCGAGCCGAACTGCTCCACACCTATTCCGAGGAACGACAGCGGGTCGCCCAGGAGCTGATCGACTTCGATGAGGAGTGGTCGCGGATGCTGAGTACTCCACCGCGGCGGCCGGGGGATCCGGACGGAATCGGCATGGATCCCGAGGAGTTCCGGAGCTACTTTCTGAGCCACGGCCGCTATACGGCGGGAGTCGCGACTACCTACGGGCGATCGATGATCACCGCAACGGGCGACTCTCAGCACCTTGCCGTCGGCTTCACGGTCGGCATGCGCTTCCATTCGGCGCCCGTCATCCGCCTCGCCGACGCAAAGCCCGTCCAGCTGGGCCACGTCGCCCAGGCCGACGGCGCTTGGCGCCTCTATGTCTTCAGCGATCGAGGCGGGCCGGCGGAGCCCGGCGGGCGATTCCGCGCCCTATGCGAGTTCCTCGCCTCTGACCGGTCGCCCGTGACACGCTTCACCCCGGTGGATGCCGATCCCGATTCGGTGATCGACGTTCGCGCGATCCTCCAGCATGATCACCGGGACATCGAGCTCACGAGTTTGCCGACAGTCCTGCTGCCGAGGAAGGGCCGCTTCGGTCTCGTCGACTGTGAGAAGGTGTTCTGTCCGGACGCGGATGCCGGTGACATCTTCGACGTGCGGCGCGTTGACCGAGGCGATGGCTGCATGGTCTTGGTGCGCCCAGACCAGTACATCTCGCACGTCCTGCCGCTGGACGCTCACGACGAGCTTGCCGGCTTTCTCGGGCAGGTGCTGCTAGCGCTGCGGCCAGCGGTCCGCTGACCGCCCCGCCATCGAGCGAACCCGGCACGCCAGCCTCGTCCAGCTCGATTCCGCGGGTTCGGGGCCTGAGGGCGGTCGCCCGGCTTCAGCGATCAGGACGCGGCCAGCTCGCGCTCGGCGCGTAGCCAGTTCTCGACCTCGTCGTCAACCTCACCCTGCTCAAGATGGATGAAGTAGGCGCGCGTGGCAATGTCATCGTGGGAAACCTTGCGCCGCTTTGTCGTGCGGCCGCCCGCCGCCCCCGACTTGCCGGACGCCTTCGCTGATGCGGCTCCGACGGCATTCTTCGTGGTCTTTGCTGGCCGCTCGGCCATGTTCAAGCTCCTTGCGGTGGTGACTGACTCTTTGAGCAAATGCTACCCACCACCAGTCTTCGGATCTCGGTCTCAGCGTCGGTCGAAGGTGGCGAAATATCGCAGCGTGCGGGTTTCAGTGACGGGCGAGCGCCGCCCGTCGTGAGGACAGATGGGCGTCGATTCCCTGGGGCAAATTGAGAATCCGCCGCCACGGCTCCGACTCGCGCGAAGGGGGAAGCGCTCGCTCGCGGGAATCGCTCGGGTTCAGAGACAGACTGTTGCGCAGCGTGTTCGCGCTCTCCCGCCAACCGCGCAGCGCGCGTCTCGGGCCCAGTCAAGATGTACGCGGCGGGAGAGCCGCTCGTGGGCCAAGTCAACGGAGGTGGCGCTCGCGGCACCTGTCGCCCGGAGCGCGCCCAGCCTCGTGGTAGCTTGACGGCGGTGCCGCCTGCCAGCCGTTCCCGACACCGAGCGCGATGGGTGCCGGTGGTCGCGCTGGCCATCGTCGTCGTCGTTGTGTTGGTCATCGCGGTCAGCGGCAGTTCGCCGCCGACCACCGGCTATGACGTTTCGTATCCGCAGTGCTCGGGTTCCTACCCCTCGAATCCGCTGTTCGGGATCGTCGGTGTCAACGGTGGGCTGGCGAACAAGGCAAACCCATGTGTCAGCGGCGAGCTGCAGTGGGCCCGCGACGCGCCGACGCCGAAGCGACCGAAGCAGCCGCCCCTGTCGCTGTACATCGACACGGGTAACCCTGGCGGCCATCATGTTGCGGACTGGCCCAACGCCGGCACCGCGTCGGACTACGGCGCGTGTAACGGCCTGCTGACCAACTCCTGCTCATACATTTACGGCGAGCAACGCGCCACGCACTCCCTCCACGTCGTCGCCGCGCTCGACCCTGTCGCGGCCAGGACGGCGCCATGGTGGCTCGACGTCGAGCTGATGGCGAGCTGGGCCGGCACCTACGAACTCAACATCGCCGCCCTACAGGGTTTCATCGCCGGCCTGCGCAACGCGGGCGCGGCAGGGGCGATCGGGATCTATTCCACCACCGCCCAGTGGAAGGAGATCACCGGACTGACCGCGCAGACGACAGCGACTGCCTTCGACGGCCCGCTGCCCGACTGGGTGGCCGGAACTGACGCGACGCTCGCGCAAGCGCGGCAGAACTGTGCGAGCGGTGGCTTCACCGGCGTGGCGCCGAGTCTCGCGCAGTACCGGACCGGCTCACTCGACGCCGA
Source organism: Solirubrobacteraceae bacterium (assembly GCA_036267075.1). Lineage (GTDB taxonomy): Bacteria > Actinomycetota > Thermoleophilia > Solirubrobacterales > Solirubrobacteraceae > Palsa-513. The sequence goes on from DATAWT010000041.1 coordinate 62,357, forward strand.
CCTGCGCTGCCCCGGGACGCGCTGACCACATCCCGAATGCGCCCTGGCGTCGATCGTCAGTCGTTACTGGCCGACTGGAAGATTGGCCTCCTGTGCGATGTACTGCGCCCGGCGGATGAAGACGAACGAGTGATACACGACCGTTCCGTCCTGGAAGGTCAGCTGACCGCGGCGAATGAATCGCATGAACGCCGAGCCGGCGGGAGCGCCGAGCTGCACGACGCCTGGTCCGCGCGGATGCTTCATCAGCAACTTGCCAGGAATGTGGAACGGCCAGTCGCGGAACACGTAGACGTTCTGGTCCGTCACCAACACGATCCGATGGAAGTAGAAGGCAAAGATGCTGACCGCGAGCTCGACGTAGGAACCGATGATCGGCACGAACCGCACGATGTCCACGATCGCACCGAGGATCACCGAGGTCGCCAGGTTGTTGAACGTGAACGCAACGGCCACCGCGTCCTCGCCGTCGACGTGCGCCCTACGAGCCACCCGTTTGGCCATGCGCTGGTTGTAAGGACGGACCGCGTACTGGCGGTCAGCGAGCTGCGAGAACTGGTCAGAGCTCATCGCATGACACCTTCTGGCCCAGACGCGGCCGTCAGCGTACGATCGCGACCCATGCCGCGTACATCGGCGAGCGACTGGGGGGCCTTGAGAGGCCAGGGACGCGCATTGAGCTCCTAGCCGGCGCTGCCACGCGCCGCTCGCCCGGTCGGTCCAGACCCACGGGCGATGTTGACATTAGCGATTGTGCCAGTCATAGTAGCGCAAGTGCTGGGCAAGTGGACCAGGGTCACCGCGTGAGCTTGATTGTCGAACCGCCGCCGGTCGAGTCGCTGGACGCGGGCGTGATCGAAGAGGCGCGGCGGCGGCAGCGACGCCACCATGCGGCAGCCGCCGCGGCCGCATTAGCAGCGGGCCTTGCATTGGTCCTCGCGCTCGGGTCGGGCGGGGACGCACAGCGCGCGGCTCCGGCACCGTCACCGTTGCGCCTGCCCTCGTCTCCGACCTGGTTGAGCGGCCCGGCACTCAGGGCGACCCGCCTGCGACTCGTTGCGGCCGAGTGGGGTCGACCCGCGGCGATCGTCGACGTCGACACCGGCCAGGTCACCCAGCTCCCGCAACTCGACGTCCCGAAGCCTCCATCACTGGGCTCGATGTCGCTCTCGCTCGTCGCGGGCGATGCATTCGCGGCCGTGAGTCACCAAGCGTGCGGCCACTGCTCGATCACCGAGGACGACTTTCTGATCGACGCGAACGGCTCTGTTCGCCGCACGGCAGAGCGACATTTCCGCCGCCTCGCGGGAACGACCGAGCGCGAACAGGTACCTGGGACGACGAGCGAATGGGTGCTGAGGTGGCCCCATCGCGGCGCCTGCACTCTGCGCCTCGTGCCGAGCAACCACCCGGCCGCGACGGTCCCATGCGGAAATCTCGGCGCCGTGCTCCCGTCGAGCGTCGAGCTATGGACCCACAGCGACACCCGCGGCATCCTCATCGACCCGCTGAGCGGGTCCGTGCTCCACCGTCTGAACGGCGCCACCCTCTACGACCTGGTCGGCCACGGTCTCGCGGTCGAGGGGCCAGCCCAAGGTGCCGGCAGCCTCGGCCTCGTCAACCTCGCGACGGGGCGTCGCGTGCGCCTCGGCTGGCCCAGCACGCTTCACTTCGGCTACCAGGTCATACCCGAGCCGTCAGGTCCACTCGTGGCGATCGAATTCGCCGACCCCGCCTACCCGCCGCCGCCACGCGAAACGAGCGCGCAGGCCGCTGACATCTGGCTGCTCGACACCCGCACGGCCAAGCTCGCACATCTGCCGGGATTCCCGATCCTCGAATGGCTCAAGCTCTCGAGCGTCACCTGGACGGCAAACCGACAGCTCGCCATCATCGCTGCGGGCGGCGGGCGTACAGTGCTCGGGCTGTGGCAAGGCGGACAACGCGCCGTCGACATCCGCGCTATACCGCGGCTCAGCGGCTACTCGCAGGCCGTGGCACTCAGCGGCTAACAGGATCCTCAGCGCCACCGACCGCAGTGCTCGTGCGCGGCCGCTAGGCCGGGGAACGCTGCAGGGGGGTGCGGTCACCGACCGACCAGCGATGGCCAGAAGGGTCGGTGAATCCGCCCTGCCGATGAGCGCCCCACGGCGCTTGGTGATCCGAAGGTTGCTCGACGTCGCTCGCGCCAGCATTTGCCGCCCGCTCGATGACGCGATCCGGATCGTCGACGAACAGCTCGATCCGGGTTGTTGTGAGCCCGGCATCACCGGGGCTTCGCTCGGCGGTCTTACCAGGCACGGCCTCGTGCAGAAAGAACGGCGCCCCCTCGACCTCAAGGCCAGCGACGCTTCCGAGATTCCAAAGTTCGGTTGCCCCCAACGCCTCCGCATACCAACCCACCGCCGCCGGCGTGTCGGGAACGATCAGCATCACCGATAGAGAGGTCGTGGCGGGCGTTCCTCCGACCATCGCCGCTCATCCTACGCCGCGTGCCTGCTGCGTCGAGCGCTCGTGAAGCTGACCGGAGCGTCATGAGCCTGTGTTTGCCGCATGTGCGCGCGATGGCCGAAGCCGGTGGCGCAGAATCGCGTAAGCGATGCCGCCGCCCGCGAGTGGCACGAGCAGCGCGATCGCCTGGTGGAGCAGGACCGCGGCGAGCGCGGCGTCGTGTCCGACCCCGTAGAGGATCAGCATCCCCGCGATGCCGCCAATCGCGCCGGCCGCCGCCGGCAGGGGGACCGATCCGCCGAGTGCTCCGATGATGTAGGCCATGAGGACGATCGGGACGCCCGGGACGGGATGGGCGTGGACGGCGAGGAAGGCGCACCAGAGCACGAGCGCATCCGAGGTAGGCCAGCACGCCGAGAACGGGAGTCCACGCGCCGCGGGTGAAGAGGAGGCGTCGCGTGTCTTCGACAGCAGCCGCGAGCGCCGACAGCGTGCTCGCGATCTTGCCGTGCTTGGTCTCGAGCCGCTTCGCTCGGGCGCCGGCTCTGCGTGCGATCAGCGTCACGACGATGACGCCGCTCCCCGCCAGCGCGGCCGGCAGCAAGGTCAGAAGGATGTTGCCCTCGCCAGCCAAGATGCCGGTCGCGAGGCCGACGCCGACCGCGATCACTACCAGCGCGTCGACGGCGGTGTTGAGAAAGCTGAGATTGAGCTGTCGCTCGGCGATCTGATCGTTTGGCATTCCGAGGCGGTGGAGGATCAGCGCGTCGATGCCGATACCCCCCCACGAGCCGCCCGGGACGACCAGCCCGCCGCCCAGCTGCAGCCAGGCAAGGCGTTGATCCATCCGTCGCCCCCGCTCGCCGGCGGCGAGAACGTTGTCGGGGTCGACGATCGCGCTCCAAGCGCAGACGAACCCCATCTCGGAAAGCACCTCGAGCGCGAGGAGCGCGAGGATCCAGGCCCACGAGGCGTGCTCGAGCGTCCGCAACGCCAGCTTGAGCGCCGGAATCAGCTTGAGCACGACATAGGCCACCAGGATCAACGCCGCGAGCTCCAAGGCGCGACGCTGGAGCCAGCGCCGCGCTTCGTGAAGTACGGCGCGTGTGTGGTGCTCTGGCGCGGACGGTTCGAGAGTCGGCTTCACCGAGTGATTACCGATCGCGAGACCGTTGGTGTGGAAGGCAACGGAACTCGACGGCGTGCTGATCACCCTCGATCAGGAGGTCCATGCGCCGCTTGGTGTTGCCTAAACGATCGTGTGCTCCATCGCCCACAGCGCCGCCGCGGCGCGCGTGGACACCCCGATCTTCCCGTAGATGTGCTGGATGTGGTGATCGGCGGTCTTCGGAGAGATCACGAGACGGTCGGCGATCTCTCGCGTCGTCAGCCCGCGCGCCGCCAAGCGAAGCACGTCGACCTCGCGCCCGGTGAGCCCGCCGGGCCCGGTCCGTCGCTTACTGGGGGGCGCGTGCGGCTCGCCGTGACCGGCCGCGACAAGCACGCCGCGGCTCGCGCGCGGCTCGAGCACACCCTCGGAAGCGAGACGCCGGAGCTCGGTGGCGGCATCGTCGGCTGTGAACGCCGGACGATCCGCTCGCTCGGTGGTCAGTCCAACGTAGACCTCGGTGGCGGCGAGCACGCGTGGCGCGACCGCGTCGATGTCGGCCCGCACGCGGCGGTGATAGCCGGAACCGTCGCACTTCTCGTGGTGCGCCGACGCAACCGCGTTGAGAGCGTCGAGAGCCGGTGCGCGGCGCAGCATCTGTTCGGTGAGCATCGGATGTAGCTCAACGCGGTCGAACTCCGATCGCGTCAGCTGCGTCGGCTTGTCCCAGATCGAGTTGGGCACGCCGGTGGTGCCGAAGTCGTGGACGAGTGCCGCACGACGCAGGGTGGTCACGCTCTCCTCCGCGACGCCCAGTACGTGCGCCGCATCGGCCGCGAGTTCCGCGCAGCGCCGGCTGTGCCCACCCATGAACGGTGACTTCAAGTCGATGAAGTCAGCGACGACCGTAAGGGCGTTGTCGAGGCTGTCGCCCTCAAGCAGACGGTGCGGTTCGGGCTCGAGGGCGAGCACCGCGTCCCACGGCTCGATTGCGCGCAGGCGGTCGAACCAGTCGTTGCCGTGTTCGACGAACAGATCGGCGAGCGCCGGGTCGTAGGTGCGGTCGCGGCGGTCGCGCGCGGCCTCGATCGCGTGCTCGGGCGAAAACAAGCGCTCGATCGCCTCCATGTCGTGGCTGAGGTGGACGACGCGCATCGCGATCGGAATCGCCTCGCCCTGCGCGTGGGCCGGATAGCCGTTCCCATTCCAGCGCTCGAAAGTGAAACGGAGGGCTTCGCGAACCTCGGCTGGCAGGTCGAGCCGCTCAACGAGCATGTCCGCCACCTCACACCCCGAGGAGAAGTTGTAGACCGCCCACTCGCGCGCTGTCTCCTGGATCATCTTGACGATCTCGTCGCGCTCCTCCGGCCCGCGCCCGGCGGTCGCGAACTCGATCACGTCGTGCATGACCTCCGCCGGATTCGCGGCATCATGGACCAGGGTCTGGGCCCGGATCGCGATCTCGTCACCAAACACGGTGGCGACCTCGTGGGCGTGCCCCGTGCAGCCGACGTAGCGGAGCAGTGCGACCCAGTAGGCCGTTTCGCGCACCTCCCCCGAGAGATCGGCCGCGTCGCAGATCCAGGTCGCGAGCAGGCACGAACGCAGCTGTGACTCAAGCGGCTGCCCGAAGGCGTTGTCCTGCGCGAGCGACAGCGCCGCGACGAGCTCTCCAAGTCGCAACGCCGAGCCGAAGATGGGGCGATCTCCCGATGTAACAGCCCCCATGGTCACGCAGAATGGCACAGACGCGTCGTCGTTGTTTCCCGGGGTCGAGAAGTCAAGGATCAATCCAAAGGAGGAAGCATGGCGGCACCAGTACCCATCAAGGTCGGGGTAATCGCCGACCAAACCGGACCGCTGTCGATCGTCGGACAGGCGAACGCCAACGTGACCAGAATGGTCGTCGGCGACATCAACGCCAAGGGCGGACTGCTCGGTCGGCCGCTCGAACTGATTCTCGAGGACGGGGCGACCGACGATGCCGTGGCGACCGCGGTGGCCAGGAAGCTGGTCGAGCAGGATCAGGTCGACGTCGTCGTCGGCGGCATCTTCAGCTCCACCAGGCAGGCGATCAAGGACGCCGCCGTGGTCGAGGGCGGGACGCTGTACATCTATCCCGAGCAGTACGAGGGAGGGGAGTCCGATCCGCTGATCTTCTGCACGGGCCCAGGTCCCGCACAGCAGGTCGACCCGTTCATCCCCTGGCTGATGGAGGAGACCGGGGCGAAGCGGTTCTATCTCCCGTCGGCCGATTACATCTGGCCACACGTGATGAACGCGCGCGTGCGCGACGTCGTGACCGCCAACGGCGGGACGATCGTAGGTGAGGAGTACTTCCCGCTGGACCACGGCGATTGGCGGGCGACTGTCGAGCGCATCAACGCGACGGACACCGACGTCGTGTTCAACACGACGGTGCCGCCGGGTGTGACGCCGTTCTTCAAGGAGCTCTTCGACTCCGGCTACATGGCGCGCGGCGGGACTGTGGCGTGCACGTATTTCGATGAAAACCTCAAGCACGTCGTCGCGCCCGAGCACTCAGAGGGGCTCTATAGCTGCCTCGACTACTACCAGACCGTCCGCGACCCGTTCAGCCGCAGGCTGCTCGAGCAGTACAACGACCTCTATCCCGGCCCCGCCGGATTCGGGGCGGGTAGCGGATGCTCGGGGCTCTACCGCGGACTGCGGCTGTGGGCCGCCGCCGTCCGCGAGACCGGGTCACTCGATCAGTCCGACGTGATCGCGGCGCTCGATCACGCACAGATCGCCGAGGGGCCAGGCGGGCCCGCGTCGATGGTGCCTGGGCAGCATCACGCGCGCATGAACGTCTACATCGCCCAGATCCGAAGCGGAGTCCTCGAGATCGCCGCAAGCCTGGGGGCGATCGATCCTCAGGAGCGCCCCGTCGCGCTCCCTGTCTGACCACACTACGAAAGGACATGACGATGCTACTCGCCACGACGCAGGTGGAGGACTTCGACCGCTTCCTGGAGGTCTTCTCGGCCGCAGGTGTGGAGAAGCGCAAGCAGCACGGATCCAAGGGGGCGCTGGTCTTCCGCGATCCCTCCGAGGACGATCGCGTCTGGGTCGTGTTCGACTGGGACGAGGCGGGGTGGCAGAGCTTCGTGAGCGACCCCGAGGTGCCGGCGATGATCCAGGCGGCCGGACATAGGGGCAAGCCGCTCGCGGCGCTGTTCGCCGGCAGCTGCCCTGCTTGAACGCACTCCGTCGGCGAGTCTCGTCGGCAACGAACTGGGGCCGGCGAATCTCGCCGGCCCCAGCGTCGCGCTCGCTGCCCGGATCGGCGCCGGCAGTGGCTTTCACGTCAGCCGAGTTTCTGCAGGGTGTTCATGGCGTCGTCGAGGCACAACCGCGATGGACATGTTCCGCTACAAGCGCAGCGCGCCTTTGATCGCCGTGCCCCGCGCCGGCGACTGCCGCTGAGAGCGAATCGCAATGCGCCCCTGATCGCGCTGGAGCGAGGGTTCGTATTGGCGCTAGCGGCGCGGCATGCGTGGACATGCCACGCGTGTTCGTTGCGCCTACGCCGCAGCGAGGCTCGCTACACACGCGTCGAGCCGGTCAAGCCAGGGCGTCGCACGCAGGCGCACGAAGATGCTGCGCGCCTCGGCGAGCAGCGGCTCTGCCTCGGCCGCGCTGGACGTAACGAGGAGCGTCTCGGCGCGCTCGAGGAGGACCTGTGCCAGGAAAAAGCGGGCGTCCACGGAAGTGAGCTCATCCGCGGCCTCCGCAAGCAGCCGGTCGGCGTGGGCGACATCGCCGCGTCGCGACGCGACAAGTCCTCCCAATCGCGCTGCGCCGGCCCGCAGCAATGGCGAGCGCGCCCCGGCGGGCAGTTCGCCCACGAAGCGGATCAACTGCTCGATCGTCGCCTCGTCGTCCAGCTCGAACGCTGCCGTTACGGCTTCGAAATACGCCTCCCGCCGGTCTTCGTTCAGGACTTCGTCACCGCCGAGGACGATCGGCAGGCCGGCTTCGAGGGCCTCCGCGTGTCGGCCTAGTGCGTTCAGACCGATGGCCCTGGCAACGCCTGGGCCGCTCGCGAACTCTGTGTTCGTCGTGGTGGCAGCGGCAGGCGCGAGCTCGAGAATGCGTTCGAGCGAGTCGAGCTCGCCGCGACCGGCGTGCACTCGCGCGAGCACGCTGAGGTAGGCGATCCGCAGCAAACCGGCGACCGCGGGCAGGCCGTCGGCAGCGAGCGGCGGAAGCTCGTCCCAGTTGCCAATCGCGACGTGAGCGGTCGTTGCGAGCAGCGTGAGCATCGACTCCCAGTGACGATCACCTCGCGCTCGCGCGAGAGCGACGCCCCGTTCCGCTAGAACAAGTGCATCGCTGAAGCGGTCCTGCTGCAGCGGGATGTTCGCGAGATTGTTGTAACCACGCAGCGCGGCATCACTGAGCTCGTGATCGAGCGCGACGGTGAGCGCCTTCTCGAAGAGGGCGCTCGCCTCCTGGAAACGGCCCTGTCGCATCCGGGCGATGGCAATGGTCTGAAGCCCGTTCACAATCGTGTGCCAGTCCTCGAGCGGCTCAGCGATCGCCAAGGCGGCATCGGCAGCCGCGAATCCCTCGGCGAACTGTCCTTGAACGACCAGGTTGCGAGACAGCGCGGCGAGCGCGGCCGCCTTGTCGCGGCCGCCCTCGGGGAGCCCTTCGACCGCACGTCGGTTCAGCTCGATCGCGTCCTCGATCCGATCCTCCGCGCTGAGGACCTGGGCGATCGTCGCCAGACACCGTGCCACGGATTCCCGATCGCTCAGCGCCTCGTACAGCGAGACCGCGCGTTCCAGTCGCGCACGGCTCGAGGGATACTCGGCATTCAGGAAGGCGGCACGCCCGGCCTGCTCGAACAGCATTCCTCGTGTCGCGTCATCGCGTGCGAGATCCGCCGCCCGCTCGAACGCGCTCTGAGCCTCTCGCCCGAGCGCGAGCGAGAGGGCCCGATGACCAGCCTCGGCGAGCGTCCCCGCCGCCATCTCCCTGATCTGGGGTGCATCGGGTGCGTCCGGCTCGGCGTCCGCGGCGTCGACGAAGTGGGCGGCCAGGACCTCGGCTATCTCGTGTGTCCCGCCGCCCCAGCTCTCCTGGAGATGCCGTGCAGCCGCGAGGTGGCGCTGCTTGCGGTCGCGCCGCGCGAGGGTCTCGTACGCCGTGGTCCGCAGCAGCGTTTGGAGGAAGTGGTACTGCCCACGCTCGGCCGAAAGGGGATCGTCGTCGAAGCCGAGCACCTGCTTCGCCACAAGCCCGTTGAGGAGATCTCTGACCTCGTCCTGCGAGAGCCTGCCAAGCGCCGCGACGCCCGCTGTCGTGAAAGCCTGACCGTAGATCGACGCGTCCTCGAGCAGCGCGCGCTCCATGGCAGTGAGGGCGTCGAGACGCGCGGCAGCGAGCGCGTGAAGCGTCTCAGGCACCTCCAGCTCGCCGATCTCCGCGGCGACGGCATACCGCGACCCGTCCTGCGTCAGCAGACCGCGATCGAGAAGCATGCGGACCGTCTCCACGGCGTAGAGCGGGACGCCCTCGGCCCGCTTCACGATCCGGGTGACGAGCTCTTCGGGCAGGCCTGGGGCAAGGCCGGAGAGGAGCGTACGCATCGCTTCGTCCGGCACCGCCTCGAGCATGAGCGATCGCGTCGCCCAGTCCGGCCGCGACTCAAGCACCTCCCGCCGCCCAAGGGCGAGTACCACGATCGGGTGCTGCGCCGACCACTCGAGCAGATAGTCGATGAAGTCGAGCAGGCCACTGTCAGCCCATTGCATGTCCTCGAAGGCGAGAATCACCGGGTTGGTGGCAGCCAGCCGCTCGAAGAACAGCCGCCATCCCGAGAACAGGTCGGCCCTGTCCGCCGCACCGTCCTGCTCGAGCCCCAGGAGCCGCGCGAGGCGCGGCGCGACCAAGCGCTGCTCGCGCTCGTCGGGTACGTGCTGCGCGACGACCTCGTCGAGCTTTGCGCGCGCTACGTGCGGCTCTTCCTCTTCGGCGATCCCCGCGCGGGCGCGCACCATCTCCGCGAGCGCCCAGAAGCCCACGCCTTCCCCGTACGCCAGGCAGCGACCCTGATGCCAATAGACACGCGATTCGATGCCGTCGATGTACTTCGAGTACTCCCACAGAAGGCGTGATTTCCCGGTCCCAGCGTCGCCGACCACAGCGATCAGATCGGCCCTTCCGCTGGCGGCCGCCTGCTCCGAGACTGCAATCAGACGTTCGAGCTCACGCTCGCGCCCCACGAACGGCGCCTCCAGCCCGGCGGTCCGCCCGGCGCCGCCACGCCCGGCAACGACGCGCAGAGCCGTCCACGCGCGGATCGGCTCACCGCGACCCTTGACCTCGTGAACGCCGGCATCCTCGTAGGCGATCGCGGCCTCCGACGCGCGCCGCGTCACGTCGTCCACCAGCACCGTGCCGGGAGCAGCCAGCGACTGCAGTCGCGATGCGGTGTTGACGGAATCGCCGATCACCATTCCCTCCGCCTCGGCGCCCCGCTCGACGGCGGCACGCCCCGTCAGTACGCCGGCGCGCAGCCGCAGGTCGGGGATCCCCACCTCCTCTCCTAGTGCGCCGACCGCCTGCGTCAGTCCGAGCGCGGCGCGCACCGCTCGCTCCGCGTCGTCCTCGCGCGCCACCGGTGAACCCCACACCGCCATCACCGCGTCGCCGATGAACTTCTCGACGGTTCCGCCGTAAAGCTCGATCAGAGCGCGAGAACGGTCGAAGTAGGTCGAGAGGAGCTCTCGGACTTCCTCGGGATCGCGCCGCTCGGACAATGCCGTGAACCCGACGAGGTCAGCGAAGAGCACCGACACCAGGCGGCGCTCAGACACCGCCGCGGGCGCCGGCCCCGCAGCGGCGGAGTTCGCCGCCGGTGCCCCGCTGAGCGACGCGCCGCACTCTGCGCAGAAGCGGGCGCCGGCGACCACCGGCTCGCCGCACGCCGGACACGACTGCGGGATCGTCGTCCCGCACAGAACGCAGAACCGCTTACCGGCGGGCGTTGGGCCGCCGCAGGCGCCACAGACGATCAGGGCGGGCGCACTCACGCCGCCAGACTCCGGCGACCGCAGATCCGTGTTGCCAGGTGGCCTTGCATGTGCCCTCTCCGCTGAAGATGGACGATCAAGCTGTGCGGCGCCTCAAAGCGTATCCGGCGCGTAGTTGTGACGAAAGAGCGTGCCGAAGCGATCGTCTTCAAGCGGCGAGGCGGCTGAGCGGGTGCGCTACCGTTCGCGCCGTGGGCGGCGCTGGCAACGCGTGGGGGAGACACGTCCTCGCGGCGGCGCTCATTGGTGCAGCTGCCGCCATGTCGATGTCGGTGGGCAGCGCCGCCGGTTCAAGCGGGGCACTGGTGTGGAGATCGGTGGCGCACGATCCCGCGGTGAGCAGCAAGGGTCAGGTTACGAACCTCAGCTGCACGCCGGGCGGCTTCTGCCTCGCGGTCGGTCTGACCGGGCAGACCGCGGTCTGGAATGGCTCGTCCTGGCGCCAGGAGACCGGGATCAGCCACGTCGTGCCCTTCGTATCGGGCGTGTCGTGCGTGACGCCGTCCTTCTGCGTCGCCATCGGCTCCTCAAGCACAACGAAGCGGACGGTCAACTACGCGGTCACCTGGACGGGCGGCGCTTGGCAAGCACCGGTCCGGCTCTACACCGACATCGGCGAGGGCGGCGAATACGACCTCGTCCACGGCGTGTCGTGCACGAGCACCAGCTTCTGCATGGTGCTCGGCAACGTCGGCTCGTTGGTATGGGACGGCAGCCGATGGAGCAAACGGCGCGGCGCTACCGGAGGCACTGACGGAAACGGCGTGCTCAGCTGCGCGTCAAGCCGATTCTGCGCGAACATCCACGACAACCTTCCGAACTACTGGAACGGTTCCGCGTGGCGCTGGACGCGGCGCGAGTCACTGGGCAACGCAATACCCCGTGACGACGCGTTCATCAGCGAGCTCTCGTGCGTGTCGGCATCGTTCTGCGTGGCGGTTGACTCACGCACGGCTCCGCTGATCTGGGACGGTCACTCATGGATCTACAGCATCGTCAGCGGTCGCGCTCCGGCGTTGACGTCGGTGTCATGCAAAACCGCATCCTTCTGCGTCGCGACGTCGTCGACCACGGGTCTGGCCGTGAAGTGGAATGGGGCTTCCTGGTCGCCGACGTCCCCGCTTGGCCTCGGGCGACTTCCCACCGTGGTGTCGTGCAGCGACACAAGGCACTGTCTTGCCGTGACCGACAGGGGCGCCACCGCGGTCGCGCGCTCGTAACGCAGCGTCAGCCCGTGACCGGTCGAACTCGCGGTAGCCGCTCGGCATGTCTCCCTAAGCGGTGAGCGCCGCGTCGGCGTTGATGAGTCTCCACTGACACGGGCCGTGTTCGGCGAGCGCGAGGCGCCACCAGAGTTTTCTTTCACGGGGGTTCATCGTGTCGGCCGGGTGGACCGTGCTGTTGGGGCGAATCCGGTAGGAGATGCCCTCGACGGTGAGATTGACAAGAACCGTCGCCGGTGTTGCGTCGCGGTCGAACTGGGCGAGGAACCACTGGCTGAGCCGCATATCACGCGCAACGATCGGCAGCCGTCGCGAACCGTCGGCCGCATAGAGCAACTCGTCAACCGCGGCTTCCGCGGCGACGGATCGCAGCGGCTGCTGCGATCCGCTCGTGGCTGTCTGCCACACCTCGAGCAAGTGCTGCAGCGACGCCTCGAGCAAGGCGGGTGCGTAGCGGCCGTCGAGGACGGAGAGCTCCAGCAGCGCCGAGTAGGGCACGGTGCCTGGGATCAGCAACTCGCCCAATCCCGCCTTCACGGGCATGTCGGCGGCTGCCAGTTCGGCGAAGGATGCCTCGCGCAGACGCTCAACGTCGTCCGAGGGCTGGGCGATGAACGGCCGTCTCGCCACCGAGGGATCGCCGACGTAGTCCTCGATCTCGATCGGAAACCACGTGTCGCCCTCCCTGACGAGCGTCCATCGTGTGTCACTGTGAATGATCCGCCGCTCGATCCAGTTTCTCCTGCGCATGAGGAGGCGAAGCCGCACGCGCACCGCTACACGGTCCTCGTCGACGTCGCTGCGGTTGACGACATCGAGCACGCCGATACCAGGACCGCTCAGCACGCGCGCGACGTTGCCCTCAGCGGCGCTCAGCGCGACCGCCCAGTCGTGCACGCAGTGGGTCCCCGAACGCTCAAGCGCCACCGATCGCCTGCGCCAGATTGCGTCAGCGAGCGCCACGAATCTGTCAACCGAGCGGGCTACCGCCTCCGGCGCGAACGCCGCATCCGCTTCCGCCGCTTCGCCTAGCGCGCCGGCGCCTTCATGGACGCGATAATGAGTCCGCACAACCTTGCGCGTCGCTCGCGCCTCAGCACGAGTTGCGCGTGCAGCCCCCGTCAGGTTGTACCAAGCAAGTCCGGCCAGCACGGCGCCGGAAAGCACCCATGGGATGACCTCAACCACGATGGGTGGTCTCCATGACGAGCTGCAAGGTAGCTTGGATCTGCGTGGTGAGCCTGGCCCCGTCGACCCGCCACAGGTCCGGGCGTTGCGGCACTACGGTCCAGCGCGGGGATCTCTCAACGTCCCGCGCGGGTTGCCGATAACAGAGTGGTGTTCGGCGCATGCAAGGCTGCAGCACGCTCCGGGCTGGCTGGGGCGTTACTGCTTGCCGGTTTGATCACCCTGGCGTTGCCGTCGGGGGCGAGCGCGAGCGCGCCATGCTCTCCTGGCACGTACTCCACAAGCGGCAACACTCCGTGTTCGAACGCGGACGTCGGCTATTTCGTGGACGCGGCCGGGGCGACGCAGGAAGAGCCGGCGCCTCCCGGCCATTACGTCGACTCGACCGCGGCCCTAGAAGCGATTCCATGTCCTGCCGGGACCTACAACCCGCTGACGGCTTCGACCTCCGCGGCGGCGTGTGTGACGACGCCGGCTGGGAGCTACACGCCGCAGGGCTCGGGGGCTCCCGTTCCGTGCGTCGCCGGTACCTACAGCGAGGACGCTGGTGCAACCGATGCCAGCGCGTGTGTCTTGGCGTTGCCTGGCACCTACGCGCCAGCGGGCTCCTCATCGGCTACAAACTGCCCTGCCGGCTCCTACGAGCCGGCCTCGGGCTCAACCTCGGCAGCGGCGTGCCTTCAGACGCCCGCGGGGCAGTACTCGGCCGGCGGTGCCACCGAAGGCGTCACGTGCACACCCGGCTACTACTGCCCGGCGGGCTCGTGGACGCCCACGCCGTGCGTCGCCGGGACGACATCTATCAACCAGGGCGCGACCACCTCGAGTGCGTGCCTGCTTGATCCCCCCGGCACCTGGTCTGAGACGGCGTCCATCGAATACGGGCTCTGCCAGCCGGGCACGTACAACCCGGACAGCGGCTCGACTTCGTCGGCGGCCTGTCTCACCGATCCTGCGGGCACCTACTCGACCTATCAGGCTGGCGTCGTGTCGCCCTGTGCAGTTGGCACGTTTTCGGCCGCGGGCAGTGCCGCGTGCGTGCCTGCGGACCCCGGCTATTTCGTTGCGTTCACCGGATCCGCCGCGGAGCTCCCCTGCCCGGCCGGTACCTACTCTGCGGCACCGGCGTCAGCCGCCTGTGACTACGTGCCCGCCGGCAGCTACTCAGCCGCAAGCGCCAGCGCCCCGACAGCGTGCCCGGTGGGCACCTACGCGGCGGCCCAGGCGAGTACGCAGTGCAGCGGCGCGGATCCGGGCTTCTACGTCGCCGCCGCGGGTGAAGGCTCTGAGCTCGCCTGTCCCGCTGGCACATACTCGGCGCTGGCCGCTTCGACCTCGTGCACGCCCGCGCCCGCAGGCAGCTACGCCCCCGCAGGGTCGGCCAGCGCGACGGCCTGCCCGAGCGGCACGACGACGACCGCTGCCGGTCAGGCCAGCTGCCGGGCGGCTGCCCCCAAATCCCGAACGCAGACAAGCGCAGGGAAGCTCGATGTCATGAAGGTGAGCGTTCGCTCCACTGGCCTCGTGCAAATCATGCTCAAGAGCAGCACGCCGGGGACGCTGGAAGCGCTCGCGCGGGTCGGTCACAAGAACTACGCCACCGCCACGACCGTAATACACGCCGGCACGCTCAGCCTGACACTCAGCCCGACCGCCGCCGGCCGCCGCGCCGCACAAGCGCAGCGCCGACTTACGATCACCCTCACCCTGACGCCCACCGCGGGTGGCCGCGCGATCACGCGCACCATCTCGAAGATGCTGCCGGCCTAGAGCGCTGCCGGCCTAGAGGCGTCGCCGGCCCAGAGACGTCGCCGGCACGCGCCGTGCCGATCCGCTAGCTGACGCCGGCGTCGGCACGACGGCGCGCGAAAGGAAGAACTACACATCGACGTTGTCACAATCCCTCGGCGGACGCGAGCGGGAGTGCGCTCTCGGTGCCGCACGGGCCATCGTGATCGTACGCTGGCGCACCACTACGCGACGGGAGACCCGCATATGCGCATCGAGTGGTACGGGCAATCTGCGTTCCGCCTCACCGGGGCCACGCAGACGGTCGTGATCGATCCGTTCGGCGACCTCACCGCCGCGACAGCCGGCCGCCTGCGGTTCGAATATCCGCCAGTCGACGCCGCGCCGGCCGATCTCGTCCTGGTCACGCACGAGCATGCCGACCACAACGCCGTCGAGGCCATCGGCGGAACCCCCGTCGTCCTGCGCTCGACCGCGGGGCGCCTCGAATCGCCGATTGGCGAGATCGTCGCGATCGCCTCCGAGCACGACACCGCCGCCGGAACGGAGCGCGGCCCGAACACGATCTTCGTGCTCGAGCTCGACGGACTGCGGATCGCGCACTTCGGCGACTTCGGGCAAAGCGCGCTGCGCCCCGAGCAGGCCGCGGCGATCGGCAGTGTCGACGTGCTTCTGATCCCCGTGGGCGGGGGCCCGACGATCGGCGACGAGGCCGCTGCGGCGATCACAGCGCAGCTCGCGCCGCGCTGGGTCCTGCCGATGCACTACCGCACCAACCGCATCGACTTCCTCGAGCCGGCCGACGCTTTCATTGCGCGCATGCCGCAGGCGGCGCGGCTGCCCGCAGGGCCCTTCGCGCTTCCCGACGCTGCTGAATCGAGCGTCGTGGTCGTTCCCGACGCTCCCTGAGCGCTCGGCCGCACGCGTCCGGGCGCTCAGCTCACACCCACGGCGAGCCTGATGGGCGGGTCGGGCGCCGGAAGCGCCCCACCCGCGCGCACTTTACGGCGTGAAGATGGCACTGGCCGTCGGCATGCGACGTGATTCGCTGCGTTGCCGGCAGGCTCCGGGTTGGCGGGAGGGCAGGCGCGACTGTTTCGCGGCGCGCTGTGGCCTATGTTGGGCGACACGTGGCGGCGTGCACCTGCTCGGTGAGGGTATGCACCTTCATCGCCAGTTCGTGGATCTCCTTCGTGAGGTCGGTGTTCTGCGTGAGCAGGTCGGCCTGTGCCTGGTTGATCTCTTCGCGGTGCTTCGCCGACGCCTCTTCGTTGGCCTTGTCGGTGCGTGTCTGCGCCTTCTGGGCGATGATCACCAGCGCCCCGGTGTAGAACGCGACGCCGGAGAAGATCAGGTTCAGGAGGATCCAGGGCTCGGGGTCGTACTGTCGACCGTGGGCGAGGTTGCTGACGGTGTCGCTGATGTAGTGCGCCGCCCCGTTCACGAAAACCCAGCCGAGGATGATCGCCGAGCCGATGACCACGAACGCGACGGTGCCCATCCCGCTCGCCACGGCCTCTGCCATCCGCTCCATAAAGCTGCTGCCGCCGGCGTATGGCGACGCCTTACCGCGACGGCCGCCGATCGACAGGTAGTGCGTGTGATGTCGCATCGGGTCAGGAGTCGTCGTCTTCGCAGCGCTGCTCTCCACGTGGTCCCTCCTAGGATGCGTTGACGCGCCGAGTATCGCCCGCGCACTGGACGACGGCACGAACCGCTTGCGCCCAGTCCAAGGGAGGGAGCAAGCCGTGCAGCGCGGCGCTCGAGCCGCCGGGCGCCCGGCCGACGGCTATCCTCGGGCTGTGGCCATGACGCGCGCCATCCGCAGCGAAGAGGAACTGCGCGAGATCATCGGCGCGCCAACGGAGCTCGTCGCGGGCAAGATCGCCGATCGCCTCAACGACCTCACGCGCCAGTTCATCGAACGCTCGCCGTTCGTCTGCGTTGGCACCGCCAGCCCGGACGGCGGACTCGATGTGTCGCCGCGCGGTGACCCGGCGGGATTCGCGCGGATCCTCGACGCGCGCACGCTGCTGCTGCCAGACCGCCCGGGCAACCGCATCGCCGATACGCTGACGAACCTCCTCGCCGACCCGCGAATCGCGCTGCTCTTCCTGATCCCCGGCGTGGACGACAGCTTCCGCGTCAACGGGCGCGCCGAGATCGTCGACGACCCGCAGCTGCTGGCCGCCAGCGCGATCGGCGGCCGCGCACCGCGGCTTGGGCTGGTCGTGTCGATCGAGGAGTGCTACACGCAGTGCTCAAAGGCCCTGATCCGCTCGGACCTCTGGAATCCCGAGCGCCACGTCGCGCGCTCCGAGCTCCCGAGTAGCGGCGAGATCATGCGGGCCGTATCGGACCCCGGTCTCGACGCCGCCGAGTACGAGCGTGAGCGCGCCGCGCGCTATGCGCGCGGCGACGGTCTCTACTGACGCGGCGAGCTGTCGTTGACGCCCGTCGCTGGACGCGCCTGACGCCGTCGCGGAGAACGTAGAACCACCGGCGCCCGCGGAATTCGTGCGGGCGCCGTCGGGATGCCTCGCGCCTGAACAGCCGCGATTGCGACGCGCCGAGGTCACCCCAGACCCGCGTTTGCAGGAAACCGACCAGGTACGGAAATGCCCCGGCCGTTGGTTTGTGGCGATCTACACTCGCCGGACGCGGGGGAGCCAGGTAGTCGACCGGCTGGAGAGAGCTTGCTGACAGAGCCCGAAGAGCGCCGAGCCACGGTCGCCGCGCGAGCCCTGGCGATCGCCGTCGCGGTGCTTCTCTGCCTGCTTGTGGGCACCGCCGTCGCGAGCACGCCGAGCGGGTCGATCTCGGGCGTCGTCAGGTCGCAGAATGGAGCGCCGATCGCGGGCGTCGAGGTGGTCGTCGACACCGGATCGAGCAGCCCCAGCGCCTTCACCGCCGCCGACGGCTCCTACATGGTCAACGGTCTGGCGGCTGGCAGCTACTGGGTGTATTTCGCGCCGTCGAACTCCCAACCCGGTTCCGACGCCGACAACTACGTGGCCCAGTACTACGAGGGACGTGACCCCGGATCGGGCGCGCCGCCCGTCTCGGTGAGCGGCGGGACGAACACGCCGGGGATCGACGCGACACTCATCACGGGCGGGAAGGTGACGGGCGTCGTGACCGACGCCACGGGAACCCCCGTTGCCGGCGCGAACGTGACCGCGACGGCCTACGACGGCGGCGTGGCGACCGGCTCCGGATCGGCGCAGACCGCGGTCGATGGCAGCTTCACCATCAACCAGCTGCCCTCTGGCTACTACCTGGTCGAGGCGATGGCGCCAACCGGGGCGAACGACCTTGGCGATTACTTCGGCGGGACGACGTCGCCGGCGGGAGCCTTCGCGGTCGCGGTCGTGGCCGGATCGACAAGCGCGGGCGTCGACCTTCGCATGCCGGCGGGCGGTCAGATCACCGGCCGGGTGCGCGACAGCTCTGGCACGCCGGTCGAAGGAGAGGTCGTGATCGTGCAGCACGAGGCCGGAGAGGAACTCGAGGGCACGCGTACCGCCGCCGATGGCACCTACGACCTGGCGGGCCTCGCGACCGGGTCCTATGACGTCTCCTTCAACCCACCCAACTCGCCGCCGGGCCCCGGTCCCGGACCCGCAAGCAACTACGTGACCCAGTTCTACGACGATGTCGGCTCGATAGCCGGCGCCACGCCTGTGAGCGTTACGGCGGGGGGCATCACGTCCAGCATCGACGCGCAGGTCGCAGCGGGAGGCGTGATCGAAGGCACGGTCACCGACACGTCAGGCCAGCTGATCACAGATGCCTACGTAAGCGTCTACGCGACTGACGGCACGCTGCTGAACGCCGTGTACGCGAACGCTGACGGCGCATACGCGATCGCCGCGCTGCCGACGGGGACTTACAAGATCGGAGTCGTCCAGCAGCTCCTCTCACTCACGCCGGGGCCGTCGCCGTACGCGCCCGCGTACTACGGCGGTACGTCGCTCGCAACGGCATCCACGATCAGCGTCAACGCCGGCGACACGACGAGGGGCATCGACATGAAGCAGGCGACGGGCGCTGTCATCTCGGGAACCGTCGAGGACGGCTCGGGAAATCCGCTCGGCGACATCGCTGCGACCGCGTACGACGCCGCCGGCGAAGCCGTGGGCGACGCCGGCACGTCGTCGCTGACGGGTAATTATTCGATCGTGGGCCTCCCGGCGGGCACCTACCGGGTGGGGTTCACGAGCCTCACGAACGTCGGCGACTTCGCCCCCCAGTTCAGCGGCGGCGCGTCCACGCTGGCGTCGGCGCAGACCTTCACGGTGTCGCTCGGAGGCACGGCCGGCAGTGTTGACGCGCAGATGGCGCCAGGCGGTGAGATCGCGGGATCGGTGACCGACGCCTCGGGGGCGCCGATCGGCCGTCTGTTCGTAAATCTGTACGACTCCTCTGGAGCCCTGGTTGGCGGGACCGAGGCGTCCAGCGACGGCGCATTCGACATTCCCGACGTCGGCTCGGGCACCTACCGGGTCGGCTTCTCGAACTGGCCGGGTACGACGCTGATCGAAAACGCGTTCTACGGCGGAGCGACGCTCGCAGCGGCAACGCCGATCTCGGTGGGCGCCGGCGCGACAACCACCATCTCGAACACGACGCTGACGCTTGTCAGCGGGGCCATCTCGGGGGTCGTGACGGACGCATCGGGCAACCCCCTCGCGGCGGCGACGGTCACCGTCTATGACGCGAACGGAAGCGTCGTTCGGTCGGGCACCGCGACGGCGTCCGACGGCACGTACTCGATCGGCAGCCTTGACCCTGGCTTCTACCGCGTCGGCTTCAGCCACGGTGGCTACGTCGGCCAGATGTACCCAGACGCCTCCTCGTTCTCGGCGTCACAGCTGTTCTACGTGGCGGCCGCCCAGACGGCAACCGGGATCGACGCCGCGCTCGCGCCGGCTCCGACGGCGCCGGCCGGCGCGACCGAGCCGCCGGCGCCGCAGCAGCCGAACACCGAGACGATCACGCCGCCGTCGGTATCGCTGGGCCGCTGGCTCCTGCTGACCGCGACGACGCGCGCGACGCGCGCCCGCGGCCACGCGTTCTCGGTGCGCCTCACATGCCTCATCGGTGGAGGCTGCGACGTGCGCGCGTCGGCTTCGATCATGCGCCACGGTCACCGCGTCGTGGTCGCCTCGGGCGGCATCCGTCTTCACGGCCTCTCGCCCGGTCGCATCACGCTGCGCCTGAGGCCGGTTGGACTCAAGATCTTCCGGCGCGACCACCGTCGCATGCGCGTGACGGTGAGGGTCGCGATCGGCGTGTCGGGGGCGGCGAACATGACCGACAGCGAGTCGGTCCTCGTCGTGTAACGTTGCGCGCGGGGCGAGAGCCCCGACTTATGCGCGCGCGCTGACCACAAAACCTGTCCGTCTTCTCACCAGGTTCCAGGAGGTCAGCCTGTGCCGCGCTCTCGCGCCGTGCTCGCAGCACGCGCCATCAGCAAGTCATACGGAGACGTCGTCGTCCTCGACGCCTTCTCTCTCACCGTCAGCCCACGTTCGCGCGCCGGCGTCGTCGGTCCCAACGGGATCGGCAAGTCGACGCTGCTTCGGATCCTCGCCGGGAGCGAGCCGCCGGACTCAGGCGCGGTCAGTCGCGAACCACCCGGCATCGAGGTCGCCTACCTCGCCCAGCAGGCGAGTCGGGCCCGGTGCTCGCCGGGCGAGGCGGCGCGCGCGAACCTCGAGGCGATCGTCTCAAGCGACGCCGATGTGCTCGTGCTCGACGAGCCGACCAACGACCTCGACGCCGACGGGCTTGAGTTGCTCGACCGTTTCACGGCCTCGTTTGCGGGTGCCATGGTGGTCGTCTCTCACGACCGCGCGTTTCTCGAGCGGATGACGTCGATCGTCGAATTCGAGGCCGAGACGCGGCGCATCCGGACCTACGCCGGCGGGTGGAATGAGTTCGCGCTGGCGCGCGCCGGCGCCCGCGCGCGCCAGGAGCAGGCCCACAGCAGCTATGCCGCCGAGCGCGGCCGGATCGATGAGCACGCCCAGCGGATGCGTGTCTGGCAGGAGCGAGGCTACGGGCAGGGCCGCAAGAAGAAGAAGGGCAAGGATCTGGCGAAGGCGCTCGAGAAGCGCGCCAGCCGCCTCGAGCTCGTCGAAAAGCCCTACCTCGCGTGGAAGCTCGACCTCGAGCTCGCCGCCGGCGTCCGCGGTGGGGATGTCGTCGCTCGCCTCGAACAGGCGATCGCCGAACGCGGCTCGTTTCGCCTCGGCCCGCTCGATCTGGAGCTCAGAAGCGGCGAGCGCCTCGCGATCATCGGCTCAAACGGCAGCGGCAAGACGACGCTGCTGCGCGCGCTCACCGGCGAGCTGCCGCTGCGCTCGGGACGCCGCTGGGTCGGCCCGAGCATCGTCCTCGGCACGCTGCCGCAGGGCGGCGGTCCGTTCGCAGGCGGGCGCCGGCTGATCGAGCTCTTCGAGCGCGAGTCGCCGCTCGGGCTCGAGCAGTCGCGAGCGCTGCTCGCGAAGTTCGGCCTCGGCCGCGATCACGTGACTCGTGCCGCGGGCTCCCTCTCGCCGGGCGAGCGCAGCCGCGCGACGCTCGCGCTGCTCGCCTCACTCGGCGTGAACGCGCTGATCCTCGATGAGCCGACGAACCACCTCGACCTGGAGGCGATCGAGCAACTCGAAGCGGCGATCGAGTCATTCGCCGGCACGGTCGTGCTCGTCACGCACGACCGGCGCTTCCTCGAGGCCTACGCGGCCACACGTACCCTCGAGCTGGCCGGCGGTGCTCTGCGCGTCGCCTAGCTCCGCGCGGCCCAGTAGCCGGCGGTGGCCTTGCTTGACTCGAGCGCCTCGCGCGTCTCGAAACCTGGCGCCATCGACGCGCTGGCGCCGGCCAGGATCTCGTGGTGCTCGATGTCGAGGAGCCGAAGCCAGCTCTGCTGGCCAAGCGTGAGGCCGATGAAACAGCCGAGCTCGACGAGCTCGGCCTGCGAGAAATGCTCGTCCAGGCGGGCCCAGAAATCGTCGTCGGGGTCAAGCCGCCAGACGATCGCCTCGGCGTAGGACAGCGCGGCCTTCTCCCGCGGACCCAGCGTCTCGCTGCGCTCGAAGTCGACGAGGTCGTCGTAGGGTCGCTCGTCGAGGCCTGCCGCGCGCGCCTTCTCGGAGCGCTGATTGCCGCAGTACTCGCACTTCACCGACCGCGACACGTAGACGCGGCAGAGCTCCTTGATCGGGTGCTCGAGAACGCCGTTTCGAAACAGATCGCGCCAGCTGTTGGCGAACGACCAGAACGCCGCCGGCACGTGCGCCCGCACGGCCGAGCTCTCCGGCCGCGGGGTTCCCTCGCGCGCGCAGCGCTCCATCTCGACGCGCATCTCGGCGTCCATGTCTTCAAGCGGGAAATAGCTGATCCGCGGGCCTGAGGACACGCACTCAGCCTATCTCAGCGCGGGCTCTCGCATGACGGGCTGGATCGCGCTCCGGCCGCCCAAGTAGACGCCGCCGTGGCCGCCCGACAGCGCTCAGCCCGCGCTCGCCTGCCAGGCCGCGGCGGCGACGGCGATCGTCGCGAGCGCGAGCGCGACGATTCCGACCGCGTCGGTGAGCGCGATACCGAGCGCGAGCAGGCCGCTCGAGACAACGGCCACGGCGACGAGCGAATAGATGCAGGCGATGAACGCCGCGGTGACCTCGCCGCGGCGCTCGTCGGGAGCGAGCAAGTTGAGGTCGTCCTGGGCCCCGAGGATGCCCGCGCCGTGGCCGAAACCGGTCGCGAGCGCCCCGGCGATCAGGATCGCCAGCGAATGAGCCGGGCCCGCGGCGGCGAGCGCGACGAGTCCCAGCGCGAGCAGGCCGAGGCCGAGCTTCTGCGCCAGGCGCGGACGCACGCGCCGCCGCTGCGATGCGATCTGCACGGCGCACGAGGCGGCAAGCGCAACGGCGCTGATCGCGCCCAGCAGCGCCAGGTTGTCGGTGTCAAGGAACTTGGCGGAGTAGGAGGGAACGATCGACAGGTACATCGCCGCGGCCGCCCACAGCACCGCCGCTGTGAGGCTGACGCGCGCGAAGTCGCCTCGCAGCGCGCGTGGCACGCGCGGCCATTGGATCCGCCACGTCTCACCACGTCCTCCGGACTCCGGTACCAAGCGC
The DNA here is from genome assembly GCA_036267075.1 of Solirubrobacteraceae bacterium. Classification (GTDB taxonomy): domain Bacteria; phylum Actinomycetota; class Thermoleophilia; order Solirubrobacterales; family Solirubrobacteraceae; genus Palsa-513. Next base: position 85,287 of record DATAWT010000041.1, read on the forward strand.
AGCAGCAGCGCGCCGGCGGCGAGGGTGAGCCCGAGCACGACGAGGAAGCAGAGCTGCCGCGGCGCCGGACCCCACTGCGCGAAGGCTCCGCCGACGAGCGGCCCGGCGCCGCTGCCGCCCGCCTGCGCGAGGCCGGCGAGAAGGGCTGGGCGCTGCTGCGCGCGGCGCTCGTCGAACTCGACCAGCGCGGCTGTCGCGGGGCCGCCGATCATTCCGACGGCGAGGCCCTGCAGCGCGCGTGCCGCGAACAACCACGCCGTCGAGTCGGCGGCGGCAAACAGCGCGAGGCCGCCGCAGGCGGCGGCGAGACCCGCCGCCATCACCGGTCGGCGGCCGAAGCGATCCGAGACGCGGCCGAACAGCACCAGCGCGGGGACGAGCGTGAAGGCGTAGGTCGCGAAGATCGCCGTCAGGACGAGACTCGAGAAGCCGTAGCGCGCGGCGTAGGTCGCATAGAGCGGTGCCGCGAGGTTGGCGCCGGTCATCACGACGAGCCACGCCCCCCAGACGATCAGCAGCGCGGGTGCTCCCCGCGCGCGGCTGCGAGCGCCCGGCAAAACTGTTGCCGCGCTGTTCACAGACTTCCTACCACCCTCGGCGCGCCGCAAACGTCCGAGCGGCCTCCGGCTCCGCCTAAGCGACGAGATGAACCGCGCGGGCTGGGCCGTCGCTATCCGTCGGGCAGCTGCGCGTTGATCCAGTCGATGATCCTGCGCGAGTGCGTGATCACAGTGCCGTCCGGGAGCTTCAGCGTCGGCAGCTTCTCGGCGCCCGTCGCCGCGCGCAGCTCGTCGCGAGCCCCCCGGCGAAGGAACGGAATCGGGCTGCCGCGACCGGCGATCACCCTGTCGTACTCGATTCCGGCTGCGCGCATCGCCTCCTGGACACGGCGGCAAGGGTGCAGGCTGGGGCCACCCTCGTTGCCGTGACACACGTACAACGTCGGCTTGTCCTTGTTCTCGGCCACGCTCTCTCTCCTGCGCTCGTGGGTCGGGCCGCAGAGGCTAGCGGCGTGAACCGCCGGCGAATCGGTGGTTTGCCGCAGCGCTACGCGCTGTCGCCGGCGAGGCCGCTGAAGAAGTCGGTGTCGTCCTTCTGAAGCTGGCAGATCTCGAGGTAATGGCCGAGCTCCGCCGTCATGTCGACGTAGGCGGCCCGCACGCGGTCCGGGATCAGCACCGTGTAGGTCACGCCGAGTCCCGCGGCCGCGAGGATCGACAGCATCCGCTCCCAGGGCTCCTCACCGGTCTCGATGAAGACCGCGGGATGGTGGAAGCGCACCGCGAACGAGCCGTCCGACGGCAGCAGCCGCGTGTAGAAGTCGACCTCGCCCGAGACGGGCTCGATCAGCTCGACGATCATGCCGCCGCGCGAACCCATCGCAAAGCGCGCCTCCCACTCCACCGGCTCCTCGCCGACGAGGAACGTCGCCCCGCCTGCGGGAAGCTTCACGCAGTGCTCGAGCCCGAAGCGCTCGGACATGTACTCGATCGCCCGGTCGAGGTCGGTCGTCACGTAGCCGAACTGCCAGACGTTCGCGAACAGGTCGGCGACGGTCTTCATCCTGCGCGGAGCGGCGAACAACCCGCCGGCCGGCCGCACGACTCCCGTCTGCTGCGTCATCGCGTCATCTCCCCTCACGCACGGCGTGTTCGCGGGGCGCGATTATAGGTCGGGCATCCGGCGGCCGGCCTGGGCCGGCGCGCTGGGCGGTTGGGCGAGCCTCCGGGCCGGGCTAGGTGGCGCGGTTGCCACGTCCGGCGAGGAACCCGGCGGCCACGCCGAGTGCGGCGCCGACGCTGACCAGCTTGGCGCTTCGAAGCGGCTGCCGCTTGACCTTCGCGCTCACGCCGTGGGCGGTGTGGCGGACCGTGGCGCGGGCGGCCTTGCGCCCGAGAAACCACTTGAGCTTCGCCATCATCGCTTGCCTCCTGTGTGTCGGGATCGCTGCGCCACTACCCGGATCTGCGCCGGCGCACCCGCGAAACGTCAGTGCCGCGGCGTCGTGAACGTCGCGTCTGAGCCGGGGGAGGTATGCCCGGCCGTATCGACGGCGAAGACCCTGTAGTGATAGAGCGTCCCCGGCGAGAGGCCCGAGATGCTCGCGCTGACGCTCTGCGGCGAAAGGCCCGGACCGAGCGCGACCGCCGTCGTCTGCGAGCTGTAGCTCGCGGTGCGGCCGTACTGGAAGTACTCCGTGGCCTCATAGATCCCACCCGGCGTGACGGTGCCCGACAGCGTCGCGCCGCCCGTGCTCAGGCCGCTCGCGGCGCCGGTGTGGGCCGCGAGGGTGTTGTCGAGGCCGAACACGGATGCCGCCGCCGGGCGCGCCTGGAGCGGTCCGAGCGGCTCGGCCGCCTCATACAGCGCCGAGTCGGCGTACTTGGCGCAGTTCTGCGTCCAGCCGAGAACCGCGAGCTCGTACCAGAAGGTGTGCGTCGCGAGGACCGGGAACGGCGGCGAGAGCACGCTGGCCAGGTAGTTGGCGTCGGTCTGCTGGACCGCCGGTCCCCGCGCCGTCGTCTGGCCGAGCCGGCACTCCCACGCGCCGACCTCGGTGAACCAGATCTGCGGTGCGGGCGACGAGGCCGGGAGGCCGGCGGCGAAGGTCGTGATCGACGCCGACTGCGCGCAGTTGACGGCGTAGTAGGGGTGAAGCGCCCAAATCGACGGCGTCGCGCCGTTCAGCGCCTTGACGTAGGCGCTCTCATAGGACTTGAAGACGCCGCTGTAGCTGAGGTTCGCCGTACAGCCGGGGTTGAAGGCCTGACCGCCCTGGTTGGGGTCGTTGTCGACGAAGTCGCCGGCCAGCGCGGTGCAGCCCGCGCTCACGCAGTCCGTGGCGGCGTCGCGCCAGAAGGCCGCCGCCGCCGACGCCGACACGCCCGAGCTGTTGGGCTCGTTCCAAGCCTCGATATACGGAAGCGCCGTGCCGGTCGCGTGGAGCGCCGCGAGCAGCTGCGCGATCTCGCTCGTGTACTTGGCGCTCGAGGGAACGCCGTTGTCGGCGCAGCCCCCTTCGGCGACCTGCCAGACGCCGATCACGGGGATCATGTGCAGCGTCTGGGTGACGTAGGTGTACCAGTTGAGCAGGTTCTGCTCGCACGCCCCGCCCTGGGCGATCGTGTCCGGCGCGGTCACGAAGCGCGCGTAGCGCAGGTGCGAGGCGGGGCTTCCGACCCAGGCCTGGGCGAAGTAGGTGGGGAAGGGGTCGGCGAGGTTCGAGGCGGTCGTGAAGTCGCCCTTCCACAGGCCGAGGTTCTGGTCGGAGACGCCGTCGACGCCGGAGGCGGCGGCGCTGCGGGCGCCGGCCAGCAGCAGCAGCGCGAGCGCGGCCACGAGCGCCAGCACCAGCGCCCGCACGACCGTGCCGCGGCGATGCGACGTGATCCTCCCTGCGACCCGCTGTCGTGCTCTCACTTCGCTCCCTGCAATCGCGCCGACAGAGCGGTCGAGGGTAGCATCATGTGGACGCATGGATGAGGACGACTGGGTTGGAACACCGCCGGAGGGCCGCCATGGCCGAGAGCGCGCGGACCCCGCTTTCTGGCGGCGCCAGTGGCAGGCGCCCGCCGCGATGGGCGGGGGGCTGCTGATCCTGATCGTGATCCTCGTCGTCGTCCTGCTCGCGCGCTGAGCGCGGCCGGCGGGCTAGGAGTGCGGCAGCGGCTCGACCGTCGTCGCCGTCACCGTCACGCGCACGGCGAGGCTCCCGGCGGCGTTCGCGTTTCGCACGCGAACCTCATAGAGCGATCCGCCCTCGACGCTGTGGGCCTCGAGGATCCGCACCTCGGCGAGGTCGGGGGAGGGCCCGCCGCCCGACCAGCTGAGCGCCACCGCGCCCAAGTAGAGCGCGTTGCCGTACTTGAGAGCGTCGGGAAACGGGACTCGCAGCGTGCGCACGGCGCCGGCGCGGACGGCGACCGTACGCGTGGCGTGCTTGACGAGCGAGCCCGCGGCGAGCGCGGCGCCGGCGCCCGCGAGCGCCAGCACGAGCGCGGCCGCGGCGATCACGCCGACGCGCCTCATGCCGCGAGCACGCCCTCTGAGCCGGCGTCGTAGTCCCAGATCCAGCTCGCGCCGCGTCCCTCCTGGTCGCGGCCGAAGCGCTTTCGCGCGGCGATCATCAGATCGCGCCGCCACGCCGCGAGCGGTGAGACGAGGTGGTTGTCGACGCCCCGCTCGCGCGCGAGGGTCACGACGCGGCTCGCGCGCGGGCGCCGCGAGCGTTCGTAGAGCTCGAGGGCGGCGGGCAGATCGTGCGGTGTCGACGCGAGCGCCGCGGCGAGCACGCAGCCGTCCTCCATCGCCTGGCAGGCGCCCTGGCCGAGGTAGGGCAGCATCGGATGCGCCGCGTCGCCCAGGACGCTCGCCCGCCCGCTCGTCCAGCGCGGGATCGGGTCGCGGTCGTAGAGCGCCCACTTGTACCAGACCTCGCTGGCCGAATAGAGGCGCTCGAGCGACTCGTGCCAGCCGCTGTAGCGCTCGATCACCTCTGCGCGCTCGCACTCGGTGATCCAGGACTCGTGCTTGTAGGTGTCGTCGTCGTAGTGGCTGACGACGTTGATCAGCTCGCCGCGACGGACGCGGTAGACGACGACGGCGCCGTGCGGCCCCATCCAGATCACGTTCTCGGGCGGCGGCGGGCCGCCCGGGACGGCGTCGAGCGGGATCACGCTGCGGTAGCAGATCTTGCCCGTGAAACGCGGCGCGTCCTCGCCGAACAGGCTGGCGCGCACGGCCGAGTGGATCCCGTCGGCGCCGATGATCACGTCGGCCTCGATCTGTGAGCCGTCGCGGAAGGTGGCGCTCGCGACATCGCCGCTGCTTGACACCGACGTGCAGCGTGCGCCGAGCGTGACGATGTCGGTGGGCAGCGCCGCGGCGAGCACGTCGAGCAGGTCCGCGCGGTGGGCGAAGCAGCCGCCGGCGCCGTAGCGCGCGACCTGCGTGCCGTGGTCGGTCTTGGTGATCAGGCGGGCCGTCTTCCAGTTGCGAAGGCAGTCGTAGTCCGATTCCCAGGCGACCTCGCGCACGGCGTCCTCGAGGCCGAGCGCGCGCAGCGCCTTCATCGCGTTGGGGCCGAGCGCCACGCCGGCGCCGATCTCGCGCAGCTCCGGCGCCGCCTCGTAGACGCGCACCTCGAATCCGCGGCGGACGAGCGCCTGCGCGGCGGTCAGGCCGCCAATTCCGCCGCCGATGACCGCGATGCGCGCCGCGCGACTCACGGCCGCCGATGCTATCCGACGTCAAGCCAGATCCCGAACCCCTCGGCCTCCTCGAAGCCGAGCCTTCGGTAGACCGACGCCGCGCGTTCGTCGTCGGGGCTCAGGTGAGCAAGCCGCGCGCCGCAGCTGAAGGCCCGCTCGAGCAGCCACGAGGTGATCGCCGCGCCGATGCCGCGGCGGCGGTGGTGCTCGAGCACGGCGACGCCGGCGATCTGCGCGCCGCCCGCTGCGTGGACGCAGTAGCCGGAGCCGACGGCCTCACCGCCGGCTCGCGCGAGCGCGTAGGTGAGGACCGCGTCATCGGCCTCGAGCAGCCGCGCGGTCCACGGCCGCCACTGCACGGGGTCTGAGCCGAACGCCGCGCAGTCGACGGCGAGGACCTCCTCGAGCTCGCCCGGGCCGGCCGCCGCGATCGCGACGTCGGCCTGCGCCGCGCGAAGCGTGCCGGCGGGCAGCCACATCAGCCGCCGCCCGCCGATCCGCCGGCCGCGCTCCCAGCTGACGCTGTCGGGGACGCGCAGCCCCCAGCGCATCCCGAGTGACGCGTAGAAGTCGCGCGCCGCCTCGACATCGGCGTCGGGCGAGGAGACGTCGCCGCTGTTCCACTGCGGGTGCGCAAGCCCCGAGGCCATCATCCGCACTCCGCGCGCCGCGCCGACGCCGCCGCCGCGCCCGGCGAAGAGCCCGCCGAGCGCCTGCCAGGCGTCGGCCTGGGCGGCGAAGACGTCCACCTACTGCGTTGGACGAGTCATCTGGAAGAGCGCCTCGACGACCGTGTAGTCGGCCGGGCCCCCACAGCGTGCGACTGGCCGCAGCGCGGCGGTGTCGACCGCGGAGTCGATCAGGCGCGTCTCGTCGAGATGGACGCCGACGACCTGGCCGATCACGAGGTGCTGGTCGATCGGGCGCCCGTCGGTGTCGTGCAGCTCGATGTGGTGGACGACGCGGCACTCCATCGAGCAGGCCGCGGCGGCGACGCGGGGCGGTGAGACGAGCCGCGACGGCGCCATCTCGAGTCCCGCGCGCTCGAACTCGCTCGACCCGCGCGGGAGCGGCGCCGAGGTCTCGTTCATCTGCTCGCGCAGCTCGAAGGTCACGAGGTTCCAGACGAACTCGTCGATCTCGCCCGCGAACGTCGCCGAATCCTTGCGCCCGTTGCTTGAGAAGGCGAGCATCGGCGGCCCCTCGGCGACGGCGTTGAAGAAGCTGTAGGGCGCCAGGTTGACGCGCCCGTCGGCGCCGCGCGTGGACACCCAGCCGATCGGCCGCGGCGCGACCAGCGACTTGAACGGATCGTGCGGGAGCATCGTCCGATCGCGGAGATGGGGCTCGTAGAAGATCATCGCCGGACATAATCATGGCGTGCGGCGCTGGATGCTCTGCATCGCGGTCGTTGGCTTCGCCCCCCTCAGCCTTGTTCGCCTCGGCGCATGCGCCGAGGCGCGGGTGGGTGCATGCACCCACCCGGCCCACGAGAGCGCTCAGCGCAGCTGGCCCTTCGCGCGTTTCCAGATCGGTTTGACGAGTCAGCCCGGGAGCGCCGGCCAGCTCGGGCCGCTACGGCTTCGCTACCAGTACCTCGCCGGCGGCGTCAACACCGGGAAGGGCTGGACGACGTGGAATCCGGACGGCTCGTTCGTGAGCCTCTACATCGCCGAGTCCGAGGCCCACCACGTCGTGCCGGTGTTCAGCTACTACCAGATCAGGCAGTCGCTGCCGGGCGCGGGCGTCGCCGATGAGGCGACCGCCGACCTCGGCAACCTGGCCAATCCATCGACGATGACCGCCTACTTCGCCGACCTGCGCGAATTCTTCAAGCGCGCCGCCGGGGCGCATGGGCCCGTGGTCCTTCACCTCGAGCCCGACCTGTTCGGCTACATCGAGCAGCACTCGCGCGAGGGCAACGCCGCGAGCGTGCCGGCGGACGTCGCCGCGAGCGGGCTGTCCGGGCTGCCGCAGACCGCGGCCGGCTTCGCCCAGGCGGTCCTTGCGCTGCGCGATCAGATCGCGCCGAACGTCCTCGTCGCCTACCCGATCTCGATCTGGGGGACGGGCCTTGACATCCACTACAGCCATCCAAGCGGCGCCCAGGTCGATCAGATGGCGGCGAAGTCCGCGCGCTTCTACCGCTCGCTGCACGCGAACTTCGATCTCAGCTTCACCGAGGTCAGCGACCGCGACTCGGGCTACGCGACGGTCGTCGACCACCAGAGCGGGGCGTGGTGGCGGCCCGTCGACTTCGCCAACGACGTGCGCTTCCTCGCGGGCTTTCACCGCCGCGTCGCGCTGCCGATCGTGATGTGGCAGATCCCGCTCGGCAACACGACGCTCGACAACACGCCGTTTCACTACCGCGACAACAAGGTCCAGTGGCTGCTCGGGCCGGACGGGCGCGCGCATCTCGCGGCTTACGTTCACGCCGGTCTCGTGGCGGCGCTGTTCGGCGGCGGTCAGCCGACCGACACCGACACCGCCCACGACGGCGGCTACTTCATGGCGCGCGCCCGCGCGTACTACCGCGCCGGGACGCTCGCACTGTCGTAGTGGCGGGGGCCGCTACCGCGCGACCGTCAGCCGGACGATCGCGGCGCTGCGGCACGCCTTGCCGGCCGCGGGTCGCTGCGCGGTGACCACGGGGCGCGGGTTGGTACCGCGGTCAACGCGATGGTCGATGAGCCCGGCCACGGCCGGCGTCGGAGCGGTGAAGAGCGGTCTCGCGTCCCGCGGCGAGAGCCCGACGAGGTCGGGCATGGGGCGGGCTGCGACGCGGTCTCGAAGGGCAATGGTGAGCACCCGACGCCCGCGACGCGCAGGCCGTTGATGTCTCGGCCCGCGAGCGGCGCGGCGAGGGGGACGGTGACGGTCGTGGTTCCGATGATTTCATCGGCCGGGCACGCGGTCCCGGGAGGAAGCGTGGGCTCGTTCAGTTCCTCGGTCAGGCTCACGGTCACGCTGGTGGCCGTCTCGGTGGGCTCGACGCCGGCCAGGCTCTCGCAGCCGCCCCACCTCGTGTCGGCTCCAACCTGGAGGCTGTGCTGGCCGGGTCCGACGCCGATGAGCTGGCCGGAGACCGGCTGGTAGCTCACGGTGTCACCGAGGGCGCCCGTCAATGCGCTCGCCGACACGATGAGGGCAACGACTGCGAGTGTGACGATGAGCAGGCGGCGACGCATCGATTAACGGTGACGAAGGCCGGCGCCAGCGCAACCCTTTAGGTCATTTCGTCGAGGTGACGTACGCATGGCCTTGACGCCTCACGAGGTCGACGAGGTTGCCAAGCGCGAGGTTCACGTCATACACGTGAAGGCCCCAGTCGGGACCCTCTGACTCGCCGACCGCGGGGCGGGAGTCGGCTGCGCCGCCCGGGCGGTCGATCTGAAGCCAGCTCGCGCCGTCGCGGCGCTCGCAGCGCGCCGTGTACTCGCCGCGGTAGGCGACCCACGGCGTCGCCGCCCTGACGCCGCTGTCGGGCGTCGGGGCGTAGGTGTCAAGCGGCGCGGCGCCGCCGGCGGGGGAGGCCGGGTTGACGCAGAGGATGTGCGTCGTCGGCGGGTTCACGGCGAACGGGTCAAGCGCGCTCGTGGTGCGCGCGAAGTAGGCGCCCTGCGGCGGCTCGGTCAGGAAGCTCGAGTAGGCGACCACGCAGCCGGTCTGCGTGGAAGCGGCGCAGGGCGGGATGTGGCTGAAGTCGCCGCCCTTGCCGACGGCGACGTTGCCGCCCATCAAGAGCGCCGAGACGAGCCGGCGGCGAAGCGGCGGGTTCTCGTCGACGCGCCGTTCGAGCAGATTGATCAGCACCGTCGCGCCCTGCGAGTGGCCGATGAAGACGATTCCGCGACCGTGGTTGTGGTTGCGCAGATAGCTCTCGAAGCCGGCCTGCAGGCTGTCGTAGGCGGTCAGCGCCTCCTCGGCGGTCAGCTTGGCCGGGTTGAGCAGCGCCTCGAGGGTGATCTGGCGGTACATCGGCGCGTAGACGCGGCAGACCTGCGAAAAGCGGGCCGCCTGGGCGATCGCGACGGAGCGCTCCGGCGCCTCGACGCGAAGGTTCGCGTTTGGCGTCAGCTGCTCTGAGACCGTCGGATAGACGTAAAAGCAGTCGATCGGCGGCGCCTTAGCGGGCCTGGCGTGGACAACGGTCCGCGCTCCGCGGGCGCCGATAACCGTCGTGGTGAGCGGCGTGGTGCAGGGGTCGTTAGTGAGGCCCGGCCGGCAGAGCCAGACGGTCGGCGGCGCTGCGGTTGTCTTCCTCGGGGCGCTCTTCGATGAGCCGCAGCCGGCGACGAGCAGCGCGGCGATCGCGAGCGCCGCCGCCGCGGTCCTCACGCGCCGGCCGCGGGCCAGGGCGCGTCCGGCTCGCCCGCGAACCAGTACTCGCCGGCGGCCAGGCGCTCGATCGTCGCGCGGTCCCAGGTCGCCTCGCCCTCGAGGCGCGCGATCACCAGCCGCAGGTGCTCGACGACGTGCGGGGGCTTTGAGGGGTCGTTCTTGAAGTCCTCGATCGCGAAGCCGATGTGGCGCCTGGCGGCGGCGATCTGTTCGAGGCGGTGCTCGAGGGCGGCGGTCACCTCCTCGCGCGTCAGCGCCCACGAGAAGCTCCACGCGGCGTGGAGCTCGTCGGGGGCGTGGGGGGCGATGTTCCAGAGCATCGAGCGGACCTCGCTGAGGAACTCGCCGTCGCCGTCGGGTGTCAGGCGGTAGGTGGTGCGCGCCGGCCGCCCGCCCTGGACCTCGGTGCCGACCGACTCCAGGTAGCCCTCGCGCGTCAGCGTGCGCATCGCGTTGTAGACCGAGCCTGGGTTGAGATGCGCCCACTCCTCGGCGTGCCAGCTGAGAAGCTCGCGGCGCACGAGGTAGCCGTGCACGGGCTGGAGGATCCGGACGGCACCGAGCACCAGCAGGCGGTTCGTGGCCATGGCCGTGAAAATGCTACTTGACAAACTGGACTATTCAGTTTTGAATACCGCGCCAGGCTATGTTCAACTTTGAGCAATGAGCGAGGCGCGGGTCGTCATCGAGGCGCGCGAGCTGCGCAAGAGCTTCCGTGGGCGCCGCGGCGTCGTCGAGGCCGTCCGCGGCGTCTCGATCGAAGTCGCGGGCGGTGAGATCTTCGGTTTCCTCGGCCCCAACGGCGCCGGCAAGACGACGACGCTGCGGATGCTGACGACGCTGATGCCGATCGAGTCGGGCTCGGCTAGCGTCGCCGGCTGCGACGTCCAGCGCGACCCGGACGGCGTCCGCGCGAGGATCGGCTACGTCAGCCAGCTCGGCGGCTCCGACGACCTCGCGACGGGTCGCGAGAACCTCGTTCTGCAGGGTCGCCTCTACGGCGACGACGCGGCGTCCGTGCGCGTGCGCGCCGACGAGCTGATCGATCAGCTCGATCTGAGCGAGTTCGCCAACCGCCGCGTCAGCACCTACTCGGGCGGTCAGCGCCGGCGCCTCGATATCGCGCTCGGGATCGTCCACCGACCCGAGGTGCTGTTTCTCGATGAGCCCTCGAGCGGCCTTGACCCGCAGAACCGCGCGAACCTCTGGGAGCACGTGACGGCGCTGCGGGAGCGCGGCACGACGATCTTCCTGACGACTCACTATCTCGAGGAGGCCGACGCGCTCTGCGACCGGCTGATGATCATCGACCACGGCGAGATCGTCGCCGAGGGAACGCCGCAGGAGCTCAAGCGCCAGGTCGCCGGCGACACGGTGCTCCTGAACCTGCGCGATGAGGCCGGCGCGGCGCGGGCACTCGAGCTGGTCGCCGGGCAGCCCTTCGTGCGCGAGTCCTCGGTCGAGGGCGCCGACGTGCGCCTCTACGTCGAGGACGGCGGCGAGGCGCTGCCGCAGCTGCTGCGCTCACTCGACCAGGCCGGCATCGAGCTGCGCTCGATGAGCCTGTCGGAGCCGACGCTCGACGACGTCTTTCTGCGTCAGACCGGACGCTCGCTGCGCGACACCGGCGAGGGCGAGGGCGGAGGGGGAGCGCGATGGTGAAAACCGCGCGCGACGTCTGGCTGCTCTTTGAGCGCTACACGCGTCAGATGCTTCGCAACCCGATCTGGCTGATGGTCGGCTTCTCGACGCCGATCCTCTACCTCGCGCTGTTCACGCCGCTGCTCAACCACCTCTCAGGTGGCCACGGGCTGCCGGGCGGGAGCAACGTGATCGACGACTTCCTGCCCGGCATCCTCGCCCTGCTCGGCTTCGCTAGCGGCGCGGGCGCCGGGTTCAACACGATCTTCGAGCTGCGCTCGGGCGTCGTCGAGCGCTTCCGCGTCACGCCCGCCAGCCGCTTCGCGATCCTGATCGGACCGATCCTCTCGGGCATGACGCTGATGTTCGTCTTCGACTTCGTCGTGATCGCGGTCGGCGCGGCCTTCGGCTTCCACGTCCACGTGCTCGGCCTGCTCGTGCTCGCCGTGCTGATCGCGCTGCTGATGGTGACGATGGCCGCCTTCTCGATCGCGACGGCGCTATTGACGAAGGAGATCAGCGCGTTCGCGGCGATCATCAACGGCATGAACCTGCCGATCCTGCTCCTGGCAGGAGTGCTCCTGCCGATCTCACTCGGGCCGCTCTGGATGCGCGTGATCGCGCACTTCAACCCGCTCTACTACCTCGTCGAGGCCGCGCGCGTCCTGGCGGTCGACGACTACAGCGCCGACCACGTCTGGCAGGCCTTCGCCGTGCTCGTCCCGCTCTGCGCGCTCGTTCTGGCCTGGGCGACGCGCGTGTTCCGCCGCGCAGTCGCCTAGCGCGCCCTAGTTGTGGGCGAAGGCCTTGGCCTGCGGGCGGTTCCCCGGCAGCGGGCCGTCGAGTGACTGTAGACCCTGCGTGTGGGTGCGCAGGTCGCCGAGCATCAGATCGGCCATCTCGTGCGTCATCCCCGCGCGCACGACGATCCGCAGCACCGAGAGGTCCTCGCGGTTCTTGGGGAAGGTGTAGGCCGGGACGAGCCAGCCGCGCTCGCGGAGGCGATCGGAGACGTCGAAGACGGTGAAGTTGGCGACCTCCGGCTTGAGCGCGAAGGCGAAGACCGGCAGCTGGCTTCCGTCGCTGATCAGGCGGTAGGGGCCGAGCTCGGCGATGCCGGACGCGAGGCGCTGGGCGATGTCCGAGGAGCGCTGCTGGATCGCGCGATAGCCGCTTCGGCCGAGGCTCGTGAACATGTGGTACTGGGCGACGACCTCGCTGCCCGGCCGCGAGAAGTTCAGCGCGAAGGTCGGCATGTGGCCGCCGAGATAGTTCACGTCGAAGACCAGATCGCGCGGCAGGGCCTCGCGGTCGCGCCAGATCGCCCAGCCGACACCCGGGTAGACGAGGCCGTACTTGTGCCCCGAGGCGTTGATCGACTGCACGCGCGGGATCCGGAAGTCCCACTCGAGGCCGGGCTGGATGAACGGCGCCACGAAGCCGCCGGAGGCGGCGTCGACGTGGATCGGGACGTCGATGCCGCGATCCTTGTGGAGGCGATCGAGCGCCTTGGCGATCTCGGCGACCGGCTCGTAGCTGCCGTCGAAGGTCGAGCCCAGGATCGCGGCGACGCCGATCGTGTTCTCATCGCACAGCGCCGCTGCCTCCTTCGCGCCGAGCGTGTAGCGCTCGCCCTCCATCGGCACGAGACGCGGCTCGACATCCCAGTAGCGGCAGAACTTCTCCCAGCAGACCTGGACGTTGATGCCGGCGACGAGGTTCGGCCGGTCGGTCGGCTTGCCGGCGGCGCGCATCCGCTCGCGCCAGCGCCACTTCAGCGCGAGGCCGCCGAGCATGACGGCCTCGCTCGAGCCGGTCGTCGAGCAGCCCGTCGGGGTCTCGGCCTCGGGCGCGTGCCAGAGGTCGGCGATCATCGCCACGCAGCGCGACTCGATCTCCGCGGTCTGCGGGTACTCGTCCTTGTCAATCATGTTCTTGGACACCGTCTCGCCCATCAGCCGCTCGGCGGCGCTCGGCATCCAGGTCGTCACGAACGTCGCCAGGTTGAGGCGGGCGCTCCCGTCGAGCAGGAGTTCGCTCGAGATCAGCTCGTAGGCCTCGTCGGCGCCGAGGCCTTCCTCTGCGAGCTTGCGGGTCGGGGGGTCGCTGAAGCTGATCACTCGATTGTGACGAGCGTGCCGATCGGCGTGTACGGCCAGACCTTCGCGGCCGCCGGCAGCGGGAGCTCGACGCAGCCAAGGCTCTGCGGGGTGCCGTAGGAGGCGCGCGGGAAGGCGTGTAGCGCATCGCCGCCGTTGAAGTAGCTGATCCAGCGGATCCCGGGGTCGTTGTAGTGGGAGCCGTCGGGGTTGGTTCCGGTCATCGTCCCGACCGGGATGTGCTCGAAGACCGGGAACGTGCCGGGCGCCGTCGGCCGGCTCGGAATGCCGGTGTTGCCGGCGGAGGTGAGGACGATGTGCCCGCCGCTCCAGAGGCTCAGCAGCTGCGGCACCTTGACGCGCACGAAGACGTAGCTGTAGGGGGTGTGTATGCGCCGGCCGTGGATCGCGTCACGGAGCAGGGCCCGCCAGACGAGCGGTCCGGCGATGCCGTCGATGCCGAGTCCGTTGTCCTGCTCGAAGCGCATCACCGCGCCGCGGATGATCTGGTTCGGGCGCCCCTCGCGCCAGAGTGCGACCAGCTGGCTCGGCGTGTTCGGATAGCGCCACGAGAAGGAGCCCTTCGGCGCGCTCACGGCCGCCTCGGCCTGCGCGATCAGCGTCTGTGCGACGGGTGCGCCGGCGGGCTGCCAGTCAAGCGGCAGGTAGCCCTCCTGGGCGAGCAGCTGCTGCAGCCGCAGCGTCGAGCCGGGCGGCACGTTCCAGTCGAGCTCGGTGCCGAGCGGCGCAAGGGCGCCAGAGGCCGCGCTGACCGAGACGGCCTGCGGCAGCTTCATCGAAAGCACGCTGCCAAGCGGCGCGCCGGCGCCGCTCGGGGTGAAGAGGAGCGTGTGGCTGTCGACCCGCGTCCACGTGCCGCGGGTGGCCGAGGAGAGCGCCGGCACCGCGGAGCCGAACAGCGTCGCGAGCGACCGCGAGAAGGTCAGGCGGATCGGCGTGAACGGCGAGACGTCCGAGCCGGGGGCCGGGTCGGCGACAAGCACCGGGTGCTTGGAGGCCGGGAACCAGCTCACGAGTTGCGGCGCACTCAGCTGCTCCCAGCTGCGCGCCGCCGCGCGCACCTCGACGGTCCCCGATCCCCCGAGCCCGGGCAGCGTGAGGCTGCGCGCCGGGCTTGAGACCTGGAGCGTCGTCGCGGGCTGACCGGGGAGCGCGTAGGAGAGCGCGCTGACCGGTTGGTCGAAGGAGACGCGCACGCCGCTGCTTGAGGCCGTCAGCCACGGCTGGCTGACACGCGCCGTCGGGGCGCGGATCGTCAGGCGCTCATCGCGAATCGATCCGAGTGCCCAGCCGAGCCAGCCCGGCCGCCGGATGACGGCATCGACGGTGATCACCTCGCCGGGTGTCAGCTGCTCGAGTGGGCGCAGGCGGCCGTGTGAGATCCGCAGCGGGATCGTGCGGCCGTCGGGGCCGATCGCGGCCGCGCGCACGAGCGTGCCGGCGAACGGCTGGAGCTTGAGATCGGCGAGGGCGCTTGAGTCGGGACGCAGTGTGGCGCCGGACCACAGCGCGACGAGCACCGCGAAGCCCGCGACGATCAAGACAACGACTGCGGCAAGCCAGATCAGCCGGCGCTTCCTCGGTGGCGGCAGCGGATCATGAGGCTCGAAACTCCTCACCACCATCGACACAGCATAGGCAGGCGCAATTCGCTGGTCGCCGGTTTGCGCCGGGTCGCCGCTCAGCCGGCGACGGCCACGAACCACGCTCCCGCGTGAAGGACACGCGTTGCGCCAACTTCCGCACCGAGCGACGCGGCGCTGAACCAGCGCTTGAAAACACGGTGTCTCGAGCCGTCGCGCAGGACGCGCTCCTGCCATTCCGCGCTCGGCCGACCGGGGGCGAGCGCGGCGTCGACGACGACCAGCTCGCCCGCCACGCGGCGCGCCTGCGCGAGGAAGTCGACGCGCTCGCCGTCGAGCAGGTGGCCGTAGAAGTGGCTTGTGAAGATGCGTTCGAAGGCGCCGTCGGCGAAAGGGAGCGGAGTCGCTTCGGCGCAGACCGTGCGCCCGTCGGGGAGGCGGGTGGCGGCGATCTCGACCATCGCCGCGCTCTGATCAAGCCCGACGACCTCGCCGCGCAAATGGCGCGTCAGAAAGCCCGTGCCGCAGGCGACGTCGAGCGTCCTCGCCGGCTCGAGCGCGCCGATCGCTTCGATCAGTTCGGCCACCTCCTCTGCCCAGCCGGGGCGGTCGAGCTCGGCGTAGAGCCCGGTGCCGTTCCACCAGTCGTCGTACTCGCCGGCGCGCCGGCGGTAGTACTCGCGCATCCCCTCATCGAGCGTCATCGGCGACGAGTCTAGGCACTAGCCTTGGTGGCGAATGGAGCCTCGGCCCGGCCTGCCGTCGCCGGTGCGGCCGCGTCGCGGCTGGTTCGTGTTCGCCACGACGGCCGTGCTCGGCACGATCGCGGCGGCGCTCCTGCCCTCGCCCTGGTCGATCGTCTGCGGCGCGCTCGCCGCGCTTGGGGCGATCGGCGCGTTCGCGATGTTCGTGGTGATCGTCGTGCTCGAGGACCGCGAGCGCGACTAGCCGCAGGCGGCTCAGACCTCGGGTGGCGGCCCGGCCTCCTCGGCGAGCGTTGCGAGTTCCTCGTCGCTGAACGGCGCCTCGGCGTCCTCGATCACCGCGCGGGCGTGCTCGACGGCGTTGCTGTCGACGTAGACCGAGTGCTCGACGCCCGCGCCGATCTGCGGGATCGCATCCGTCGAGCGCCGGTAGGAGGCCTCGATCCCGGCCGTCTCGAGCCGCCCGCATATCATCTGCGCCTCGACCTCGGTGCGGCCCTGTGCGACCACGACGAGCATGGCCGCAGATCGTACGCAAGAGCATTGGCACCACGCACGCAGCAGCAGATCGACACGCTCGAGACGGCGCTCGCGGAGCTCCGTGAGCGCCTCGACACCCTCGAGGCGCGCGTCGCCTCGGACGCGGCGGGCGAGGCCGGGCCGCCCGCGCGTTCGTTGCGCCGCGCCAGCGCCCGCCGCGCGAGCCGCCGCCGAGCGCAGGCCCGCGCGCTCCAGACCGACGAGCGCGCCGCCGTGCTCGGTCACCTCGCCGCGCACCCCGGCAGCACAGCGGGGGAGATCGCCAAGTCGCTCGACATGGAGCGCTCGATCGTCTCGAGCCGGATCACCCAGCTCGTCCGGCTCGGCGAGATCGAGAAGGTCGAGCGCGGCTACGCCGTGACGCAGTGATGCCGTGAGCGAGCGCGCCGCCACGCCGCCGGAGGTGCGCAGCGGCGGCCAGGTCCTGATCGACCAGCTCGTGATCCACGGCTGCGATCTGATCTTCGGCGTCCCCGGCGAGAGCTACCTGGCGGCGCTCGACGCGCTGCGGGACTCGCCGATCCGCTTCATCAACGCCCGCCACGAGGCCGGCGCCGCGAACATGGCCGAGGCCGCAGGCAAGCTGACCGGCCGCCCGGGCGTGTGCTTCCTGACGCGGGGGCCGGGGGCGACGCAGGGCGCCGTCGGCGTCCACACCGCCTTCCAGGACTCGACGCCGGCGATCTTCCTGATCGGGCAGGTGCCGCGCGGGGAGCTCGGCCGCGAGGCGCTCCAGGAGGTCGACTTCCGGGCGATGTTCGCGCCGCTTTGCAAATGGGCCGAGCAGGTCGAGGACGCGGAGCGGATCCCCGAGATCATTCGCCGCGCCTACGGCGTCGCGATGTCCGGACGCCCCGGACCGGTCGTGCTCGCGTTGCCCGAGGACGTCCTCGCCCAGCAGGTCTCAGTGGCCGACGCCAAGCGCTTCGAGGTGGCGCGCCCGGCAGCGGGCGCCGCAGACGTCGAGCGCGTCCGCGAGCGCCTCGCGCGTGCCACGCGGCCGCTGATGATCGTCGGCGGCGGCGCGTGGAGCGCCGGCGCCGCGCGCGCCGCGCGCGCCTTCGCAGAGGCCTCGGGCATTCCGCTGCTGTGCTCGTTTCGCTGCCAGGACTACGTCGACAGCCGCTCGCCCTGCTACGCGGGCCACCTCACGACGCAGGTCGATCCGGCGCTGGCGGCGCGCGTGCGCGACGCCGACGTGCTGCTGGTGGTCGGAGACCGCCTCGGCGACATCACGACCGGCGGCTACCAGCGGATCGAGGCGCCGACGCCGCGCCAGGCGCTGATCCACGTCTATCCGGACGGTGCCGAGATCGGGCGCGTGTTCGCGGCGGAGATCGGCATCGTCGCCGACTCAGCTTCGTTTCTGGCCGCGCTCGAACCAGTCGACGGGTGCGGCTGGGCGGCGGACTACGAGGCCGCGCGCGCCGAGCACCTGCGGTGGTCTGAGCCGGCCGCCGGGCCGTGGCAGCTCGATCTCGCGAGTGCCGTCGCGGCCGCCGCCGAGCGGCTGGCGGGCGAGGCGATCCTGGTCGATGACGCCGGCAACTTCAGCGCCTGGGTCAGCCGCTTCATGCCGTTTCACTACTACCGCAGCCAGCTGATGCCCGAGAGCGGTGCGATGGGCTACGCCGTCCCGGCGGCGGTGGCCGCGAAGCTGATCCACCCCGAGCGCCCCGTCGTCTGCTTCGTCGGCGACGGCGGCTTTCAGATGAGCGCCCTCGAGCTCGCGACCGCCGCCCAGGAGGGAGCGGCGATCGTCGTGATCGTCGTCAACAACGGCATGTACGGGACGATCCGGATGTTCCAGGAGCGCAACTACCCCGGGCGCGTCGTCGCGACGGAGCTTCGCAACCCCGACTTCGCGGCCCTCGCGCGAGCCTGCGGCGCCCACGGCGAGGCCGTTGAGCGCACCGATCAGTTCCCCCCGGCGCTCGAGCGAGCGCTGGCCCACGACGGCCCGAGCCTGATCGAGCTGCGCGTCGACGCCGAGGCGATCACGCCGACCGAGACGATCAGCGCGATCCGCGCCGCCGCCGGCGGCTGAGCGCGCTCAGGCGGGCGCGAGAACGAGCAGCAGGTCGCCGCGCTCGACGCGCGTGCCGTTGGCGACCGCGATCCGCTCGACGCGGCCGTCGATCGGCGCCGTGATCGTCGATTCCATCTTCATCGCCTCGATCACCGCGACCGGCGCGCCCGCGCGGACCTCCTCGCCGACGTCCACCTGCACGATCACGGCGCCGATCACCGGCGCCGCGACGTGCCCGTCGTTGGCGGAGTCGGCCCGCTCGATCTGATCCGCCTCGACCTTCATCGAGCGGTCGCGGACGTCGAGCGGGCGCAGCTGGCCGTTGACGCGCGTCAGCACCGTCCGCATGCCGTACTCGTCACCCTCGCCGACGGCTTCGAGCTCGAAGATCACGCGCACGCCTGGAGCGAGGTCGACCTCGAGCGCCTCGCCCTCGTGCATGCCGTGAAAGAACGCCGCGGTCGGCAGCAGCGACAGGTCGCCGAAGCGCTCGCGCGCCTCGCGATGCTCGCGGGCTGGGCCCGGGAAGAGGATCTCGCTGAGCGCCTGCTGGCGCGGGCGCCCGCTCGCCGCGAGCGCCTCGAGCGCCTCATCGCCGAGCGGCTCTCGCTCCTTGGGCCTGGGGCGGTCGCGCAGCGCGCGCTCGGTGAACGGCTGCGGGAACCCCGCCGGCGGCTGCCCGAGCTCGCCGCGCAGGAAGTCGATCACCGAGTCCGGCAGGTCGAAGCGCTCGGGGGTCTGCTCGAGCTCATCGAGGTCGATTCCGGCCGATACGGCGAAGATCGCGAGGTCGCCGACGACCTTGCTGGTCGGCGTCACCTTGATGATGTCGCCGAGCATGCGGTTCGCCCGCTCGTAGGCCTCCTCGACCTCCTCGAAGCGCTCGCCGACCCCGATCGCGGCGGCCTGCTGGCGGAGGTTGGAGAGCTGCCCGCCCGGGATCTCGTGCCTGTAGACGCGGCCCGTCGGCGCCGCAAGGCCGGCCTCGAACGGCGCGTAGAGCGCGCGCACGGCCTCCCAGAACGGCTCCAGCGCGAGCGCCGCGTCGAGCGTCACGCCGGGCGCGCGGTCGGTGTTCGCAAGCGTCGCGAGGATCGCCGACAGCGACGGCTGGCTCGTCATCCCCGACAGCGGCGCCGAGGCACCGTCGAGCGCGTCGACGCCGGCTTCGACCGCCGCCAGATAGGTCGCGAGCTGGCCGCCCGCGGTGTCGTGGGTGTGAAGGTGCACAGGCGCGTCGAAGCGCTCGCGAAGCGCGCTGACAAGCGTCTGCGCGGCCGGTGCGCGCAGGAGGCCGGCCATGTCCTTGATCGTCAGGACGTGGGCGCCGGCGCCGACGAGGCCGTCGGCGAGCCGCAGGTAGTGATCAAGCGTGTAGACCTGCTCGCGGGCGTCCGAAAGGTCGCCGGTGTAACACAGACAGCCCTCTATCAGAGCCGTCGTCTCAAGTGCCGCCTCGATCGCCGGGCGCATCCCGTCGAGGTCGTTGAGCGCGTCGAAGACGCGGATCACGTCGATGCCCGCCGCCACCGCCTCAGCGACGAAGGCGCGCACGACGCGCTCCTCAAAGCGCGAGTAGGCGAGCAGATTGCTCCCGCGCAGGAGCATCTGCAGGCAGATGTTCGGCACCGCATCGCGCAGGCGCTCAAGCCGCGCCCACGGGTCCTCGTGCAGAAACCGAAGCGCCACATCGAACGTCGCGCCGCCCCAGCATTCAAGCGACAAAAGCGCGGGCATGAGCCGGGCGATCGCGGGCGCGGCGCTCAGCATGTCGAAGCTGCGCATGCGCGTGGCCAGCAGCGACTGGTGCGCGTCGCGAAGCGTCGTGTCGGTCAGGGCGACCGCGCTCGCCGCGCGAAGCTGCGCGGCGAACGCCGCCGGCCCGAGCTCGAGCAGGCGGCCGCGCGAGCCGGGCGGCGGATCGCCCTCGACGTGGGGGAGCTTGGCGCGCGGGTCGAGCAGCCCCTCGGGTGCCTCGCGCTCGCGGTTGATCGTCACGTCGGTGAGGTGAGCGAGCAGGCGCGAGGTGCGATCGGCGCCGCTGTCGGCGGCGATCAGCTCCGGGTGCTCATCGACGAACGTCGTGTGAGCGCGGCCGTCGAGGAAGTCGGGGTGACGCAGCAGCGCGCGCAGGAAGCCCTGGTTGGTGCTGACTCCGCGCACGCGCAGCTCGGCGACCGCGCGGCCGGCTCGTAGCGCCGCGCTTCGCAGGTCGGGGCCGCGGGCGGTGATCTTGACGAGCAGCGGGTCGAAGAAGGGCGAGACCTCGGCGCCGACGTAGGCCGAACCCTCGTCGAGGCGGATGCCAGCGCCGCCCGGTGAGCGATAGGCGGTGATCCGCCCGGCGTCGGGGCGAAAGCCGTTGGCCGGGTTCTCGGTCGTGACCCGGCACTGCAGCGCCGCGCCGCGCTGGCGGATCCGCTCCTGGCGAAGCCCGAGGTCGGCCAGCGTCGCGCCGCCGGCGATCAGGATCTGCGAGCGCACGAGGTCGACGTCGGTCGTCTCCTCGGTGACGGTGTGTTCGACCTGGATGCGCGGGTTCATCTCGATGAAGGCGTAGCGGCCGTCCGGGGCCAGCAGGAACTCGACAGTGCCCGCGTTCACGTAGCCGATCTCGCGCGCGACGGCGACAGCCGAGGCGCAGATCTGCTCGCGCAGCGCCTCGTCAAGATTGGGCGCCGGCGTCATCTCGATGACCTTCTGGTGGCGGCGCTGGAGCGAGCAGTCGCGCTCGAACAAATGGACGATTCCGCCGGCCGCGTCGGCCAGGATCTGAACCTCGATGTGGCGGGCGTGGGGCATCGCCTGCTCGAGGTAGACGGTGCCGTCGCCGAATGCCGCCTGCGCTTCGCGCGTCGCGCTGTCGAGCGCGGCAGGCAGTTCCTCGGCGGTGGCGACGAGCCGCATCCCGCGCCCGCCGCCGCCGTGAGCGGCCTTGATGAAGAGCGGGAAGCCGAGCCGCTCTCCGGCGGCGAGGGCGGTCTGCTCGTCGTCCACCGCGTCGGAGGCCTCGAGCACGGGCACGCCGGCGGAGCGCGCGACCTCGCGCGCGCGCGTCTTGTCGCCGGCCAGCCCGAGCGCGCTCGGCGGCGGCCCGACAAAAACGATCCCCGCCGCGTCGCAACTGCGCGCCAGCGCCGGGTTCTCCGAGAGGAACCCGTAGCCGGGGTAGATCGCCGCCGCTCCCACCTCTTTGGCGAGTTCGACGATCGCGTCGATGTCGAGATAGTTGCTGACGGGGTGCCCCGGCTCACCGATCTCGTAGGCCTCATCCGCCTTGAGGCGATGCACGGAGTCGCGATCCTCGGGGACATACACGGCGATGCTGCGCACGCCAAGCTCGTTGGCGGCGCGGAATGCGCGGACGGCGATCTCGCCGCGGTTGGCGACGAGCAGGGACTCGATCATCCGCGGGCCAGCGCTCGCACGCCCGCCATGTTATGCGCGTCAGCCGTGCAGCGAATGCACGCGGTCGCCGACCGGCGCGGCGGCGGCGCCGGTCAGTGCCGGCACCCAGCGGCGCAGCGTCTGCTGCAGCGTCTGGTGTCGCATCGGCTTGCTGACGTAGTCGTCCATGCCCGCGGCGAGGCAGCGCTCGACATCGGTCCGCGCCGCGCTCGTCGTCATCGCGACCACCGGCGTGCGCGGTCCGTCGCCCTCCCGCTTGCGCAGCGCGCGCGTCGCCGTGTAACCGTCGAGCTCCGGCATGTGACAGTCCATCAGCACCGCGTCGAAGTGCTCGCGCTCGAGCGCGACGAGTGCCTCTCGTCCGTCGGCGACGACGGTCGTGTGGCAGCCGCAACGCTCGACAGCGCGGCTTGCGACGATCCGGTTGACGGGGCTGTCCTCGGCGATCAGCACGTGCGGTGCCGAGCTGGCCAGCTGCACCGCTGCGACGCGCGGAGTCTCGACTCCGCTGGCGGCCGCCAGATCGACCTCGAACCAGAAGGTGCTGCCAGATCCGGGCTGGCTCTCGACGCCGATCTCACCGTCCATCAGAGCAACGAGCTCGCGAGCGATAGCCAGGCCGAGGCCAGTCCCGCCATAGGAGCGCGTGCTCGAGTTGTCGGCCTGCGCGAACAGCTCGAAGATGCGCTCGAGCGCCTCCGGGTCGACCCCGATCCCGGTGTCGGCAACCTCGACACGCAGCCGCAGCGCCCCGTCTTCGGCCTGCATTGCGGCGACGCCGACGTCGACGGAACCCTGTGCGGTGAACTTGACAGCGTTGTCGGCGAGGTTGGCCACGATCTGATTGAGTCGCCCGCCGTCGCCGTGCACGCAGTGCGGGACGTCGTCGGAGATGCGAACCTCGAACGCGAGCTCCTTCGCGGTGGCCGCGTCGCGAACCGCCGCGCAGGCGCTCACGATCGCCTCGTGCAGCTCGAAGTCGTGCTCGTCCAGAACAAGCTGGCCGGCCTCGATGCGGGCGATGTCGAGGACGTCGTTGACGATCGACATCATGTGCTCGCCGGAGCGGGCGATCTGGTGAGCGTAGTCGGCCTGGTTCTCGTCGAGCTCGGTGTCGAGCAGCAGCTCGTTCATGCCGAGGACCCCGTTCATCGGGGTGCGCAGCTCGTGGCTGATGTTGGCGAGGAACGCCGATTTCATGTTCGACGCCTCGACGGCCTCATCGCGGGCGACGACGAGCTCGGCGTTGGCCGCGGCGTTGAGCGCGAGCTGACGCCGCAGGCCGCGGCTGACCGAAAGCGTTATCACCAGCAGGGCGGCGTAGAGCAGCGCCAGGCCGACCGCCAGTGAGATATAGAGCCGGTTGAGGCTGGCCGCGACGTCGCGCGCAATCGGCGCGTAGGGCAGGTAGAGCTCCAGCACGCCGATGCGGCGCTGGTTCTGCCCCTGTAGCAGGGGCTGGTAGACCTCGACGGCGGCCGGTCCGGCGTCTCCGACGTCGTTGCTGTCGTCGTTGAGACGCGTCAGGCGGGCGACGGTCTCGCCGTGCGCGGCATCGATCGCCTCATCCTCGGGAACCTGCTTCTTCCCGGAGCCGTCGTCTGAGAAGACGACGAAGCCCTGGAGGTTTCGCACGCGCAGCCGAAGGATGTCGCCCTGCTGGACGGCGGAGCGAACGAGCCGGCTGAGCCGCTCCTGCTCATCGTGGTTGATCGGAGCGCGCACCGGCCCCTTGTCGAGCAGCGGCTCGACGGCGGTCTGGGCGACCAGGCGTGCCTCGTCGGTTCCCTGCACAAGGCCGCGATGGCGTGCCTCGTTCGAGAGCGTCAGGCCGAGCGCTACGCCGAGCGCGACGACCGGAATCAGGACGATCAGCGCGTGCTTGACGAAGAGGTGCGCGGTGCCCCGCTCCGACGCGCCCATGCGGCGTGAGCCGGAGGCCGACTCTCGTCCCGCTGACAGTCGCATTTGGAGGAGTTATCGGTCCCGCGAAGTGCTGCCTTGAGCGCTGCAGCCGCTCAGGCGCTGCGGGCGCCGTCGGACTCCACCCGAAGTGCCTCGCTGGTCTCAAGAACGGCCTGCTCGAGCGACTCCAAAAGCGATACGGCACCGTCGGCATCCTCGCGCTTGGCGCAGATCTCAAGCTCCGCGGCGATCGCCGAGACGGCGAGCGCGCCGACGGCGAGACTGGCGCCCTTCAGGCGGTGGGCGGACAACGCGACGCTCTGGGTCTCGCCGCGCTGCAGCGCCGCCGCCAGACGCGGCATCTGAGAAGCGACATCGTCGAGATAGAGCTCGAGAAGCTCGCGCAGGCCGCCGCCGTGGAGCTCGCGCAGCTCGGTCAGGGTCGCATCGTCGAGCAGTTCGCTCGGGCGCTGCGATTCCTCATCGGTCGCGGGCTGCTCGGGCGCCTCGATCCAGCGTTCGAGCGCCTCGGAGAGCAGCGTCGGGCGGATCGGCTTGCTCACGTAGTCGTCCATTCCCGCCTCGAGGCAGCGCTCGCGATCCTGCGCCATCGAGTTGGCGGTCATCGCGATGATCGGAATGTGCGCTGCGCTGCCCGCTTCACGGCGGCGGATCTCGCGTGTCGCCTCGTAGCCATCGAGGTCCGGCATCTGGCAGTCCATCAGGATCGCGGCGTAGCCGCCGCGCTCGAAGGCGGCGAGGGCCGCGCGGCCGTCGACCGCCACGTCGGCGCGGAATCCGCAGCGGTCGAGCAGCCTGACCGCGAGCAGCTGGTTGACCGGGCTGTCCTCGGCGACCAAGACGAGCGGGGTGGCGTCCGTCAGCGCTCCCGTCGGGTCTCGCTCGCCGGCCACCGCGACCGGCGTGTGCGTGTGCTCGGGGGTCTGCGCGGTGCCATCGGAGGTGGTCAGCGGCAGCTCGAACCAGAATGTGCTGCCCTTCCCGGGCGTGCTCTCGGCGCCGATCTGCCCGTCCATCATCTCTACCAGGCGCGCGGAGATCGTCAAGCCGAGGCCCGTGCCGCCGTACTTGCGGGCGGTCGAGTTGTCGGCTTGGTTGAAGGGCTGGAAGAGCCGGCTGAGGGCGTCCGCGTCGATTCCGATGCCGGTGTCTGTGACCTCGATGCGGACGAGCATCCCGCCGTCGCGAGCGGTGCCGCTGACGGCGACGACGACGCGGCCGCGTTCGGTGAACTTGACGGCGTTTGAGACGAGGTTGATGACGACCTGGCGGATCCGCGCCGCGTCGCCGCGCAGCCAGACCGGGAGGTCCGCGTCGACCGCCAGCTCCAGCTCGATTCCCTTCTCGCGGGCGAGGACCAGCAGCGTCGCGCAGCCCTCGGCGATCGCCTCGCGCAGGGCGAAGTCGGTCGACTCGAGCTCGATCTTCCCGGCCTCCATCTTCGAGTAGTCGAGGATGTCGTTGATCACCAGCAGCAGGCCCTCGCCGGAGGCGCGGACGATCTCCGCGTACTCGCGCTGCTGGGCGTTGAGCTCGGTGTCGAGCAGCAGGCCCGTCATCCCGATCACGCCGTTGAGCGGCGTGCGCAGCTCATGGCTGACGGTGGCCACGAACAGCGATTTCGCGTTGAGCGCCTCGACGGCGGCATCGCGTGCGACGGCGTTGTCGACGGCAGACCGGCCGGCCTCGCGGAAGGCGAGGATCAGACGCACCGCGACGGCGATGATGCACAGCGCCGCGAGCAGGGTGGCCAGCAGGTTGACGTTGCTGAAGTGCTCATTGACCAGCACCCCGAGCGCGAGCATGCTGAGCGCCACGGGCGTGGCGATGCTCGCCGGGCGCTGCGCGACCGGTTCGATCGAGCGCCGCGGCGTCCATCCGGCGCAGGCAACGAGCACCAGCGCGAGCGGCCAGGTGATGTCGAGCACGCCGTCGGCGACGTAGGTGCCGCGGGCGACCTGCATCAGATAGATCGAGTCGCCCGCGAGGAAGATCGCGAAGCCGACGGCGAGGACGAGCCAGGACCAGTTCAGCGCCTGCCGGCGCCCGGCGATGCCGACGCTGATGAGGATCGCGAGCAGGGCCAGATCGCAGGCCGGGTAGGCGAGGTTCGTCGCCACGACCGAGAAGGTCCCGTGGGTGCCCTTGAGAACGGCGTCGAACACGATCGACGCCGACACCGACGCGACGGCGAGCGCGCCGATCCCGCCGTCAAGC
>DATAWT010000042.1:0-73671 GCA_036267075.1 Solirubrobacteraceae bacterium
TCCATCCAGTCGCTCCGGCGCGCGTTAGTGTGCCGTGCGTGCCGATCCCAGACGCACTGCGCGCGCTGTTGAGCGCTGCTGGGCCATCCGGGTACGAGCTCGCACCGGCCGCGGTGTTCGCGCAGGCCGCGCGAGCGTTCACCGACGATGTGGCTGTCGACGTCATGGGCTCGGTGGTGGCACGTGTCCCGGGGACCGTTGAGGGTGCGCCGCTGCTCGCGATCGTCGGTCACATCGACGAGATCGGCTTGATCGTCACTCACGTGGACGATGACGGCTTCATCCGCTTCATCGGTGTTGGTGGCTGGGACCCGCAGGTGCTTATAGGCCAGCGGGTAGAGCTCGCGACCCGCGGAGGCCCCGTCCCGGGGGTGCTCGGACGCCGTGCGATCCATCTACTGCGCGAGGAGGACCGCAAGAAGGTTCCGGAGCTGCGCGAGCTGCACATTGACATCGGCGCGCACAGCGGCGAGGAGGCGCGCGCACTCGTGCGCATCGGCGACGTCGCCGTGTTGCGGGGGGAGCCGCTCGAGCTGATCGGCGACCGCGTTGCGTCGCGTTCGATGGACAACCGCCTCGGCGCGTTCGTGGCGCTCGAGGCGGCGCGCATGGTGGCCGACGCGGGCGGCGCCGCCGGAACGGTCGCTGCGTGTGGGGTTGTGCAGGAGGAGATCGGGCTGTCGGGCGCCCGCACGACCGCCTACGGGCTCGAGCCGGATGTCGCGATCGTCGTCGACGTGACACACGAGACCGGCTCGCCCGGCGTGGAGGTGAACGAGAGCGGCGTTCACCGCTTCGGTGACGGTCCGGTGATCGGCCGCGGCTCGACGCTCAACCCGATCGTGTTCGAGCGGCTCTACGACGTCGCGACCCGCGAGCAAATCCCGTTCACGATCCAGGCCTCGGCTCGCGGGACCGGCACCGACGCCGACGCCGTCCACCTCACACGCGCCGGTATCCCCACCGGCCTCGTCTCGATCGCGCTTCGCTACATGCACTCCCCAGTCGAGATGGTGCAGCTCGACGACGTTGAGCGCTGCGCGCGCCTGATCGCCGCCTTTGCGCTCTCGCTGAGCGCCGAAACGTCCTTCGGCCGCGCCTGACAGGCGACTCACGCCAAGCGCGCGCCGATCTCCGCGCCGCGCCAGAATTCGCCAAAGCCCGCTGATCGGGCGTCAGGCGTCGCTGCGGCTGCGCGCGAGGTGCGGCACGCTCGCGTTCGCGGCAGCGAGCGTCGTGCTCTTCACGCGGCGCGGTGCCTAGATGCAGCGGATCTTTACCTCCGACGCGAGGGCACGCCAGTCCCCAATCGCCTCGTAGCGTTTCTCGGAGCGCGAGATGTAGCTGGCGGTGGCAGCGGTGCCACGAACCATCGCAGCCACCGCATCGCCATCATCGAGGAGGCCGCTGATGACGCCTGCCGCGAAGACGTCTCCGGCCCCAACCGCGTTGTCCACCTCGACCGCCAGCGGCTCGATCCTCACTAGGGTGTCGCCATCGCGGGTGGCGCTTCCCTCCTCGCCGCAGGTCACGATCACCGTCCCCGGACAACGCTCACCGAGCGCCTTGAGAGTCGCTCCCACGTCGTGCTGCCCTGTGAGAGCCCTCGCCTCGTCCAGGTTTGGGAGTAGCACGTCGGTGACCTGGAAGATCGGGTCAAGCTTGCTCCCGGCCGTGATCTCGTCGCCCCATCCGGGATCAAAGACTGTCAACACGCCGTGCGCCTGCGCTCGCTTTAGCAGCGACGCGGCGGCGACCAGGTCGATGCCGGGCAGGTTTGACGTCCCGACCAGCGCGAGCGACCGAGAGCCGAGAATCGCGTCCTCGTGCTGCTTCAGATCCTCGACGCCAAAGCTCGCGGACGACGCTAGATCGGTGATGAAGGCGCGCTCACCGTCCGGCCGCACCACCGCGACTGCGAAGGCCGTGCTCCCCGTCTCCGTCTTGAGCGCGTGAGCACCAATCGCTTCGGCCTCGAGCGTCGCACGGATCAGATCTCCAGACGCGTCGTCTCCGACGACCGCAGCGAGCTCGGTCGACAGTCCCAGGCGCGCAGCCGCTCGGGCGAGATTGATCCCCTGCCCCCCGACCTGCTCGGACCGGCCGGTGGCCAGCACCTCCTCACCCCAGGTTGGAAGCTCGGGGACGCCCTTCATCATCAGGTCGATGAGGACGTTGCCAACAACCCACAGGTCGGTCTGAACGCTTCGTGGGGTCTCGCCAACTGCTTCGTTCATCAATAGCTCATCGCGCGGTAGTAGCGCCGCGTGGTGAGCGGGTGATCACGCAACGCCTCCAAGTTCGTGCTGACGCGCTCGAGCACCGTCGCGAGCAGTGCGGGCGCCATCAGGGCGCGGAGCGCGTGAGGCAGCTCGAGCCCTTCCATGGTGGCGGTGTCGATCGTTGTGGCGCGGTCGGTGTGTCCCTGGACGAATGCCTCCACCCGCTCCATGAGCGGTCGGAGGTCGCCCTCGTCCTTGAGGAGCAGGCAGTTGAAGCCGGGCTCGAGCAGTTCAAGCGGACCGTGGAAGAAGTCGGCCGCGTTCACCGGTCGGGTCAGGATCCACTGCATCTCCTCGAGGATGCACATGCCGTAGTACATCGCCTCGGCCCAGCCGCCGCCGGCGCCCAGGATCATGTGGAAGGGAGCCTCGGCGATCCTTGCGGCCACCTCCCCAGCACGCGGCTCGAAGCCCTCCTTGGCCTTCAGCAGTGCCTCGGGGAGCCGCCGCGCGGCTGTCAGTAGCTCGTCGTAGTTGTCGATCTCGCCGCGCGCGCTCATCACCGACAGTGCGATGAAGATCGACTGGATGTAATAGGACTCCGACGAGTTGTCGTCCGCAACCTGGTTGGTGAAGTTGTGGTCTGCCTGGGCAGCCAGCGGACTGTCCGGGGTGCCGGTGAGCGTGACCACAGTCGCACCGGCGCCGCGGCAATAGTGCAGCGCCTCGACCGTCTCGGGGGTGTCGCCCGAGCGCGACGGCATCACGACGATCGACCGGCGTGACAGCAGGCCGGAGCCGGCCGCGACCAGCTCTGCCGCGTGCTCGACCCTGCTTGGGAGGCTCGATCGCGCTGCCAGCAGTGCGGCCGCCGGCCACATCAGGATCCCAGCACCGCCCGATGCGACGAACAGCAGGTTGTCGCTGCCGCCTTCGACGAGATCGCCGATCACGCCGTGGAGCTCTTCGGCGCACGCCACGGCCCCGCGCTGGTTCTCGAGGAACTTGGCCTCGTCGAAGTTCAACATGCTGGCTTCCTTTTGTCGTTGGTGTGTTTCATCGTCGCGCCCGACCGGCCGATCTCTGGTGCTCGTGCGTTGCTGGGGGCAAGACAGCGGTCACTCGCCCGCTCCGCTGAGTGACAACCGCTCCGGACTCGCCGCCAGCAACTGCTGCGTGTAAGGCTCGCTCGGCGCATCGAGAACCTCCTCGACAGTCCCCGCCTCGACCACCTTGCCGCGATGCATGACCACGACGTCGTCGGAGATGTGGCGGACCATCGCGAGGTCGTGGGAGATCATCAGCACGCCGACGCCGAACTGCTCGCGGAGGTCGGCGAGCAGGTTGAGGATCTGAGCCTGGGTCGACACGTCCAGCGCGGAGACAGGCTCATCGAGCACCAGCATCTCCGGCTCGGCGGCGAGCGCTCGGGCGATCGCGGCGCGCTGGCATTGCCCGCCTGAAAGCTGCCGAGGTCTGTTCCTTCCCAGGCGTTCTGCGAGGCCGACGGCGTCGAGCAGTTCGGACACGCGCGCGTCGATCTTGGACTTCTCGACGCGTCCGTGGTGCCGGATGACCTCGGCGATTCCCACTCCGACCGGCTGGCGAGCATCGAGCGACAGGAACGGATTCTGGAAGACCATCTGCATGAGCCGCGCGCGCTCGCGACGCTCACTGAGATTCGGCTTGACCGGAAGCGCCCGTCCGTCGGCCAGGATCTCGCCCGACGTCGGGATCTCGAGGCCGACGACCATCCGTGCGACCGTTGTCTTGCCGGAGCCGGTCTCACCGACGATCGCGACCGAACCGCGTGGCGGCACCTCCAGGCTCACATCGCTCACGGCGGCAAGTGGCGTGGCACGCCCGAGGAAGCCGGAGCGCAGCCGGAACGTCTTCGAAAGATGCTCGACCTCTAGGTGCACTAAGTGCCCTCCTCGCTCACGGCCAGGGCGACATCCGCCTGCGGCCCGACGTGAGAGCTCGCGCTCAGGCGCGCCGCCCCCTCCTCCGCTCGGAAGCACCGGGCAACTCCGCCGTCCACGGTCACAAGCGGCGGGGGCTGCGAGCGGCATTCGGGGAGCACGTACGGGCACCGCGGGTGAAACGCGCATCCCGGCGGTGCATCCATCGCGTTGATCGGCGTTCCGTGGATCACGGGGAGGCGGTGCGATCGCGAATCCACCCTCGGGCGCGCCGCCAGCAATCCCATCGTGTACGGATGCCTGGGGTCGTCGAAGATCCGCCGGCCGCTGCGAACCTCGACGATCCGGCCCGCGTACATGACGCAGACGCGGTCGCAGATCGCGTTCGCCAGAGCCAGGTCGTGGGTGATGAAGAGGACCGCGAGGCCTCGCTCGCGGCGCAGGCGATCCAGGAGCCGCACGATGCCCGCCTGGGTGGTGACATCCAGAGCCGTCGTCGCCTCGTCGGCCAGCAGCACCGCCGGCTCGACCGAGAGCGCGCCGGCGATCATGACGCGCTGGAGCATGCCGCCCGACATCTCGCCGGGGTATTGGTGAATCCGGCGTTCGGGCTGGTCGATGCCGACGGTGTCGAGCAACTCGATCGCGCGGACCCTTGCCTCACCGCGACTGAGGCCCCGGTGCACGCGGAGTCCCTCAGTCAGGTGGTCCTCCACCCGCCACAGAGGGTCGATGAACGCCCGGGGATCCTGAAAGATCATGCCGATCGACGGCTGCACCTCGCGACGGCGACGACGGCTCATCGCCAGCAGGTTCTCGCCACCCAGCAGCACCTCACCGGACACGGCGGCGCCCGGAGGTAGCGCGTCGGCGATCGTGCGCGCCGTCATCGACTTGCCGCTGCCGGACTCGCCGACCAGCCCGACGATCTCACCAGCCCCCACTTCGAGGTCGATCTCGATCACAACGGGACGCAATTGCGAGCCGACGCGGAGCGACGTGCTCACCCGCCTGAGCGCCAGCCTGACATCCCGGGGAGCCTGGAACTCGGAAACGGTCATCGGCGCTCCTCGCGTGCGCGGTTGTACTCGAGCGTCCAGTCGGCCACGAAGTTCAGGGGAACGACCAGCAGAACGATCGCGAGCGCCGGAAAGATCACGCCCGTGGCTGATTGGAAGACGCCCTGATTCGCGTTCTCGAGCATCGTGCCCCAGTCGATCTGCGGCGGTTGCGCACCCAGCCCGAGAAACGACAGCGCAGCAAGGTCCAGCAGCGCGTAAGCGAAATACAGCGTCGTCTGGCTCACGAGGATGCGTCCGATGTTCGGGGCCACGTGCAGCACGAGGATCCGCCAGGAGCCGTAGCCCTGCAGGCGACATGCTTCGACGTAGGGCTTCTGCCGCTCGACCAGACAGGCGGATCGCACCACGCGCCCCATCAGCGGGATGTAGGTGACCGTGACGGCGAACACCGCGGAGTAGAAGCTCGTCCCGAACGTCGCGACGATCACGATTGCGAGCAGCAATGCCGGAAACGCGAAGATCAGGTCGAAGACGCGCGATACCCCGATGTCGGTCCATCCTCCGCTGTACGCAGCTGCGAAGCCGAGCGGCACCCCCACCGCGAACGCGATCAGGATGACGATCGTCGGGCCCAGCAGTGAGAGCCGCCCTCCGTACAGGATCCTGGAGAGGATGTCGCGTCCGGCGCTGTCCTGGCCGAAGAGGTGTGCCGCGCCCGGTCCCGCGTATGGGTTCAGCAGGTCCGGGGTGTTCGGGTTGTAGGGCGCGAGGAGCGGCGCGAGGATCGCGGCCGCCACGATCACGACGAGCAGCGCGATGCTGACGCCGACGACGACCTTCGGGAGTCCGCGCAGCAGCCTGCTTCCGTAGCGCCTGTGGCGCAGGTCCTCGGTGGGTTCCAACAGCACATCGAGCGTGGGATCGCTCGTCGTCATGTCCTGCCTCCGGCGAGCCTCACGCGCGGATCGATCAGGCAATAGAGAAGGTCTACGACCAGGCTTATGAAGAGGAACTCGAACGTGACGATCAGCGCGATCGCCTGGACGACGGCGTAGTCCTTCCCCTGCACCGACTGGACGAGCAGCGTGCCGATCCCGTTGAGGCCAAAGGCGTACTCGATGACGATGGCGCCGCTGAGCAGATAGCCGACCTGCGCCCCGATGATCGTGACCACCGGGATCATCGACCCGCGGAGCGCGTGCTTGACGACGACGCGTCGGCGCGTGAAGCCGCGGACCTTGGCGCCGAAGACGTGGTCGCTTTCCAGTTCGCCGATCACCGCCGACCGCGTGATCCTGCTCACGAGCGCCAACGAGGACAGCGCCAGCGCCAGCGCCGGGAGCGTGAGATGGTCGAGCCTCGTGAACAGACTGCCGGTGTCGCCACCTCCCTCCGCCGGGAACCAGGCAAGATCGACGCCGAAGACGACGGCGAAGACAACTCCGGTCACGTACGTCGGAATCGCGGTGAAGGTCAGTGATCCGAGCGTCGCGGCCAGGTCAAACGGACCGTTGCGAACCACGCCGCTCAGCACGCCAATCGCGACGCCGAAGATGGACATCAGCACCACGGCGTATCCGGTCAGCAGCAGCGTGACGCCGATCCGCGGCGCGAGCACCGAGGTGACCGACGAATGGGCCGCGATCGATTGTCCGAAATCGCCGTGCAGCAGGTGCCCGAGCCAGATCACGTACTGATCCGGTAGGGAGTGATTGAGCCCGTAGCGGGCGTTGAAGTACTTGAGGGTGGCCGCGTTCGGTGCGTGCCCACCGTTCAGAAGCGTCGCCGGATTTCCCGGCCCGACGTGCAACAGCAGGAACACGATCAATGTCGACGCGAACAGAACGCCGACGGTCGTGGAGAGCCGGATGCCCAGGTATCTCAGCATGCGGCTGGCTGCGCCGGCGTCGCAGCGGTCTGCTGAGGCGCGACCGTGATCTTCCCTGCTCCCGGGAAGCTGTCGCGGTCCATCGCCGCGGGAAGATCCTCGAGGCCGAGCCGATGCGTGATCACGCCATCCAGGAGCACTCGGCGGCTGGCCAGCAGGTCGATCGCGCGCTGGTGCGTATGCGGATTGTTCAGTGAGCCGACGATCCGAAGCTCGTCTTCGTTGACCCTGAAGGGACTCACTTGGAGGCGCTCCTGTTCGGGATAGACGCCGAAGAGGACCACCGTTCCTCCGCGTCGCACGAGCCCGATCGCCCACTCCGCGGTCTGCGTCCGGCCACTTGCCTCGATGACGACATCCGCTGCCGGGTCGCGCAGCTCGCTCAGCACGGCAACCGCCTCGTCGGGGCCGCAGGTGAGATCGGCACCCGCCGCGACGGCGTGAGCGCGCCGTGCCGGCTCCGGCTCGACGGCGAGGATCGTTCCCGCTCCCTGGATGCGCGCGAGCTGGATCAGCAGACAGCCGATCGGTCCAGCCCCGAGCACCGCGACCAGATCGCCGAGCCCGATTCGTGCCTGGTCGATTCCGCGCACGCAGCAGGCCAGTGGCTCCACGAGCGACCCATCCTCGACCGAGACACTGTCCGGCAGCCGGTAGGCGTTGCTCGCCGGCACGGCGGCGAACTCCGCGAAGCCTCCGTTGCGAGTGATGCCGAGCGGCGAGAGTCCAGAGCAGAGGTTGGTCTCGCCCCGCCGACAGAAGAAGCACGTGCCATCGACGACGTTCGGGTCCGCGGCCACCCGGTCTCCCAGCGACAGCCCTGTCACGTCTGAGCCGACCTCGACGACGACGCCGCTGAACTCATGACCGAGCACAACGGGCCATGCGGCGGGGGCCTCGCCCCTGAAGATGGCTCGATCGGTACCGCATATTCCGCACGTGGCGACCCCAACGATCACCTCGTCTGGGGCGCACGCGGGTTCCGGCAGCTGCACATGCTCGAATGCGCCCGGCTGCGTGAGGAGCGCGGCTCTCACGGCTGGGTCTTCGCCGGCTCCAGCAGATTCGCGGTACGACCGGTCTCCATGCCGGCCGCGGCCGGCATGTCATGCCGGCGCCTGAGGACGCTGAAGGTGAACATCTCACCAAGGTGGTAGTCGCGAGCAGCCAGCACACAGCGGCCGTCCCGGGTCACGCAGCGCTCGTTCACGTAGAGCCACGGACCACGGGGAAGCGCGCCGTCTGCCAGCTCGTCCTCGGGCTGTGGTCGGTCCACCGCCTGGATGTGCGCAGAGGAGGCGATGATCACCTGGCCGCAGCGGTCCAGCAGATCGACCACCGACCCGCTCCAGTCGATCTCGGCGACGTCTCGGTCGAGCACGGAGGCATCGATGATGTTCACGGAATAGATGACGGTCTTCCCGTCGCACTCTCGCAGCCGGCGGGTTTCGACGACCCTCGCCGATCCCCGCAGTCCCAGCACCGCCCGCTCCGGCTCGGTTGCCTTGCGTTGGGTCACGCTCAGCACCACGGTCGAGACGTCGCGGCCGAGCGCGCGCATCATGCTGGTGAGGCTCTCGAACTGAGTGATCGGGCGTTCAGGCTCGAGCTCCGTGGTGACCGAAACGAAGCGGCCCTTGCCGGGACGCACCTCGACTATGCCCTCCTGCTCAAGCAGCTTCATCGCCTCGCGGATCGTCGAGCGGCTGACACCCAGCCGATCGGCGAGCACAAACTCATTGGGCAGCCTCGCGCCGACCGTCAGGCCCTCCGCGTGGAGAGCTTCGACAATCGCGTCGCGCGTCTGCTGGGGCAGCAGGTGCCGCTCGCCCGGCCCACCGGATCTGGCAGCGCGGCCGAGACCGTTGCCGCCCGGTTGCTTGATCATTCGGGTCGCCATCGTCAGATCAGTCCATGTAGCCGCCGCCGTTGATGGCGACGCTCTCACCCGTCATCGAGGCTGCGCTGTCGCTGGCCAGAAAGAGGATCAGCGCGGCGACCTCGTGCGGCGTCTGGTCGCGTCGCTGCGGCGTGTCGGCCCGGTGATTGGCGATCACCTGCTCGCGCGTGAGCCCGAGCAGCTCCCCCTCCCAGCCGATCTCTCGGTCCTGCATTCCGGTGTCCACGTAGCCGGGGCAGACGCTGTTGACCCGGATGTCCTGTGACGCCAGTTCGCAGGCCATGGCCTGCGTCAGGCCCACGACGCCGAATTTCGACGCGATGTAATGGGCCAGGAGCGGCACTCCGCCCCGTTTACCGGCCATCGAGGCAACGTTGACGATCGCGCCACCGCCGCCCTGGCTGATCATCTGCCGCGCTGCGACCTGCCCACCGATCAGGACCCCACGAAGGTTCACGTCGAGGTTCCAGTCGATCTCCTCATCGGTCAGATCAAGGAAGTGCGCCATCGTCGAGACGCCGGCCGACGATACCCAGACCTTGAGCGGGCCGAGGTCTCGAACGGCCTGCGTACACCCTTGCTCGATCGAGGCCCGGCTGCGGACATCCACCTCATAGGCGGCAGCACCTTCAAGCGAGCTTGCGACGCCTCGCGCAGCCTCAAGATCGACGTCAGCCACGGCCACCGAGTGGCCGGCGGCGGCGAACGCCCTGGCGGTCGCGGCGCCAATGCCCGCTCCGGCGCCGGTAATCATCGTCGTCAACGCTTTCTGCCTTTCGTCGGTGCCAGCGTCAGCTTCGGCTCGGCGGAGGCTCTGCGGACGCGCTTTCGCCCGCAGAGCCCCAGGACGCTATAGCCGCGTCCCGACCGAGATCAACCGAAGGAAACCTGATCAGGGAAGTCCTGATAGACGAACACCTGCGTCTGCGTGTACCCGTGCAGGTTTGAGGGCTGCACCATGACCAGCGGATCCGAATACATCGGGATGTACACGTTGTCCTTGGTCACCTGCTTCATCAGCGCGATGGTCGCATTGACCTGCGCCGTGCTCCCGTTCTTCGTGGCTGCCCATGCTGCCCGCAGCTTGTTGAACGTCGGCGAGAAGTAGCAGGAGACGTCCGAGTAGACGCTGGCCAACGGCGGCACGAGCTCCGCGGACGGTGCCGGGAAGTCGGGGTTCCACCAGTTGGTCAGAGCGTCAACTGTTCGCGGGCACTTGCCGCTGTAGCTCACGTTGCCGAACGCGGCCGGGGTGAGCTTGTCCATCTTTACGTTCAGCCCGATCGAGCTGCCGACCTGCTGAAGCTCCGCTCCGACGGTGTCCGAGGTGAGCGACTGCTCGATCGCGATGTTCACCGCCTCGCCCTTGGCGTGAGCCTGTGCGATGAGCTGCTTGGCCTTCGCCAGATTCGGGCTGTTCGGAATGCCGAGGCCGTTGTAGGCGGACATGTACTGGGACTGGTGATCAGTGAACAGCGCGGGCGTCTCGACGAGATCCAGCGGACGACCGTACTTGCCGTCAACCGCCGTCGCCAGGGCGGAACGTGGGATGGCGAGGTTGAACGCCTCCCTGACCAGCGGGTTCTTGAACGGCCCCTTCTCGACGTTGGGGCTCAGGTAGTTGGTATCACCGGCGTAGGGGACGTAGTTGATCTTCAGCGAGGAGTCGCCGGCGAGAGTCAGTGCGTCGCGGGCCGGCAGGTCGAACGTCCCATTGATCGAGCCACTGCGGAGCCCGGCGATGAGCGCCTCAGCGTCGTTCACCGTGGAGAATGTGATCGACTTGATCTTCGGCTGGTGCGCCTTGTCCCAGTAGTTCGGGACGGCTTGAAGGACGGTCTTTGCTCCCTTGACGTATGAGACCGGCCGGAAGGGGCCGCTGCACATCGTCTTGGCCGGCGTGGTTCCGAAGGCGAGCCCGTACTTCTCGACAGCGCTCTTCTCGACGACCTGTCCGATCGGCGTCGCGGGCAGATCCTGGGCGATCGGGTTCGGCTTGGTCAGATGCACCACGACCTGCCACTTCCCATTGGCGGTGGCGTTCTTGACGTCGCCGGTCTGAAGCAGGCTCAGCAGCGGCGAGGCGAGCTTGGCGCTGGCGATGCGATTCATGGAATACGCCGCATCCGCCGCCGTAACGGGATTGCCGTCCCAGAACTTCGCGTTGTGGACGAGGTTGTAGACGAAGGTCGTCGGGCTCGTCTGCTTCCAGCTCGACGCGAGTTCAGGCGCCAGTTGACCCTGCGAGTTGAACTGCAGCAGGGAGTTGCACATCGAGGCAGTGACGATGTTGGGGTCGATCGCGTAGACGTCGCCCGGATCCAGAGATGGATCGATCGACGTGATGCCCCAGTTGAGACTTGACGAACTGGCAGCTGTAGCCGTCGAATGGCCACTGGCCGAGCTGCTGACGGCCGTGACCCCTATGACCGCGGCGACCGCGAGCAATGCAGTCGCACGGGCGATCTTCGAGTTTGCGCGCACCAACGGAACCTCTCTTCCCTCGTTTGTTTCCCTCCAGCGGGCCGCTCCAAGTTCCGGCCACCGGTTGTCTGACATCGGACCGGTATGGTTGTCTGACATCGTACAGCCTTAGGAAGACCAACGTCAAACTGCCTTGACGACGCCGGACCGCTCGCCTAGCGCAGCACCGCACGAGCCACGCTGGCCAGCGCGACATCCGGCGTGACGGGCAGTCCGCCTGCGCTCGGGGATGCCGACCCTCGGCATCGCCTCGATCTACCCTCAGGGCATCGACAACGCCGAGATCATCACCACCGTCTACGACCGACCCGCGCCCATGATCCCCGCCAGGGCCGGGCTCGTCAGCTCCAGCTGATCGCGGGCGAAAGCGAGCGACGGGGCTCGGCCGAGCGGGGATGGCGCGCGCATCCTGGCGAAGGACCTCCCGTAGTGCCTCGGTCTAGTAGTGCCTCCGCCTAGCTCGCGAGTAACCGCAAACGCGTGATCGTCCTCAATCGTTGCGGGGGTCGTCGCTCGGGTTGACGTACTCCATACCAAGCGGTCCGATCGCTGTTATCTGCGAGACGTACTCTCCGGATTTCGCCCAGTGAAAGTGCGGAGTCCCGCCGGGCAAGACGATCACACTTCCGGGCGGATAGGCCGTCAGTTCCTCGCCGTCGAACTCACGCCCTATGCCGATATAGAAGACACCGGAGATGACCGTGTAGACGCGATCCTCTGGGTGCGTGTGCGGCATGAGCTTCACATCCGACGGGACCTTGACTCTGGTCACATACGGTCCTGGCTCCGCCGGACGCCCCACGACGACCGCAAGTTGTGCGCCAGCTGGGAATGCTGCGAACGGCCCCCATTCGACCTCCTCGGGCAGGACCGACCTGAAGACCGCCGCGTCCGACTCCGCGACTCGGTGGCCGGCCTCGCTGCTTGCATCGGTACCCATTGGGCCCCTCTTTCGAGTCGGGGTTGGCGGTTGCGGTGAGGCTAGCGCGTCGCAAGATCCCCGCCTCCATTGGCGCCGCTGGTCCATCACGGAAGCTGTGTAACCCTCGCGGCATCGCGAAATTAGCTGTCGGGCGCGCCCCGAGGAGCACCTGGCGGCGGCAGCGTCCGCACACGCCCCTCAGCGTCGACTGAAGCGACAAGCTGCTCGACCGCGTCCCCAGCAGCGCCGAGGAGCATGGACGTGTCGTCGCCCTGCCCCTGTCCCAGCACCACGCCGACGGCCGTCTGCTCGCGCCCGGCGACGGTCACATTGGTGAAAAACGCCAGGCAGCCTCCAGCCGCGGAGTCCGACCCGGTCTTCCCGGCGTAGCCCGCAACGATCAGCGGGTCATAGTTGGTGAGTGTGCCGGCGACCGGCAGCGTCACGCTCGGCATCGAGACGATCTGGCGGAAGACCGCAAAGCGCATCGCCCGCTGGAACACGCGCAACTGGTCGGCGGCGGTGGAGACGGTGCTCGGATCGAACCCGCTGGGATCGGTGTAGATCGTGTGGTCCATTCCGAGCGCGCGCGCCTCGGCGTTCATCTCGGCGAGGAAGCGGGCTTCGCTGCCCGCGACCATGCCGGCGAGGATTTCGGCGATGTTGTTGCCGGAGGGGATCAACAGCGCCTCGAGCAGCTGGCGTTCGGTCAGCTGCTCGCCAGGCTGTACCGGCACCCGCGACTGGTTTTGCGCGGCGTCCTGCGCGGCGTCCTGCGCCTGGTCCTCGGTGACCGTCATCGTGAACCCTGCCTGCGTGACGCTCAGCGGGTAGCGCTCGAGCGTCAGGTAGGCGGTCATCACCTTCGCCACGCTCGCGATCGGGACCGGCACTTCGTGCGGGCTCGCCGCCGGCCGGCCGCCGCCGAGCACAAGCGCCGCCTGCCCCTGCTGCGGCCACGTAACCGCCTGCCGGGAGGTGCCGGGGGCGCGGTTGATGCTGGACGTCAGTGTGCGAATGGCCGTGCGGTTGGTGGTTGGTGTGCGCGCCTTCCCGTCCAGCAGGTGGGGGAGCGCCGCCAGCGCCGCGACGGCGAGAAGTAGCGCCAGGACCGTGCCGAGCAGCGTGCGGCGGCGCCGGCGGTACACGGTGATCCGGGTGCCGCGAGCGGCTGTCCGTGCCGGTTGCCTGAAGGGCATGCCCCCAGTCAAGGGCGCGGGACGTTGCCAGCGCGTATGCCGTTTTCGATACGCCGGCGATACGTAGCGGCTGCGATCATCGAGAGCTTGCGTGTGTTGATCGTCGAGGACGAGCCCTACATGGCCGAAGCGGTCCGCGACGGTCTGCGCCTCGAAGCGATCGCGGCAGACATTGCCGGTGACGGCGACACCGCCTTGGAGCTGTTGGGCGTCAACGCCTACGACATCGCGATTCTCGACCGCGACATTCCTGGTCCGTCCGGTGACGAGATCGCCGAACGCATCGTCGCTTCCGGCAGCGGCATGCCGATTCTCATGCTCACCGCGGCCGACGGACTTGACGACAAAGCGTCCGGGTTTGGAATCGGTGCCGACGACTACCTCGCGAAGCCGTTTGAGCTCCAGGAGCTCGTGCTTCGCCTCAGAGCACTCGACCGTAGGCGTGCGCACCACAGGCCGCCCGTGCGAGAGCTCGCGGGTCTGCGGTTGGATCCGTTCCGCCGCGAGGTCTACCGCGACGGCCGCTACGTCGCGCTGACCCGCAAGCAGTTCGCCGTGCTCGAAGTTCTTCTCGCCGCCGAAGGTGGTGTCGTCAGTGCCGAGGAATTACTGAAACAGGCGTGGGATCGGCACGCAGATCCGTTCACCAACGCGGTGCGCATCACAGTCTCGGCGCTGCGCAAACGGTTAGGGGACCCCGCGATCATCGCCACCGTAGCCGGCGCCGGTTATCGGATCGACGCGGAGCCGGATAGTGGGTGAGCGCCGCGTGACCTTCACCGTTTCCCGAGGCAGCGACCGGATCTGACGATGGCCCGAGCGTTGCTCGCCAGGCTCGTTCCGCGTCGGCTGCTCCGCCTGCCGTCGCGGACGGTCCGCCTGCGGCTAACCCTGCTCTATAGCGGACTGTTTCTCGTCTCGGGGACTGTGCTCCTCGCGATCACCTACATCTTCGTCCGCAGTACGACCGGCCCCGACCTGATCGTCGCCGGGGCGAATCCGCACGGGACGACCGGGCCGCGCGCTCTCGAGAAAGCGCTCGCGAACCCGGCCGTCGCGCGCTATGTGCGCTACGTCGCCGGTCAGCAGTACACCAGGGTGGTCAGTCTGCACACCCACGATCTCCACCAGCTGCTCGTGTGGTCGGGGATCGCGCTGGCGATCGTGACCCTGGTCTCGATCGCGCTCGGCTGGCTGGTCGCGGGCCGGGTCCTGCGCCCGCTGCGAACGATGACGGCGACGACCCGGCAGATCTCCGAGCGTAACCTGCACGAGCGTCTGGCGCTCGCAGGCCCCGACGACGAGCTGAAGGATCTCGGCGACACGATCGACGGCCTGCTCGCGCGCCTCCAAGCGCACGTCGCCGAACAGCAGCGGTTCGCCGCCAACGCCTCGCATGAGCTGCGCACCCCGCTGTCGATCACGCAGACGCTCCTCGAGGTCGCCCGCAACGATCCGAACCGCGACACCGGCGAACTCGTCGACCGCCTCCATGCCGTCAACGCCCGCGCGATCGATCTCACAGAGGCATTGCTCCTGCTGAGCCGCGCCGACCAACGATCCTTCACCCGAGACTCCATCGACCTGTCGCTGGTCGCAGAGGAAGCCGTCGAGACCCTCCTACCCCTCGCGGATCAACGCGGCACCACGATCGAGATCTCCGGCGACGTGACTCCCACCATCGGTTCACCCCCGCTCCTGCTGCAGATGGCCATCAACCTCGTCCACAACGCGATCGTCCACAACCTCCTCGGACACGGCACCGTGTGGGTGACGACCAGCCTTCAGCCGAGCAGCGCGGTGCTCACCGTCGAGAGCACCGGAGCGCACCTCACCCCCCAGCTGGTAGCCAGGCTTGACGAGCCGTTTCAGCGCGGCGCAGAACGCATTCGCACCGACGACCACGCGGGACTCGGGCTCGGGCTCGCCATCGTCAAGAGCATCGCCCAAGCGCACGAGGGAAGCCTCACCATCATCCCGCGGGACGCCGGCGGCCTCCACGTCAGCGTGCGACTGCCGGTCGCTGCCGGTTCTGCCGCAACACCACGACAGCCACGGCGAGCGGGTTTCGGCCGCTAGGCGAAACCGGTTTACTGCCAGCGTGGCGATTCTGCAGCGCAGCGACCTGATCGACGAGATGCTTGACGTCCGCGGCCGCGATGTCCTCGACGTCGGGTGTGGCGAAGGCTGGCTGACGCGGTGGCTGCGCGATGGAGGCACCGGGCGCGTGATCGGCATCGATCCGCTCGCCGTGGCGATCGAGCGAGCCCGGGCACAGGACGAGAAGTTCGCCGACTGCTATCTCGAGGGGTCGGCCGGGGCGTTGCCATTCGATGACGGCAGCTTCGACATCGTCGTGTTCTTCAACAGCCTCCACCACGTGACCGGGGACGAGCTCGATGCCGCGCTGGACGAGGCCCTGCGCGTGCTGCGCGCGCAAGGGCTGATCTATGTGCAAGAGCCCGTGGCGAGAGGCGAATTCCACGAGCTGATGCTTCCGATCGAGGACGAAACCGGTAGCCGCGCCGCGGCGCAGGCTTTGCTCGATCGCGCGATCGCCGGCCGCCGAGTCGTTGAGCGATCACGCCGCGACGCTGTCGTCGGGATGACGTTCGCCGATTTCGAGGCATGGCACGAGCTGATGGTCAGCGTCGAGCCCGAGCGCGAACGACTGATCGCCGCCCAACACGCGGAGCTCCACCACGAATTCGACCGGCTCGGCCATCCCGTCGAACACGGCCGCCAATTCGAGGTTCCCGTCCGCGTACGGATCCTCGCGCCGCGATGACTCGCCGCGGCGGAAGGAGGCCAACGTCGCCGCGCGCGACAGCAGATGTCGCGGCGGCTGGGTCGGCCGCTAGCCGGGCGGGTCAGCTCGGAGCAGGGTCCTCGAGCGGCGCTGTCCGTGGTGCGAACACGGTACGTGAGAGCTGCGGGTAGGTCCCGCGGTAGCCCCGCGCTCGAGCGATTGGGGCAAGTGCACCGAAGAGCGCGCGCTGCACGGGCAGTGGCGGCGAGCGGAACACGATGACGTCACTGAACTCCTGCGCGAACACGGCGAGCTGTAGCGGGTTCGGCATCCCCTTGGCGTTGGTGTAGCCGAGCCTCGCAAGACCGAAAAGCGTCTCGAGCATGTGGGCGAAGCGCTCACCGGGGGTGACCTCGACATGGACGCGCGCGTCGCGGTCGCCCGCGTTCCACCAGTCGTGCCACACGCCGGGTTCGACAACAGCGCTCTCGCCCTCCCGCAGAATGGTCGTCTCCCCGTCGCGTTTGACGGTCAACTCTCCCTCGAGCGCCGTGAAGCGCTCGACGATCGCGGGGTGGCGGTGCTCGCCGACCACGCGCGCGCCAACGAGGGCCGTCAGCTCCGCCGCAGCGCGGCCCTCGGCGTTTGTGTGTGGAAGCTCTTGGACGGTCGCGCGCTCGCGCGTAACGGGGTTCTCGAAGACCTCCCCGACGCGGATCGGCGTCAGGTCACGCGGACCGTTCGGATCGGGATGCGACACACCGACAATCTAGGGCGCCGAGGCCGCCTCCGTCGCGAGGGTCGCACGCACCCCTTCACCCTAAGTCAGTGCTTCTCGTGCTTGCGCGCCTTGAACGTCACCTCCTGCGTCGAAACGGTTCGATTCTTCCCGGCGATGCGCCGGGTAACGGTGAGCTTGGTTGCGAGCCGATGCCGCGCCGCCAGGGCCTTGCGCCCGGTGCGGTTGAGACCGATCCGCACCGTCTGCTTGTGCCCGGCCTTGATCGTCGCCTTCGCCGTGCCCACGGTCACCGTCTTGTGCGTTATCTTGGCCTTGCGGGCGCTGATCGCGATGACCCGGTGATGCCGGAGTGTCTCGGTCACCGTCAGCTTGAGCGCCACGGTGCAGTTCGTCTCGCCCTTGCAGGTGATCGGAATCGAGACCGTGGTGCCCGACACCCGAGCGCGACCAACCGACGGCTTGCCTGCAGCGACCGCCGGCGCGGCCGATGTCGTGGTCAGCGTCTGATCGGAACCGACCTCTGCGCCGAAGTCGCTCGTGGCCACCGCCCGGTAGTGGATGGTCGTCGCGGCCGGCAGGCCGCTCAACGTCGCGCTGAGCGCGTCGACGGCGTTGTCGGGTCCCGTGACCTGAGCCGGCGTCGACTGTCCGTAGGCGGTCGTGGTCCCGAACTGGAACGTCACGCTCGTGCGCGCGCCCTCCGGGTACACGCTGCCGGAGACGGTCGCCGTGGTCTGGCCCACGCCACTTGACGCACCGGTCAGGGGCGCGTCGGGCTGGTACGCGTCGGCGAACAGGCCGACTGGGCTCGCGCCGTTGGTGAACAGGAAGAAGGGCGTTCCCATCGCACCGCCCTGGCACGTCGCGCCGTCCGCGTTGAACGGATTCGCTGTGCAGCCCGACGAGATCGGCTCACGAACATCGGCGGTGGTGGTCGGAGTCAGCGACGTGTTGCTGCCGTCCAGCACGAACGTCGGGCTGGCGGCGTTGACGAAATGGCCCACGAAGGCCGTTTCGACGCCCCCGCCGGTGTCCTCACGCCACGACACATATGGCGTGTTGCCGGAGAACGTGATGTCCGGTCGCGTGGAGTCGTTCGCTCCTGTCGAGATCGGCTGACCGTTGTTGACCAGTGCGAACCGCGCCGCGGCGCCAGTACCCGTTAGGCGGCTGACGAATACCTGCTGGTGCCCACCGACGGTCTCGTCCCAGGCCACCCACGGCACCGTCGGGTCGGCGGAGTTCATCGTGCCCGCGGCGACGCGCGGGTCCTCGGCGTTGGCGGTCGGGCTGGCGTTCAGCGAGCAGGCTTCCTCGCTCGTGACA
This sequence comes from Solirubrobacteraceae bacterium, assembly GCA_036267075.1. Lineage (GTDB taxonomy): Bacteria > Actinomycetota > Thermoleophilia > Solirubrobacterales > Solirubrobacteraceae > Palsa-513. Next base: position 18,377 of record DATAWT010000042.1, read on the forward strand.
TTCGCGGCGCAGGAGCCGAAGTTCTGCGGGGCGGTTCCACTGGTGTCGAGCTCGCCCTGAGCGTTGTTGCCCACCACCTGCCAGTGGAATCCGCCGTCCGCGGCCCCATCCTGGACGCCCTCGGCGGCGAACACCATCTCGTTGCCGCTCAGCGGACTGACGGTCGTGTGGGTGGCGCCCTCCTCGTACCAGACGACCCAGGGCACGTTGTCCCCGGCGCCGGCGAAGGCGATTTCGGGCTCCGCGGCGTTGCGCGTGGGATCCACGTTCAGGCTTGGATCGAGCGTGCCCGATCCGAAGCGGGCGATTCCCGTCTGCTGCCAGCAGAACCCGCCGTCCGGAGCGGTGGCGGTTCCACCCGGAGTGACCCCCGTGCAAGTCGTCGAGCCCGGGCCGATCGGCTTCACCACAAAGATCTGCGTCGGGTTCACGGCCGGTCTCCGTCGCCGTGGAGGTCTCCTGCCAGGTGATCCAGGGACCAGGATCGCCACCGGGCGTCGTGGTGCCGCCCGCCACCGACGGATGCTCGGCGTTCTGGTTGGTGTGGATGTTGAGCGAGGGGACCTGCACGTGGTTGCTGCCGCCGAGTCCCCGGTCCTGTCCGACAAACACCCACCTGTCATGGGTGGCGTCGAATTGACTGGCGAAGATGTTTTCGCTGTTGAACCCGGTCCCGGTCGTGTCCTCATACCAGGTGGCCCAAGGCACGGTCCGGCCCACGCCGGCGAAGTCGATCGCCGGCGCCTCGCCGTCCTCGCTCTGGTCGAAGTTCAGCGATCCGCTGAACGGAGGCGCCGCGCTCGAGCTCCCGCCGACCGTCCCGATCCCGCGCGTCGTCCAAGCTCCGTCCGCGAACGAGCGCGAGAAGATCTGATCCTTGGCACCCCCGGTCTCCTGCTGGCGGAACACGGCCCACGGTACGGCGACCTTCCCGGCGGTCAGTGCCCCGCCGACGACGTCGGCGTTGGCCGGCTCCGCGGTGCTCACGCTGAGCGCCGGATTGATCCCGGCCGCCGGGTCGTTGTTCACCTGCCCGCCGCTCGGCAGCCCCTGCAGGCCAAACGCCGCGCCGGCGCTGGCCAGAACAACGGCGGTTCCCGCGACGGCGATGGACGATCGCCCCAGCCTGCGCCCGCGAATCCCCATGTCTCTCAGCCCCTCCGTTGATGTGGTCGAGCAAGCGCTCGCGCCCCCTTTACGGATATGTCCAACATTGTGCCTCAGGGGGACCTGCGTGGCCGGCTGGCACGCGATGCGACCGGCGGCGACGCAAGAGCTAACTCCCCAGACAGGCGCGGCACCGATCCGGTTCTGCCGGACATGCGCTTGGCAGCGGGCGGATGGCGGCGTAGGCCGTGCTGGTCGATGCGGTCGGCGGCCGTCCTGTGTCCGGACCTTGCAGGTCATACGTTTGCCTAAATGCCTCAGCGTGCCGCGGCGAGCGGGGCATAGTTGGGCACGTGTCGCGCCTGCGATGGCTCCGATCGATCTCCCAGGTTGCCATCGCGTTTCCGGTTCTGGCCGTGTCGATCGCAACGGCCACGCCAGCGGATGCGAGCTCTGTTCCGCATTGCACGTGGTATTCCGGTAGTGGGATTCCGGCGGGTAGCGGTATTCCGCCGTGGGGGTTTCATGCTCCGCAGGCGTTTGCGGGAGGGGCGAGCGGTTTCGCGTACGGGTGGGGGGACATCAATCTGGATACGAACTGGATCTCGGGCAACATTTGCCAGAGCGTTTCGCGTCCGGGCCGGCGTGCGACGAGGATCGTGTTGGGCGTCGGGCCGCAGATCACCTATCACTCGCATGTCGCGGTGATGTGGGGCTATCCGGGGAATCTGATCAAGACCTCGCTGCGCGTCCTCGCGAGCAGCGATCCGCGCTGCAGGGTCGGCACCACGGGCCGCGTGATCATGTATGCCAGCTACAACGGCGTCCGCAGCGACAGCATGCAGTTCTCCTTCGACCCCGGCTGCCAGGACCAGGATCACCTCTACCACGGCCCACAAGTAGCCGCACAAGTACCCCCGCTCTGACGCGTGGCCGGGCACGCGGCGTCGCCACCGCGCTCCGGCGCCACCTAGACGGTCGCGCCCAGCGCGGATCATCAGGCTCGGATTCGGCGACGCGGTCCGGATAGTGTCCTCGGTAGCCCATGAACGCGATCGAGGTCACCGATCTGCGCAAGTCCTACGGCGACCGCGAGGCGATTCGTGGTGTGAGCTTCACGGTGGCGGCCGGCGAGGTCTTTTGCCTGCTTGGGCCTAACGGAGCGGGGAAGACGACCACGACCGAGATCCTCGAGGGCTACCGCTCCCGCAACGCGGGCAGCGTCAGCGTCCTGGGTCTCCATCCCGCCGAGCGTCCTCGCGAGCTACGCGAGCATGTCGGGATCGTCCTGCAGTCATGCGGCCTGCAGGAGGACCTCACCGTCACGGAGCTGCTCATGATGTACCGGCGCTACCACCTGCGCGAGCGCGACGTCGACGAACTCATCGAACTCGTCGAGCTCGGCGAGAAGAGCAGCGCGCGAGCCCGCGAACTGTCGGGCGGCCAGCGTCGTCGGCTCGATCTCGCACTGGCGCTTGTCGGCGACCCGGATCTGGTGTTCCTCGACGAACCAACGACCGGCTTCGATCCGGCCGCGCGACGACAGGCCTGGACAACGATTCGCTCGCTATGCCAGCTCGGAAAGACGGTGTTTCTCACGACCCACTTCATGGACGAGGCGCAGACGCTCGCCGACCGGGTGGCAGTGATGCGCGACGGAGCGATCGTCGCCGAAGGCAGGCCGGAGGAGATCGGCGGCCGTGACCTCAGGCCAACGGAAATCCGTTTCGTCCTGCCCCCGGAGCGGTCCGCTGCCGATCTTCCCGAGCTGCCGGGTGCAGAGGTGACAAGCGAGGGAGACCGTGTGCTCGTGCGAACGCGCGAGGCCGTTGCGGCAACGGCGCGGATCACAGCGTGGGCGCTTGAGCAGCGGGCGAGCTCGGCCGCTTCTCGGTTACGCAGCCGTCGCTTGAGGACATCTACCTCGCGCTGACCGGTTCTGGCGACGAAGGCGACGAAGTGGCGGCGGACCAATGAGCACTGGAACACACCCCGACACCTGGTCGCTGCGGCGTGATCTCAGGCTGGCCGGCTGGCAGATCCTCTACGAGCAGCGCGCATTCTGGCGCAACCGTGCACGGGCGTTCTTCTCCTTCCTCATGCCCGTCATGTTCCTCGTCATCTTCGCGACGATCTACCACGGCCAGACGATTCGTGGCCCGCACGGCGCGATCTCCTACGACGCCTTCTTTGTTCCCGGCATCCTCGCCTACGGCATCATCGCCACGACGTTCACCAATATGGCGATGAGCACCTCCATCCTGCGGGAACAGGGCGTACTCAAGCGGATGGCAGGCACACCGCTCCCGGGCTCGGCTTACGTCGCAGGGCGCATCGGCTCCACCCTCCTGATCACGACAGAGATGACCGTGGTGGTCCTCGTCATCGGACGCGTCGCCTACGGCGTCACGGTGCGCGGCGCGACCCTTCCCGGACTGCTTGCCGCGCTCGTCATCGGCAGCGCCAGCTTCACGGCGCGAGGTGTCGGCATCGTTCGCTACATCAAGAACGCGGAAGCGACGCCGGCGGTGATCAACTTCGCGATCTTGCCGCTCACCTTCATCTCCGGCGTCTGGTTCCACTCGAACCTGTCGACGGGAATCACCGACATCGCCAAGGTCTTTCCGATACGACCGCTAGCTCACGCGCTCCAGTATGCGTTCAACCCGTTTACCAGCGGCAGCGGCATCGAAGCCAACGATCTCGAGACACTCGCGATCTGGCTCGTCGTCGGAGTCTTCATGATGGCCCGCTTCCTCCGTCGACCCGCAGGCGACTAGCTCGGCGGGGTGGGGTGAATGCTTTGTGAGGCCGCGGCCCGCGGCGCCAGGTCGGCGAGCGTGATCGGGTGCCGAGGCGGATGATCGATAGCGACCGTCGATGACACCCGCAGGGTCTCGTCGACGTGCAGCATTTCGCCGGAAGCGAGCGGCCGCCAGCCGGAGTCCTCGTCCATCGGTTCGCTGGCGATTACAACGCCCGGCTTGGCGCCGAGGTCAGTGCTGTGCACGCGAACCGTGCCAGCGCTGCCGCTGTGCTCCAGCCCACCGCCTGGCTCCCGCTCGAGGACGTACAGCGCGTGGGTGTCGGGGTAGCGCAGAGCCCAAAGCTGGTTTCGGGTGGTGAGCACTACGTTCAGTGCGAACAGCGGAAGCTCTTCGGCAACCCACCGAGCGGCGGCGGTCAAGCCTGCGGTCACGTCGCCGTCGTGCTGCTCGGTGTGCTTGGTCACGAGTGCGAAGAAGCGCTCGGAGTCGGTTTCACCGCTGACCAGGCTGCGGTAGCTTCCGAGCTCCGCCTCGAGCTTTGGCAGGCCCTCGATCACCCCGTTGTGAGCAAGCAGTCGACCCCGCTGTTCAAACGGGTGCGTGTTGGAGGGAGTTAGTCCGCCGGTCGACGCGAAGCGGATATGAGCGACGAATGTTTCCGATCGCACCTCCTTGGCTTCGCGCGCGAAGGCTCGATCCTCGAAGGCGGCGATCGGGCGCTTGTCGACCCTCGGCGTGCCGTTTGCGGCGAAGTACCCGAGTCCCGTGCCGTCAGGCTCGCGATGACTTTGAACCGCCAGGCTGTCGTCGGCCTGGAGCAGCCAGAACGTGGCCCGCACGCGATGCGGTGCACCGGACATACCAAATAGCCGGCACATCGCTGTCGAACCATAATGCTCGGATCGGTGTCTCCCTCCGGCGAGGACGTCGCGTGCTCCGGCTTGCGCGTTCGTGAGTTGCTTCTGGCCGAGGTCGGTGTTCGGATCGACTACTTCCACGACGCCTCGGACGAGCACCTCCTCACGCTCGGCGTCGATCGTGCACTGCTGCCGTCGCGTCAGGCGTGGCGGGAGTTCTACGAGACCGACTACCCGCGACCAATCCACGAGCGTGAGCACTACATCCTGGCCTGGGAGCTCGACGAGCGAGTGATCGGCTTCAGCTCTACCGACCAGATCACCTACGGAGAGCAGGCCTTCATGCATCTGCACATCATCGATCCGCCGGATCGACGAGCCGGACTCGGAACCGAGCTGGTGAAGCTCTCCGCGGCCGCGTACTTTCGCGCGCTCGACCTGCAGCGCCTCTACTGCCAACCGAACGCGTTCAACGTTGCTCCCAACCGGACGCTGCAGCGTGCCGGGTTTCGCTACTTGTTCACCCGGCAGTTACAGCCCAGCCCGATCAATTTCCACCAGCCGGTCACTCGCTGGGTTCTCGACGAGCCACCGCGATAGCCCGCCGCGTCTGCGTAGACATCGACGGCTCGGCCCGTCCGGCGATGCCGCCCCAGGACTCGTCGCTGCCGCGCGTCTAATCCGGCGCGGGCCGCAAGTCGTACCGCAGGGGCCCGTGTCGCGCGCCTCGGGCGGCGGAGGGTCGAGAGGGCCGCGGCCGTCGTGCTGATCCCGTCATCCGGCCCGGCGCGAACTCACGGCGGCTAGGCGTCAGCGCCAGGGCCGTTCCGCGACCTGGCGGATTCGACGACCGGCTTTGAAAACTTGCTTGTTCGCGTCCTTGCGCGCGCTCCACGCGCGGCGTAAGACGACGACGGCTCGCCCGCCTGAACAGTTGGTTGCCGTGTGCGCGCCGTCTGTACGATTGGCGCGCGATCGGCCGAGCGACCGCAAACTGCACATGGCCCTGCCCAGCGACATTCAGCGATTCATCGATGAGCAGGCCGAGCGCGCGGCCACGCGCTATGACGACCTGCGGGCCGTCGTGTTCAACGGTACGACGAAGCGCTCACCGGAGGCCAGCAACACCGATGGCCTGATCGCGATCGTGAGCGGGATCTTCAACCGTGTCGGCGTTGAGGTCGAGGAGATCCGGACGGTGGATCGCGATATCCCGCCGGGCCTGTGGCCAGACATGCGCGAACACGGCTACGACAGCGACGAGTTCCCCGACATCTACAAAGCCTCGATCGTGCCCGCGAACATCCTGATCATCGCGGGACCGATCTGGTTGGGGGACCAGAGCTCGCTGACGCGCAAGATCGTCGAGCGCCTCTACGCCTACTCATCAGACGTCAATGACGCGGGCCAGTGGGCCTATTACGGCAAGGTCGGCGCGGCGATCACCACCGGAAACGACGACGGCGGCAAGCATGTCAGCGCCCAGGTTCTCTACGCCTTGCAGCACATCGGACTCACCATCCCGCCCCAGTCGGATACCTACTGGACCGGGGAGGCTGGACCTGGGCCCTCCTACCTCGACCCCGTCGCGGGTGGCGAGCACAACGCCTGGGCGACCCGTAACACGGTCTTCCTGGCCTGGAACGTGCTGCACCTTGCCCGCATGCTCACCGACGCCGGCGGCATCCCCGTGTACGGGAATTCGACGTTCGACTGGGACTTGGGGCAGCCAGACCACCCAAACCCCGAGCACCGGCGGTCCTGATCATCCGAAGGCGGCGACTTCGGTTGCCGCAGCCCGCCTACCGCGGTCGAGGCCAGCGATCGCTCAGAGCCCTACGGCTGTCTCGAGGCACCATGGTCGCGTCAGCGTTCGCGCCGGTAGGCGATCAGCGCGCGAGGCAGCCCGGCGATCACAGCGAGCACTCGCAGCGCCCGCGCGAGGAGAAGGCCCGCCGAGCCTCGACGCGCGAGCGCATGGTCGCCCCGTAGCTGCTCTGCAGGCGGAAACAGCTTGGCCGCAACGTAGGCGAGGCGCGCCGCATGCGTGGGCCGCGAGCGCAGGTGCGAGATCGAGTACACCGACCGCGGCGCACGGCCTGAGGTAACGGCCCCGACGAGGTTGTAGTAGTCGGAGCCGCGCGGGCTGATCATGAGGCGTTCGGCAAGTTGGGCGCCCGCGGCGAGGCGCTGCAACCGCGCCGACAGCTCGGACTCGATTCCGAGCTCGCGCGCCAGGCTGACGGCTGCTCCCCAGGTCACGTCATCGACGCGCGCAAGCGCCAGTTCGAGATCCTGCCACGGCTTGCTCGTTGGACCGTCGGCCGGCACCGGGTGAAGCGCCACGTTGAGCGTCGTGAGCACGGGGTCGGTGACGTTGACGCTCGCGCCGCCGACCTCCATTTGCGAGAGGTGCCTGCCGACCATCGCCCAAACGCGGTCGGCGGCGACACGCTCCATGCCGTGCAGCGTGCGATGCAGATCGACATTCGCCCCGTCGTCGCTGCGCAGGAAGATCCGGGCGTGATGTTCGTCGGCCTCGATCAGCGGATGCTCCTGTGCGCGGAAGCCGAGCTCGGTGAGCAGTGCCCGCGCGCGCTCGGTGTCATCGGGGCCGACGAGCAGGTCGCAGTCGCAGTAGACGCGCCGTTCCGGCTGCTCGCTGTAGAGCCGGCGCGCGATAACCGGACCCTTCAGGAGCACCGGCTCGATGGCTCGCGCACGCATCGCGCGCACGACCTCGGCCGTCCAGCTGTCGACACGCAACCGCAGCGCGGTGGCCACCGCCACGGCGCTGGGGCTCTCACTCATCCGTGGTCTCCGCCGGCCGGAAGCGGGTCGGCGGCCGCCGGCGGAGGAGCAACGCCGCGCGGTTCGATGCCGACGGGCTCGCTCAAGCCGGCGAGACGGCGGGTTGCGTCGCGGGCCGGCTGACCGCGGCCGAGCGAATCAGCGCCTCTATCGCCGGCACGCCCTCGGCGGGAGTGGCGGCTATCGCGCCGTCCGCGTCGATGAGCACCGCAGACGGCGTTGCGCGCAGCGCATAAAGGCCGAACACTTCGGACCCCTCCTGGGCGAGAGCCACACTCAGCCCCGCGTCGTCGGCAATGCGATCGACCTCGGAGTGCTCGCCCGAGAAAATCGCCGGAAGTGACACGGCGCCGGCGAGCGACTCCTGCCAGTCGGCGAGCTTCGGCAGCATCGTCAGGCACGGCATGCATCGCGTGCTCAGGAACACCAGAATCGTTGGCTGCGGTGGGTTGAGCAGTTCCTCGAGCGTCTCGGCGGCGCCCCTGATCGCGGCAAGAGTGAAGGCGGGAGCTGCCGCCCCGCGCGGGAGCCCCGGCGGTTGCTTGGCAGCGATGACGGTGGCCAGCTCGCGGCGCAGGCGGCGTCCGTCGCCCCATTGTGCGGCTGCAGCCAGCCCCAGCACGAGCGCAAGCACCGCGGTGGCGACGAGTGCGTCTTGTGTGCCGTTGAGACTCGCGAGTCCGCCGTCGAGCGATGGTCCGCTGCCTGCGATCAGGATCAGCAGCGCCGGCGCTGCGAGCACGGCATTGCGCGCGAGCGTCGCGGGACCGGCCGGCTCGGAGTGGATCTGGCCGAAGCAATGACAGTCCGGTGCCCGCCCTTGCGACATGGCGCGCGCGACGCCGCCAATGAAGACGACCAGCAGCACCAGGGCGCCGGCGGCGCCGGCGACGGCCGTCGGGCGGATCAGCAGCGCGACCGCGACGGCCAGCTCGCAAAGCGGCAGAGCCACGCCGGCGAGCGCCGCCACTCGCACCGGCACACCGAACTCTCCAAGCGCCGCGCGTGACCCCGCCAGATCGAGCAGCTTCCCGGCCGCCGCCAGCAGGAACACGCCCGCCAGAACGCAGCGGGCAGATAACAACAGTGCGCTCACGACTTAATCGTAGAGGCGCGCCGAGCCTGGAATGGCCGGCTGGCTCCTATGATCGCGCCGATGAGGCTGAGACGAGACCGCGCGGGATCGATGGCATTCGAAGCGTTTGGGGTCGCTGCGGAGGTGCGTTTTGGTGCCGCCGAGCTCGAAGCGCACGTGCGCGCGATTCTTCCCCCGGGCTGGCGCGCGTGCGACTCGGCGAGGGCCATCGCCACGTTCTCGCTGCAACGTGTGGAGGTCGACAGCTACAGCGTGACCATCAACGGCAGCAGCGCGATCGAGCATGCCAGTCTCGATGTCGCCCTCGGGCTGATCGACGCCGACATCCGCATGCTGATCGCGACGAAGACGAGCGACTGGATCTTCGTCCATGCCGGAGTGGTCGCGCTGGGCGATCGCGCACTGGTCCTCCCGGGTACGAGCTTCTCGGGCAAGAGCACGATCGTGCGCTCGCTAGTCGAGCTCGGCGCGACCTACTACTCAGACGAATACGCCGTGTTCGATGAAGACGGGATGGTTCATCCCTATCCGCGGCGGCTCTCGATCCGAAGCGACGACGGCGCGGTGATCACCGAGCACGACGTCCGCGAGCTCGGCGGCGTAGCCGGCGAGGACCGGGCAGCGGTGGGGCTCGTCGCACTGATCCGCTACCGCCCCGGCGCGCAGTGGCGGCCGGCGACGATCTCGGCGGGCGAAGGCACGGTCGCCGTGCTCACCAACACGGTCCCGGCGCAGCAGCGGCCCGGCGACTCGCTGCGCACCGTGGCCCGGGCGCTGCGCGACAGCCGTGTGCTGGTGGGCGACCGCGGCGAGGCGGGGGTGGCCGCGGAGGCACTGTTTGCGGAGCTAACCGCCGCCGGAAGCGAGGCTCCGCGTTCTTGACCGCGCGAGCCTGGCGCGGGTGTCCCCCAGCGTCGGACGAATCTACCCTCGGTAGCGCTGCGTGACTTCGCTACCGTGACGCCATGGCCGATCGACCGCGGGCACGCAGCACCGGCGTCCTCACCGAGCAGGTCGGCGACGAGCTCGTCGTCTACGACTCGGTCTCGCGCAGCGCGCACTGCCTTTCGGCGGACGCCGCCTCGGTGTGGTCGCTGTGTGACGGGGAGCGCTCGCCCGCCGGCATCGCCGGAGAGCTCGGCATGGCAGGCGAAAGCGTCGACACCGCGCTGCGTGAGCTCGGTGATGCCGGACTGCTCGAGAGCGTCTTTCGCCAACAGCAGGGTATTTCGCGACGCGATGCCGCGAAGCGCCTGGCGACGATCGGAGCCGCCGCAGTCAGCGCGCCGCTGATCTACTCGGTGGTGATCCCCGCCGCCGCGGCGGCAATGTCTGGCACGAGCGGCCCCACCGATCTGTGCGCCGGCAAGAACTGCGACGACCACAACGCCTGCACGATCGACGGATGCAACCCGCTCAACGGCCAGTGCACCCACACTCCGGTCGTCTGCGACGACAACAATCTCTGCACGATCGACACGTGCGATGTCACGAAGGGCTGCGTTTTCACGCGAGTGGCAAACGGCACGCCGTGTCAGGACGGGACGTGCCAGGGCGGTGTCTGCGTAAAGACCCCCTGAACCGCTCGGACGCCGGCTTGAGCGTCGTGCGGTTTGCATTGGTGCTGGAGCCGGTTTCGAGGTTGCCGTTGGGGACGGCATAGTCGCCAGCGCGGATCGTTACGGTCATCACATCGCGCTGAGCGGTCGGTCGCTCACGCAACCGACCGCGTCACGTGAGCGTCGGCGATCGCGCCGCCGTCACGCCTCCTGCGCCGCCACGATCAGCAGCTGGTTGCCGTCGCCGTCGCGGACGAAGAACATCAGCGGCACCGTCCCGTCGCCGCCCATCAGCTCGGCGTCGACGTCGACGCCGGCGTCCTTCAGCTCAGCGTGGTCAGCGCGCGGATCGGGCGAGGTGAGCGCGATGCCGGTCATCCGGCCCGGCGTGAATTCGCCGCGCCCTGGGCTCAGCGCCAGCGCCGCGCCGCCTCCGGGCGGCGAGACCTCGACCCAGCGGTCGCCGTGGCCGAACGGCGTGTCGGCGGTCAGCGTAAAACCGAGTCGCTCGGTGTAGAAGGCGATCGCCGCGTCCTGGTCGGCGACCGGCACGATTACACGGCCCACCTGCGTTATCTGCGGCACGTCAGTCTCCTTGGTCGCAATTTGTTCTTGCCAATAGGACGCCCTGCGGCGGTGAAACTAATCGCCGCCGAGCGCTGCGCTGGCCGCGAAGGTCGGCGGCCGGCGTGCGCTCGCGGCCCGCTCGAATCCGTGCGCGAGGCCGATCAGCCGCGCCTCACTCCACGCTGTCCCGACGAAGGAGATCCCGACCGGCAGGCCGTGCACGAACCCCGCCGGCACCGTGACGTGCGGGTAGCCGGCGACGGCCGCCGGTGTCGAGAAGCTCCCTCCGTAGTGGTCGCCGTTGACGAGATCGGTCAGCCATGCGGGCCCGCCGGTCGGGGCGACCAGCGCGTCGAGTGAGTCCGCGCGCAGCGTTGCGTCGATCCCCTCGCGGCGAGCGACGCGGCGGCATGTCGACAGCGAGCGCAGGTACTCCGGGCTCTTCAAGTCGCCACGCGCCTGCGCCTGTTCGAAGAACTCCTGGCCGAACCAGCGCAGCTCCTCGGCCGTATGGGCCGTGTTCCAATCGATCACATCGGCGAGCGACTGAACGGGCGCCTGCGGCATGAATTCGGGAAGCCAGCCGGCGACACCGGCCTTGAGCTCGGTCAGCAGGACGTCGAGCTCAGCCTCCTGCAGCTCAGCTGCGAGCTGGAGCTCGACTGGGTCGACCAGCACGGCACCCTTCGCCGCCAGCAGACGCAGCGCGTCCTCGATCACTTCATCGACCGCCGGACTGGAGCCGAACTCGCTACGCACCACACCGAGGCGCGCACCCTTCAGTGCGTTTCCGCGCAGCGCCTTCGCATAGTCGGCGAACTTCGCCTCACTCGTCGCGGCGTCGTGGGCATCGACGCCGGCGATCGCGGCGAGAAGCGCCGCGGCGTCAGCGACGGTGCGCCCGATCGGCCCGGCCGTGTCCTGGCTGTGGGAGATCGGGATGATCCCGTCGCGGCTAACAAGGCCGACGGTCGGCTTGATCCCGACGACCCCGTTGGCGTTTGCGGGTGAGACGATCGAGCCGTCCGTCTCGGTGGCGACCGCGACCGCGGCGAAGTTAGAGGCGACGGCGGCCGCCGATCCAGAGCTCGAGCCGCTCGGGTTGCGATCGAGCGCATAGGGATTTCTCGTCTGCCCGCCGCGGGCGCTCCATCCACTCGTCGAATGTGACGAGCGGATGTTCGCCCACTCGCTGAGGTTGGTCTTGCCGAGGATCACGGCTCCGGCGTCGCGAAGGCGCGCGACGAGGTGGGAGTCGCGGATCGCCGTCACGCCGGCGAGGGCTAGCGAACCCGCCGACGTCGACATCCGATCGCCCGTGGCGATGTTGTCCTTGATCAGCACGGGGATGCCGTGCAGGGGTCCGCGCGGTCCGGTCGTCTCGCGTTCGCGGTCGAGCGCTCGGGCGATCGCCGAGGCGTCGGGGTTCATCTCGATCACCGAGCCGACCGACGGGCCATGGCGGTCGAGCGCGCGGATCCGCGCGGTGTAGGCAGCCGTGAGCGCCTGGGCGCTGAGGCGACCGGCGCCCATCTCGGCCTGCAGCTGGTCGACCGTGGCCTCGAGGTGGCGAAAGCGGGCGCCGGGCGTCGTGGAAGCCACGGCGGACACTGTATGCGCGGAGCCCTTGCTAGCGTGCGGCGATCTTCGGCGGCATCGAGCTCGGGGGCACAAAGACCGTCTGGGCGGTCGGCGACGCCACGCAGGCGCCACGCGAGCACGGCGAGTTTCCGACCGGCGAGCCTCGCGAGACTCTCGATCGAGCGCTCGGCTGCATCGAGGCTGTCGGGAGCGTCAGTGCTGTCGGCGTCGCCGCGTTCGGCCCGATCGATCTCGCGACCGGGACGGTGCTCCAGACGCCGAAGCACGACTGGCGCGGCGCGGAGGTTCTCGCGATCGTGCGCGAGCGCGTACTGGTTCCAATCGGGTTGGACACCGACGTCGGCGCGGCCGCGCTCGCCGAGCAGCGCCTCGGAGCCGCGCGGGGGCTGAGCGACTGCGTGTATCTGACCGTCGGGACCGGGATCGGGGGCGGCGCAATCGTGGGCGGCTCGATCGTTCACGGCGCGGGGCACCCCGAAATGGGTCACGTTCACGTTCCGCGCCACCCGCGCGACATCGAAGCGGCCTTTACGGGCGTCTGCCCGTATCACCTCGACGGCTGCCTCGAGGGACTCGCCAGCGGCCCCGCGATCGCCGCGCGTCACGGCGTGCCGGCGCAGGAGCTTGCGAGCGACGACGAAGCCTGGGAGATCGAGGCGCACTACCTGGCGCACGCTGTCGCAAACCTCGTCGCGACGCTTCGGCCGCAGCGGATCATCCTCGGCGGCGGCGTGATGTCGGCCGAAGGACTACGCGGGCGCGTCCAGCGAAGGCTCGTGCCGCTCGTCAACCCCGACTACATCGACGTCGGCGACGGCCACGACTACGTGGTCGCGCCCGGCCTCGGACACTTGTCTGGCGTCACCGGCGCAACACTGCTTGCCGAGCAAGCGCTCGCCGCAAGTTAGCCTTTTGCAGGTGCGTCGAGGTTGGATCACCGCGACGGCGGCGCTGGTCGCTGCCCTGCTCGTATCGCCTACGGCCGGTGCGGCCGACGGCGCCTGTGGCTCCCTGACCTCATCGGTGACCCAGGCGGTTGACGCCCAGGTGATCTCGAACATCTATGCCAACGAGCTGTCCGGACGCGAGGTCAGCCAGGATCTCGCGCAGATCGCGGCCGCGCCCGACCTGCTGGCGGGCGTCGCCGCAGATGCCCCGGCGGCAACCTTCAAAGCCGTCAAGCGCATCGTCTACCACCACGGCTGGCACATCGTTCGCCTGCGCGTTCTCGATGCCTCGGGGAAGCTGCTCGCCGACTTCGGCGGCCCGTTCGTGGTTGCGCCGGTGCGCGGGATCCTGCGGTCGGCGAGCGGCGCCAAGATCGGCAGCTTCGTGATGTCCGTGCAGGACGACGCCGGCATCGCCAAGCTCGAGAACCGCTTCGTCGGCGACGCGGTGGCGGTCTACTACAACACCCACCCGGTCGTTGAGGTCGGCGGGGTCTTCTTCCCTCGCGCCATGCCGCGCGGCACCGCGCTGACCGTACGCGGCGTTCGCTACACCGTCCAGAAGCTGACCTACAACGCTTTCCCGACCGGCACGCTGACGATGGTCATCCTCGTTCCCCCCGTCTCAAGCGCCGTCGCTTCCGAGCCGTGCGCGACGGTTCGCACCGGCGAGTTCGGCCGCGTCGCACGCCGCCTGACGACGCTGCTGGGCCCGATCACGCAGCACTACTACGGCTACACCTACTGGGTTCACCTCTACACGGGTGCCGCGGTCTACGTGCGCAATCCCGACGGCTCGCAGATCGCCTCAAGCGACGGAACCGATCCCGACGACCTGCCGATCGCTGGGGCCGCCACGGTCAACGGGCAGAGCTACCTCGTTTTCTCCTTCGAACCGAAGCCGCCGGTTCGCGTGTACCTGCTCGTGGCGCCGGCCTGATCGAGACGCTGACCGGCCGCGTGCTGCACGGGTAGCCGTTGCAGTCCTGCGGCGCCGCGGCGCCGTCGCCGAGATCGCCGAACCAGTCGGCACCCCAGCAGCGCACCGTCCCGCCGGCGAGCAGCGCGCAGGTGTGATCGCCGCCCGCCGCGACTGCCACCACGTGTGAGAGCGACGCGGTGGCGACGGGCGTCTTCGCGCAGCGCACGAGCTGCCAGTAACAGGTCTGCGGGCCGCCGCTCTGGCCGTCACCGAGCTGGCCGTAGGAGTTGTAGCCCCAGCACTCGAGCGCGCCCGCGGCGATCGCGCAGGTGTGGTCGCCGCCGGCGGAGATCGCCGACGCGCCGGCCAGCCCCTCGACGGCCACCGCATGGGCGCTGCACCAGCCACCGCTGCTGCACACTGCCGGGCCGCTGCTCGTCCCGATCCCGAGCTCGGCCGCGAAGTTGTAGCCCCAGCACTCGACCGTCCCGCCGGCGAGGATCGCGCATGTGTGGTCGTCGCCGGCGGCGATCGCGACCGCCCCGCTGACGCCCGCGACGGCGACCGCGGTGCGCGAGCACGCCTCCCCGCCGCAGCTCTGCGGCCCGACGCTCGTGCCGGTCCCGAGCTGGCCATAGCCGTTTGCGCCCCAGCAGCGCACCGAGCCGCCGGAGATCAGCGCGCAGGAGTGCTGGCCGCCGGCCGCGACCGCGATCGCCGCCCGGACTCCGGCGACCGTTGCCGCACCGCCGCGTGCGGCGCCGCCGAGCTGCCCGGCGCCGTCCGCTCCCCAGCATTCGACGCCACCGCTCGCAAGCAGCGCGCAGGCGTGGTCTGCGCCGACCGAGACCGAGACGGCGCCCGAGACCCCCTCGATCGCCGCGGCGCTGGCTCCCCGCCCGGCGCCCCAGCAGTCGACCGACCCGCCGGTCAGCACGGCGCACGTCTGGTCGCCGCCGGCGGCGATCGCGATCGCGCCGCGCAGGCCGCGCACCCGCACCGGTGCGGTTGAGCATGCGCTTCCGTCGCAGTTCTGTGGCCCGCGCAGCGTGCCATCGCCGAGCTGGCCGTCACCGTTGGCGCCCCAGCATTCGACGCTCCCCCCGGTGAGCAGGGCGCAACTGTGGTCTGAGCCGGCCGCGATCGCGGTGACCGCCGGAGCAGACGCCGCGATGCCGAGCGGCGCGCTGCAGAGCAGCAGCACGAGCGCGATGGCGGCCGCGGTCAGCGTCGATGTACGCACGGCTGCAATTGTGGATGCTCGCTCACCCGCCCGGTCTGGTGGAATGTGGGCAGTGGCTGCTCGACACCGCCTCACGCAGGCGCGATGAGTCGCACCCTCCGCCGGATGATCGGCGCCTCCGTGCTGATCGTCGCCCTGACGTGCGTCGCTCTTTCGACCGCCGCGATCGAGACCGTCGGGACGGTCGGCGACCTCCTCGGCAAGGGCGGCTACGTCAAGTCGACCGAGCTTCAACCGGTCGGTGCCGACTCGCCGACGACGTTCCTGATCCTCGGCTCCGACCAGCGCGACAAGGGCGCCGTCGATTACACGAACTTCGGACGCAGCGACACGATTCTCCTCGTCCACCTCGATCCGAGCTCAGGCCTCTGGAGTGAGATGTCGATCCCGCGCGACTTCTACGTCCACTGGAAGTGGAAGCGCAACACCTACGACACCAAGATCAACGAGGCCTTCTCGATCGGTGGCGTCAAGGCGTCGCTGCACGTCGTCAAGGACCTTCTGCAGATGCCGATCAACTACGTCGTCGACATCGACTTCAGCGCGTTCGATGCGATCGTCGACAAACTCGGCTGCGTATACGTCGACGTCGACCACCTCTATTACAACCCGCCAGGCGACGGCTACGCGTCGATCAACGTCCGGTCCGGCTATCAGCGGCTGTGCGGTCAGCACGCGCTCGACTACGTCCGCTACCGCCACGACGACAGTACCTTCGCGCGCGACGCCCGCGAACAGGCCTTCCTGCGAGACGCCAAGCAGCAGCTCGGCCTGAGCGGCCTGCTCGGGCACGCGCAGGACATCGTCAACGCCCTGGCGGGCGGGATAACCTCCAATCTCCCACGCGGCTCGGCTGCTCTGACGGGGCTGCTCGAGACCGTGGTCGACTCCGTCAGCGGCCCGGTCAACCAGATCCAGTTCCCCAACCAGCCGCTCGTCCTCCCCGACGGCGAGGATGACCAGACGGCCTCGCGCAGCCAGATCCGCTCCGTTGTCGCGCAGTTCCTGCAGCCGAGCGTCGCGCCGCCGCAGGTCGCCGGGATCGTCGCCGCCGCGCGGCGCGCCACGCGCCATCACCACCACGCGCACGGCTCCTCCGCGCACGGCGCGTTCGTCCCGTCGGCGCCGCATCTGATCGCCACGAACTCGGGCGTCGCCACGGAGGCCCAGACGCTTTCGCCGAACGTCAGCTTCCCGGTCGTCGTGCCGTCGCTCTCACTCGACACCGCCACGCTCGCCCAGTCCGACTTCGATCCCTTCTCCCATTACGCGGTGCGTGACCCGCAGGGGCATCTCCACTACGGCTACCGGATCGTCTTTTCGACCGGTGACGTCGCGTCCTACTACGGCATCGAGGGCATGAACTGGACGAACCCGCCGCTCTTCGCCCACGCCGATCATGTGCACGTCGACGGCGTCAACTACCTCTACGTCAACACCGGCGGCAAGGTCCAGGATGTCGGCTGGATCTCGCACGGCGCGCTCTACTGGATCAGCAACACGATCTTCCAGAACCTCACAAACGCCCAGATGTTCGCGCTCGCCGAGTCGGCCGCGGACTGAACGCAGGCGCGATGACGCGCTTCGTCGCCGCCATCGACCAGGGCACGACGAGCACGCGCTGCGCGCTGGTGGGCCGCGATGGGCAGATCGCGGCGCTCGCCCGGCGCGAGCACGAGCAGATCACCCCGCGGCCCGGCTGGGTCGAACACGACCCGCGCGCGATCCTTGCCAACGCGCTCGAAACGATCGAGCAAGCGCTGCGCGAGGCAGCGGCGAGCGCCGCCGACGTCGTCGCCGTGGGGATCGCCAACCAGCGCGAGACAACCGTTGTCTGGGAGCGCGAAACCGGCGAGCCGATCGCGAACGCGATCGTCTGGCAGGACACGCGTACCGCCGCGCGCCTCCACGAGCTCGCCGCCGACGGCGGGGCAGAGCGGTTGCGCGAGCGCACCGGGCTCCCGCTGTCGACCTACTTCTCAGGGCCCAAGGCGTCCTGGCTGCTTGACTCGATCCCCGGCGCGCGAGCACGCGGCGAGTCCGGTGAGCTCGCCTTCGGGACGATCGATGCCTGGCTCGCGACGCATCTGGCCGGCGTGCACGCGACCGACGTGACGAACGCCAGCCGGACGCTGCTGATGGATCTCGAGACGCTCGACTGGCACGAGCCGGCGCTTGAGCTGCTCGGCGTTCCGCGGGCGATGCTGCCCGCGATCGGTGCGTCCTCAGAGGTGATCGGCGAGGTCGCCGTCGGCGCGCTGGCCGGCTGTCCCCTCGCAGGGATCCTCGGCGACCAGCAGGCTGCGCTGTTCGGGCAGCGCTGCTTTGACTCAGGCGACGCCAAGAACACCTACGGCACGGGATCGTTCCTGCTCGTCAACACCGGCGAGCGGATCGTCCGCTCGCCGGCGCTACTGACGAGCGTCGCCTACCGCCTCGCCGGCGCCGCGGCGGTCTATGCGCTCGAAGGGTCGGTGGCGGTCGCCGGCGGTCTCGTTCAGTGGCTGCGCGACCAGCTTGGAATCATCGCCTCGGCCGCGGAGATCGAGTCGCTCGCGCGCGGCGTTCCCGACAACGGCGGCGTCTACATCGTCCCGGCGTTCGCGGGCCTCTTCGCGCCGCACTGGCGCGACGACGCGCGCGGGGTGATCGTCGGGCTGACCGCGCACGCCGGCCGCGGGCAGCTCGCTCGTGCGGCGCTTGAGGCGGTCGCCTGGCAGACGCGCGACGTCGTCGAGGCCGTCGAGCAGGCGACCGGCGCGCCGCTCGCGCAGCTGCGCGTCGACGGCGGGATGACCGAGAACGAGCTGCTGATGCAGATCCAGGCCGACGTCCTCGCTACGCCGGTGCTGCGGCCGCAGATCAGCGAGACGACGGTGCTCGGCGCCGCATTCGCCGCGGGCCTCGCGACTGGGTTCTGGTCGGGCCTTGATGAGCTGCGGTCGCTCGCAACGGCCGAGCGCCGCTACGACCCGGCGGCGCCGCGCGCCCGAATCGAGCGCGAGCACGCGCGCTGGCGGGCGGCACTCGAGCGCTCACTCGGCTGGGAAGCCTGAATCAGGCGCCGGCCGGCATGCAGCGCGCGTGGTAGAGCGAGGTCTGCGAACTTCGCAACTCGGGCTCCGCGGCGATCGAGGTCTCGCGAACACCGTGCCCGTCGCGCACCGCGATCGGCTCGTAGACGCCGAGCACCTCGCCGCAGTGTGCGCATCGCAGCGGGCGGTCATCGCTCATCGCGGCCGATCGAGGCTCCACTCAAAGATCCGGCTGCTGCCGCCCTGCCGCACCGTCGCGCTCCTTCCAACGCTGGTTTGGCCCGCACTACCCTCGCCGCGGGCATCCCCAAACGCGCCGGGCGATAGGCTCGCGCCGCGGTGAGCGGCGTTCATTCGATCCACGAGCTGCGCGGTGACGCCTACAACGCGGTCTGGGACAACTCGATCGAGCCCGCGCTCGAGGTGGCCGATGGCGACGTCGTCGAGCTCCACGCGCGCGACTCCTCGGACGGTCAGCTGACGCCCGACTCGACGGCGGCCGACGTCGTCGGGATGGACTTCAGCCGCGTCAACCCCGTCAGCGGGCCGGTCTACGTCAAGGGCGCGAAGCCCGGCGACACCCTCGCCGTCGAGTTGCTCGAGTTCCGCCCCCCCGACTGGGGCTGGACGGCGATCATTCCGCGGACCATCGGCCTGCTCGCAGACGACTTCCCCGAGGCCTGGCTGGCGATCTCTGAGATCGACGCGCGGCGTAAGGAGATCCGCTTCGGCGGCCGCGCGACGCTGCCGCTGCGGCCGTTCTCTGGCAACCTCGGCGTCGCTCCGGCCGAGCCCGGGGCGCACTCGGTGATCCCGCCGCGGCGCTGGGGCGGGAACCTCGACATCAAGCACCTCGGAGCCGGAGCGACGCTCTATCTGCCGGTCGGCGTCGAGGGTGCGCTGTTCTCACTCGGCGACACGCACGCCGCTCAGGGCGACGGCGAGGTCTGCGGCACGGCGATCGAGGCGGCGATGGACGTCGTCGTGCGTCTCAGCGTGCGCCGCGACATGCCGATCGCGGCACCGCAGTACGAGCTGCCGAAGGCGTCGGCCCCGCCGCCGAGCGCGTTCCACGTCTGCACGGGCGTCGGCCCCGATCTGCTCGAGGCGGCACGCGACGCGATCCGCGCGATGATCGATCACCTAGAGCGGCGCCACGGCCTCGACACCCAGCTCGCCTACGCGCTCTCGAGCGTCGCCGTCGACCTGCGCATCCACGAGGTCGTCGACGCGCCCAACTGGGTCGTCGGCGCGTTCCTGCCCGAGGGGATCCTCTAGGAGACGGCGTCGGGGGCGGGCTGCGCGGCGATGATCTCGCGCAGCTGCGCACCGACGCGCTCGACCGCGCGGTTGCCGGTCTGGAACGCGTTGACGAAGGAGAAGAAGCCGTGCGGCTGGTCGTCGTAGCGGTGCACGCTGACCTCGACGCCCGCGGCCGACAGCGCCTCGGCGTAGCTGACGCCCTCGTCGCGGAGCGGGTCGTACTCGGCGATCACGACTATCGCCGGCGGTAGACGCGAGAGGTCGCCGGCGCGAAGCGGCGCGGCATCGGGGTGCGCGCGATCGGCGAGGTCCGGAAGGTAGTGGCCGATGAACCACTCCATCTCGCGCCTTCCGAGCATCAGCGTCTCATCGGCGCCGTGCGTCAGATAGGAGGTCGTGCTCGTGTCGGTGTCGACGACCGGATAGACGAGGACCTGCGCCGCGAGCGTCGGCCCGCCCCGGTCGCGGGCGCGCAGGGCGCAGACCGCCGCCATGTTCCCGCCCGCTGAATCCCCGCCGATCACAAGCGGCCCCTGCTCACGCTCGGCGGCCCACAGCAGCGCGTCCCAGCAGTCATCGACCGGCACCGGGAAGGGATGCTCGGGGGCGACGCGGTAGTCGACGCTGATCACGGTCGCCCGCGCGGTGTCGGCGAGGATCCGGCACATCGCGTCGCTGACCGCGATTCCGTCGATCACCCAGCCGCCGCCGTGCAGCCAGACGAGCGTCCCGAGCGCGCCCGACGGGCGGTAGCGGCGCGCGGCGATCCTCGTCCCGTCGCCGACCTCGATCTCAAGCTCGGCGACATCCTCGACATCGGGGCCGGCGCCGATCAGCTCGGCGATTGCGGCGCTGCCCTGCCGGGTCTCCTGCGGGCTGACCTCCCAGATGTGCGGGCGGCCGCTCTCTGCAAGCGAGCGGTAGAAGGCAACGGCGTCGGGGTGCAGGCCCATCGCGACGCGCACTCTAGCGCCGACGGCGCGAGGGGTCGAGGAACCTAGGCGGCGTAGTCCTCGCCGCCGATGATGTGCAGCGAGACGTAGGGTTCATCGCCCAGCACCCAGCTGTCGTGGCCGGGCGGGATATAGAAGAGGTCGCCGGCGCGCATCACGATCTCGCTGCCGTCCTCCATCGCCGCGACGGCGGCGCCGCTTTGGACGAGCCCGACGTGCTCGATCTGGCAGAGGCGCTCTCCGCTCGCCGCCCCGACGTGCTCAGACCACCGCCAGCCCGGCTCGTAGGTGGCGCGGCCGATCGTCGCCGGGCCGACGCGGTAGATCTCAAAGCGCCCCTTCGGGAAGGTGCGCACCTGCGTCGGCTCGGCGAGGTTGAGGAGCTCGGGATCGATGCGGGCGATTATGCCAACGAAAAAGCGCCGCCCTCTAGGCGGCGCCTCTCCGGCAATCTGAAGCGCCGGCGCGCGCTAGGCCGCGTGGACCTCGCCGCGGTCGTGCGCTGAGACCTCGACATCGAAGGCGACGCCACGGGGGACGATCAGGACGCTCGAGGTAGCGGTCTCGACGACGTAGGAGTGGGCGGCCGAGAGGCTGACGCGACCCTCGGGCGTTCCCGGGCGCGAGCCGATCACAAGCAGGTCAAGCCCCTCCTTGGAGGGCAGCGCGAGCGGGGCGCCGCTGCGCGCGGCAAGGCCCTCGGCGGTGATCCGCGCGGCCTCGTCGACCTCGCCTCCGGCGAGCGCGACGCTGCTCAGTGCGCGCTGCGGCTGCTCGCGCAGGCCGGCGCTTGCGATCGCGACGGAGACCGGGCCGCCCTCGATCAGGCGGGCGGCCGAGCGGCCCGGCTGAACATGCCCCGGTGTCGTGTGCCAGTCCGAGCCGAAGACGATCAGGTCGGCGTTCTCGCGCTGCGCGAGCAGGGCGAGCCCTTCGCCGGTCGAGCCGCTGAGGACGACGTGCCGGGCGACCTCGGGGTGGCCGAGCCACTGCGCGCCGCGCTCGAGGAGCTCCTCGGCATGGTCCTGTGCAGCGGCCTCGGCGGCCGGATCGGTCTCGGTCGCGTGACGCACATAGGCGAGTGACACGCGCGCGCCGGCATCGCCCAGGATGCGGCCGAGCGCGAGGGCGTCGGTGTCGTTGTCGGTCCCGTCGTAGGAGATGATCACGTGGGTCTGCATAGCCATCCCTCTTAGAAGTCGTTCACCGGGTCCGAGTCGGCGCGACGGCGGTCGTCGCGAAGACCGGGATAGTGGTTATCTGCGTTCAGTATCGGCCTCCTACGCCATTACTACAAGTACAGTTAGTGATACGCGATATAAGTTGAGCTAATGCTAAACGTCAACCGACTGCGAATCCTCAGCGAGGTCGCGAGCCGCGGCTCCTTCTCCGCCGCCGCCGACGCGCTCTCCTACACCCAGTCCGCCGTCTCGCAGCAGATCGCGGCGCTCGAGGCCGAGACCGGGGTGACGCTGCTCGAGCGGCTCCCGCGCGGCGTGCGCCTCACGCCGGCCGGCCAGGTCCTGCTCGAATACGCGGAGGGGATCCTCGCCCGCCTGCACGCCGCGGAGGCCGAGATGGCCGCGATCGCCGGGCTGCGCGGCGGCCAGCTGCGGATGGCGTCCTTCCCGACCGCCGGGGCGACGCTGATGCCGCTGGCGATCGCGATCTTCCGCGCCCAGCATCCGGAGGTCGAGCTGACGCTCGCCGAGGGCGAGCCCGAGGACATCGCCCCGCGCCTGTCGGCGGGCGAGTTCGACCTCGCGCTGCTGTTCGAGTTCGAGGGCACGAGCGACTCGCTGGGGCCGGAGATCGGGCGGCTGGCGCTGTTCGAGGACCCGATGTTCCTCGCCCTTCCGGCCGACCATCCGCTCGCGCAGCGCCCGGCGCTGCGCCTCGAGGACCTGCGCACCGAGGCGTGGATCCAGACCTCGGCCGCGAGCGCCTGCGCGCGCCACGTCGTGCGCTCCTGCCACGCTGCCGGCTTCGAGCCGATCGTGTCGTTTGAGAGCGACGACTACCAGACCGTGCAGGGGCTGGTCGCCGCCGGCGTGGGGGTGTCGCTGATCCCGAGGCTCGCTCTGTCGGGGAGCCGCGACGACATCGCGATCCGCGCGCTCTCGCCGCGCAATCCCGTCCGCGACGTGATCGCCGCGACGCCCGAGGGGACGCGCCTCACCGCGGCCGCGGCGGCGATGCGCCAGATCCTCGGCGACACCGCGCAGCGCTTCGCCGGCCCCGAGGCGATCATCTAGAAAGCGGCGCCGGGCGGCTCTGCCCGGAGCGTGCGGCGCCGCTCCGATCCGAACCGCCGTCCGCCCGCCGCTCGCTGGCCCGCTAGGGCGTCGCGGGCTCGCCGACCCCGCCGGCGGAATGCTCGCCGACGTCGGAAGCACCCTCCTGCGCGGTGCTCGAGCGAAGCGGGCGGGCGAAGCGGCCCCGCCCGCGCTGCGGCTCCGCGGGCGACGGCGACTCCCCGGCGAAGCCGGCTGAGGATTCGGCGAGGCCGAGACCGACGGGGTCAAGCGCGGCCTCGAGCGCCGCGTGGGCGCCGGGCGCCGGGATCGCCCGGCCCGCGCCACGGTGGCGGACGGCAGTGGCCGGCGCGCGTGCGCGCAGGCGACCGAACCCGCTCTGCAGGGCGTAGGCGAGGCCGAGCGTCGCGATCCCGGCGAGCACGTCGAGCATGTAGTGGTTGCCGGTCGCCAGCACGACGAAGGCGGTCGTCAGCGGATAGAGCACGGCGATCACGGCCACCCAGCGGCGGCGGAAGAGCTGCCAGAGCCCGATCCCGCTCCAGATCGCCCAGGCGATGTGCAGCGAGGGCATCGCCGCGAGCTGGTCGGCGTCGTCGACGAGCGCGCCGCTGCTCCACGACACCAGCGAATGCGACCTGCCGATCACGTCGATGAAGCCGCGGCTGGGGAAGAGCCGCGGCGGCGCGAGCGGGTAGCGCCAGAAGACTGCGAAGGCGATCAGGTTGACGATCACAAGGCGCGTGCGAAGGCGCCGGTAGAGCGGCGCGTTTCGCCACCACAAGAGGACCAGCACGGCGAGCGTCACCGCGCCATGGGCGAAGAAGTAGTAGTAGGAGGAGATCGATCCGAGCGTCGCGTGACCGGCGAGCCAGTGATTGAGCGTCAGCTCCGGATTGATGTGCAGCGTGTTCTCGAGGCTGAGCAGGCCGACGGCGTTGCGCCGCGCAAGAGCCTGGCGCAGCGGCGCGGCGTTGTTGACGACGTCGTAGAGCCAGAAGAGCCACGCGATCACGCCGAGCTCGATCCAGATCGGCGCGCGGCCGTCGCTGCGCCGCCCGATGCGACCCCAGACCCTTTTCGGCAGCGCGCGAGCGCCCACTGCGACCCCCTCGACCGATGCCATTCCTACATTCTCGACGATCGGGCGCGGCGGCGGCAAGCCCCGCCGGTCAGACGTGCAGCACGGCCTCGAGCGCCGTCGCGCCGGCGTTGGCGCCGCCGAGAACGGCGACGCGCGGCCCCCCGCCGGCGCCGCCCTCGCGAAGCGCTCCGGCCAGCGCCAGGCCCGCGGCTCCCTCAGCTGCGACATGGTGGTCAAGCAGCGCGATCCGCATCGCCGCGGCGATCTCCTCCTCGCCGATCTCGAGCCAGTCATCGACCAGCGCGGCGCAGATCGCGAGCGTGATCGAGCCCTCCTCGATGCCGCCGGCGGTGGCATCCGACAGCGTGTCCTCAAGGCGCGAGGCGACGGCCCGCCCGCCTGCGGCGACGGCGTCGGCCATCGCCGGTGAGGCGGCCGGCACGCAGCCGACGATCCGCGTTCCTGACCAGTGCGCGCGCACGGCGAGTGAGATGCCCGAGATCAGTCCGCCGCCGCCGACGGCGACGAACAGCGCCTGCGGCTCCTCGCCGAGCTGCTCGGTCAGCTCGAGGCCGACGCTCGCCTGTCCGAGCACGACGAGCGGGTCGTTGTAGGGCGAGACGAACAGCGCCCCGTCGGAGGCGGCCGCCTCGCGCGCGGCGAGCTCCGCGCGAAGCGGATCTCCCGCCACCTCGACGAGCTCGACGCCGGCGGCGCGCAGGCGCGCCAGCTTGAAGCCCGACGCCGAGGAGGGCACGAAAACCCGGCAGGACATGCCAAGCCCGGCGGCGACGTGGGCGACGGCGAGTCCGTGGTTGCCGGTCGAGGCCGCGATCACCGAGCGCGCCCCGGCGAGGTGGCCGGCGGTCAGCGCCGAGGCGGCGCCACGGACCTTGAAGGAGCCCGTTCGCTGGAGCGTCTCGAGCTTCAGCAGGAGGCCCGGCGCGGCCTCGATCAGCGGCGTCTCGCGCACCCAGCGCCGGATCCGCGCGCGGGTCTCAAGCGCCGCCTCGTGGCTGCGCGCCAGGTCCGACTCGAGCGCCCCGCCGCTCACGCCGTCTCGAGGGCGCGCGCGATCGCCGCGGCGCCGCCCGAGAGGACCGGCTCGCCATGGGAGACGAGCACCGCCTCGCAATCGAGCTCGAGCAGCGGCGCGAGCATCGCCGCGAGCTCCGCCGCGCCGGGCGGCGGAGCGAGGTAGCGCATCCAGGACTGCGGGCACAGCCGCAGGGTGCCGCCGCCGTCCTCCGCGCCGAGCAGGCGATCGCCGGGGACGAGCGCCTGCAGCTCGGCGATCCAGAACATCGTCTCCCCGGCGTCCGGGAACTCGAGCGCATCGACGAGCCCCGGCGGTGGCACCCTCGCGGCGCCGTAGCGCGCGGTCACCTCCGGGCAGCTGCGGCGGTGGAAGTGGATCGTCTGAAGCACCGCCACCGAGCGACCCTCGCAGCGCGCGTCGGCCCACTCCCAGAAGAGCTGCTCGTCGCTGTCCGGCAGGAGCGGATCGATGAAGACGGCGACGCCGGACGCCTCGTAGAGGACGCAGCCGACCTCGCGCGGCCAGTCACCCTCACCGCTCGATCCCGCCTCGGCGGGCTTCCAGGCGGGGTGTGGCGCGGTCCAGCGCCACAGCCCCGTTCTGATCTGCGATAGCTCCAGAGCGCGGAATCTAGTCGACCGCACGGAGGCGCACGCGGCACGCCCGCGCGCCCGGCGGCGGAGCGCCCCGCCGGCTCACGCGGCCCGGATCGCGCGCTCCCGCGCGCGCTGGCGCACCGCCGTCGCCGCCCACCACAGGGCCAGCCCGCAGAGCGCGAACGGCAGCACGATCGCCAGCACGACGAGCGCGATCGCGAGGATCTCCTCGAGTGCGTGGAGGGCGTCGTGGTAGGCGCCCGCGAGCGCGCCGGTGTGGCCCGAGCGCTTCGGCGCGGCGCCGACGACCAGCTGCACTGCGAGCGTCGCGTCGGCGGCGTCGCGCTGAAGGCGCGTGATCGTCTCCTGCTCGATCGCGATCCGCGTGTTGAGCCCCGCGATCTGCTTGCGCAGGCTCGCCGCCTGCGTCGCGCTGACCGCGACGGCGAGCTGCCTGCGAAGCGACGCGCGCTGCGCGATCCGTTTGGCCAGCAGCGCGACCTCGCGCGTGTAGGGGTTGGTGATGTCCTGCGTCGACTGGTTGAGCGCCGCCACGCTGGCGAGGCTCGAGAGCGCCGAGATCAGCCGCGCGAGCCGTGCGCTTGGGACCTGTAGCGAGAAGTTCGCGTAGCTCGAGCGGCCGCGGATCGAGACGTTCGAGTTCTCGACGACCCCGCCCAGCTGCTCGGTCGCGGCGACGAGGCGGTTGGCGACCGTCTGCATCGAGGCGGCCGGCGTCGACAGCGTCAGCGTCGACCCGCGCTGGACGAGGCGCCTGCGGATGGCAGACTGCGCGGGGAGGGGCGTCGCGGGTGAACCGTGGGTCGCCGCGGGACCGCTCGCGTTGGCGGCGCCAAAGACGGTCGCCGAATGATGCGCCGGCGGGCTCGTGCGCTCGACGCCGGCGGCGGGCCCCGCCGGAGCGAGCGTGTGCCCGCCGCCGAAGATGTCGTCGCGCACCGACCCCGACAGCAGGATCGTCAGTGTCGCGGCGGCCGCGACGAGCCCGCCGCTTGCGATCGCCAGCTGGCCGACGCGCGGCCGTCCGCGCCGCGCCCGGTGACGGGACGCCGTCCGCGCCGCGAAGCGCTGCTCGAGTGAGGCGGCGAAGACGGGGTCGATCGACGGCGCTCCGGCACGCACCGAGTCGACGAGCGCCGCGAGCTCGAGGTGCTCCTCGGCGATCGGCTCGTGCGCCAGGATGCGCTCGAGCGCGTCGAGCTCTGAAACCCGCCGCGCGGTCTCCTCATCGCGTGACACCGCACACCTCCCGAAGTCGTTCGATCGCACGGTGCAGCCTCGTTCCGGCGTTTGACTCGCTGCACCGAAGGACGCGGGCCAGCTCGGCGTGCGAGAGCCGCCCGAGGAACTTGAGGAGGATGACCTCGCGGTCGCGCGCCTCGAGCGACGCGAGACCCTCGCGGACCAGCAGGCGCCGCTCGGCCAGCGTCTCATCGACGTCGTCGAACTCGCTCTCGTCGGCGATCTCGCGGACGATCGCGCCTGCGCGCCGGCGCCGGCGCAGCTCATCGAGCGCGGCGTTGCGGGCGATCGCGAACAGCCAGGCCCGCGGAGTGCCGCGCCGCAGGTCGAGCAGCGCGCGGCGGCGGAACGCGCGCTCGAAGGCGAGCGCCGTCACGTCCTCCGCAGCCGAGCGATCGCGCAGCAGCGAGGCGACGTAGGCATAGACGTCGCCCGCGCTCGAGCGGTAGAGCTCGTCGAAGCGCTCGCGCGCTCCGGCGGCCTCATCCGGCAGCGCCGTCATGACGCTCACGGAGTCATCATCCTCACACCTGCACTACGCTGATCCTGTCCCTTCGTCACAGCGGCCACTCACACCACAGTGTTAGAGGAACAAACGACTGCAATCGTGTCCAGCTCGAGCGGGTTTCCGCTCTGGAGCGAGGAGTATGAGTCGGCCTGGATCGGCCTGCTCGCGACCTACCGCCGGCTGATCCGCGAGCTCGATTCAGAGCTCGAGTCGGCGCACGGCCTGACGATGAGCGGCCTCGAGCTGCTCGTCCGCCTGGCGACGGCGCCCGAGGGCTGGCTGCGCCTCTCGACGCTCGCCGCCGAGGCCAACCTCAGCCTGAGCCGCGTCTCGCGGATCGTCGACGTGCTCGAGGCGCGCGGCCTCGTCGAGCGCCGCCCGTGCCCGAGTGACGCGCGCGCGATCAACGCCGTCCTGACCGACCACGGCCTGGCGGTCGCCAAGGCCGCGCAGGAGACTCACCTCGCCGCCGTCCGCGAGCGCTTCTTCGACCGCCTCAGCGAGGGCGAGATCCAGACGCTCGGCACGGTCTTCGCCCGCCTCGCTCCGTAAGCGCCGCCATTCGGCAGGCGCAGCGCAAGTCCGGGTTTCGCCGCCCCTCGCTGGGTAATACGAGGCGACCGGTGGCGAGCGAAACGGAGACTCATGGCATCGCGCGAGCAGGGCAGGCCGCGACGTAGGGCACAGGCGAAGGCCGCGGAGACGGGTGCCGCCGGGGAGACCCATCAGCTCGCCGGGGGCGAGCGGCCGGCCCTGACAACGCAGCAGGGCGTGGTGGTGGCCGACGATCAGAACACGCTGCGCGCGGGCGACCGCGGCCCGGCGCTGATCGAGGACTTCCACTTCCGCGAGAAGCTCTTTCACTTCGATCACGAGCGGATCCCGGAGCGCGTCGTGCATGCGCGCGGCTTCGGGGCGCACGGCTTCTTCGAGAACTACGAGCCGCTCTCTGACGTCACGCGCGCCGCGCCGTTCCAGAAGGCGGGGCAGCGCACGCCGGCCTTCGTGCGCTTCTCGACCGTCGCCGGGAACAAGGGCTCAAGCGACCTCGCGCGCGACGTGCGCGGCTTCGCGGTCAAGCTCTACACGACCGAGGGCAACTGGGATCTCGTCGGCAACAACATCCCGGTCTTCTTCATCCAGGACGCGATCAAATTCCCGGACATCATCCACGCCGCCAAAGAGGAGCCCGATCGCGGGTTCCCGCAGGCCCAGACCGCTCACGACAACTTCTGGGACTTCGTGTCGCTGATGCCGGAGGCCACGCACATGCTGATGTGGGTCATGTCCGACCGCGCGATCCCCCGCTCGTTCCGCTTCATGGAGGGCTTCGGCGTCCACACCTTCCGCTTCGTCGACGGCGACGGCCGGTCGACGTTCGTGAAGTTCCACTGGAAGCCGAAGCAGGGCCTGCAGTCGGTGCTGTGGAACGAGGCGGTCAAGATCAATGGCGCCGACCCGGACTTTCACCGGCGCGACCTCTGGCAGGCGATCAGCGCCGGCGCGTTCCCCGAATGGGAGCTCGGGCTCCAGCTGTTCGATGAGAGCTTCGCCGACAGCTTCGCGTTCGACGTGCTCGATCCGACCAAGCTGATCCCCGAGGAGGAGGTGCCGGTCCGCCGCGTCGGCCGCCTGGTCCTCGACCGCGTCGTCGAGAACTTCTTCGCCGAGACCGAGCAGGTCGCTTTCTGCACCCAGAACATCATCCCGGGCATCGACTTCACAGACGACCCCCTCCTGCAGGGCCGCAACTTCTCCTACCTGGACACGCAGCTCAAGCGCCTCGGCTCGCCGAACTTCAGCCAGCTGCCGGTCAACGCCCCGAAGTGCCCGATCGCGCACTTCCAGCAGGACGGCCACATGGCCGCAGCCAACCCGGCGACGCGCGTGAACTATGAGCCCAACTCGTGGGAGGGAGCGCTGGCCGGACCGCGCGAGGACCCGCAGCGCGGCTTCACGAGCTTCCCCGACATTCCCCCCGGTCCCAAGCGGCGGCTGCGACCGGAGAGCTTCGCCGACCATTACAGCCAGGCGCGCCAGTTCCTCTCGAGCCAGACCGAGGTCGAGCGGCGCCACATCATCGACGCGTTCGTCTTCGAGCTCAGCAAATGCGAGCGCGAGGAGATCCGAAGCCGCATGGTCGCCAGGCTGCGCAACGTCGACGACGACTTCGCCCGCGCGGTCTCAGACGGGCTCGGCCTCGGCGCGCTGCCCGCGCGCGCCAAGGCCGCGGTCGAGGCGCTCGACGGCCTCGCGCCGTCGCCGGCGCTCAGCATCCTCGAGAACGGGCCCGAGTCCTTCGCCGGGCGCAAGCTCGGCGTCCTGCTCAGCGACGCGGCCGACGCCCGCCTGCTCGAGGCGCTCGAGAAGGCGGCGAAGCGCCAGCGCGTCGAGGTCGAGCTCGTGGCGCCGGCGATCGGCGGCGTGAAGCTGAGCGACGGCAGCAAGCGAGCGGCGGGGCAGCAGCTCGAAGGCGCCCCCTCGGTCCTCTACGACGCGGTCGTGCTGCTGCTTGACTTTGGGCAGGCGGCCCGCCTCGCCGAGCGTCCGGCGGCGCGCGACTTCGTCTCCGACGCCTACGCCCACTGCAAGTTCATCGCCCACAGCGCCGGAGCGGCGCCGCTGCTCGAGGCGGTCGGACTGGACGAGCGCCTCGACGACGGCTTCGTCACCTTCGACAGCGCCAGGGCGGCGAGCACGCTGCTGAAGCGCTGCGCGGAGCTTCGCTACTGGGAGCGCCAGGCCTGACGGCGGCCCGTCCCTCTCAAAATCGTACCCCTGGCGGGGCACGGGCGAACGCCGCCCCCCGCGCCAGCCCGAAACCCTCAGGCCTCGCCCGCCAGCAGCGCCCGCTCATCGACGGCGCCGCGGACCTCGAAGCGCGGGCGGCCCTGCGCGTCGCGCGGCCAGCTCTCGGCCGGGCGGTCCCAGGCCAGCTCGACGCCGTTGCCGTCGGGGTCTGAGAGGTAGAGCGCGAGGTGGATGCCGTGGTCGATCGTCGTGCGGACCGGCCAGCCGGCCTCGCGCAGGCGCGTCAGCGCGTCGGCGAGGGCGGCCTGCGTCGGGTAGTTGATCGCGACGTGGTGAAGGCCCGTCGAGCCCTCGGGGGCCTCCGCGCCGTCGGCTGAGAGCCAGGTGTTGAAGCCGAGGTGGTGGTGGTAGCCGCCGGCGCGCAGGAACAGCACGTCGCCGCTTCGGCCCCAGCCGCTCACGCCGTGCTCCTCGAGGGCCACCTCGAAGCCGAGGATGTCGACGTAGAAGGCGCGGACCTTGTCGATGTCGCTGCAGCGGAGGTGGACGTGGCCGATCCGCGTGCCCGGATCGATCGGCCCGCGCTCGCTCACGCCACGGCGACGGCGATCCCGGCCGGATCGCGCGCGAGGAAGGCGCCGTCCCCGCGATCCTCGATCGCGTAGCCGAGCGCCACAAGGCGCGCGCGCACCGCGTCGGCCTCGCCGGCCGTGCGCAGCGTCCAGTTGATCAGCCCGAGCGCGTCTGGTGAGGCTCCGCGGACGCCCTCGCCGCGCCAGAGGTTGTAGGCGACGTGGTGGTGGTAGCCGCCGGCCGAGACGAACTCGGCGTGCGGCATCCGCGCGCGGACCGCGAAGCCGAGGCCGTCGTGGTAGAAGCGGCTCGAGGCCTCGAGGTCGGAGACGTGGAGGTGGACATGGCCGACGCGCAGCCCCTCGTCGGCGTGCTCGCTGCGCGCCTCGCCGGCGATCGTCTCAAACAGCGCGCCGACATCGAGCGGATGCGGGCCGCCCATCGCGAACGGGTCAAGCGGCCACCCCTCGCGCGGGCGGTCGCAGGCCAGCTCGATCCCGATCCCGTCGGGGTCGGGGAGGTAGATCGCCTCGTGCGTGCCGTGGTCTGAGGCGCCGTCGATGCGCGTGCGCGTCTCGGCGACGCGGCGCCCGACGCGCGCGAGCTCCTCGCGAGAGCTGAACAGCAGCGCGTAGTGGTAGAGCCCCGACTCGCGCCCCGGCGCCCGCGCGGCGGGGTCTGAGTGAAGAACGACGACGCTCTCACCGCCGAGCCCGCCGAGCGACGCGCTGCGCTCGTCGCGATCGATCACGCGCAGGCCGATCGCGCGCTCATAGAAGGGCAGCGAGCGCTCGACGTCCGCGACGCGCAGCTCGACCGGCCCGAGCCGGGTCTCATCGGCCAGCAGGGCGCTTGCGGGCACCGCCTGTTCGCTCGTGGAACTCATTGCCTGCGCAACAGTCTGCCAGGGCGGGGGGTTGGGGCGGCCCGGGCGGCGGGGCGCCCGCCTGTGCCCCGCCAGGGGTGCGATATCGAGACGGCGTTTTTTGTGCAGACTGTCGGCCGTGGAGTGGCGGCTGCTCGAAGGGGTGCCCGCGGGGGAGGTTCGCCGCGTGCTCGAGATCGCCAGGCGGCGGACCTTCGAACGCGACGAGATCGTCTTCCACGAGGGCGACCCCGCCGACACGATCCACCTGATCGAGCGCGGCCGCGCCGCCGCGCGCGCGACGACGCGCCACGGGCAGCGCACGACGTTCGCCGTGCTCGGGCCCGGCGACGCGTTCGGCGAGCTGGCGCTGCTCGGGCCCAAGGCGCAGCGCAGCGCGAGCGTCGTGGCGATCGAGCCGCTCGTCACGCAGTCGATCTTCGAGGCCGACTTCCACCGCCTGCGCCGCGAGTACCCGCAGCTGACCGAGGTCATGATCGCGATGCTCGCGGCCTCGATCCGCCGCCTCAGCGAACAGCTCGTCGACGCCCTCTACCTGCCGGCCGAGCTGCGCGTCCGGAAGCGCGTCGCGGAGCTCGCCCAGCGCTACGAGTCAGTCGGCGGCGAGATCGTGATCCCGCTCCGCCAGGAGGACATCGCCGACCTCGCCGGCACCTCGCGGGCGACCGTCAACCGCGTCCTGCGCGAGGAGGAGCGCCGCGGCACGGTCCGCCTGATGCGCGGGCAGACGGCCGTGCTCGACCGCGAGCGGCTGTTCGAGCTCGTCTGGTGACGTAAGGGATCTGACCGCCCCAGCGGGCCGCCGCTCATCCCGCTCATAGCGGCCGTTTCGAGCATCGGCGGGGGGGAGACCGGGCCCAACGATCACCGGCGCGTTGGGTGGACAACTCATCACGCGTCACTCCGCAGGGAAGCGCAGGCGCAGCCCCGGCGTGATGCGCCGGATGTCGCTCTCGTCGACCGCGACGTCCTGCGCATAACGAGGCCATTCGGAGACGACGGCGCACACCTCGTCAAGGATGCGCTTGGCCTCACCCCGCTTGAGCCGCGCGACACGGCCCACCTGGTGGAAATCCTCGAGCGTGAAGCCATCGCGCTTGCCGGCCAGCGACATCTGGTGTTGCGAAGTCCATTCGCCCGTCGGGTTGTAGGAGTAGCTGAGGTCGAACGCCGGCGAGAGTTCCCACTTTCCCGCGCGATCCATCAGGAACGCGATGTTCTTGACGTGGTCGTCCTGGTTTCGGCCGACGACGTTGAACAGCATGCGGCGGAACTGCTCGCGGGCGGCGTCAGCTTCCAGCCCGAGCGCGTAGATGACCTGGAATGCCTGCTCGTAGGAGTACGCGCCGGCCGCTCGGAAGTCGAAGTGGGCGAGCGCGGCGAGCGACTGCATGTGACGTTTGCCTCCGTCGTCGTCACGATCGAAACGGCGGGTCATGAAGTGGCGACGCCCGTTTTCCTCCATCAGCCGGCACTCGGTCATCGCGATGCCGCCGTCGCGGGCCATGTGCGAATACGCGAGTTCGATGGCGCCGAAGCCCGCCGGATCTGCGAGTCGCTCGCGGTCTTTGTTGCCCTTCACGCCGTCGAATTTCAACAGCCAGTATTCGAAGCCCGGGCCGGCGTCGAGCTGCCCCGAGCGGACCTCGCCGGTGGTGCGGTTCCAGGCGATTACCGCCTTGGCACGAGCACCGCCGGCCGACGTGCCGACGCTCAGAATGTCGCGCATCGCCTGCTCGCGCCGGCCGGCGGCGAGCGAGGCGACGAGCTCGGAGCGGTGGCTGAGCACTTCGGAGGCGAGCTCAACCAGGGCTGCGACGTGAAGTGTGTGGTTGCGCGTAGCGCGGGGCCCGCTCGCGGGTGCGAACTCCAGCGCGCCCACCCCGCGGCGCCCGGTGTAGCAGAGTCGCTCGACCGCGTCGAAGCTTTCCGGGCTGCGCCCCTGTCCCGCCAGCCAGGCGTCGATGAGCGCCTGCCCGTAGCGGTCGGGCAGGGAATCGGCAAGCAGGCCGGGCAGGCCGTGGAAGCTGTCGAGGTTCAGGTTGGGGAACGCGAAGAGCCCCGCACGCAGGGGCATCATGAGCGGCGAGACCTCGATGCCGCTGGCGCGGAACGCCCGGTCATACTCAAACCGTGCGGCGCGGCCGACGTCGAGTGAGACGGCCCCGATGGTGCTGCCCCAAAGGCGCACCATCGCCAACGAGCTCACGCTTCATCGCCCCATTTCCAGGGACGGTCCGGCGCGACCTCTGCGCGGCCGTGAGCGCCGGATGCTCGTCGCCGCTGACGGCCGCGCAACTTCAGCTCTGCGAGGGGACTCGACGCCGCCGGCGCAATGAGCCGGTCGAGCGCGTCGAGCGCGTCGAGCGCACGCAGAACCCTGATCAGGTTGGTCGTGGTGACGGGCTCGCCCGCTTCGATGCGCTGTACAGCGGTCCGCGCGACACCGGCCCGCTCGCCGAGCTGACGCTGGGTGAGGTCGCGACCGAGGCGGAGGCCTGCGAGACGCGCACCGAGCTCCCGCAGGACGGCTTCGTCGCTTAGCTGAGATTGGATTTGCATAGGGCTTCGTATTCCATGCTTTAGTAGCATTATCGGCGTTAAGGCTTCTCAAACGAAGCCCATCAACTAGAAGATCATAGCAGACTTTCGGCATCGTAAATAAAGCTGTACGGCTAATTTCGACCGTAATGCTTCATATAACGAGCTAAATGGCGCTATAGGTTTCTCGGTCTGCCCACGTTGTGTCGCGAACTTGACACAGGCGGTGTCACGGATGTTCACGACGCGAAGCTCGCCGCGTCGTAGATTGCTCCGCGTAAGGACCGAGCAGCATTCTCAGGAGAGAGAACAGAAGCGTCGTCGACCTCCTGTGACGACCAAAGCGTGTCGACCCGGCAAGGACGCCGGGCCGGAACGCGCCCAAGGTGGCTGATTCCACGGCCGGCTGCGACGGTCGAGGAATCAGCCATCAAGGCGCGCGTGCTGCGGCCGTCCGGTCGTGGTCCTCCTCGAGCGCGGCTCCCGCGCGATCAACGCACCGGTCGCCTGCGGGCGCTTGCCCAACAGGAGATCTCGGCACTATCAAAGGCGCCTGGCTACCGGCAGTTGAACCTGGGGCCGACACCGTCGACGGCTTCGTCGCGCTCGACTGGCGCTTCGATGTCGATCAGGACGGCGTTCTGCTTGAGAAGGACGACGTGTTCTTTGTGGACCGTCATACCGACGAGGGCGTGGCGGTACTCGCGCAGGCGCCTGCCGATATGTATCCGAACGTCAGCAGAGCGTTCGCGGCCCTGCGCCAGACGCTCGTCATGAACTGAATCCGACCTGCTCGCGCACGCCGGCCCGATCTCGTTCCCCTCTGCGATGCTGGCGCCATGGCGATGCGCCTTGCGATCCTCGCCTCGGGCGCGGGGACGACGGCCCAGGCCGTGATCGACGCCTGCGCCGACGGGCGGATCGACGGGTCGGTCGCGCTGGTCGTCAGCAACAACGCCGACGCGCCCGTGCTTGAGCGCGCGCGCTCCGCCGGCGTCGCCTGGCGGCACATCTCGGCGCGCACGGAGGGGGGCGAGGAGGCGGTCGATGGCGCGCTGCTTGAGGCGGCTTCTGAATCCCGGGCGACGCATGTCCTGCTCGCCGGCTACATGAAGCGCGTCGGCCCGGCGTTCCTCGCGGCCTTCGACGGACGCATCTACAACACCCATCCCGCGCTGCTGCCCGTGTTCGGCGGCGCGGGGATGTACGGCGATCGCGTCCATGCCGCGGTGCTCGCATCGGGGTCCACGCGCAGCGGCGCGACCGTGCATCTCGTCACCGAGGATTACGACGGCGGGCCGATCGTCGGCTCCGTGGAGGTGGTGGTCCTGCCTGGCGACGACGTCGCCTCGCTCGGCGAGCGCGTCCGGGCGGCCGAGCGCGAGCTCGTCGTGGACGTTTTGGCAGCCGCGGCACGCGCCTAGCGCGGCGGCTGGCCGCCTCTCGTAACCGCGCTCATGCGCCGGGCGCGAGCTGCCGACGCTTGGCTTGAGTGCTCGACAAGGCCATCGCACGCAGGCGACGGCACAAACCGGCGGCCGTGCACGGCTCGCTGCCGGTCTATCGCGGCCGCTTTGGCAGCGCGCAGGCGGAGCGCCTGCTGTGGCGCGCCGGCTTTGGCCCGCGCCCGGGCGACTGCGCCAAGGTGGCCGCGCTCGGGATGCGCCGCGCCGTGCTGTCGCTGACGCGTCCCGCAAGCCATGCCCTCGCCGGGCCGGCGCCGCACATCGAGAAGGGCCAGCCGCTCGCCCCCTACGACGTCTGGGGCAACGACGTCCTGTGGTGGCTCGACCGGATGGTCCGCTCGCGCGCCCAGCTGATCGAGCGGATGACGCTGACCTGGCACGACTGGTTTGCGACCTCCAACGAGGGCGTCAACTCGCAGCGGATGATGATCAACCAGAACCGCAGCCAGCGGCGGCTGTGCCTGTCGACGTTCCCGCGGATGCTGACCGCGATGACGACCGATCCGGCGATGCAGGTCTGGCTGTCGCTGTCGGGCTCGACCAAGCAGGCGCCGAATGAGAACTATGCGCGCGAGATGCAGGAGCTCTTCTCGCTCGGCGTCGGCAACGGCTACACCGAGGAGGACGTCCGCCAGCACTCGCGCGCGCTGACCGGTTGGACGAACACCTGGAACCAGGCGACCGGCGAGCCGCAGGACTTCCACTTCGAGGCGGCGCTGCACGACGACGGCGTCAAGACGATCTACCACCACACCGGCCGCTTCGGCTGGCGCGACAGCCTGCGCCTGCTCGTCCACCACCCCGACCACCCGGCGTTCTTCGTCTCAAAGCTCTGGTCCTACTTCTGCCCCGCGCCGCTGCCCGCAGCCGACGCGAAGACGGCCGCGCAGCTGTATGTCGCCTCGGGACGCCAGATCCGCCCGCTCGTCGAGGCGATGCTGATGCACCCGCAGTTCTACGAGGGACCGCGGATGGTCAAGCCGCCGATCGTCCAGATCGCCGGGATGCTGCGCGCGATCGGGCGCTACATCGACACCGACGCCTGGGCCTGGGAGTCAAGCCTCGTCGGCCAGATGCCGTTCTACCCGCCGAACGTCGCCGGCTGGGACGCGACGCGCTGGCTGAACACCGACACCTGGCTCGCGCGCTTCAACCTGACCGCCGAGATGATCAAGCCGCGGCGGGCGGTGCAGGCCGGCAAGGTGAAAGTCAAGGCCGACCCGGCGGCGATGACCAAGCACGCGATCGCCTTCTGGGGGGATCCGCTGCTCAGCTCGCCGACGCGCGTAGCCCTGCAGGGCTACGCGCGCGCCGCGATCAACTCCGCGACCGCCGACTGGGAGCGCGAGCAGTACCCGGCGCTGGCCGTCAACGCGCTGCGGGCCCTCGTCGTCGCAAGCCCCGACTACCACGCCTGCTGATGGCCGCGCGCTCCTGCAGCTGTGCCGACTTCACGCGCTCGGAGCTCTTGCGCCGCGGCGTCGCGCAGGCCGGCGCGGGGCTGCCGGCGATCGAGCCGGGCATGCCCACGCCGGCCGGGACAGGCCTCTCGCGGCGCGGCTTCCTGCTGCGCTCGGGCGGTCTCGCGCTGTCTGTCTACGGCGCCGGGCGGCTGCTTGACCCGCGCGCCTTCGAGGCCGGCGTCGCCGCCGCGGCGCAGTCGCCGACGGCAGCCGGGCGGGTGCTCGTCAACGTCTATCTCCAGGGCGGCATCGACTCGATGTCGGTCCTCTATCCGGCGGGCGACCCGCTCTACTCCCAGTACCGCACGACGCTCGCGCTGGCCGCGGGCGCGGGGCCCGTCTTCACCGAGGATCCGCGCCTCTTCTGGCACCCGATGGCCTCGCCGCTGGCGCAGCTCCACAGCGAGGGCAAGGTCAGCGTGATGCCGACGGTCGGCTACACCGACCCCAACCAGTCCCACTTCACAAGCCGCCATTACTGGGAGGTGGGGGCGACGCAGGCCGACCTGATGACGGGCTGGCTCGGGCGCTATCTGGACCTGAACGGGACGCCCGACAACCCGCTTCAGGGGCTCTGTCTCGATGACTCGCTGAGCCCGGCGCTTGCGACCGCGAAGGTCCCGGTCGCGACGATCGATCTCCCCTCCACCTACTCCGTCTGGGCGCAGGGCGTGTGGGGGCCGCCCGAGACCGTCATGTACGACGCCTTCGACTCGCTCGGAAACGTCGGCGTGCGCTCGCGCGACGCGGGGATGATGCAGTCGGGCGAGGCGGCGCTGATGACGAGCACGCTGCGCCGCCAGCTGCTGCCCTTCCAGCCCGCCGACGGGGCGAGCGCGCCGCCGCTTCCGGCGCTCTACCCGAGCGTCAGCGACGAGTTCCCGGCGCGGATGGCGGCCGTCGCCCAGCTCCTCGGCGCGGGCCTTCCGATCAGCTGCGTCAGCGTATCGACGGAGTCGGTCTTCGACACCCATGAGAACCAGGCGCCGGCGTTCGAGCCGGGCCTTCAGGAGGCCGCGCAGACGCTGCTCGCCTTCCAGCGCGACCTCGAGGCGCGCGGCCTCGACGACCGCGTTCTGACCCTCGTGTGGTCTGAGTTCGGGCGCCGGCCGCTGCAGAACGCCTCCTCCGGCACCGACCACGGCGCCGCGGGCTGCGCCTTCCTGATCGGCACGCACGCGGCGGGCACGATGATCGGCGAATGGCCGGGTCTCGCGAGCGGCCTTGACCCGCTCGGCAACCTCGTCGAGACGGCCGACTTCCGCGTCGTCTACGCCTCGCTGCTCGAGCAGTGGCTCGGCCAGGCGGCGGCGCCGATCATCCCCGGCGCCGCTTCGATGGCCCGCGCCACGGTCGTGAAGTGAGGCGCGCGCTGCTCGGCTTGGCCGCCGCCTGCGCGGCCGGGCTCGGCGTCGCCGCGGGCGGCGCGCTCGCCCCCGGGGCCTCGGCGGCCGGCTCGGCCCGCGCCGCTTCGCCGACCGCCGCAAGCCACATCCAGGTCACGACCGTCGAGTACCGGCTGCTGCTCTCGCGCGCCGTCGTCCACGCCGGGCCGGTCGACCTCGAGGAGATCGACGCGGGGATGGATCCCCACGACCTCGACCTGCGCTACGGGCACTCGCCGACCGTCATCCCCGAGCCGCAGCTGCTGCCGGGCCAGCGCTACGACGGCGTTGTCGACCTGCGTCCCGGCGTCTACCACCTCTGGTGCTCGCTGCCCGGACACTGGAAGCTCGGCATGCACGCGATCCTCCGCGTCGTTCGCTGAGGCGGACGTCGCCGCGAGGCGCTAGCTTGGGCGCAGCATGTTCGACACCTTCGGCATCCTGCTGCGCGAGGGGGCGCGCGTGTTCCAGCGCAGCGTCGAGTCCGTCGCGATCCGCCTGCTTGCCCGCACCCCGCCGCTGCTCGCGCGCGTGTTCACGCTCGGCGGGGCCGCGCCGCGCGCCGCGCTAGAGGTCGCCTCGAAGGTCGAGGAG
This sequence comes from Solirubrobacteraceae bacterium, assembly GCA_036267075.1. Classification (GTDB taxonomy): domain Bacteria; phylum Actinomycetota; class Thermoleophilia; order Solirubrobacterales; family Solirubrobacteraceae; genus Palsa-513. Next base: position 57,511 of record DATAWT010000042.1, read on the forward strand.
GAGGTCGTCGAGACCGTCGGCAAGGCCGTCGAGGAGGTCGCCGAGGTCGCCGCGCCGCTCGTCGTGGCAAGCGGGCTGCGGCGATTTGCGACACCGCGGCGGCTGGCGACGGCGGTCGTCGTGCTGGCCGGCGCCGCGGCCGGAGCAGCGCTTTTGAAACGCGGCTTGCGCAGGCGCTAAATCGCGTCCGGACGCGATTGACAGCGGTTTCGCGCGGGTATTCATTTGTCATGGCACAGACAGCTTTTGCGCACGTCGAGGCCGCGCCGGCCCTGCGCTGTGAGTACTGCGGCGAGGAGCTCGCGACGTATGAACCGCTCTGGCAGGAGCTTCACGACGGCACGGTGACGCTTTCCTCGGCGAGCGAGCTCGATGAGCACGGAACGGGCCGGATGTGGCATCCCGCCTGTCTCGGACGCGCGAGCGTCCATCTCGTCGCCTGACGCCGCTTTCGAGGTCTCCCGCGTTTGCGCGGCGGCTCTACGGCGTGTTCGCGTCGGGGCGCGGCCAGTCATGCGCGCGCTCCGGAAAGGCGGCGAGCAGGGGGCTCGCCGCCGGAAGCGCCTGCGCGCGGCGCACGTAGGTCTCATCCAGCTCGGCCACGCTCTTCACGCCGAGCAGCGCCATCGCGACACTGATCTCCTCCTCGAGGATCTCGAGCACGCGCACGAGCGCGACCTCGCCGCCCGCCGCGAGGGCCAGCGCCTCGAGACGCCCGACGGCGACCGCGGTCGCCCCGAGGGCGATCGCCTTGAGCACGTCGGTGCCGCGCAGGAAGCCGCCGTCGACGACGATCTCGGCGCGCCCCCCGACGGCGTCGACGACCTCGCGCAGCGACTCGATCGTCGCGTCGCCGTGGTCGAGGTCGCGTCCGCCGTGGTTTGACACCCAGACGACCTCGAAGCCGCGGTCGACGGCGATCTCGGCGTCGCGGCCGCTCTGCACGCCCTTGACGATCGCCGGCACGCCCGACTGCTCGCGCATCGCCTCGAGGCGATCCCATGTCAGCCGCGCCTGCCAGACGATCCCCGGTTCCGGCAGTCCGTCGCGGTGCGTCGGCGGGCGCCACCCCGTTTGCAGCTGGCGCTCGCGGCGGCCGTAGTGCGCCGAGTCGACGGTCAGCGCGATCGCGGCGTAGCCGCTGGCGACGACGCGTCCGATCAGCTCCTCGCACCACTCGGGGTCGCCGCGGATGTAGAGCTGGCTGATCAGCGGGGCGGCCGTCGCGGCGGCGACCTCCTCGAAGCTCGGTTCGGTGACGGAGCTGATCACGGCCAGCGTGCCGAAGCGCTCAGCCGCGCGGGCGGTCGCGATCCCGCCGTCGGGCGTGATCGCCTCGAGCGCGCCGATCGGCGCCAGCACGACGGGGATCCTCAACCGATGTCCGAGCAGCGAGGTCGACGGATCTACGACCGAGACGTCGCGCCCGACGCGCGGGCGAAGGACCAGCGAATCGATGCCGAGACGGTTGCGCCGGGCCGTCGTTTCTGACTCCGCGGCGCCTGCGATGTAGTCCCAGACATCGTCGGCGAGGTTCGCCCGGGCGGCGTCGATGATCGCGTGGGTCGTCGCTGTTGAGCCGAAATCGTGCGGCACTCACGCGATCGTAGCCCGCGTGGATAACATGCGCCCGCGATGCAGACGCCGCCGCGCTCGCGGCGGCTGTTCAGCGAAAGGAAGTGGATCGCCATGGCCATACCGGCCAGCCATCCGACGCTCGACTACACCGTCACCGATCGCGTCGCCCACGCTACGTTCACGCGCGAGGATCAGCACAACACGCTGTCCGAGCAGTCGCTGGACGACCTCAACGCGGTCGTCGCCCGCGTCCAGCAGGACAGCGATCTGCGCGCGCTCGTCGTCCGCGGCAGCGGCGAGTACTTCTCGGCCGGACTTGACCAGGAGCTGCTCGCGACGGCCTTCGCGGACTTCGAGTACTACGAGCACGCGCTGACGCGCGTGGCGGCGACGTGCTTTTCGCTGGAGGCCCTCGAGGTGCCGGTCGTCGCCGCCGTCAACGGCGTCGCCAGCGAGGTCGGGTTCGAGCTGGCGCTGGCCTGTGACTTCATCGTCATGGCCGACGAGGCGAAGATCGGCGACGGTCGCGGCGAGCACGGGCGCGTCCCCGGCGGGGGCGCGACGGTTCGCCTTCCGCGCGCGGTCGGGATCCAGCACGCCCGCGAGCTGCTCTATTCGGCGCGCCTTGTGGGCGGCGCGGAGGCCGCCGAGATCGGCCTCGCGCTGCGCAGCGTCCCGCTCGAGCAGCTCGACGGCGCCGTCGCCGAGCTGACCGCGCAGTTCGCCGACAAGTCGCGCGGCGCACTCGCCGCGATCAAGCGCCAGCTCAACGGCGGCCTGGGGCTCGACACACCGAGCGGCGTCGAGCATGAGCGCAGCGAGTTCCTCAAGTACCTGCGCGAGCCGGGGTCCGACGCGCTGGAAGGATTCCGCGCAATCCAGGAGGACCGTCGCCCCAACTGGGCCTGAGCTGTCGATGAAGGTGACGATGCTCCTCGCCGACCACGCCCAGGCGACGGAGGGCAAGCTCAACATCATCGGCGGCGGCTGGAACGTGACCGGGCCCGAGCCTGGCCCGTTCGCGATCGCGATCCTCTTCGAGGTTCCCTGGGACCGCGCCAACGAGGAGCACCGCTTCCTGCTCGAGCTCGTCGATCAGGACGGCGCCCCCGTGCTCGCCGACACCGTCGACGGCGAGGCGCCGCTGACGATCGAGGGTCAGTTCGAGGTCGGGCGGCCGCCGGGTCTGAAGCCCGGTACCTCGCTCGCCTTCCCGCTGGCGATGAACATGGGGCCGCAGCCGCTCCCGCCGGGCGGACGCTACGAATGGCGCCTGACGGTCGACGGGGAGAGCCACGAGGACTGGCGGCTCGTCTTCTCGACGCGAGCCGAGTAGTTGGAGGTCGCCTTCGCGGCGTCCGCGGTGGAGCTCGAGGAGCTCGCGCGGACGCTGCTCGAGGAGCGCCTCGAGCACAACGTGATCGCGACGGTGCTCGCCGCGGTGGCCGCCCACGGCGGGCACTTCCCGGGCGCCCTGTTCGCCTCGGTGACCGAGGACGGCACGGTCATCGCCGCGGCGCTTCGCACGCCGCCCCGTCAACTGCTCGCGACGGCGATGGACCAGGCGGTCGCCGCGACGCTGATGGAGGCCTGGCTCGAGCGCGACCCCGCGCCGCCGGGGGTCGCAGCGCCCCAGCCCGCGGCGGGCTTCATCGCCGCGGCCTTCGCGCGGTCCTCGGGTGTCTCCGCCGCGCTTCATCGCGAGATGGCCGCCCACCGCCTCGAACGCGTGATCGCGCCGGCGCGCCCGGCGAGCGGGCGCCTGCGGGCGGCCGAGGCATCGGAGCGGGCCCTCCTGATCGAATGGACCGAGGCCTTCGGCCGCGACACCGGCATGTACGCGGGCGACGCCGAGCAGACCGTCGAGCGCTCGCTCGAGCGCGGCCTGCGCTTCATCTGGGAGGACGGCGGCGAGGCGGTCTCGATGGTCGGCATCAGCCCTCCGGTGGCCGGGGTCGTCCGGATCGGACCGGTCTACACGCCAGGCTCACAACGCGGGAGCGGCTATGCCTCAAGCGCCGTGGCGGCCGTCAGCCTGGACGCGCTCGAGCGCGGCGCGCGCGCCTGCATGCTCTTCACCGACCTCGCCAACCCGACCTCGAACAAGATCTATGCCGCGCTCGGGTACGAGCGTTTCGGCGACTGGGCCGAGTACGGCTTCTCAGGCGGCGGCGGTGTCGATCACGACGCGGCCGCGCAGCCGCCCGGCCAGTAGGTCGGCGGCGAGCCCGGGTACGCGCGCGAGCGGCTCGACGCGCGAGAGCTCGCGAAGCGTCTTGAGCGGGAGGTCGCGCTCGAGGCGCGCCCAGGCTGCGCGGCGGTCGTCGATCGGGCACTGGACGGAGTCGACTCCGAGCAGGCTCACGTTTCGAAGGATGAAGGGGATCACGCTCGCTGGCAGGTCGGCGCCGCCGGCCAGTCCGCAGGCGGCCACCGCGCCGCGGTAGCGCGTCGCGGCAAGGACGTTCGCGAGCGTCTGGCTTCCGACGGTGTCAACGGCGCCGCTCCAGCGCTCGCTCTCAAGCGGGCGCCCCGGCTCGTCGAGCTCGCTGCGGGCGACGATCGTGCGGGCGCCGAGGCCGCGCAGCCAGTCACCGAGCTCCGCGCGCCCCGTCGACGCCGCGACGCTGTGCCCGAGGCCGGCGAGCAGTGCGACGGCGATGCTGCCGACGCCACCGCTGGCGCCGGTGACCAGGACCTCGTGCTCCGGCGAGGGCTCCACGCCGGCGCGCTCGAGCGCGAGCACGCAGAGCATCGCCGTCAGGCCGGCCGTGCCGATCGCCATGCAGTCGGCGGCGCTGAAGGAGGCAGGGCGCCGCACGAGCCACTCCGAGCGCAGGCGCTGGAGCTGGGTGTAGCCGCCGGGGTGGGTCTCAGAGAGCCCAAAGCCGGTGACGATCACCTCCTCGCCGGGCGGCCAGTCGGGCGAGTCGGACTCCTCGATTCGTCCGGCGAGGTCGATTCCGCAGACCATCGGGAAGCGGCGGACGATCGGCGCGCCGGAGGCGCAGACGGCCATCGCGTCCTTGTAGTTCAGCGAGGAGTGCGAAACGGCGACGGTCACGTCGCCCTCCGGCAAGTCCTCCGGCGAAACGTCCCGCAGTGACGCGGGAACGCCCTTTTCAGTGGCCACGATCGCCTGCATGTCGCCACCCTACCCTCCGCTTTTGAGGTGTATGGTGAATTCAGATGAAGGCCGGGCCGAACGAGGAAGTCATCTACTCCGGCCATCCATCGTGGAAGTCGATGCTCGACTTCCATCTCGCCAGCCTGCTGGCGGCAGCGGTCGTCGGAGTCATCGTGCGCCTTGCAAGCTCCAACACCGGATATGCGATCGCGGCGTTCGCGGCGATTCTCGCCGTGTCGCTGCTGATCGGCGTCGTGCGCCGCGCGTCGACGCGCTACATGGTCACCGACCGGCGACTGCACATCAAGCGGGGGATCCTCGGGCGAACCGAGCAGCACACCACGATCGAGCGCGTCCAGAACGTCGAGACGCGCCAGTCGCTGTGGGAGCGCGTGTTGCGGATTGGCACCGTCGATTTCGACACCGCCGCTACCGATGACTCGCAGTTCGCCTTCGAGGGCGTCGCCTCGCCCAAGCTCGTCGTCGCGGCCGTCGACCGCGCACAGCAGCTGGCGAGCAGGACGGAGTCACCGGCCCAGGTATGACCGCGATCGTCGCCGCCCACGAGCTGACCAGGCGCTATGGGCAGGGCGAGGTCGCAGTAGACGCGTTGGCCGGCGTCGACGTCGAGTTCGAGAGCGGCCGCTTCGCCGCGATCATGGGTCCGTCCGGATCCGGTAAGTCGACGCTGATGCACCTCCTGGCAGGCCTCGACCGACCGACGAGCGGCACGGTCAGCCTCGACTCCATCGATCTCGGAACGCTCGACGACCGCGCGCTGACTCTGCTGCGCCGCGAGAAGGTCGGGTTCATCTTCCAGACGTTCAACCTGCTGCCCGTTCTCGACGCGCGCGAGAACATCCTGCTGCCGCTGTCGATAGCCGGGCGCGAGGTCGACCAGGAGTGGTTCGACCGCCTGATCGACACGGTCGGGATGCGCGATCGCCTTCACCACCGCCCGGCACAGCTTTCAGGCGGCCAGCAGCAGCGCGTCGCCGTCGCGCGGGCGCTTGTCTCACGACCAGCGGTCGTGTTCGCCGATGAGCCGACCGGGAACCTCGACTCCGCCGCCTCGGGCGAGGTGCTCGAGCTGCTGCGTCGCGCGGTCGACGACTTCGGCCAGACCGTCGTGATGGTCACGCACGACGCGCATGCCGCGGCCCACTCCGACCGCCTCGTGGTGCTCGCCGACGGGCGGATCGTGCGCGACGGCGAGGCACTCGACGCCGACGGGGTCCTCGATTTGATGAAGTCGCTGAGCAGATGAACCGCGTCGTCGTCCGGGGATTCTTCTCGAGACGACTGAGAGCGGTACTGACCGGTATCGCGATCGCGCTCGGCGTCGCGCTGATATCGGGGACCTACATCCTCACCGACACGATCGACAGCTCGTTCGCGTCGCTCTTCAGCACGAGCGAGCGAAACCGCTCGGTCGTCGTCGTGCCCCACCAGGGGTTCGGCGCGACGGCGAGCGTCCAGACGTCGCTGATCAGCGACGCGACGCTCGCGAAGGTCAGGCGCGTTCCGGGCGTGGCGCTCGCGGCCGGCGAGGTCTTCACGCCGGTGTCGCTGTTCGCGAACGGCAAGCGCCTCAACAAGAGCGCCGCCAACTTCGTCAGCTCCGTCGTCCCGCCGCGGTTTGAGAACTTCTCGGCGGTCGCCGGGCGGCTGCCGTCGGGGGCGGGGGAGGTCGGGATCGACCAGGCGACGGCGCAGCGCTACTCGCTGCATGTCGGGCAGTCGATGCGCGTCGCGGGCCAGTCCTCGACCGTCATCGATCGCCTCGCCGGGATCCTCAAGTTCGCCGGATCCACCTCGTTCGGCGGCGCCGGTGTCGCCGTGCTGCCGCTCGCGCAGGCGCAGCGCATCGCCGGTGAGTCGCACGCCTACGACGAGCTGCTCGTCGCCGGCGCATCCTCGATCAGCGACGCCACGCTGCGTGCGCGCATCCGCGCCGTGCTGCCGAAGACGCTCGACGTGCGGACCGGTGTGCAGGAGGCAAACCAGCAGACCTCTGACCTCGAGAGCCAGCTCGGCGTCCTGCGCACGCTGCTGCTGGTCTTCGGCTACATCGCGCTGTTCGTCGGCGCGTTCATCATCTTCAACACCTTCTCGATCACGGTCGCTCAGCGGACCCGCGAGTTCGGTCTGCTGCGCACGCTCGGGGCCACACGCGGTCAGATCCTCGGCTCGGTCGTCGCCGAGGGGGTGATGCTCGGCATTGGCGGCTCGATCGTCGGCATCCTCGCCGGGCTGGGCGTCGCGCCGGCGCTCGATGAGCTCTTCAAGGTGCTCGGGGCTGACATCCCCGACAACGGCACCGTGCTCGAGGCGCGAACGATCTGGGTGTCGCTGATCGCGGGCACGCTGGTCACCGTCATCGCCGGATTGCTGCCGGCGTTGCGAGCGTCGCGCGTGACGCCGGTCGCGGCTCTGCGCGAGGGGGTGGCGCTCCAGGAGCGCTCGCCGCGAAGCCGCCGGCGTCGCGCGATCGGCCTCGTCGTGATCGTCGCGGTGATCCTGATCCGCTTCATCGCCGAGCTGAAGAGCGGCGCGGGAGTCGTGACGATCGTCGTGATCCTCGGGATCGTCATCGCGATCCGCGTGCCGCTCGTCCGCAAGCGGATCGGCCGCTTCTTCTCGGCGATCGTCGTCGGCGTAGCGCACGCCCTGAGCCGCCTGATCGCGTGGCGGGGCATCACCGGTCGCCTCGCACGCGACAACACCGTCCGCCACCCCGGCCGCACGGCGGTCACCGCGACGTCGCTGATGATCGGCCTCGCCCTCGTCACGCTGATCGCGGTGCTCGCGGCCGGCACGAAGGCATCGATCAACAACGCGATTGACGCCTCCTTCGCGGGAAACCTGATCGTCACCAACAGCTCGACGGCCGGCAACGAGGGGATCCCGTCCGAGATCCCGGCCGCGGTGCGCAAGCTCCCAGGCGTCGCGCGGGTGACCGCCGTCGCCTTCACCGAGGCGAAGATCCGGGGCGTCTCGGGCACCAAGACGGTGACCGCCGTTGAGACCTCGACGTTTGCGCAGATGTACCGGATCAACTGGGACTCGGGCTCGAACGCGACGCTTCGAAACCTCGGGATGACGGGAGCGGTCGTCAACAAGAACACGGCCGACGGCTACAACCTCCATGTCGGGCAGACGCTGTCGGTGCAGACTCCGTCGGGGCGGCGGATCTCGCTCGTCGTGCGCGGCATCGCCACCGACAACGTCGGCCTCCTCGCGGCGCTCACGATCAGCTTGCCGCTGGCGCGCAGCGCCTTCGCGCAGCGAACCGACGCCGTCGACTTCATCGGCTATCAGCCGGGCGTGACCGACGCCCAGGTGCAACCGAAGGTCAACCGGCTGCTCGGGGCGAGCTTCCCGCAGGCGGAGTCGCAGACGGCCAAACAGTTCGAGGCGACCCAGGCCAACCAGATCAACAAGCTGCTGGCGCTGATCTACGTGCTGCTCGCGCTGTCGGTGATCGTCTCGCTGTTCGGGATCGTCAACACACTCGTGCTCTCGATCTACGAGCGCACCCGCGAACTCGGGATGCTGCGCGCGATCGGCACGTCACGGCGCCAGATCCGCGAGATGATCCGCTACGAGTCGGTGATCACCGCGCTCGTCGGCGGCATCCTCGGGATCGTCCTCGGCATCGGTGTCGCGGGGATTCTGAGCGCGACGGTGCTCACAGGCGGGGGCTTTGTGTTCGTCATTCCGCTGACGACGATCGTCGTGCTGTTCGTGCTCGCCGCGCTCGCCGGCCTGGCGGCGGCGGCGTGGCCGGCGCGCCGCGCCGCGAGGGTCGACATCCTCGCCGCGATCGCCACCGAGTAACGCACGAAAACTTGCCGTCTGGCACCCCGCGTGCAGGCCTTGGCGGATTGCGCCGACGTCAATTGAATGATGCCGATGGCCTCAACTTGGCTCGACGGTTTTGGGGACTGGGCCTGGCCGGGCGGCCCGAAGCCGGCCGTCGAGATCGGTCCGGCGGCGTGGGTTCCCGCGACGCCGCTTGTGGCGGTCGAGGCCGCTCCGCTTCACCCCCGCGTCGTGGCCCCGCGCGCGAGCACGCTGCCGCGGCCGCTGCGTCTCGCGCGCCTCGCCCTGCTGCTGGCCGTCGCCGGCGCGACGTTCGCGCTCAGCAACCGCTTCATCTTCACCCACAGCGTGGCGGCAGGTCATCCGGTCAGCACGCCGCTGCTCTTGCCGGCCGTCCTGACCAGTCCGTTCGAGACCACTCCCGCACTGCCGGCCCACGAGACCGCCGGATACCCGGCGTCCGCACTGCCGGTCCCGGTGGTGCTCCAGCGCTACGCGGGCGGCGGCGAGGTCGCGCAGCTCACGTTCGCCTCGACCGCGCTTCGCCATCGCGACCGCTTCCTGGTCTATCTCCCGCCGCACTACGCGACGTCGGCCAAGCGGTATCCGGTCATCTACCTGCTCCACGGCGACCTTCAGCCCGCCAACTCGTTCCTTCGCCTCGGCGTCCCGCAGACGCTCGGCACGCTGATCTCAAGCCACGCGATCAAGCCCGTGATCGCGGTCATGCTCCAGGGCGGCGGCGCGCCGGCGGACTGGGAGAACGGCTGGTCCGGCGACTACTACAACTATGTCGGCGAGGTCCAGCGGCTCACCGATCGCGTCCTTCGCACGGTGCCCAACCGCTCGGCGCGGGCGATCGCCGGCTACTCGATGGGCGGCTTCGGCGCGATGAACGTCGCGCTCACACAGCTTCGCAACTACTCGGTCGTGGAGAGCTGGGAGGGGCAGTTCTCAAGCCTTGCCCCGAAGCTCGCCGCCGACCGGGCGCTGCTGGGTCGCCTACCGCTTGAGGCGTTCGTCTGGGGCGGCGCGCAGGATCGCACCGTCGACAGCACGCTCGACGCGCCGTGGGCGGCCGAACTGCGCGCCGCCGGTGCGAAGGCGCGCTCGGCCGTCTACCCGGGAGCGCACGCCTTCGCGCCGATCGAGCAGCACCTGCCGGCGATGCTCAGCTTCGCTGCCCGAGCGCTGCGAAGCTGACGGCGTCCTCGATCACGACGGCGTGGTCGAAGGCGAGCTCGGGAAGCTCTGAAAGCGCCCACCAGCGCGCGTCGGCCGCATCGTCTCCGCCGGTCGCGTCAAGCTCCTCCGCAGTGCGCATCAGATGGACGACGGAGACGGTCGGCCCGCGCGGGTCGCGACCCGGCGTGTCATAGACACCGAGCAGCTGTAGCGCCCCGGCCGCTAGAGCCGTCTCCTCGCGAAGCTCGCGAGCGGCCGCCGCGACGACGCCCTCGTCGCCGTCGACGAAGCCGCCCGGCAGCGCCCAGGAGCCGGCGAACGGGTCGTTGCCGCGCTCGATCAGGAGCACCGAGCGCGGCGGAACGCCGGCCAGCACGACGATGTCGACGGTCAGCTTCGGGTCGCTCACGCGCGGCCGTAGACCGGAACGTGTGCGCCGCTGATCGGCTCGGCGTCCGCCGAGCACAGGAAGCCGATCACGGCCGCGATCTGCTCCGGCCTGACCCAGCGAGAGTGGTCGTCGTCGGGCTGGGCGGCGCGGTTGGCCGGCGTGTCGATGACGCTCGGCATGATCGCGTTGGCGCGGATCCCGTCCTTGGTGTACTCCGCGGCGAGGGCGTCGACGAACGAGAGCACCGCGCCCTTTGAGGAGATGTAGCCGGCGGCGCCCGAGAACGGGCGAACCGCCGCGCGCGTCGAGACGCAGACGATCGCGCCGCCGCCGTCGAGCATGCGCGGGATCGCGGCCGCGCTCAGCAGGTAGGTCGGCCGCAGGTTCAGGCGGAACTGCTTCTCGAAGTCCTCGATCGGCGTCTCGTGGACGCGTCCGCCGGAGGCGAACCCGCCGACGAGGTTGACGAGCGCTCGCAGCGGGTCCGGCGCCGCCGCCACCACCGCCGCGGCCGCGTCGGCGTCGAAGAGGTCGGCGGGGATGAGCGTCAGGCGCTGATGCGGTTCGACGCGCTGCAATTCGCGCTCGTCGACGTAGGGGACGACGACGTGCCAGCCGGCGTCGAGCATCGCTTTCGTGACGGCGCTGCCGAGACCGCCTGTGCCGCCGCTGATCACGACGCTTGCGTCCATCGCCGCATACCGTAGCCGTCCGCGCCCCGGGCTACCTTCAGGATCATGCTGATTCGAGAGTTCCAGGACGGCTTTGAGCTCGACCAGGTGCTGCTGGTGCGCGAAGTCGAGCGCCGCGAACGCCGCGGCGGTTCGGGCGAGTACCTGCGCCTGACGCTCGCCGACCGCTCGGGCCAGGTCGTCGCGATGGTCTGGGAGGAGGTCGGCGACGTCGCCCCGCTGCTGGCCGCCGGCAGCCCCGTGCACGTCCTTGGCCGCTATGTCGTCCACCCCCGCTACGGCCCGCAGGTCAACCTTCGCGGCCTGCACCGGGCCGAGCCCGGGAGCTTCGATCCGGACGATCTCCTCGATGGTCCGCAGCGCGCGCCGGATCACATGGAGTCAGACCTTCGCGAGCTGATCGCGACGATCCAGCAGCCGATGCTGCGCTCGCTGCTGGAGCGGCTGATCGGCGACGGCGCCGACGGCTGGGCCGCCTACCGCGACGCGCCCGCGGCCAAGTACTACCACCAGGCCTACCGTCACGGACTGCTCGAGCACTCGCTGACGGTCGGTCAGGCCGTCAGCGCGATCTCGGCGACCTTCCCCGGCATCGACCGCGACGTCGCGGTCACCGGCGCGCTGCTGCACGACATCGGCAAGCTCGATGCCTACACCGCGCAGGAGGCCACCATCGACCTCACCGACGACGGCCGCCTGCAGGGCGAGATCGCGCTCGGCTACTACCGCGTGCGACGCGAGATCGAGGAGATCGAGGGCTTTCCGCCGCAGCTCGCCAAGGCGCTGCTGCACATCATCCTGTCCCACCACGGGAGCCACGAACACGGCAGCCCCGTGCTCCCGGCCACGCGCGAGGCGACGCTCGTGCACATGGTCGACAACCTCGGCGGGCGGCTCGGCTCCTTCGACCGTCTCGAGAAGGAGCTCCGTGACGGGGAACACTGGTCGGGCTTCGATCGCGCGCTCGGCGGTGGCGCCTACTTCGGCGCCCGGACCCCGCTCGAGCAGGCGCCGCAGCTCGACGCCGCGTAGCTCAGACGACCCGCGCGGCCTGCTCGAACGAGAGCCGCCCCTGGCGCTCGCCGTGCCCGCCATCGGCGGCTCGGCCGACGTTGACGATCAGGATCGAGCGCCAGCGGCCGTCGGCGAAGAACTCCTGATCGACCCCCTTGCGGTCAAAGCCGCCCATCGGTCCGGCGGCTAGACCCGCCGCGCGCACGCCGATCAGGAAGTAGGCCGTGACGAGCGTTCCGCTCAGCATCGCTAGGCGCTCGCGCGCCTCGGCGTCGGCCTCGAGGCGGTCGGCGGCCTCCTGACGCTGCGGCGCGATGCTCGGCCAGAGCTCGTGGTAGCGGGTGTCGGCGGCGACGACCACCGTCAGCGGCGCCGCCAGCGTCTTGGCACGGTTGCTCTCGCCCATGTGCTGGACGAGCCGTTCGCGCGCCTGCGGCGAGCGGACCAGCAGCAGGCGCCCCGGGTTCGCGTTGCCGCCCGTCGGCGCCCAGCGGATCAGGTTCCAGATCTCCTCGATCTGCCCGTCGGTGATTTCTTCGTCGGTGAAGGCGGCGGTGGTGTGGGCCTCGTAGAAGAGGAGGTCGGCCGCCGCCTGGTCGATCGCGAGCATCTGCTTGCACCTCGCCGTTCGAGGGGTGGTCTGGTTGCGGCGGCAAGTATACGTCCGTAACCCCACCCAACCGGGTTGGACCTGGGGCCGTAGCGACCGCCAAATAGGCGCAAACAGCGCAGCGGCCGGTCCCGTCGCAACGCACACGGGCTCTATGGTTCAGGGCTGATGGCAAAGGACACCGAGAAGCTGATCCGTCAGCTCTCTCTCATCTCATATCTGATGGCCGAGCGGCGACCCGTCACGGCGCTCGACATCAAGCGTGACGTCGAGGGCTACAGCGGGATGAACGAGGACGCCTTCGCGCGGCGCTTCTACGCCGACCGCGCCGAGCTCGAGTCGCTGCGGATCCCGCTGACCGTCGAGAAGCCGCTCGACGGGGTCGCCGAGCAGGAGAACTACTCACTGCGCCCGGAGAACTTCCACCTGCCGGCGATCGCCTTCACCGACTCCGAGCTCGCCGCCCTGGCGACCGCGCTGAACCTCCTCGACGGCGAATTCGCCTACGCCGAGCCGCTGCGGCTCGCGCTCCAGCAGATCACCTGGGGCCGTCCGAGCCCGCTCGCCTCGCCGGCGGAGTCGGGTGTCGCGCTCGGCATCACCGCGTCGGCCGGCGGGCACGAGCTGTCGCAGTCGCTGGCGAAGATCGAGACGGCGATCTTCCGCCACAAGACGATCACCTTCGACTACTACACGATGGAGCGCGACGAGCTCGGCTCGCGCACCGTCGACCCCTACCACCTGCTGTTCCGCGGCGGGCAGTTCTACCTGCTCGGCAAGTCGCACGAACGCGAGGCGCTGCGCGTCTTCCGCCTCTCGCGGATTCGCGGCAAGGTCGCCTACGCGACCAAGGCCGAGCACGACTTCCGCCGCCCCACCGACTTCGATCCGCGCGCCTACGCGAACCTCGCGGCGTGGCAGTTCGGGGAGATCGAGGGGAGCGCCGAGATCCGCGTCGCCGAGCGGGTCGCCTGGCTGCTCGAGCGCCACTTCGGCCGTTACGGCGAGATCCGCGCGATCGAGGGCAGCGGCGACCGGCTGTTCGTGACCGACTACGCGAGCGCTCGACAGCTGATCTCCTGGGTGCTCGGCCTCGGCGAGCACGCCGAGGTGCTCGAGCCGCCCGAGGTCGTCGCCGAGCTCAAGCGCCGCGCCAAGCTCTTGGTCGAGCGCCACACCAAGGCACCCAAAGGCGCGGTTCGCGACGAGCCGGCGGCCGCGCCGGCGCATCTGGCGGCCGCCAACGGCAACGGCTCGGATGCCCGCCCGGAGACCGCGATCCGCCCCGAGCGCTTCGCGCGGCTGGTGACCCTCGCATCGATCCTGATCGAGTCCGGCCGCGCCGGCAAGCGGCTCGTCATGGCCGATGTCTGCGAGCGGCTGCAGATCTCAGACGCCGAGCTGCGCGAGGACGTCGGCGTCCTCAACGTCGTCAACTTCGGCGGCGGCTCCTACGTGCTCTACGCCGAGATCGACGAGGAGGCCGGGACGATCGACGTCGACCCCGAGCCCTACAGCGACAACTTCGCGCGACCCGCGCGGCTGCTGCCGGTAGAGGCGAAGGCGCTCGTCGCGGCGATCGATCTGATCGGCGAGCACCTGCCGCAGGGCTCGCTCGCCTCGGCGCGCGAGAAGATCGTCACCGCGCTCGGCGGCGACCCGATGGAGCAGGGTCTGCAGGTCGCCCACGCCGGCGCCGATGACTCCGACATCTCGCGGGTCATCTCGCGGGCGATCAAGAGCCACGTCCTCCTGGAGCTCGATTACTACAAGGAGAACGAGGACGAGTACTCCGAGCGCAAGGTCGAGCCCTACGCGCTGATCAACGGTCGCGAGGGCTGGTACGTCGCCACATACGACCCGCAGCGCGAGGACGTCCGCCACTTCCGTCTCGACCGCGTCCGGCGGGCCGAGGCCACCAAGGAGCGCTTCAAGCCGCGCCCGGAGGTGAACCCGTCGGCCGACGTCGATGGCTGGCCGCGGACCGGCGAGGTCAGCGCGTCGCGGATCGCCCGCGTCTGGATCTCGCCCGAGCGGGCGCGCTGGGCGCGTGAGCAGCGGCGCGTCGTCGGGAGCTGGGACGACGGCGCGATCGCCGTCGAGCTGAGCTTCGCCGGCGTTGACTGGCTGGTGCGGGAGGTCCTCAAGGAGGCCGGCGATGCGGCGGTGCTCGAGCCGCCCGACGCCCGCGAGGCGGTGCTCGCAGCAGCGGCGCGCCTGGGGTGAGCCGCCGCAACGAGATAACGATGAGCGACGCCGAAGTCGGCGCGTTCCTGCGCGAGCAGCGCGTCGTCGCCGTCGCGACCAATGGCCGCGACGGATGGCCGCACGTGATGCCGCTTTGGTACACGGTCCGCGACGAGCACGACGTCTGGATCTGGACCTACGCCGCCTCCCAGAAGGTGCGAAACATCGAGCGCGATCCGCGCGCCACGCTCAGCCTCGAGACCGGCGAGCGCTACGAGGAGCTGCGCGGGGTGATGCTGCGCGCGCAGGCTGAGATCGAGCGCGACAGCGACCTCGTCAAGGCGCTTGGGACGGAGATCTACAGCCGCTACATGGGGACTCTGGCGGATGACGTCGTCGAGTCGATCGCCCGCCAGGCCCCGAAGCGCGTCGGGATCCGCTTCGCCGAGGTCGGCCGCGCGACCTGGGACCATCGAAAGCTCGCATGAAGGGCCTGATCCTGTCTGGGGGCAAGGGCACGCGCCTTCGCCCGATCACCTACACGAGCGCAAAGCAGCTGATCCCGGTCGCCAACAAGCCGGTGCTCTTCTATGGGATCGAGGCGATCGCGGCCGCCGGGATCGAGGAGGTCGGGATCATCATCGCCCCCGAGACCGGCGATGAGGTCCGCGCGGCCGTGGGCGACGGGTCGCGCTTCGGCGTTCAGGTCACCTACATCGTCCAGGACCGCCCGGGCGGCCTCGCCCACGCGGTCCTGACCGCCGAGCCCTTCCTCGGCGATGAGCCGTTCGTGATGTACCTCGGCGACAACCTCCTGCAGGGCGGGATCGTCGAGCTTGCCGAGCGCTTCCGCGAGCGCTCCCCGGACGCGCTGATCCTGCTGACGGCGGTTCCCGACCCCGAGAACTACGGCGTCGCGGAGCTCGACGGCGAGCGCGTCGTGGCGCTGGTCGAGAAGCCGCAAGAGCGCCGCAGCGACCTCGCGCTCGTCGGCGTCTACATGTTCACGGCGAAGATCCACGATGCCGCGCGGGCGATCCACCCGAGCCATCGCGGTGAGCTCGAGATCACCGACGCGATCCAGCACCTCGTCGACGCGGGCCTCGACGTCGAGCCGCACATCGTGCGCGGCTGGTGGAAGGACACCGGCCAGCTCGCCGACATGCTCGAGGCCAACCGCCTGATCCTCGACACGCTCGAGGCGCGCTGCGACGGGACGCTCGAGAACTCAAAGCTCGACGGGCGCGTGGTCATCGCCGCCGGGGCGCGCCTCGAGCGCTCGACGGTGCGCGGCCCGGCGATCATCGGCTCCGGTGCCCGCCTGATCGACGCCTACGTCGGCCCCTACACTGCGATCGGGGAGGACTGCGTGATCGAGTCCGCCGAGGTCGAGCATTCGATCCTGCTTGCAGGCTGCGAGGTACGCCGACTGGATGGCCGCGTAGAGTCCTCGCTGCTCGGGCGCGACGTGCGGATCACCCGCGACGGCCGCCAGCCCCGCGCCTACCGTTTCATGCTCGGCGACAGCTCGGAAGTGAGGATGCCCTGATGC
>DATAWT010000043.1:0-23033 GCA_036267075.1 Solirubrobacteraceae bacterium
TCGTGTTCGCGGTGATCGCGTTCGCGCTCTTCGACTACCTCCTGGAGGACTGACCGTGTACGGCAAGCGCCTGAGGGGGCTAGCGCTCACGACGGCCGCGCTACTGACGCTGACGCTTCTGGCCGTCTTCTTCTGGGCGCCAAACGACCGCACCGAGGGCTTCCTCCAGAAGATCTTCTACATCCACGTCCCGCTGGCGATCATCACGCTGTGCGGCTTCATCGCCGGCGGCGTGATGGCGATCCAGCACCTGCGCACGGGCGAGGCGCGCTGGGACCTGCGCGCCTACGTCGCGATCCACATCTCACTCGTGTTCGGCGTCGGCGTTCTCGTGACCGGCTCGATCTGGGCCAAGGCGGCGTGGGGCCACTGGTGGGTGTGGAGCGAGCCGACGCTCGTCTCGTTCCTGCTCGTGATGCTGCTCTACGCCACCTACCAGCCGCTTCGATTCGCGATCGAGGACCCCGAGCGTCAAGCTCGCGCGGCATCGGTCTTCGCGATCGTCGCCGGAGTCTTCGTGCCGATCTGCTTCACGATCGTGCGCCTCTCGACGGCCTACGTGCACCCGCGCACGCTCGACAACATCAGCGGCAACCTGCCCGGACGGATGCAGGTCGTGTTCTGGATGTCGATCTTCAGCGTTCTGTTGCTGTGGCTGACCTTGTGGCGCTACGAGATGGCCTCCAAGCACACCAGCGCACAGCTGCGCCGCCTGCGCCAGCTCTTGAGCGACGATGACGAGGCGCTGCCGCCGCTTCGGCGAAGCGCGGCGCCGAGCGTCGAGCACGCGGGAATCGCCGGGCGCTGATGCCTGGGCTTCCGTTCCACACCGCCGGGCCCTACGTCGCGGCGGCCTACATCGTCTTCGTGGCGCTGATCCTCCTCTACGTGGCGATCATGGCCGGCAAGCTGAGCCGCATCGAGCGCGAACTCGGCGAGCTGACGGAGCTCGCCGCCGCGCGCCTCAGCCCTCGCGCCGAGCCGCAGAGCGACGAGGAGTGACCGAGCTTCTCCTGATCGGCAGCTCACACCGCGTCGCGGCGGTGGCGCTGCGCGAGCGTCTCTCGCTGACCGAGAGCCAGGCGGCGCGCTTTCTGGTCGGGCTGTGCGCCGAGCCAGGGATCAGCGAGGCCGTCTCCATCTCGACCTGCAACCGCACCGAGATCTATGTCGTCCTCGACGGGCGGCCCTCGGCTGAGGAGGCGGTTCTCGCGCGCCTCGGCGAGCACGCCGGGATCGCCCCCGAGGAGCTTGCCCAGACGACCTACCAGCTCCGCAACTGCGACGCGGCGCGGCACCTCTTCCGCGTGACGTGCGGGCTTGAGTCGATGATCGTCGGCGAGCACGAGATCCAGGGACAGGTCCGACGCGCGCACGAGCACGCGCGCGAGACGGGCACGGCCGGTGCGCTCACGAGCCGCCTCTTCGCCGCGGCGCTCGCAACCGGCGGCCGGGTGCGTGCGGAGACAGGCATCGCGCGCCTGCAGGTCAGCCTCTCCTCGGTCGCGGTCGAGCTCGCCGAACGCCTGCTCGGCGAACTCGGCGGGCGCCCCGTGGCCGTGATCGGCGCCGGCGAGACGAGCGAGCTCACCGCGCAGGCGCTCGCGGCGCGCGGTGTCTCGACGATCTTCATCGCCAACCGCCACGCCGATCGCGCGCGTTCGGTCGCCGAGCGCTTCGGCGGAACGGTCGTCGGCCTCGAGAAGCTGCCGGAGACCTTCGAGCAGGCGGACATCGTCCTCGCCTCGACGTCCTCGCCGCATCCGATCGTCGGGCGCGAGGAGCTCGAGCTCGTGATGGAAGCGCGCGGCGGGCGGCCGCTGCTCCTGATCGACATCGCCGTGCCGCGCGACATCGACCCGTCCTGCGCCGAGATCCCCGGCGTCACGCTGCGTGACATCGACGACCTCGAGGCGGCTGTCACGCATAACCTCTCAAGTCGCGCCGCCGACGTCCCGGCCGCCGAGGAGATCATCGACTCTGAGATCCAGCGCTTCGCCCATTGGCTCGGAGCGCTCGACGTCCGCCCGACGATCGGCGCCCTGCACCAGCGCGGCGACAGCGTCGTCGAAGCCCTGCTCGCCGAGAACGCGGGCCGCTGGGAGTCGGCGTCGCCGCGCGACCTCGCGCGTGTGGAGGCCCTCGCGCGCGCGGTCGCCGGCCGGCTTTTGCACGAGCCGACGATCCGCCTCAAGAGCCTTGATTCCGAGCGAGTCCACGGCAGCATCGAGCTGCTCCGCGACCTCTTTGCGCTACGCGGTGATGAGCGCGCATCCGACGCCGGCAGTGACGCGGCAGCGCCCGCGGACAACGTGCGGGAGCTTCGCAGCAGCAAGCCGTGAGCGGCCCGCTGCGGCTCGGCACGCGCGGAAGCCCGCTGGCGCTCCGCCAGGCGGAGCTCGTCGCGACGGCGATCGGCGAGGCCGTTGAGGTCGTAGTCCTGCGCACCGGCGGCGACCTCGGAAGCGGCGGGGACAAGCGGCGCTGGGTCGACTCGATCGAGGCGGCGCTGCTCGAGGGCTCGATCGATCTGGCCGTGCATTCGGCCAAGGATCTGCCCGCCGAACTCGCCGTCGGGCTCGAGATCGCCGCGGCGCCCAAACGCGAGGACCCTCGCGATGCGCTGTGCGGGCCGTGGCGCTCGCTCGGCGAGCTGCCGCAGGGAGCGCGCGTCGGCACGAGCAGCCCCCGGCGACGAGCGCAGCTGCTCGCGATGCGCGACGATCTCGCCGTGGTCGAGCTGCACGGGAACCTCGACACCCGCCTCGGACGGCTCGAGAACGGTGACTACGACGCGGTCGTGCTCGCGGTCGCGGGGCTTCGGCGGCTCGGGCGCGATGACGGCTGGAGCGCGAGCGACGACTTCGTGCCCGCCGCCGGGCAGGGAACTCTCGCCGTCGAGGCGCGCGTGGGAGACGAGCGCGTCGCGGCCGCGATCGCCGGCTTGCGCGACCGCCCATCGGAGCGCGCGCTCGCGGCCGAGCGAACGACCGTGGCACGGCTCGGCGCGGGCTGCGACAGCGCGCTCGGCGTCCTCGCCAGCACCAAGGCTGACGACGGAATCTTCATGCGCGGCTTCGTCGCCTCGGCGGACGGCGGCGAGTGGATCCGCGATGAGGTCCAGGCGGGCGACGCCGTCGAGGCCGGGGAGCTGCTCGCGCAGCGGCTCCTGAGCTGCGGCGCCGCGGCGCTGCTTCGATGAGCGCCGCGGATGGCCGGGTCGCGCTGGTCGGCGCCGGTCCCGGCGACGCCGGCCTGCTGACGGCGCGGGCAGTCGAGCTGATCGCGCTGGCCGACGTGATCCTCTATGACCGGCTGATCCCGCCCGAGGCGCTGGCCGGCGCGCGCCCCGACGCCGAGTTGCGCTACGTCGGCAAGGAGGGCGGAGGGCCGTTCGTCCCGCAGGAGGAGACGGAGGCGCTGATGCTCGAGCGCGCGCGCTCCGGTGCCTTCGTCGTGCGGTTGAAGGGCGGCGACCCGTTCGTCTTCGGCCGCGGCGGCGAGGAGGCGCTCGCGCTCGCGGCCGCGGGGATCCCCTTCGAGGTGGTGCCGGGGGTGACTGCGGGAATCGCCGCGGCCGCCTACACCGGGATCCCGGTCACCCACCGTGGGCTCGCGAGCGGCGTGGCGCTGATCGCCGCCCACGAGGACCCCGCCAAGGACGAGCAGCTGCTCGACTGGGACGCGCTCGCGAGATTTCCCGGGACGCTCGTCTTCTACATGGGGGTGCGCACGCTGCCCGTGCTCACCAAGCGCCTACTCGAGGCCGGCCGCCCGGGCTCACAGCCCGCCGCGGTCGTCTCGCATGCGACGCTGCCCGGCCAGCGCACGGTCGCCGGGACGCTCGCGACGATCGCCGCCGACGCCCAGGCCGCGGAGATCACGGCGCCGGCGATCACCGTGATCGGCGACGTGGCGCGAATGCACTCCGACCTCGCCTGGCGCAGCCCCGGCCCGCTCGAGGGAGCGAGCGTCGTTGTGACGCGGGCCCGCGCGCAGGCCTCCGAGCTCGCGGCGCGCCTGCGGGCTCTCGGCGCGGCGGTCATCGAGACGCCATCGATCCGGATCGTGCAGCGCTCCGACGAGCTGCCATCGCTTGTCGGCTTCGATCTCGTCTGCCTGACGAGCCCCAACGGCGTCGCGGTCCTGTTCGAGAAGCTCGCGGCGCGCGGCGAGGATGCTCGCGCGCTCGCGGGCGCGCGCGTCGCCGTGATCGGACCGGGGACCGCGCGCGCCCTCCGCGAGCATGGCGTGATCGCCGACGTGGTCGCGGAGCGCTTCGTCGCCGAGGGACTCATCGAGTCGCTGTCGGGGCTCGAGGTGTCGCGGGCGCTGATCGCGCGCGCTGGCGAGGCCCGCGACGTTCTCCCCGACGCCCTGCGTGAGCGCGGCGCCGAGGTCGTCGTCGCGAGCCTCTATGACACGCGGGCCGAACCGATCGGGCCGGCGCTGCTCGGCGCCGTCGAAGCAGCCAGCTACGTCACCTTCACCTCCTCCTCGACGGTTCGCTACTTCCTCCAGTCGACGGGCGTTGGCCCGGCGACCCGTGTCGTATCGATCGGGCCGGTCACCAGCGAGACGCTGCGCGAGCAGGGAATAGATGTCCACGTCGAGGCCGAGCGCCACGACATCGACGGCCTCGTCGCGGCTCTCGTGCGCGACCACGCGGAGCGCAGATGACGCCCGGCGTCCCATTCATCACCTTCTTGTCGGACTACGGTTCATGCGACGAATTCGTGGGCGTCTGCCACGCCGTGATCGCGCGGCGCTGCCCGAGCGCGCGAGTGATCGACCTCGCCCACGGGATCGCGCGGCACGATGTCCGGGCCGGCGCGCTGGCCCTGCGCGCGGCCCTCCATTACGCGCCTACCGGGGTGCATCTCGCCGTCGTCGACCCGGGCGTCGGCGGCGGCCGCCGAGCGGTCGCGGTGCGCGTCGCTTCGGCCGATCGGCTCCTGGTCGGACCCGACAACGGGCTGCTCGCGCTCGCCGCCGAGGACCTCGGCGGGGCTGTCGAGGCCGCCGACATCGGCGACTCGCCGGAGTGCCTGCGGCCGGTCAGCTCGACCTTCCACGGGCGCGACGTCTTCGCGCCCGTCGCCGCCGCACTCGCGGACGGCGCATCCGTGCACGACGTCGGCGAAGCCGTCGATCCGGGCGGGCTTGCGACGCTCGCGCTGCCGCGTGCCCGCCGCGAGGGCGAGCGGCTGATCGCGCACGTCCTCTCGAGCGACGTCTACGGAAACATCGCGCTCGACGCCACGGTCGAGCAGGTGGCCGCCACGCCCGGAGCACCGCTGCTGATCGAAGCGGCGGGGACGGCTGCGAGCGCGCTCTTCGCCCGGACCTTCGGCGACGTCGGGGCCGGCGAGCTGCTCGCCTACCGCGATGCCCGCGGCGCGCTGGCACTCGCGGTCAACGGCGGCTCGGCGGCACGGGAACTCGCCCTGGCCGTCGACGACGAGCTCGTGCTCCGGCTGTCATGACGCTCGGGCACCCGCGCGTACACCGCCGCCTGACCGGCTCGACGAGTCTCGATGCCCGCGCGCTCGCGATCGCCGGCGCGCCGCACGGGACGCTCGTGACGGCGCGCGAGCAGGACGACGGCCGCGGCCGCCAGGGGCGCCGCTGGCACGCGCCCGCGGGCGGCGCGCTGCTGTGTTCGCTCGTGTTGCGCGACCCGCCGCCGCTTTTGTCGATCGCGGCGGGAGTCGCCGTCGCCGAGGCGATCGGTGCACAGGCGACACTCAAGTGGCCGAACGACGTCCTCCTCGAGGGCCGAAAGGTCAGCGGAATCCTCGTCGAAGGCCGCCCGCAGGAGCGCTGGTCGGTTCTCGGGATCGGAGTCAACGTGGCGCTGCGCGTCGAGGAGTTGCCGGCGAAGCTTCGCGAGAGCGCCGGCACGCTCGGACACAGCGAGTCCGATGTCGAGGCGCTGCTCGAGCGGCTGCTCGCGGCGCTCGAGACAAGACTCGCCTCGCCCCCCGCGGAGCTGCTCGCGGCCTGGCGCGACCGCGACTCGCTGATTGGGCGCGAGATCTCCTGGCGCGACGGTAGCGGCACGGCCGCCGGCATCGATGACCGCGGGGCGCTGCTGGTCAGGCTCCGCGAGGGCGGCGAGCGGGCCCTCGACGCCGGCGAGGTCCACCTCTCAGCGAGCTAGTTACAAGCCGCACATGGGCCGACTTGTCGCTGCTAGGCTGAGCGCGAAATGGCCACTGACGTGCTTGCCAGGCTAGCGCGGGCTCGGCGTGGCGGCCTCCTGTGCGGACTGCTCCTCGCGGCGCTGGCGGCGTCAGCTGATGCGAGCGGCGGCTACGTCTGACTCCCTCGCGACCGCAGCCAGTGGCCGCGGGTGCTGAGCGTCCTGGCGGCCTGGCCGCCCGGCTACTAGGAGGCCTCGGGCGAGGACTCCTGGCCGCCCGGCGCCTTGCGATCCGCGTCCTCCTCGACCACCACGCGCCGGCGCGAGCCGCTCGTGCGCCGTCCGTTGGCACTGTCTGACAGCGCCGCCGAGACCTCGTCGGCGAGCTGCCCCTCGGCGCCGCCGGTCGACTCCTCGCGCTCCTGAAGCCGGGCCTCGGCGTCGAGCCGCACGCCCTCGTCCTCGAGCGCCTCGACCGCGATCCCGTGACCAACCTCGCCGTTGCTTGGCGTCGCGAGCTCGCCCTCGTGCATGGAGTCGACGGCCGCGAGCTGCTCGACCGTCGCGCCGGCTGCCGGCTCGCCGCCACGGCGGCGACGGCGCTTGCTGCGGCCGCGGCGCTTGGGGAAATTGCGAAGCAGTTCGCGCGCCAGCGCCGGCGGCTTGCGCGCCATGCGGGTCCGCGCGCCGCGCAGCACCTCCTCGGCCTCGGGCGTGTGCGCCAGCGCGGCCGCCAGCAACGCCGCCGCGAGCCGGCGGTCCTGCTTGCGGGCCGCGTGCACGAGCCGGCGGGCATTGCGGGCGTGCGCGGCGCCCGAGGAATTGACGAGCAGTCCGAGCAGCCGCTTCGTCTCGGGCCAGCGCTGCACGGCGTATTCCTCGTGCACCTCGCGCGTGTATTCGGCGATCCGCCAGATCCAGGCGTTGGCCTGGTCGCGGCGGCCGATCCGCTTGTCGACCATCGCCTGGAGCATGATCTTGGCTCCCTCGCGGCGCTCGTCGCGCGTCCAGGTACCGATGATGTCGATGGCGGTGTCAAAGGCGTCGGGGTCGCGTGCCGCGGCGATCTCGGCAAGCGCCTTCAGGCGCAGCGCCGGGTTGGTGTTGCGCTGTACCGCGGTGACGAGGAAGCGCCGCCGCAGCTCCCCGTCGCGATCGAAGTGCAGCATCGCCCGCGCTCGCCGCCAGCCGTTGGCCTGCACGCGCGCTCCGGCGAGCGCCGCCCAGACGTGCTGCTCGCCGTAGTCGAGATGCTCGACGGCGATCCGCCACAGCTCGCGCTCGAAGACCTCGGCGCGCCGCTCCGGCTCGGGGCAGACCGGCAGCACGCGACGCTCGACGCGCACGCGCCGGCCGCGCCCGCGACGCACCGGACCGACGACGATCGCGCCCCCGCGGTAGACGTCGCGGTCGAGCAGCGAGTGCAGCGTCACGACCGGGTCGTCGTGCTTGGTCGCCGGATGCACGAAGTCGACGACGAGCCCAGCCTCCTTGCCCGGGTGCCGCCGCGTGACGCGCCCGACGCGCTGCTGATAGATGCGCTTGGAGGCCGTCGGCGCGAGATGCACGCAGACCGTCGCGCGCGGCGAGTTCCAGCCCTCGGCGAGGAGTTGAGCGTTGATCAGCACGTCGATCTCGCCGCGCTCGTAGCGCGCGAGGATCGTCGCCAGCTCGCGTTTGGGCGTCTCGCCCGACACCGCCTGCGCCTTGAGCCCCTCATCGCGGAAGGCCTGCGCCAGGTTATAGGCGTGGCGCACGCCGGCGGCATAGACCACGCCGGGCACTCCGTTGAAGCGCGTCTTGTAGAGGCTTGCGACGGCCAGGTTGAACGGCAGCTGGTCGAGCAGCTCCGCGAGCATCTCCTGGTCGAACTCGGTATCGACCTCGCCGCGTCGCAACGGCACCTTGGCGATCGTGCGGACGCCGGGGCCAGGCGGGATCCGCACGCAGCGAAGCGGTGAGATCACGCCCCGGCGTGCCGCCTGCGCGAGGTCGAAGCGCGAGGTCTGCGTCGGGAAGAGATCGGTGACGTGGCGCGCGATCAGCGCGCCGGTCGCCGTCATGCCGATGAACACCGGGCCGGTCCAGGCGCGAATCGCCGCGCTCGTCTTCTCACCCAGCGCCGTATGGGCCTCATCGCAGATGACGATCGTGTAAGCGCTTGAGATCGCGCCCGCGTTGCGCACGAACCACTGGTAGGTCTCGACGGTGACCGGGCCGTTCGAGCGATCCTCGTCGCCGAGCAGAGGCGGCGCGATGCGCTTCTTGTAGCCGCGATCGCGCAGCTCTCCGAGGAACTGGTCGACCAGGTTGCGGCGGTGGGTCAGGATCAGGATCCCGCCCGTCCGCGACGCCTCGACAAAGCCGAGCGCGGCGACCGTCTTGCCGGCGCCGGTGGCGTGCTCGAACCAGAAGCGCTTGGCGGCGTTCGGGTCCTCCGGCTGCTCCGCGAGCTGCTCCTCGTCCTGGGGAACCTCGGCGTCCTCCTCGTCCCAGTCCGAGAGCGGGGCCTCGGCCTCGGCGCGGTCGAGCTCGGCCTCGAGCTCCGCCGCGACGTCCTCCACCTCAAAGTCCTCCTCGTCCTCCTCCGCCGGCGCCGCGGCAAAGACGTCGCCGTCCTCGTCGTCGTCCTCATCCAGCGGGGGCTCCTCGTCGAAGTCCTCGTCCTCCTCGAAGTCGGCCGGCTCGCCGGGCGGGAGCTCCTCGCCGTCGACGTCGCCGACGTCCTCATCGACGCCGAGGATCGCCGCGCCGGCCAGAACGTCGACGCTCCCGTTCGTCTGCGGCGCGATGCTCGCCTCGGTCAAGAGCGCAGCGAGCGTCCCGGACAAAGCGTCGACCTGGTGCGCGGACAGCACGGTCGTATCGGCGAGCTTCGGCTCATCTTCGGAGAGCACGCGCTCGAGACCGAGCAGCAGCGACCACTGCCGGCGCCACGCCGTCGAGGGGGTGCTCAGCCCGGCTTCGAGGTCCTCGAGCGCCTGGTCGAAGGCGCGCCGACGGGGCGTGCCCGGCGCGAGCGCTGTCGCGAGCTCCTCGCCGGGGTGCACGAACGGCTCGAACGTGAACGCCTCGGCGCGCGCGATGTCATCGCTGCTGGGAAGGGCCGTAGCGGCCACTGTCGTCGGATCGGCCATCGAAGGCTGGATGAGGGAGGCGGAGCGGCCCGCAAGAACTGGGCGACTCGGCGGGCGATCGGCTGCAGCGCGGATATGGCTGCGGATGACCTCCCGTTACATACGAGAAGATACCAAGCATGGCACACGGACCGGCAATCGCGCGCCGCATCTGTCCAGACGTTGCCTGAGATCCGCGTCGACCCGCTGTCGGGCCTTCGAACGATCGTCGCGCCGGGCCGCGCCGAGCGCGGCGCCCCAGATGTCGATCCGTTCGCCGAGGGCAACGAAGCCCAGACGCCGCCCGAGGTATACGCCGTGCGCGAGGAGGGAAGCGCGCCGGACACACCAGGCTGGCGGGTTCGCGCCTTTCCGAACCGCTTTCCGGCGCTCGACGGGGAGGGTTTGGTGGCCGGCCGGGACTCAAACGCCCGCATCTTCAGCACCATTCAGGCGGCCGGCGCACACGAGGTGATCGTCAATTCGCCGCGCGCGGTTGCGACGCTCGCCGATCTCGAGCCAGACGAGCTCTCGCTCGCCCTGGAGGTCTGGCGGCTACGGATGCGCGCCCACGCGGAGGCTGCATGCGTCCATCTGTTCGTCAACGAGGGCGCCGCCGCCGGCTCCTCGCGCTGGCACACGCATGCTCAGCTGATGGCGCTCGACTTCGTGCCAGCGCTGATCGCTCGCGAGCGCGAGCGCTTCGGCGCCTACGCAGCGCAGACGATGGGCCAGCAACTGCTCGGCGACCTCGTTTCTGAGGAGGTCCGCCGCCGCGAGCGCCTCGTCGCGATTGACGACGAGGCGGTGCTTCTGGCCGCCTTCGCCGCCGCGCTCCCCTATCAGCTGATGATCGTCCCCCGCCAGTCGCGGATGCGCTTCGAGGACGACGGGCCGACCTGCGCGGCGATGCTCGGCGACGCGCTGGCGCGCCTCGCGCGCCGCTTCGGCGAGAGCCCGCCACTGAACCTCTGGATTCGCACGGCGCCGCGCGGCGCCGAACAGTTCTGCTGGCGCGTCGACATCGTGCCGCGCATGAGCGGCCTCGCCGGGCTTGAGCTCGGTAGCGGCGTGCACATGACAACCGTCAGCCCCGAGCAGGCCGCCGCCGAGCTTCGCGACGCATGAAGGCCGTCGTCCAACGGGTTTCGCGCGCGGCCGTGAGCGTTGCAGGCGAGCCCGTCTCGGCGATCGGGCCGGGGCTTCTCGTCCTGCTCGGGGTCGGCCGCGAGGACACGCCGGAGATTGCCGACCGCCTTGCCGCCAAGCTGCTCGCGCTGCGCGTGTTCTCAGACGCCGAGGGCCGCATGAACGAGCCGCTCGGCGAGCGCCAGATCCTCTGCGTCAGCCAGTTCACCCTCTACGGTGACGCGCGGCGAGGAAACCGGCCGAGCTTCGTCGATGCGGCGCCGGCCGCGCTGGCCGTCCCCATCTACGAGCGCGTCTGTGACGCGCTCGGCGCCGCGCGCGGGCGATTCGGCGAGCACATGGAGATCGAGCTCGTCGCAGATGGGCCCGTCACGATCCTCGTGGAAGTAAGGTGACGCGCATGGCAGAAGTGGCAGCGGTTGGCGGTATAGACCTCGGCGGGACGAAGATCGAGGCGATCGTCGCGGACCCCGCTGCCGCCTACAAGGTGCTCGGCTCAGCGCGCCATCCGACGCCGACGACCGGCGGCCCGGCGGACGTCGCGACGGCGATGGCGGCGGCGCTGACCGAAGCGGCTAAGGCTGCCGACCTCGAGCCGTCGCAGCTGCGCGGAATCGGCGTCGGCTCGCCGGGCACCGTCGACTCCGAGGCGGGCACCGTCGCGCGGGCCGACAACCTTCCCGGCTGGGCGGCGCGCTTCCCGCTCGGCTCGGCGCTGCATTCCGCGCTCGGGGCGCCGATCGCGCTCGGCAACGATGTCGCCGTCGCCACCGACGCCGAGTACATCCTCGGCGCCGGCCGGCCCTACCACTCGCTGCTCGGCGTCTTCTGGGGCACCGGCATCGGTGGTGGGCTGATCCTCGACGACAAGCCCTGGCATGGCCGCGGCGCCGCCGGTGAGATCGGCCACACCGTCGTCGTCCAAGGCGGGCGCCGCTGCCCCTGCGGCCGGCGCGGCTGCCTTGAGGCCTACGCGGGCCGGGCGGCGATGGAGCGGCGCGCGCGAAAGCGCCACGACAGAGGCGAGAAAACCGATCTCTTCAAGCTTGCCGCCAAGCATGATCACGACCGCCTGACGAGCGAGATCTGGGAGCGCGCACTCGAACATGGCGACGAGCTCGCAACAAAGCTCATCGACCGCGCCGTGCGCGCGCTCGGCGCCGGCATCGCCTCGGCCGTCAATCTGCTCGATGTCGAAGCCGTGATCATCGGCGGCGGCCTCGGGGTGCGCTTCGGCGAGCCCTACCGCGTGCGGATCGCCGCCGCCATGAAGCCGCATCTGTTCAACGATGCCCGCCCGCCCGCGGTCCACCTCGCCGGCCTCGGCGACCTCGGCGGGGCGCTCGGCGCGGCGCTGCTCGTAAAGCTCTGATGGCGGACTCGGCGACACCGCCGCCCGAGCCGCGCGTCATCGAGGTCTCGGCCGACGGCGCCCACACTCACAAGCGCAAGTCGCACTCGCCGATGCCGCGCGACAAGCGTGGCTGGCAGGTCGCACCGGCTCCCGACGGGCGTGGCACCCCGCCCAACACGCAGCCGCCGGCCCATCGCACGCGCGGGTTCATCTGGTTCGTCATCGCGCTGCTCGCCGTCAACTGGCTGCTGGTCCTGCTCGCCGAGCCTTCAGGGCAGCCGCGGGTAACCGTGCCCTTCAGCCCATACTTCGTCAAGGCGGTCAAGGGCGACAAGGTCGCCTCGATCACCACCAAGGGCGACGCCGTCCAGGGCACGTTCAAGGCGAAGGTGCTCTACCCGGCCAACTCCAAGAAGGCCACGCCGACGACGCTGTTCGCAACGCAGGTGCCTTCGTTCTGGAACGGCAGCCAGCTCGAGGCGCTGCTTCAGCAGCACGGCGTTCAGATCAACGCGAAGTCGCCGACGTCGTCGACCTCGGCGCTCGCCGAGATCCTGCTCGGCTTCGGCCCGACGATCCTGCTCGTCCTCCTGTTCGTGTTCATCGCACGCCGTGCGGCGGGCGGCGGAGGGATGGGAGCGCTCGGGCAGTTCGGCCGCTCGCGCGCCCGCCGCGTGGACCCGGAGAGCATCCGCGTGACCTTCGCCGACGTGGCGGGGATCGACGAGGCGAAACTCGAGCTGACTGAGATCGTCGACTTCCTGCGGCACCCGGAGCGCTACGGGCGCCTCGGCGGGCGCATGCCGCACGGCGTACTGCTGTCCGGCGCGCCCGGCACCGGCAAGACGCTGCTCGCGCGGGCCGTCGCGGGTGAGGCGCACGCCGCGTTCTTCTCGATCTCGGCATCGGAGTTCATCGAGGCGATCGTCGGCGTCGGCGCCTCGCGCGTCCGCGACCTTTTCACCCAAGCGCGCGCGGCCGCCCCGTCGATCATCTTCATCGACGAGCTCGACGCGATCGGCCGGTCGCGCCAGGGTTCCGCGGCGGTGACCGGCGCCAACGACGAGCGCGAGCAGACGCTCGACCAGATCCTGACGGAGATGGACGGCTTCGAGCCGACCGAGGCGACGGTCGTGCTCGCGGCTACCAACCGCCTCGACGTGCTCGACTCGGCGCTGCTGCGCCCCGGCCGCTTCGATCGCCGCGTCGTCGTGCAGGCACCGGACCGCGATGGCCGCGCGGCGATCTTGCGGGTCCACACGCAGGGCCTTCCGCTC
Organism: Solirubrobacteraceae bacterium; assembly: GCA_036267075.1. Taxonomy (GTDB): domain Bacteria; phylum Actinomycetota; class Thermoleophilia; order Solirubrobacterales; family Solirubrobacteraceae; genus Palsa-513. The sequence goes on from DATAWT010000043.1 coordinate 13,042, forward strand.
GGGCCGGACGTCGATCTTGACGCGCTAGCCTCGACCACGCCTGGCATGGTCGGCGCCGATCTCGCGAACCTCGCCAACGAGGCCGCGCTGCTGGCGGCGCGGCGCGGGCATGACACGGTCGGGATGGCCGACTTCACCGACTCGCTCGAGAAGATCATCCTCGGCGCCCCGCGCGGGATCGTGCTCGCCCCCGCCGACCGCGAGCGGACCGCCTATCACGAGTCAGGCCACGCGCTGATCGGAATGCTCACGCCGGGAGCCGATCCGGTCCGCAAGGTCTCGATAATTCCGCGCGGGATGGCGCTCGGGGTGACGCTGTCTACGCCCGACAGCGACCGCGTGTCCTACTCGCGCGAGGAGCTGCAGGCCAAGATCCTCGTCGCGCTGGGTGGCCGCGCCGCGGAGGAGGTCGTCTACGGCACGCTGACGACCGGCGCCGAGTCAGACATCCAGCAGCTCACGCTGATCGCGCGCCAGATGGTCGGGCGATGGGGCATGAGCGAGACGATCGGGCCGGTCGCCGTGCTCCCGACCGAGGGCATGAACGTGCTTCTGCCGGGCGTCAGCGAGACCTCCGCCGCGACCCAGCAGCTGATCGACGACGAGGTGCGCCGGATCGTCGACGAAGCGCACCATCAGGCCACCGAGCTGTTGACGACGCACCGTGATCAGCTCGAATCGCTGACGCGAGCATTGCTCGCCGCCGAGACGCTCGACGCGCTCGACGCCTACGCAGCGGCGGCGCTCCCGGCGCACGTCGCCTCGACCGCGTAGCGCTGCGCAACGGTTCACGTCGGCCCACTAGATATCCTCGCACCGCGCCATGCCGCCAACCGACCATCAGATCCCGTCCAACGTCGCCGAGCCGCCGCAGGAGGGGCCGCCCGACGGCCGCTGGGCCGATCGCCTGCGCGCCGAGTTCCTCGCGGCCGCGCAGGACCTCGACGAGGTCGGCGAGCCGGGGGAGCTGTCGTTCTTCCCCGACCGCACCTGGCACGGCTACACCTACATCCCGGTCGCCGGCATGACCTCGACGAGCATGCAGCTCTACGGGTACGTCCGCTTCGTCGCCGCGACCGACGGGCGCGACCAGGGCGACTTCAGCGCCTACGCCGACTTCACCGACGAGACCGCCGAGCGAAACCCTGACTGGAAGCTCGACCTCTGCGACGAGGTGGTCGGGAGCTGGCGCGGCGTCGACGACGCGGTCGCCTCGATGACGCTCGTCTGGGGGCAGTCGCTCGTCAGCGGCGGCGCAACCGCGACCGCCGAGCTCGGCGGACAGACGGTCGACCAGTGCACCCTCGTCGCCGACCGCTTCACGCTTCTCGCGCCCGATGACTACGCGGGAGCGCTGCTTGAGGTGCGGCTCTACTCGCAGGCAGGCGAAGAGCTCGCGCGCGAATCGCTTTACGACGACGACGAGTGACTACGCCCTCGTAGTCCAATGGACAAGACGGCCGCCTCCTAAGCGGCAGATCCAGGTTCGACTCCTGGCGGGGGCATCAGCGCCCGGTGAGGCGGTTCCAGGTGTCTCCGGCGAGACTGCTCAGACTCGTCAGGTGCTTGGCGGTCAGCGTGTCGGCGTCGACGGTCATCGCCGCCGGTCCGGGCTGCGGGCGCTCGAGCGCCGCCACGGCGCCGGCGTCCAGCGATAGCGCGACCGCGTGCTCGTGCATCGCCGCGATGCTCTCGGCGGGGACGAAGCGGTCACCGTCGTGGGTGTGGATCACGATCCCCTCGAAGATGTCGGACTCCGGGATCGCCATCACGTGGCGCACGATCCCGACCGCCGCGCCGCCGTCGGCGTAGACGGGCGTCTTCTGCTCGAGGACACGCCATGAGATCGGCGCGCCGAGTTCGTCGTACTCGCTCACGCGGCCGAATATAGCCGCCGCTCAGGCGGGGCGCTCGGGATAGACGTCGTCGATCGTCGTCAGCGCGACGTAGGGAGCCTGCGCCGCGGCGGCGATTGCCTCCCCGCCTCCGGCGAGGCGGTCGAGCACGCTGATGACGCCGCAGATCGTGCGGTCCTCGGCGCGAAGCGCCTCGATCGCCGCGAGCGTCGAGCCGCCCGTCGTCACGACGTCCTCGACGACAACGCAGCGATCGGAGTCTCCGAGCAGCGGCCCTTCTACGCGGCGCGACAGGCCGTGCTGCTTGACGTCCTTGCGAACGAAGAAGGCCGTGCCCTCGAAGCCGGCCGCGAGCGCAGCGCAGGCGACGGGATCGGCGCCCATCGTCATGCCGCCGACGGCTGTCGCACCCCATTCGCGAGCCTGGGCGGCGACGAGCTCGCCGAGCGCGGCGAAGCCCGCCGGCAGCAGGGTCGCGCGCTTGGCGTCGACGTAGTAGGAGGCTCGGGCTCCGCTCGTGAGGGTGATCTGGCCGATCACGAGCGCGTGCTCGCGAAGCAGCGCGATCAACCGGTCGCGGGCGTCCATCGCTCGGATGCTAGCCGCACCGCCGCGAGCAAAAGCCAGACCAGCGCGGCGGAGGCGCCGAGCAGCGCGGCGGCGCGCCCCACCCCCCAGCCCTCATCGCCACTCAATGCCAGCGCGTTGTTGATCAGGTGAGCGGCGATGCAGAGGTACAGCGACCCCGAGCGGTGGTAGATGACACACAGCAGGAAGCCGAGCAGCGCGAGCGGGGCGAGATCGACGGCCGGCGCGGACAGGCCGTGGACGACGCCGAACAGGAGCCCGGTCAGGATCGCCGCAGGCCACGGACCGCGCCAGTTTGAGAGACAGCGAAAGATGAAACCGCGGAACAGCAGCTCCTCGCAGATCGGCGCGACGACCGTCGTCAGCGCGCACACGGCGAGGATCCCGAGCGTCCCCTCCCCGCCCCCGATCTCCTTGACGAACTCCTTCTCCTGGCCGCTGGAGTGAAGCACCGCGAAGTAGATGTCCGAGACGAGGATGAAGACGATGCCCGCCGCGATCACATAGACCGCGCCGCGCCACCACGACCGCGGCGAGACGAGGCCGAACTGTGCGGCGCTGACGCGACCCACCTGCGCCGCCAAAAACACCGCCGCGCCGACGAAGCCGATGTCCTGAATGACCGTCGCGACGTCGGTCGATGTCGGCGTGAGCGTGCCGCTGTGGGTACCGCCCTGGATCAGAAGGACCGCGAAGACGCCGCCGATCGCCCCCATGACGAGCCCGAGCACCAGTGCCGCCGGGCCATACCACGGGGGCCAGCGGGGCTCGCTCACAGTTGAAGCTGATCGAGCGACGCGATCGACGCCACGTCGCCGGGAACCGGATCGCCCGATCGGTTGAGCCAGACGGCCTCGATGCCGGCGGCCCGCGCTCCCTCGACATCGGCGCCGAGGCTGTCGCCGACATGCACCGCGTCCGATGCTCCAACACCAGCGAGTGAAAGCGCCTCCTCAAAGACCTGCGGGGCGGGCTTCGAGGCGCCCACCTCGGCCGAGGTCGCGACGCCGTGGAGTAGCTCACGAAGGCCGGTGCGCTCGAGGACGTCGTGCAGCGAGATGTCCCAGTTGCTCGCAACGACGAGCCGGAGTCCCGCGGCGCGCCAGCGCGCGAGCGTGTCGGGAACCTCGGCGAACGCTCTGAACTGAAGGCTGTCGAGCAGCGTCAGAAGAAGCTCGGAAGAATCGAGATCGCGGGCCGCCGAGCCGAGCTGCTCGGCGAGGATCGCGACGCAGCGCTCGCGCAGCGCCGCGAGTCCCGCGGCGTCGGAGGCCTGCACGCAGTTGTCGCGGTAGTGCCCCATCTCGGCGCGCAGCGCCCGCTGGGCGTCGCGCTCGGAAACCTCGACTCCGTGGCGCTCGCGCAGGAGCCGGCGCAGCGCCGGAGCGGGCGGCGGCAACTCGACGAGCGTGCCGAGCGCATCGAGCAGGATTGCGCGCGGCGCCATTGCGCCGATCATCGCAGAGGCAAGCGGCCGTGCAGGCCCGGAGCCTGTGCCACAATCGGCGCTGGGCTCCGCTACCCGGGGCCCGCCCCTCAATGACTGCAAGCGAGCGACAGCGCCGCCGCAGGATGCGCCGAAAGGACCCTGCCCGAGCGATCCTGATCGCCGGCGGAGCGATCCTCGCGGCCCTCGTCGTGATCGGCGTGATCGGCGTCGCGGTCGTCGCCGCGATCGCCGCGAAGGTGCCTCCGATCCGCGACCTGCACCAGATCAACGAGGGGAACGCGTCGGTCGTCTACTACAGCGACGGCGCGACCGCCGGGCTGATCAAGTCGACGGTGCTGCGCCAGCCGATCGCCTCCACGCAGATGCCGCACTACCTGCGCGAGGCGACCGTGGCGATCGAGGATCAGCGCTTCTGGACGACGGGCGCGATCGACCCGCTCTCTCTGCTTCGCGCCGCGGTCACCGACGTGACCGCCGGGCGAACCCTGCAGGGTGGCTCGACGATCACGATGCAGCTCGTCCGCAACCTCTACCTCCCCGACAACAGGAGCTTCACCTTCAAGGTCAAGGAGGCGGTGATCGCGGAGCGCCTCGAGCAGGTCCACAGCAAGCTGTGGATCCTCAAGACCTACCTCAACAGCGTCCCCTACGGAACGGTCGACGGCCAGACCGCCGAGGGAGTCGAGGCGGCGTCATGGATCTTCTTCGACCACGCGGCGAAGGACGACGACCTCGCCGAGTCGGCGCTGCTCGCCGGCCTGCCGCAGGCGCCAAGCGATTACAACCCGTTCAGCTACCCGGGCCCGGCGCGCCAGCGCCGAAACATCGTGCTCGCAAAGATGGAACAGCTTGGCGAGATCTCGCAGGCGCAGGCCGACGCGGCGGAAAGCGCCCCGCTCGGACTGCGCCCCAACAGCCACTACGCGCTTGGCGGCAGCTACCTGCTCGACTACATCCGCCAGGAGCTGATCAGCCATTACGGGCCGTCCGTCATAGCCGACGGCGGGCTGAAGGTCTACACGACGGTCAACCCCCACCTCAGCGCCCTCGCACGCCACGCGATCACGTCCGTGCTGAACCTGCCGACCGACCCCTCGGCAGCGCTCGTCAGCGAGAACCCCGCGAACGGCTACGTCGACGCGATCGCCCAATCCGGCAGCTACGCGCAGTCTCAATACAACCTCGCGACGCAGGCTCAGCGCCAGCCGGGTTCGACCTTCAAGGCGATCGTCCTCGCCGACGCGCTCGCGCACGGAATCGACCCCTTCACGACCACCTACCTCTCGCACACACTGCAACCCGGCTGGCTTCCGAGCGCGCCGACCTATCAGGTCGAGATCGATGGCGGTGGAAGCCTCAACGCCTTCCTCACCCTGGACCAGGCGCTCGTCGCATCCGACAACACCGTCTTCGCCCAGCTCGCCGCCGATCTGACCGAGGCGAGCGTCACGAAGATGGCCTACGCGATGGGCGTCACGACGCACCTCGACAGCTATCCCGCCGAAGCGCTCGGCGGACTCACCTACGGCGTCACCCCGCTTGAGATGGCGAACGTCTACGCGACGATCGCCGACGGCGGCTACCGCAACAAGCAGATCACGATTCGCAAGGTCGTTTTCCCGGACGGCCGCGTCGACTCAAGCTGGGGCGTGCCGCACCGCACGCGCGTGCTGTCGACACCGGCGACGCTCGTGGAGACCGAGATCCTCCAGCACAACGTTCAGTACGGCACCGCGACCCAATCGGCGATCGCCTGCCCGAGCGCGGCCAAGACCGGCACGACGAGCAAGCTCGTCGACGCCTGGCTCGACGGCTTCACGCCGACGCGCGCGACGGACGTCTGGATGGGCTACCAGAAGGCCAACATCTCGATGAACGACGTGCACGGCCAGGCGCAGTTCGGCGGCGACCTGCCCGCCGACATCTGGCACGACTTCATGTCGCAGGCGATCACGCCGCCGTGCTCCCAGTTCACACCGCCGACTGCGGATCCGATGACCTACCTGCCGTTCTCAGGCGTCTACCAGCGCCAGGGCGCCGCGGCGTACGTCGCGCCGAAGTCAACTGGGGCGACCGGCTCATCGGGCGCCGGCATCGGCGGCCACGGCACCGGCGGCGCGGCCGCGCCGACGACGGGCAACTCGCCCGCGAAGCCGCAGACCAACACGACTCCTCCGGCGTCCAACCCGGGCGGCGCGCAAGCGCCGCCCGGCACCTCAAACGCGCCTCTACAGCGCGGCTGATCAAGGCTGCGACGGCGCGCGGCTGCTACGGTGATCCGCGAAACCAAAGCGGAGCGAACAGAGCGTGGCAAAGGAAGACAAGGTCGAGTTCGAGGGCGAGGTGATCGAGGCGCTCCCGAACGCCATGTTCCGCGTCAAGCTGGACAACGACCACATCGTTTTGGGGCATGTCGCGGGCAAGATGCGGCGCTTCCGAATCCGCATCCTGCCGGGCGACCGGGTCCGCTGCGAGCTCTCGCCCTACGACCTAGACCGCGCCCGCATCGTCTACCGCCACCGCTAGCTGCGCGCCGATGAACGAGCGGGCGCTGATCGAGGCGATCGGCTCCGCGCTGTCGGTGCGCAGCGGACGAGTCGCCCGCTGGATCGGCGACGACGCGGCCGTCGTCGCGGCAGGCGGCGGGGCGTGCGTGGTCTCGACCGACACGATGGTCGTCGGCGAGCACCTCCGCCTGGACTGGATCTCGGCGGCCGACGCCGGCCACCGCGCGCTCGCCGCGGCCGTCTCGGACCTCGCGGCGATGGGCGCCGACCCGGGCGAGGCATATCTCGCCCTCGGCGTCGGCGCTCCGCTTGACTCGGCCGCCTCCCTCGACCTGGTACGGGGCGCCGAGGCGCTCGCCGCAGAGGTCGGTGTGACGATCGCCGGCGGCGATGTCGTGCGCTCGCCGGTCGGCTTCGTGACGGTGACGGTCATCGGCTGGGGGCGCGACGAGCAGTCGCTCGTCGGTCGTGACGGCGCCCGGCCTGGTGACCTCGTCGGCGTGACCGGGCGGCTCGGCGGCGCCGCGATGGCGCTCGAGCTGCTCTACGGGCGCGCTCCACGGGGCGGCCCGCACGACGCGGCGCTGATCGCGCGCCACGCGCGCCCGACGCCGCGCCTTCGCGAGGGTCGCGCGCTCGCCGCGGCCGGGGTGCAGGCGATGATCGACCTCTCTGACGGCCTCGCCGGCGACGCCGCGATCATCGGCGCGATGAGCGGCGCCGTCCTCGAGATCGATGTCGCCGTGCTGCCGCTCGACGACGGCGTCGAGGACCCCGTGCTCGCCGCACGCGGCGGCGAGGACTATGAGCTCTGTTTCTGCGCGCCGCAGCAGCTTCGCGCGGCGATCGAGGAAGCCGTCGAGGTCACGTGGATCGGCCGCGTCAGCGAGGGCGCGCCGGGGGGAGCCGTCCTTGCGCTCGACGGAGCCGTGCTCGAGCTGTCCGGCTTCGAGCATCAGCTCGATTAGCGGCGAAGCGCCGAGGGCGTGCCTCCGAGTGAGCCGGGCCCCGCGTAGCTGAGCGGCCCGCGCACCGTCACCTCGACGCGCTCGGCACGGGCCAGCGTCCCGGAGCGGATCAGCAGAGCCCCCGCAGCGACGAAGGTCCCCGCGAAAAGGCTCGCGAGAATCACGCCCCAGCCCGACATGCCGCCGCCGGCGATCAGCAGGAGCATCGTCCACAGCAGGCCGAAGGGCTCGGTGTGCAGCGCGACGCACACGACGCCGAGCGCGGCGATGAACGGCGCGAGCGAGACCGCCACGTAGAAGGCTCCGAGCGCGGGCCGTCGCGGCTGCTCCCGCGTGAGGACGATCAGCCAGAGGTGCATCGGGACGGCGATCAGAGCCGCGGTATAAGGGTTGGCAAGCCAGACGAGCGCGGCGACCGCGGTGCCCGTGAGGATCAGCGCCGCGGCACCGCCAACCGGCTCAGGACGGCCCGCGCAGGAGCTGCGAGCCGTGACGGCGGCATGCAGGACCCAGGCGAGGATGAACACCAGGACGGCGCTGACGAGGGCCGCGGCGCCGCCCGCCGAGACCGGCAGCAGCGACGGCGTCACGGCAGCGGCCGGCGTCGCCGGCAACAGCCCGCCGGCGCCCAGGAACGCGGCGAAGGCGCCGGTCAGCGCAAACGGCAGGGCACAGGAGAGCGTCCACAGGGTCCAGCGGAGGACCGGGGCGCGGCGGCGCCGGGCGCGCGCCAGCACATCGAGGCCGCAGGCCAGAAGCGAGAGCAGCAGCGCGGCGATGACCGCGCGGGCCGCCCATCCGCCGAGCACCTGCGTGCCGACCGCGAGGTCGCGCGTCGGCGCCGCCTCAAGCGCCGGACCCTGATCGAGCGCCGCCGTCACAACGAGCAACGCCTGGCCAAAGGCGCCGGCGACCTTCGCGCCCGCGGCGGCCGACGGGGGCGCTCCCTCGCCGTCGAGTCCGACCAGCTCGGCTGGCACGCCCGCGCCGCCGAGCGTCCCCTGAGCGCCTGTGGTGAGCGGCAGGGCGAGCCGCGCGAGCTGGCCGGCGAACGACGGGTCGCCGACCGGGCGCGAGAGCGCCGAGGACAGCGCCGCGGCGATCGTGCGCCGCAGCTGGACCGGCGCAAGCGCCCCCGATGCCGACCACGGCACGACATAGGGAGTCCCGCCGGCGAGCGACCCCGACAGATCGCCGACGACGATCGCCGCTTCGGTGCCGTGCGGAAGCATCGCCGCCACGGCGCCCATTGCGCTCGCCCCGCCGCTCGTTGAGACGATCGTGAGCGGGTGTCCAGGCGCGAGGTTCTGGTAGAGCGCCGCCAGCTGCACCAGCAGCGCGGTGCCGATGAGGTTGGCGGCGCCCGGCCCGCGCGAGGCGATCAGCGCCACGGCCGGCCCCGTGCCGGCCCGTGAGGCGATGACCGTACGAACGGTCCGCGTGCCGCTGGTCGTCTCGACGCTCGAGTCGAGGATCTGCACGCTGCAGCCAGCCTGAGCGCGCCGGCACGGAGCGAGCTGCGGCTCGAGGTGCGTCGCGAGAGCCGCGTCGGCGGGAGAACCGGGCGTGGCGTTCGGGTACAGCCGCGCCCAGGCCGTGGCCTTCTGAAGGGCCCTTGCGCCGCCGATCGTCTGCGCCGGGTTGCTGCGAAGCGTCGCGCCGGGAGCGTGCAAAGAGAACGCCGCGATCACGAACAAGACCGCGAAAGGCAGCAGCGTGAGGCGGTACAGGCGGAGGTCCAGCACCTCGCCCCAGAGTATTGCTCGCAACCAACCTGCGGACAGACGCGCGGGATTTGAGAACCTGTCCCTGTACAGAGCCGATGGCCGAGCGAACGACACGCATCCTGTTGGTCGACGACGAGCAGGCGATCCTCACGCTCCTCTCCTACCCCCTGCAACAGGACGGCTATGAGGTCGTGCGCGCGGCCGACGGGCAGGAGGCGCTCGAGCGCTTCGCCGAGAGCGATTTCGACCTCGTCGTCCTGGACGTGACGATGCCCCACATGGACGGTCTCGAGGTGTGCCGCCGCCTGCGCGCGGCGAGCTCGGTCCCGATCATCATGCTCACCGCGAAGACCGAGGAGATCGACAAGGTCGTCGGCCTCGAGCTCGGCGCGGACGACTACATCACCAAACCCTTCTCGATCCGCGAGTTCCGCAGTCGCGTCAAAGCCGCGCTGCGGCGCTCGTCGATGGGCGCCGCGGCGAGCACGGACCGCGAGGAATCGCCTGAGCCGCTCGTGGCGGGCTCGCTCGAGATCGACTTCGACAAGCGCACGGTGCGCCTGCGCGGCGAGCTCGTGCGAACGACGTTCGTGGAGTTCGAGATCCTCGGCACGCTCGCCCGAAGCCCTGGTCGCGTCTACAGCCGCGAGGCGCTGCTCGACCGCATCTGGGGCGACTCGGCCTACCGCGACCCCCGCACGATCGACGTGCACATCCGCCATCTGCGCGAAAAGATCGAATCCGACGCCAAGGAGCCGGAGTACATCTTCACCGTGCGCGGCGTCGGCTACCGCTTCCGCGACAGGGAGCGCGAAGCCGAGCGGTGAAACGGCTGCGCTCGCGCGACGCGGGCGACCGATCCGCGCGGCCGCCGATCCTGCGCTCGATCAGGACGC
>DATAWT010000044.1:0-3919 GCA_036267075.1 Solirubrobacteraceae bacterium
GCGGCCTCGCGCAGGTTCGGAACCTCGGCGGTCGGCTTGCGCTGGCCCGAGTCGAGCGTCTCCTTGTGGCGGTTGACCCAGATCACCGGAACCTTTGCCTTCACGCACGGCTCGATGTCGTGGTAGTAGCTCGAGGCGACATGGACCCAGCCCTTCTTGCCGCCGATCCGCCGCGCGCATTCGTTGAAGTGCGCCGGGTCGGGCTTGTAGGATCGGACCTGCTGCGCGGTGACGACGAGATCGAAGTCGGTGTGGATGTGGCGGCGCGTCTGACCGAGCAGCTTGTCGTCGATGTTCGAAATCAGACCCAGCCGGTACTTCTTCGACAGCTTCTCGAGCGCCGGACGCACCTCGCGGAAGAGCTGCCAGCTCTGCACTGAGTCCGGCAGGAAGCCCGAGCGCGACGGTTCGAGCGGCCAGCCGAGGCGCTTCGAGATCTCAACGGCCGTGCGCCGCAGAACCTCGGCGTAGAGCTCGTAGGAGCCGCTCTCAATCTGCCGCGAGATCTCGTGGAAGAGCGGAATGACCTCCTCGCGCTCGATCGTGAAGCCGTCGCGGGCCGCCTCCTTCTCGAAGGCATCCCAGACTCCACCCTCCCAGTCGATCAGGGTTCCGTACACATCAAAGGTCACAAAGGTCGTCTTGGCGGGTAGCGGCATCGTTTGAGCTTGGCTCCTCAGAGGTTTGTGCCGTCAATTATGACCGTCGAATAGAGTCCGCGCCGCCCCGATGGATTTGCTCGAGTACCAGGGAAAGCAGCTCTTCGCGCGGCACGGACTTCCCGTGCCCGCAGGCGAGCCGGCGCGTTCCGTCGATGAGGCGGTGGCCGCGGCCAACGGAATCGGCTATCCCTGCGCGATCAAAGCGCAGGTCCAGATCGGCGGCCGCGGCAAGCTCGGCGGCATCAAGATCGCCGCAGATGAGGCCGAGGCACGCGAACATGCGGGCGCGATCCTCGGCATGGACATCAAGGGCCTGACGGTCCATGAAGTGTGGATCGAGGGGGCGTCCCAGATCGAGGCCGAGCTGTATGCGTCGTTCGTGTTCGACCGCGGCGCAAAGGCTCCTCTGGCAATGCTCTCCACGCGCGGCGGCATGGACATCGAGGCCGTCGCGGCAGAAGCGCCTGAGGCGATCGCGACGCTCCACGTCGACCCCCTGATCGGATTCCAGCCGTTCCACGGCCGCCGCCTGGCGTATGAGGCAGGCGTCGACGCCGATCTCGTTCGCCCCGTCGGTGCGTTCCTCGAGCGCCTGTATCGAGCCTTCGTGGCCGAAGAGGCGATGCTCGTCGAAGTCAACCCGCTGATCGTCACGCCGGAGCGCACGTTGGTCGCACTCGACGCGAAGGTCACCCTCGACGGCAACTCGCTCTACCGTCATCCCGAGAACGCCGAGCTTCGCGATCTCTCGAGCGAGAATCCCCAGGAACGCATGGCCACCGAGCGCGGCCTGACCTACGTCAAGCTCGACGGCGACATCGGCATCCTCGGCAACGGCGCCGGCTTGGTGATGTCGACGCTCGACGTGGTCGCTCAATACGGCGGCAAGCCCGCGAACTTTCTCGACACCGGGGGTGGAGCGAGCTCCGAGACCGTCAAGGCCGCGATCGAGGTGATCGTCTGGGACCCGGGCGTCAAGGCCGTCCTTTTCAACATCTTCGGCGGCATCACACGCTGCGACGAGGTAGCGCGCGGACTGATCGACGCCTTCGCGGAGATCAAGCCGAGTGTTCCCTTCGTGGTGCGCCTCGACGGAACCAACGGCCAGGAGGGACGCGCTCTGCTGGCGGGCGCGAACCTGCCCAATGTACACGCCGCCACGACGATGGACGAGGCCGCCGAGCGCGTCGTCGAGCTCGCCTCGTGAGCGTCCTCGTCGATCGCGACACGCGACTCTGCGTCTCCGGCATCACCGGACGCGAAGGCAGCTTCCACACCCTCAACAACCGCGCGTACGGGACGAACGTGGTCTCCGGCGTGACCCCCGGCAAGGGCGGTCAGGATCTCGACGGCATCCCCGTGTTTGACACCTTCCATGAGGCGGTGGCGGCCAGCGGGGCCAACACGGCGATGGTGTTCGTGCCCCCGCCGTTCGCGGCGGACTCGATCCTCGAGGCCGCCGACGCGGGAATCGCCACGATCATCACGATCACCGAGGGGATTCCGGCGCACGACGAGCTGCGCGTCTACACGCACCTGCACCGCACGCCCGATGTCCGTCTGATCGGCCCGAACTGCCCGGGCGTGCTCTCTCCAGGCAAGGCGAACGTCGGCATCATCCCGGCGTCCTTCTTCCGTGAGGGCAACATCGGCGTCGTGTCGCGCTCAGGCACCCTCACCTACCAGGTGGGCAACGAGCTTGCCCAGCGCGGGTTCGGCAACTCCTCGATCGTCGGGATCGGCGGCGATCCGGTACCCGGGTCGAGCTTCGTTGACGTCATCGAGCTGTTTGAGGCCGACGATGAGACTGAGCTGATCGTGATGAGCGGCGAGATCGGGGGCGACGCGGAGGAGACGGCGGCGCGCTACATCTCAGAGCACGTCTCAAAGCCCGTCGTCGCCTACATCGCGGGCTTCACCGCGCCCGAGGGCAAGACGATGGGGCACGCGGGGGCAATCGTCTCAGGATCGAAGGGGACGGCGAAGGCGAAAGCTGAGGCACTCGAGGCCGCGGGCGTCCGCGTCGCCCGCACGCCAACCCAGGTCGCAGAGATCGCAGTCGACGTGCTTAGCTGAGAGCCGCGATGTCCGAGCTGCCTCCACTCTCCTTTGCCAGGGGCGCGCCGTCCCTTGACATCATCGACGTCGAAGGGCTGCGCGAGGCTGCACAGCGCGCGTTCGCCAACGACCCTGGCGGCGTAACCCGCTACGGCACCGCTGTCGGCTACGAACCGCTGCGGCGCTGGATCGCCGAGCGACACGGCGTCGCCGAGAACGAGGTGCTCGTTACGAATGGCTCGATGCAAGCCGACGCTTTCCTCTTCGATGAGATGGTCAAGCCTGGCGATGACATCGTCGTCGAGCTGCCGACGTACGACCGCACGCTGCTGTCGCTACGCCAGCACGGAGCGAAGATCACACCGATTCCGCTCAAGCCGGACGGCATCGACACTCTCGGCCTCTCCGACGCGCTCGATGGCGGACTGCGGCCGAAGCTCGCCCACATCATCCCCAACTTTCAGAACCCCGCCGGCTACACCCTTTCCGGTCACAAGCGCGAACAACTGCTGGAACTCGCCAGCGCGCATGGCTTTGTGATCTTCGAAGACGATCCCTACATCTCGCTGCGCTTCCGCGGCGAGACTCTTCCGACGATGCTCTCGCTCGACGGCGGCGCTGGTCGCGTCGTCTACGCCTCGTCGTTCTCGAAGACGGTATGTCCGGGAATCCGGGTCGGCTTCCTGATTGGCCCCGCCGACCTCATTGCGGCGATCGCCGAGCGAGCGACCAACACCTACATCTCGCCGAGCATGGTCGACGCGGGAATCGTCTATGAGTTCTGCGTCTCGGGAGCCATCGAGCGATCGATCGAGACCGTACGCGCTGCCCTTCAGGAGCGCGTGGACACGCTCGCGGCGGAGCTGCACGAGAGAATCCCGGCGGCGTCGTTCGTGGCGCCCGATGGCGGCTATTTCCTCTGGGTCAAGCTGCCGGAGGGGGTCGACGATCCAGCCGCGGTGCTCAAGGCGGCCGGCGAGCGGGGACTGGCACTCGTCAGTGGCGATGACTTTGTGCTCGATGGCGGGTCCGGCGCCGTGCGGATCGCGTTCTCTGGTGTCACGCCAGAGGAGATCCGCGACGGCGTGGCGCGCCTGGCTGCAGCTATCGAAACACTCGGCTAGCGCCCGTAGCGCTGCGCGCCGAGCACGAGCTGCTCGGGTAGCGCGACGCGCGGAGGCGGCGAGGGATCTGCAGTG
>DATAWT010000045.1:0-28788 GCA_036267075.1 Solirubrobacteraceae bacterium
CGGCCGTGTTGGCATCGGTGATCGTCGCGGTTCCGTTGCCGCTTGCGGCGGCTGTGATCGTGACGGTCTGAGCGAAGTTGGCGGTGTCGGTCTCGGCGTTCGCCGGCGCGTTGAACACGCACGGGTTAGTGACGGCCGTGCGGCTTCCGCCCGACCAGCTCTTGAGACGGTTGCCCGAGGATGCGGTGGCGGTGATCGTGATCTTGTCGCCGACGTCGGCCAGGCACGAGGTCACGTTGGTGCAGCCCGCGAGCGAATCGGAGTCGCTGATCGTCGCCGTGCCCGAGCCGCTCGTCGCCGCGGTGATGGTGATCGTCTTGGCGAAGTTGGCGGTGTCGGTTTCCGCGGCCGCGAGTGCGTTGATGACGCAGCTGGTGGCGGTACCGGAGCACGTTCCGCCGGACCAGCCGGTGAAGCGGTTGCCCGAGGATGCCGCGGCGGTGATCGTGATCTTGTCGCCGACGTCGGCGAGGCAGCTCGTGACGTTGGTGCAGCCGGCGAGCGAGTCTGAGTCGGTGATCGTGGCGGTGCCCGAGCCGCTCGTCGCCGCCGCCACCGTCACCGTCTTGGCGAAGTTCGCGGTGTAGCTCTCCGCGCCGGTGATCGTGAAGGTGCATGGGCTGGTGGTTCCCGAGCAATGGCTTCCGCCCGACCAGCCGGTGAAGCGGTTGCCCGACGACGGCGTCGCCGTGAGCGTCACGGAGTCGCCGAGGCCGGTCAGGCACGTGGTCACGTTGGTGCAGCCCGCGAGGCCGTTGCTGTCGGTGAGGGTCACCGTGCCGCTGCCGCTCGCGGCGACGGAGACAGTTGCCTGGCTGACGAAGGTGGCGGTGTCGGTCTCGGTCTTTGAGGCCGTGAAGGTGCAGGGATTGGTGGTCCCCGAGCACGTTCCGCCCGACCAGCCGTTGAAGCGGTTGCCGCCGGTCGGGGTCTCCTTGATCGAGATCGAGTCGCCGGTGAAGACGCTGCAGCTCGTCTTGTTGGTGCAGTTCACGCGAGTGTCGGTGACCGTCGCCGTGCCGCCGCCGCTCACCGCGGCGGTGATCGTGACAACCGACGCCGCGTGGGCGATCGGCGCGCCATTGGCCGGAGCGGCCACCGCGGCGAGGAGCGAGGGCTTCCCGAAGCCGCTGCCGAACGGTGTCACGCGAGACGCTGTGCCGCGGTCAGGGCCGCTGCCTGTGCGGCGGCCGCGATTGCGAAGGTTGGCAGAGGTGCGCGCTGTGGCGTGGCTCGCGGCGTCTGACGCGCGATGCGCTGCCGGGGCGTGAGCGACGCTGCTCGCGAGCTTGCGCTCCGCCGGCTTGGTGACAGACGCGGTCGTCGGCTGGGCGCTGCCCAGGACCGCGGTCCGCGCCGGGGCCGACACGATGGAGGCAGGGACGGAGGAAGAGGCCCAGCTGAAGCCAACCAGTGCGATCAGAGCGGCCCCAACGGCGCTCGCAGCGGCGACCAGATTCCTCTTTCTCGTGACCTTTCCCTGTCGATGCTTCACGGTGTCTCCTTACCGGGGGTCGGGCAGGTTAGCCCACGGGAACCGTAGGCCGTGATGGGTAGGCGCATTGGCTGAGAACCCCCCCAGCGACGGGTGGAAAAACCACCCCAACCCAGGTGCACGGGGCGTGGGGCGCTCGCCGCGCACAGGTGGGCCCCGGCCACCCTGCGCCTCGCGCGCGGATCTGTTGGCGTCGCTGAGGGCTGCGGAGTCCCCTGGCTGCCTCAGGCCGCCCTCGCAGGACTAACTCTCGACTAGAGCTTTACTGTCGCGTCCCCTCGAGGATCCGGTCGTAGGCCTCCATAACGGCCCGCGACCACCAGTCGAGACCAGCGTTCGCCACGATCCACTGCCGCGCCGCGGTGAGTTCGCGGCCGTGTTGCTCCTCGTCGAGGGCCAGAACCTCCTCGACGGCCGCTGCGATGCTCGGCGGCTCGAGCGCGGCGAGCCGGCACGCGGCGACAGCCGAGGCGATCGCTGCCTGGCCGGGAATATCTGAAGCGACAACCGGTCGTCCGATGGCGAGCGCCTCAAGCACCGCGAACGGCATTCCCTCGGCTCGGCTCGGGCTGAGGAATACGTCCGCCGCCGCATAGAGATCCTCCACCTCCGGCATCGGGTCGCGCACGCTGACGGACCCGTCCAGGCCCGCCGCCTTCACCGCCGCGCGCGCCGCGTCGCCGCCGACGATGAGTCCGCGCAGCACATCGCCGCGCGAGCCCGCGAGAATCCGGAAGGCCTCCAGGAAGAGATCGCCGCCCTTGCGCTCCCAGTGTGTCCCGAACGCCAGCAGTACGCTCGCCGCTCGGTCCAGGCCGAGCGCCTCGCGCGCTGCATCGCGTCGCTGGAGCGCTGCCGGCGAGAAGCGCTCCGTGTCAACGGCGTTGCGAACGACCGACGTGCGGGCGCCGCCCCCCTGGCGAGCGACCGTTTCTGCGATGTCGGGGGCTACGCACAGGATCGCCGCGACGTCTCGGCCGAACACCCGGTAGCGCAGCCGGCTGCCGGCCTCACCGATCAGGCCGCTCGGACGCGCCGACTGCTCGTGCCAGACGACGTGCGCGCCCGCGCGCCGCCGCGCGGCGTGGACGGCCGGCATGTCGAACATCGTGAACTGCGTGTGGAGGATCGCCGGGCCGGCTCGTTCAGACAGCAGCGCAGCGATCTCGCGGGCGACGCGCCCGCGGGCCCGCGCGATCGTCGCCTCGGCTGCAACCGCCGGCACCCAGCGGGCGGGTCCGGCGGCGGCTCCAAGCTCGATCGTCCGCGGGTCGAGACCCTCGGCGCGAAGCGTCTCCATCCACGCGCGTCCGCGCGCGGCCTGCGGAAAGACGAGTGCCACGTCCCAGCCGCGCCCGCGCGCCGCGCGCCCGAGTGCTGTGACCATCGGGATGAAGGAGCCCGGGTAGACAGCCGCGTAGTCGGCGAGGTGAAGCAGTCGCAGCGGCCTGTCGGGCATCGGTCGCGGAGTCGCCGACGCGGACTAGGCCGTGATCTCCACGTGTCCCGGCTGTTCGCGGATCCGCTCCATCCACGCCGCGATCGCGGGATAGCCCGACATGTCGAAGCCGGCTTCGTGTGCGACGTTGGTGTAGCCGTAGAGCGCGATGTCGGCGATCGTGTAGCGCTCGGCGACGAGGAACGGATCGCCGCCGGCCAGCGCCTGCTCGACCGCGCCGAGTGCTCGCTGGCCGGCGGCGCGGCGGGCATCGATCTCCTCGCGCGGTGGCGGGGAGTCGGCGTAGAGCTCCCAGAAGCGCACGACGGCCACCGTTGGCTCGAGGTCGTACTGCTCGAAGCACATCCACTGCAGCACGCGCGCGCGCGCGAAGCCGTCCTCCGGCAGGTACTGCGTACCCTCGGCGAAGTACCAGACGATCGCGTGGGACTCAGCGAGCGCGCGGTCGTCGTCGAGGATCAGCGTCGGGACGCGCAGCGCGGGGTTCAGCCCGCCGAGGATGTCCGGGCGGTTGGAGCGGTCGGTCACGCTCATCTCATGGCGCTCGTAATCGATCCCGAGCTGGGCGAGCAGCAGCCGGACCTTGTAACAGTTGCCGGAGACCTTCGAGTCGTAGAGCAGCACTCACAAGACACTACGCGCTCGCGCGGCGATAATGCAGGCCATGGTTCTCCTGCGGCTCTTCCACCTCGCGAGGCGCCTGGTGCGCCACTGGCAACGACGCCGTAGCGGCGGATGAGCGTCGCCGATCAGCCCTCGAGCGTGCTCGGCGGGTGCCTTTGTAGCGCGATCCGCTTCGAGCTGTCGGCTCCGCCGACGCAGGCCGGGTACTGCCACTGCACGCGCTGCCAGCGGCGAACCGGGACGGCGGCCTCGGCGCAGGCGCGCATCGACGGCCGCACCTTCCGCTTCACGGCCGGCGAGGAGCTCCTCAGCGTGTGGCGGCACCCCGAGGGCGGGTTCGAGAAGTGCTTCTGCTCGCGATGCGGGTCGCACCTCTTCAGCCGCAACCCCGACGACGGGACGCAGATGAGCATCCGCATGTCCGCCTTCGACGGCGATCCCGGCGTCCGGCCGAGCTGGCGGACCTACGTCTCCTACGCGGCCGTCTGGGAGCCGATCCCCGACGACGGCCTCGAGCGCTACCCGGAGGCGCGGCCGCGCTGAGCCGTCACTGCCAGATCTTGATCGACTGGATCTGCATCGTGGCCGGGAAGACCGTCGAGGCGTTGGGCGCTCCGCCCCAGTCGTTGGCGGATCCGACCGCGAGGTTGGCGATCAGGTAGACGCCGTTGGTGGCGTCAAACGGCCAGCCCTGCCCGGCCGCCGTCGCCTGGGCCTCGGTGTACTGGGCGTAAGCGACGCCGTCGACGGCCCAGGTCAGCATGCCGGGCTGCCAGATCAGCTGGAAGTCGTGGAAGCCGGCGGAGAGGTCATCGCCTGACGTCGTCTGCTGCGTCTCCGCCCAGTAGGGGGTGGGGCCCCAGTTGTGGAGGCTGCCGTAGATCGTATGCGTGTCGCCGAGCAGCATCTCCTGGACGTCGATCTCGGTGTTCGGGCTCGTCCCCTGGGGGTTGACCATCCACAGGCCCGACCACAGGCCCTGGCCGGCGGGCATCTTGGCCCGGAAGTCGACCATGCCGTAGTGGAACGAATAGGCGCCCGAGGTCGAGATCCAGCCCGAGGTGTAGGGGAAGCCTTGCGGGCTGGTCTGACTGATCGCCGTGAGCGCCGCCGAGCTGCCGGTCATCGTCACCTGCGACGGCTGGTACTGGGTCGCCGAGTAGCCGTAGTTGGAGGTACCCGCCTGCCAGGGGGCCGGCAGCGAGGAGCCGTTGAACTCCCAGTCCTCGGCAGCGGTCGTGTAGTTCGCCGTCGGCGCGAACTGCGGACCGGCGTAGATGCCCGAGTTCGTCGTTCCCTGCGGCGCCGGCGATGCGGGCGCGGCAGGCGTGGCGGGATCTCCGCCCGTCGATCCGGTCGGCCCGGTCGGTCCGCCTGGGGACGCCGACCCGGTGCGTGACTTCGTCGACGGCTCGTTCTTCGTCGGCGGCGGCTGCTTCTTCGGCGGCGTATTCGATGGCAGGGACTGCAGCTTATGGACGCTCACGTGGAGGTCCGGCCGCGCCCCGCTTGAGACGGCGCGGATCATGAAGGCGTGGCGGCGGATCGAAAGCCGCACTCGAAAGCTCACGCGGCGAGCGCGCTCGGCGGTGCCGCGGCGGGCGAGGTGGCCGATGCGCACCGAAACGAGGCTGCGCCGAAGCGAGCTCGTCGACACGGTCACGCGCACCGCGTAGATGCCGGCACCGTGGACCGGCTCGCGCAGCACGACGGTGTGATCGGCCCGGGGGCTCAGGTTCCGTTGCGCCGTCGGGCCGCCCGGCCAGGCCGATGCGGCGACTGGCACGCTGATTCCCGCGAGCAGGAGCGCCGCGGCGATGATTGCGACTGCACGATGGGCTCGCACTCCTCTGGCATCGGGCAGTGCCCCGCGGGGCCAGCGCAAACGAGCATGCCGTCGGCGGGTGTTCTAGGCGCCGACACATAACCTCCGAAGATCGCTGGACGTACGGCCGAATCGTGGCCCAATGCGTAAAGTCGCCGCTCGCGGCCGCGGCGCCGGCCGACGCTTGACCGCCCTAGAGGAGCCCGCGCTGGACCCGTTTTCTCTAATTGGGGGTTTTTCTCCCCACGTGCGAATCCGGCGCCTCCTGAGCCGTTATGTTGCCAAGTCAGGCTTCAGGTGCCCGCATTTTGGGTGCGAGAGCCAGACGCCGCCCCTCGAGGGTGCCTGCACAAATCACTCTCAGGATCCGCAAAACACACCACAGGAAGCCAGGATGAGCGTCACGGAATCGACGAACACGAGAGCGGCTGCCTCGCTGGATGCAAAGCGCCGCGCCGTTGCCGCCTCGCGGCGAGCAGCGTCCGTCAGTGTGGTCATGCCCGCGCTTGACGAGGCGGCCAACCTGCCGCACGTCCTCTCCCGCATGCCGGCGATGGTGGACGAGGTCGTACTGGTCGACGGCCACTCGCGCGATGCCACGATCGCCGTTGCGCGCGCCCTTCGCCCCGACGTTCGTGTCGTGCTGCAGTCCGGCCGCGGTAAGGGAAACGCGCTGGCCTGCGGCTTCGCGGCGGCCTCCGGCGACATAATCGTGATGCTCGATGCCGACGCCTCAAACGATCCGGCCGAGATCCCGCGCTTCGTCGATGCGCTGCTCGACGGAAACGACTTCGCCAAGGGGTCTCGCTTCGCGCCCGGCGGCACCAGCAACGACATCACGCGCATCCGCGCGCTTGGGAACCGCTTCCTGGGAGCGCTGGTCAACCTGCTGTTCCGGACGCGCTACACCGACCTCTGCTACGGCTACAACGCCTTCTGGCGCCACTGCCTGCCGCACCTGCAGGTCACCTGCGACGGCTTCGAGGTCGAGACCCTCATCAACGTCCGCGCCTGCCGCGCCGGCCTGGTCGTCACCGAGGTCGCCTCGACCGAGCACCCGCGCCTGCACGGCGAGAGCAAGCTGAGCGCGACGCGCGACGGCATGCGGGTGCTGAGGATGATCCTGCGCGAGCGTACGCGCCGCGGGCGGACCGCCTCGGATGCCTGGCGGCCGGTCTTCCGCGAGCTCGCTCCGGCGGGCGCTGACGGCCGACATCTTCACGCTGCGGCGATTCGCGCCGATATGTCTCACGCGGGCTAAACCCGCGTCGATACCTATCTGTCCACGAGAGCCCTCGGGCTCGATCCCCAAAGCATCCTATGATCGCCAGAATGCCACTGCGAATCGGTATCGATCTCGTTTCGGTGGCCTCCATCGAAGAGTCGATCCGTGATCACGCCGCAAGCTACCTTCGGCGTGTATTCACCGACGTAGAGCTGACCGACTGCACCGCCGCGGACGGTCAGCCGGACGCACGCCGGCTCGCCGCACGTTTCGCCGTTAAGGAGGCCGCGCTGAAGGTCCTGCGCGAGGAGGACGAGGCGATCCCGTGGCGCGAGATCGGCGTCCGCTCCGATCGACACGGCCGCCCGAGCCTTGAGCTCGCGGGGGCGGCAGAGGCGTCCGCGCGTCGTCAGGGTTATGACACCCTCGACGTCAGCCTGACCCATGAAGGCCCGTTCGCGGCGGCGGTCGTCGTAGCCCATTCCGAGGAGGTGCAGCGATGAGCGATGAACTTCACAGCGAGATCCGCCGCGTCGTCGCCGAGCACGCGCGACTGTCGGTCGATGTCGCCACCCTTGCCGACGACTCCGACCTGTTCGCGGCCGGGATGACCTCGCACGCCAGCGTCAACCTGATGCTCGCGCTCGAGGACGCCTTCGATCTGGAGTTCCCGGATCGCATGCTGACGCGCGGCGTGTTCGACAGCGTCAACGCCATCGCGGCCGCGATCGGCGAGCTCACTGGCGTCGCGGCCGCGTCGAACGGGCATCAGTCGTGAGCATGGCCGTCGAGTCCGATCGCACCCTCCTGGCCGACGTCGCACGGATCGCCGCCGAGGTCGCCGCGCAGGCAGCGGACGACGTCGATCGCGACGCGCGCTTTCCGATCGAGGCGATCACCGCGCTTCGCGAGGCGCATGCCCTGTCGGCCGCGGTTCCTGAGGAGCTCGGCGGAGGGGGCGCGACGCTCGAGGCGATCGCGCGCTGCTGTTTCGAGCTCGGCCGCTGCTGCAGCTCCGCGGCGATGGTCTTTGCGATGCACCAGATCCAGGTGATCACGATCGCCCGCCATCTCGACGGCGCGCCGTGGTTTGAGAGTTACCTGCGCCGCCTCGCGACCGAGCAGCGGCTGGTCGCGTCGGTCACCTCCGAGATCGGCACCGGCGGTGACATGGGGCGCTCGATCGCGGCCGTGACGGAGGAGGAGCACGACGTCCGTGCCTTCGAGAAGAAGGCTCCGACGGTCAGCTACGGCGCTCACGCCGACGACCTCTTCACGACCGTGCGCCGCCACGTCGACGCCGAGCCCGGAGACCAGGTGCTCGTGCTGAGCACCTCCGGACAGGCGGAGCTTGAGCCGACCGGCGAGTGGAACACGCTCGGGATGCGCGGCACATGCAGTCCCGGCTTCATCGTGCGCGCCCGATTCGCCCCCGAGCAGATCCTTGCGGCACCGTTCTCGACGGTCATGAACCAGTCTCTGGTTCCGGTCTCACACATTCTCTGGTCCCACGTCTGGCTCGGCGTCGCGACCGAGGCTTTCGAGCGCGCGCGAGCCTTCGTGCGCTCGAGCGCCCGGCAGCGTCCCGGCGAGCCGCTTCCCGCGGCCCATCGCCTGTCCACCGTGATGGCGGAGCTGACGCTCCTGCGCAGCGAGGTCGCGCAGGGACTCCAGGATTTCGCTTCAGATGACGAGGATGGCGGGCGCGAGCGGCTGATGACGATGGCCAGCATCCTGCGCTTCAACAACCTCAAGCTCGCCGCGTCCGAGCACACGCCCCGCGTCTGCGAGGGAGCGCTCGAGGTGATCGGCATCCTCGGCTACCGCAACGACGGCCCCTACAGCGTTGGCCGGCACCTGCGTGATTCGCTCTCGGCGCGGCTGATGGTCGCCAACGAGCGCATTCACGCCACGGACGCCGCGCTGCTTCTGATCGCCAAGGAGGCCTGAGGTGACAGACGTGCTTGCGGGCACCGACGAGCAGGTCGCCTTCTACGAGGAGCTCGCCGAGCGCGGCATCCTGCTGCCGAGCGGCGTCGCCGGACTGTACGGCTGGAGCCACACCTTCGAGGAGGTCCGCGTCGCCGTCGACAGCCTGATCACGCGCGCGGCCAGCGACATATCCGAGTCGATGCACTTCCCGCCGCTGCTCCCGCGCCGGCGGATCGAGGAGATCGGCTATCTGCAGTCCTTCCCGCACCTGGCGGGCAGCGTGTTCTCCTTCGAGGGCGACGAGGACGACGCCATCGCTCAGGCCGAACATGCCGCCCGCCACGAGGATTGGAGCGAGCACCAGCAGATGACGGAGCTCGCGCTCGTGCCGGCCGCCTGCTACCCGGTCTATCCGATCGTCGCCTCGCGCGGCGCCCTGCCCGAGGGCGGGGTGGTCGTCGATGCCGGAGGAGGGTGGGTGTTCCGCCACGAGCCCTCCGAAGACCCCGCGCGCCTGCAGATGTTCCGCCAGCGCGAGATCGTCCGCCTCGGCGCTCCTGAGGAGGTGCTCGCCTGGCGAGACGCGTGGTCTGAGCGCGGTCTCGGGCTGCTTCGCTCGCTCGAGCTCGACGCCGAGCGCGACCACGCCAGCGACCCCTTCTTCGGCCGCGCGGGCCGGATGCTCAAAGCCAACCAGCGCCAGCAGGAGCTCAAGCTCGAGCTGCTCGTCCCGATCGCCGGCGATGAGCCGACGGCCGTCGCGTCCTTCAACTACCACCGCGAGCACTTCGCGGTGAAGTTCGGCCTCGAGCTCGGCGACGGTGAGGCGGCGCACACGGCATGCCTGGGCTTCGGGCAGGAGCGGATCACGCTCGCGCTGTTGCGTCGGCACGGCCTCGAGCCGTCGGCGTGGCCGCAGGCGGTGCGCCGCGAGCTCTGGGGCTCATGAGCGCCGCCACGCAAACGGGCTACCGAAGCCTGTTCGCCATCGACGCGGCGGGCTACGCGCCGCACGCTGTCCACGGCCCCTCGCGCACCTACCAGGAGAGCAACTGCTACACCGACATCGTCATCGAACTTCTGCACGCTCGCGGCGATGAGCCGCTGGCCGCGCTCGGAAGTCTCGTGCGGATGGACTTCGAGGGCGACCAGTGGTCCTTCTTCAAGCCGTCCGGAGAGGACCTCGAGCGGCTGTTCGGGATCGACATTCACGAGATGCAGCCCTACCGCGCGCTGCCGGAGCAGATCGCCGAGCAGATCGACGCGGGGCGGACGATCGCCGTCGAGCTCGACTCCTGGTTCCTTCCGGACACCCACGCCACCAGCTACCGGCGCGAGCACGTCAAGAGCTCGGTCATCGCCGAGGCGATCGACCTTGACCGCTGCTGGCTTCGCTACTTCCATGGCCCCGGCCTTTTCGAGCTCGAGGGCGAGGACTATGCCGGGGTGTTCCGTAGCGCCGGCGCCGCGCCCGAGGTCCTCCCGCCGTACACCGAGCTCGTGCGCTTCGACGCAGGACCGCGCCTGTCCGGCGAGGAGCTTCGCGACGCCACGCGGGCTTCGCTGCGCGGGCACCTCGCGCACCGGCCGCAGAGCGACCCCTTCGAGCGCTTCGCCGCGCAGCTTGAGCGCGAGCTCCCAAGCCTGCTCGACGGCGACGCCGAGGACTACCACGCCTACGCGTTCGCGACGGTGCGGATGGTCGGGGCGGCCTTCGAGCTGGCCGCGGCCCAGGCGGACTGGCTCTTCGGAGCCGGCGGCGCCCGAGTCAGCGAGCCGATGCTCTCGATCGTCGAAGGGTCGAAGGTCCTGTCGTTTCGCCTTGCCCGCCGGCGCAGCTTCGATCCCGCACCGGTCCTCGCCTCGCTCAGCGATGGCTGGCACGCCGCGATGTCGGCCCTAGAAGAGGTGCTGGCATAGCGGCGACCGCGCTCGAGGCCGCGTTGTTGCGCCGCTCCTCGCGCGCGACCGTCGCCGGGGGGGAGTCGGTCGAGTTGCGCGACGGATGGCAGGTCGCGGCGTGCCCACCTGGCGAGCACGAACGGGCGGCGACGATTACGGCCCTCGAGTGGACGCCCGCAGAGGTCCCCGGGACGGTCGCTGGGCCGTTCGGCTGGGATGCCGACGCCGCGGACGTCGACGGGCGCGACTGGTGGTACCGCTGCGCGTTCGAGTCCGCCTCGCCGGGCCCTGGGGAGCAGGTCGCGCTCCTCTTCGAGGGCCTTGCGACGCTCGCCGAGGTGTACCTGAACGGACGGCTCGTGCTCGAGAGCGAGTCGATGTTCGAGGTCTCATGTCTCGATGTCGGCGCTCTGCTTGAGCCGCTCAACGAGCTCGCGATCTGCTTCCGGGCGCTCGCTCCGCGAATCGCGGAGCCGCGGCGCCCGCGGGCGCGCTGGCGCAGCGCGCTCGTTGCGCAACCGGGACTGCGCTTCGAGCGAACGATGCTGATCGGCCGCGCAACGGGCTACGCGAGCGGTCCGCCAGTGGTCGGACCGTGGCGCCCGGTGCGCCTCGAGCGCAATCGCCAGATCGCCGTCGAAGCCCTCGCTCTGCGCCCGCGACTGCGCGGCGATGGAGCGGGCGCGGTCACGCTCACGGCAGAGTTGCGCGCGCTCGGCGGAGAGATCGAGGCGGGCTTCGTCGAAGTCTCCGGCCACGGCGGGGTGCGCCGCGCGGAGCTCGAGCTCTCAAGCAGCGCCGGCGCGACGCTCGTAACCGCCGAGGTCGCGATCGCCGACGCCGCGCTGTGGTGGCCGCACACCCACGGCGCGCCGAGCCTCTACGACGTCCGTCTCGGCGTTCGCGTTGACGGGCGCGACGTCGACGTCGACTGCGGCCGCACCGGATTTCGAACTCTCGAAGCGGCCTCCTCGATCGCCGAAGACGGCTTGTGCCTGCGTGTCAACGACGTCGACGTCTTCACCCGTGGCGCCGTCTGGACGCCGATTGACTCACTCGGCGCACGCCCCGGTGCGGCCGATCGGCGCGCCGTACTTGAGCGCATGCGCGCCGCGGGAATGAACCTGGTTCGCATCCCCGCCGTCGGCGCATATGAGACGCGCGCCTTCCACGACGCCTGCGATGAGCTCGGCCTGCTCGTGTGGCAGGACTTCATGTTCGCGGGCATTGACTATCCCCAGCAGGACGCCGCCTTCACGGAGGCCGTGCGAGGTGAAGCAGAGGAGGCCCTGGCGATGCTCGCCGGACGCCCGAGCCTCGCCGTGCTCTGCGGCAGCAGCGAGATCGCCCAGCAGCCGGCGATGCTCGGCCTCGACCTCGATCCCGCCTCGGAACCGCTCTTCGCCGACGTCCTCCCCGAGGTGATCGCCGCCTCCGGGGTCGACGCGATCTACGTCCCGACCACGCCATGCGGCGGCACCCTGCCGTTTCGCCCCGAGCGCGGACTCGTCCACTACTACGGGGTGGGTGGCTACCTGCGCCCGGCTGCTGACGCGCGCAGCGCCGGCGTCCGCTTTGCAAGCGAGTGCCTCGCGCTCGCAAACGTCCCCGACCGTGCGGCGATCGAGCAGATCGCCCCCGGCGCCGGCGCCTACGCGCGCGCGAGCTGGAAAGGCGGCGTTCCCTACGACGCAGGCAGCGCATCGGACTCCGAGGACGTCCGCGACCACTATCTGCGCGAGCTCTTCGCGATCGACCCGGTCGCGCTTCGCACGCTCGACCACGATCGCTACCTCGAGCTCTCTCGCGCGGTCACGGGCGAGCTGATG
The DNA here is from genome assembly GCA_036267075.1 of Solirubrobacteraceae bacterium. Taxonomy (GTDB): domain Bacteria; phylum Actinomycetota; class Thermoleophilia; order Solirubrobacterales; family Solirubrobacteraceae; genus Palsa-513. Next base: position 12,292 of record DATAWT010000045.1, read on the forward strand.
GCCGAGGTCCTCGGCGAATGGCGCCGTGGCGGCTCGACCTGCTCGGGTGCGCTGATCCACTGGCTGTGCGACCTGCGCCCGGGTGCCGGGTGGGGGATCCTCGACCACGACGGCAACCCCAAGGCCGCCTACCACCACGTCCGGCGCGCGCTCGCTCCGCTGGCCATCTGGAGCACCGACGAGGGCCTATCTGGGATCCTCATTCACGTGGCAAACGACGGCCCGGAGAGCGTGCGCGCACAGCTGCGCCTCGCGCTCTACCGCGACCGCGAAGTGAACGTCGGCCAAGCCGAGCGCGACGTCGATCTGCCGGCGCACTCGGTGCAGGCCTTCGACGCGGAGGAGCTGCTCGGACGCTTCGCCGACGTCTCCTGGGCGTACCGCTTCGGGCCGCCGGCGCAGGACGTCGTGGCCGCCACGCTGACCGGCGCCGAGACCGGCGAGCAGCTCGCGCAGAGCTTTCGGCTGCCCGCCGGCCGTCCCCTGGAGCGCGAGTCGGCCAGCGACCTCGGCGCGAGCGCAACGCTCGAGGAGGACGGCCCGGCGCGCGTGGTGATCGAGACGCGGCGCTTCCTTTATGGCGTGCGCCTCGAGATGGCGGGCTGCGAACCAGCCGACGATGCCTTTTCGGTCGAGCCGGGCGGGCGCCGAAGCGTGGCTCTGCAGGGCGCTCCCGGGACGGAAGCCTCGATCACGGCGCTCAACCTCCGCGGCCGTCTGCCGATCTCCTCTCTGAGGAACTCGACATGACCGAGACCGTTCAGCACATAGGGCCCGGCGAGGCCACGCTCGCGCGTGGGCGCCCCGGCTACCTTTCACTCGACGGCGAGGCTGTCTTCGCGGTCCTCCACATGCCGGCGCCGCAGCCACATTCGAGCACCGGCGTGATCCTCTGCCCGCCGTTCGGCTGGGATGAGCTGGGCGTGCATCGCTGCTTGCGCGTGCTCGCGGACGAGTTTGCCGCGGCGGGCCATGCGGCGCTGCGCTTCGACTTTCCGGGCAGCGGCGACAGCGCCGGCACTCCGCGCGATCCGTCCAGGCTCGACGCCTGGACGGCGACCGTCGGCATCGCCGCGCACACGCTCCGCGAGGAGGCCGGCTGCGAGCGGGTCGTGGTCGCCGGGATCGGCCTTGGCGGGATGATCGCCGTTCGCGCGGTCGCCTCGGGCGCCGCCGTCGACGACCTGGTTCTGTGGGCTGTTCCCTCCCGCGGTCGCCGCCTGATCCGCGAGATGCGCCATTTCGCGCGAATCGCCGACGCCGAACTGCTCGACCACGGGATGGCGACGGACGAGGCCGCCGAGGAGGTCGCGATGGCCGACGACGGCGCGCTCAACGTCGCCGGGTTCGTGCTCAGCGCCGAGACGCTTGGCGCGCTTGAATCCCTCGACCTCACCGAACTGCCGCTGCCCGACGGGTCGCACCGCCGCGCGCTGCTGCTCGGGCGTGACAGCCTTGCTTTTGACCCGCGGCTGAGCGACCATTTTGGTGCGCGCGGCGTCACACTGACCGTCGCCCCGGGGCCCGGCTACGACACGGCCGTCGTCGACCCGCACCTCTCGGAGGTGCCGTGGGAGACGATCCGCGCGATGATCAGCTGGGTTTCCGAGGGGGACGAACTGCTGGGAGCAGCGACGTCCACAACGCACGGGCACCCCGCGCTCGCGGAGTCGGCCGAGTTCCACCTCGAGGACGCGCTGATCCGTGAGCGCCCGTTCGACTTCGAGTTCGAAGGGCACCGTCTCGCGGGAGTCCTCACCGAGCCCGCCTCGGCAGCCGAAGTCGACCTCTGCGCGGTTCTGATGAACGCCGGCGCGCTGCGCCACATCGGCCCCCACCGGATGTGGGTCGAGGCGGCGCGCCGCTGGGCCGCGCAGGGTGTCTCGACGCTGCGCTTCGACGTCGTCGGGGTCGGGGACTCCGAGGGCGAGGCCAGCCTTTACGCGCGGCGGGGAGCCTTCCAGCGCGTCGAGTTCGCCGCGCAGGTGATCACGGCGATGAACGCCCTCGAGCATGACGGGGTCGCGACCCGCTTCGTCCTCGGCGGCGTCTGCTCAGGCGCCTACTGGTCGCTTCACGCCGCTCTCGCGGACGAGCGCGTCGACGGGCTGCTGCTGCTGAACATGCTCGCCTTCAACTGGACGCCGGAGCTCGGCGCGCTCCGCGACGCGCGGCGCACGCGAGCGCTTCTACAGACCGGCGACGTCGGCACGGTGCTTCGGATCGTCGCGCAGGACCGCTGGCGGATCACGCGGATGATCTCCACGAAACTTCACCGCGCGGTGACCATGCGGCGCCCCGAGAGCCGCCCGCCGCCCGCGGCAGGCGAGGTGGTCGACGTTCTCGACGGCCTGCGCGACCGCGCTGTCCAGATCCTCCTTCTGCTCTCGGCCGGAGAGCCGCTCTACGACGACTTCGTCGCCGACGGCCTGATCGAGCGCCTGGGTGAGTGGCCCAATCTGCGCCTCGAGCGGATCCCGACAAACGAGCATGTCTTCAGCCTGATCACCTCGCAGCGCCGCGCGCACGAGCTGATCGACGCGGCGCTGACGCGGATGCTCCACGAGCGGACCGGGCGGTGAGAGCGGGCCGCCGCGGCACGCGGCGGCCGCCCGGGGCGCGGTCGGCCGCGGGGCAGCTTCGGCTGCTCTACGCCACCCCCCGCTACCTGCCCGAGATCGGCGGCGTCGAGCAGCACGTCCACGAGGTCGCGACGCGCCTCAGCGCTCGCGGGACGGCGGTCACGATCCTGACGACCGATCGCTCGGGCGAGCTTGCTCCCGTCGAGCGTGTCGAGGGGATCGACGTTCGCCGCGTGCGCGCTTATCCGCGCGGCGCCGATTGGCGCATCGCGCCGGGTGTGGCCCGCACGGTCAGGGGCGGCGACTGGGACCTCGTGCACGTCCAGTCCTACCACACGTTCGTGGCACCGCTTGCGATGGCGAGCGCCGCGCGCGCCGCGATTCCCTACGTCCTGACCTTCCACGGCGGCGGCCACTCGCAGAGCGCTCGAAACGCCGGCCGGCGCGCGCAGCGCGCGGCGCTGCGACCGCTGCTTGCGCGCGCGCGCGCCCTGATCGCCGTTGCGGCCTTCGAGGTCGAGGAGTACTCGCGCGAGCTGCGCCTGCCGCGCGAGCGCTTCGCGCTGATCCCCAACGGCGTCGAGCTCGCGCCGGCGCCGGAAGCCCCTTCGGAGTCGCCGGCGAACGGTGGTCCGCTGATCGCCTCGGTTGGGCGCCTCGAGCGCTACAAGGGCCACCATCGCGTGATCGCCGCGCTGCCGCATCTGCGCGCCGCGGAGCCGCGGGCGCGGGTCTGGATCGCGGGAGCGGGACCATATGAGGGCGAGCTTCGCCGGCTCGCGCGCGACCTCGGCGTCGCCGACGCGGTCGAGATCTCGGCCGTCCCGGCAAACGAGCGCGAGCAGATGTCGCGCCGTCTCAGCGAAGCCAGTGTCGTGGTGCTTCTCAGCGACTTCGAGACGCACCCGATCGCGGCTCTCGAGGCGGTGTCGCTCGGGCGCCCGCTGCTGGTCGCCGACGGCTCGGGGCTGCGCGAGCTCGCCGAGCGGGGGCTGGCACGCTCGATCGATGCCGACGCGGCGCCGCAGAACCTTGCCGAGGCGATCCTGCGCGAGCTCCGCGACCCGCTCGAGCGCGGCGCCTTCCACCTGCCGAGCTGGGATGACTGCGCGCAGGAGCTGCTCGAGCTCTACGAACGGGTGCTCGCGTGAGGGTGCTGATGCTCGCCCAGTTCTACGCCCCGGTCGTCGGCGGGGAGGAGCGCATGACCGAGACGCTCGCCGTCTCACTCGCGCGCTCGGGCCACGAAGTCGCGGTCGCGACGCTGCGCGGGGAAGGCCAGCCGGCGCTTGAGGAACGCGACGGCGTGCGCGTCCACCGCATCGGCGGGACGGCGCAGCGGATGCCGTTCCTGTTCAGCGACGATGGGCGCCGCCACCACCCCCCGGCGCCCGACCCCGAGACCGTGCTCGCGCTGCGAGGAGTGCTCGCCCGGGAGCAGCCGGATGTCGTGCACGGCCATAACTGGCTCGCGCTGTCCTACCTGCCGCTGCGTCGCGGCCGTCCTTCGAGCGCGTACGTGCTGAGCCTCCACGACTACAGCCTGATCTGCGCCAACAAGCGGTTGATGCGCCGCGGCGAGCCGTGTTCGGGGCCGGGTCCGCTGAAATGTCTAAGGTGTGCAGCCGACTGGTATGGGGCGGCCAGCGGCCCGCCGGTGGCGCTCGCGACGATGCTTTCCGGTGCGCTGCAGCGGCGCGCCGTCGACCTGTTCCTGCCGGTCAGCCGCGAGGTCGCGAGGCGCTGCGGGCTCGAACGCGGCCGGGCCCCCTACGAGATCGTGCCGAACTTCCTGATCGACGAACCGCCACACAGCGCCGAGGCGGAGCCGGCGGGACTTCCGGACGGTGAGTTCATCCTCTACGTGGGCGACGTCGCGGCCGACAAGGGCGTGGGAACGCTGATCGCCGCCCACGAGCGGCTCGCGCCCGGGACGCAGCTCGTTCTGATCGGGCGCCTCGTCGAACCGCAGCTGATCCCCTCCGATCGAGCCGGCGTGACGGCGCTCGGCGTCCTTGACCACGGCGCGGTGATGGCCGCGCGGCGGCGCGCCGCCGTGGCGGTGGTGCCCTCGATCACCGGCGAGACGTTCGGACTCGTCGCGCTCGAAGCGATGGCCTGCGGCGTTCCGGTGATCGCCTCGAACGTCGGCGGGCTGCCCGAGGTGCTCGGGCCGGACGGCGGGGTGCTCGTGCAGCCCGGCGACGCGGAGGCGCTCGCCGGCGCGCTCGCGCGACTGCTCGCCGCGCCCGAGGAGCGGGAGCGCCTCGGGGTCGCCGGAGCGCGCCGCGCCGGCGATCAGTTCACCGCAGCGGCCGTCGTGCCGCGCGTCGAGGCCGCCTACGAGCGGGCGCTCGCCGGCCGGCGAGCCGCCGCCGCGCACTGACGATGTCCCTCGCGAGCCTGCGCACCGACGCCGACCGGACGCAGCCGATCGACAGCGAGGGGGGACCCGCAGAGGTCGCGGCGGCGGACGCGCCCGAGCGCGCGATCCGCCCGCTTTGCTGGGTCATCCTGTCCGTCGCCTTCGGAGTCGTCGCGATCGCTGTAGCTGATGCGCTGTCGCGCACGGGCCACGGCGGCGGATCGGTCTGCTTCTGGATCGGCATCGCCGCGATCATCGTCCCCGCGACGGTGCGGATGGCCTCCACGCGCCCGCAGGCCGGCGAGCGCGTGGCGATCGTCGTGCTGGCGGGCCTCGCCCTCTACGCCGTGAAGCTGCTGCGCGACCCGTTCTCGTTCACCTACGCCGACGAGCTCGTCCATTTCCACAACCTCCAGGCGATCCTCGCCACCGGGCAGCTATTCGGCGGCAACCCGATCCTGCCGATCACGCCGCGCTACCCGGGGCTCGAGACGACCGCCGCGGCGTTGGCGCGCGTCGGCGGGGTCTCGCCGTTCGCGGCGGCGGTGATGCTGATCGCCACGGCGCGCGCGATGCTCGTCGTCGGCCTCTACGTCCTTTACGAGCGCGTCAGCGGCTCGCCACGCGTCGCCGGCCTCGGCGCGCTGGTCTATGCCGCGACACCGACGTATCTCTTCTTCTCGGCCCAGTTCAGCTACGAGTCGCTCGCGCTCCCGCTCGCCACGGTGGCGGTGTTCGCGGTGATCCGCTGGGGCACGGCGCCCGACATCGCAGCGCGCCGGCGCTGGGAGGCGATCGTGCTGACGATCGCCGCCGCGGTGGTCGTCACCCATCACGTCACCGCCTACGCGCTCGTCGTCCTGCTCGCGGCGGTATGCCTGCTTCACTGGCGCCTGCACGGTCCGCGCGGAGCGCCCTGGGCGATGACGGTAGGGATCGCGGCGCTCGCCGGATCGTGGCTGGCGTTCGCCGCCGGCGGCACGATCGGCTATCTGCGGCCGGTCGTCACGACCGCCTTCAGCAAGCTCGTGCAGACGATCAACGGCGAGGCGGGAACGCGCATCCTGTTCGCAAATCAGGGCGGCGTTGAGACCACCCCGCGGATCGAGGAGGGGATCGCGGTGATCGGGATCCTTGTGCTGGCCGTCTTCCTGGTCGTCGGGACGCGCGTGATCTGGCAGCGGCGCTGGCGCGCGAACCCGCTGATCGTGCTCTTCTCGGGCGCCGGGATCGCCTACTTCGCGACGCTTCCGCTGCGGCTGATCCCGGCGGCGTGGGAGTCGGCGAGCCGCTCCGGCGAGTTCCTGTTCGTGGGCGTCGGCGTCACCGCGGCGCTCGGGATGCTGTTCCTGCTTGACCGGGGACGGGCTTGGCGCGCCCATCTCGTCGCCTGGGGGACGGCGCTCGTGATCGGCTCGGGAATCATCGCCGGCTGGCCCTCGAGCCTGCGCCTGGCGCTCCCGCTGCGCGTCAGCGCCGGCGGGCACACGCTCGAGTCGCCGAGCTACGTCGCGGCGCGCTGGAGCGGCTCGATGCTCGGCCCGGGCCAGCGGATCGCCGCCGAGGACTCTGACGCGCGGCTGCTGCTCGACGTCGCCCACCAGACCGCGCTGACCGGAATCGCTCCCGATGTCGACGCGATGCTCACCGCCAAGACGCTCCAGCCATGGCGGCGCCTGCTGGCCAACAACCGCATCGCGCTCGTCGAGACCGACAGCCGGCGGATCTCCCAGGACATCATCGCCGGCTACTTCTTCGACGTCGGGCCGACACCGCTGTTCCCGGCGCAGGCGCAATCGAAGTTCGATCTTCCGAACGTCGACCGCCTCTATGACGGCGGCAACATCGTCATCTACGGCGTCAGGGGGCTCTGGTGATTACCGCCAGGTGGCCGCGCAGCGACCTCGGCCTGGTCGGCGCACTGGCGCTCGCGGGCGTGCTCGCCGCCGCCGTCCTGCCCGACGCGATCGGCGTCCTGCGGCTCCTGATCGCCGGTCCGCTCGTGCTCGCGCTGCCCGGCTACGCGCTGGCCGGCGCGATGCTTCAGCCCAGCGAGCTGCGCGGCCCCGAGCGCGCCGCGCTGTCGGTCGCTCTGAGCGTCGTCGTGACGATCTTCTCGGCGCTTCTGCTCGACGCGTTCGGCGTGAAGCTGACGCTCTGGCCGTGGATCGCGATCCTTGCCGTGGTGACGCTCGCGGCGGCGGCGGTCGGCATGCGCCGCGGGCACGCGCGCGCGCTGCGCAGGCTGAACGTCGGCCCGCGCACCGGCGAGATCGCGATCCTCGCGACGGCGGTCGTGCTGATCGGCGCCGCCGCGGCGATCGGCTTCACGCCACTCTCGGCGCCGAAGGGCACCGACACGACAACGGCTCTCTCGATTCTTCCGACCCATCCGGTCCAGATCGCCGTCAAGAGCGACCAGACACGCGCGACGCGCTACACGGTCTCGGTTTCGGTCGCCGGGCGCACGGTGCGCCGCTACGGCCCGTTCACGCTCGCGCCGGGGCAGAGCTGGACGCGCCTTGTGCCGGTCGCGGGCAAGCCGGCTGTGGTGGCGCGCCTCGCCGTCATCGGCGACGCCGCGGCCTCGCGGTCGGTCTATCTCGGCTGCTGGTGCACGCGCGTGCGCTCAGCCGCGAAGAGCTGAGCGCAGCCGCCCCGTTCCGGCCAGAACCCTCCCGGCGATCGCGCGCTCGCCCTCGGTACCTGGAAGCGCCAGGTAACAGGCCGTGTAGACGACCGCGCCGGCGAGGCCGGCGAGCGCGATCGTGACGATCGTGGAGGGGTGAAGCGCCGAGCGGATCACGACCAGGACCGCGACCATCGGCACCAGCGGCAGGGCCGCCGGCACGAGCACGCGGCGGGCGACCTCGAGCGCGCTCACGCCGATCACCCGCGCCCCGAACGGCAGGACGATCGCCGCCTCGAGCGCCGTCGCCGCGAGCGTCCCGATCGCCACGCCGCGCACGCCGAGCGGCCCGATCAGGGCGATCGAGAGGCCGAGGTTGAGCGCCGCCGATCCGAGCGCGAAGACGACCAGTGGCTGGTGGCGGCTCATCCCCTGCAGAGCCTGCGAGACGGGCGAGATCAGCGCCTCGAGCAGCGCCGCGAACGTCAGCAGCACGACGATGTCCGCGCTGCCGGCGACCGAGGGCACCCAGGCGAGCAGAAACGGCCGCGCGAAGACGATCAGCGCGCCGCCGATGATCGCGAACAGCGCCAGCGTCAGCCGCAACCCGGCGAGGTAGATCTCGCGCAGCAGCTCGGCGTCGCCCTCGGCGTGAAGGCGGCTCGCCATCGGCAGCAGCACGACGACGAACTGGTTGGTCAGCTGCGAGGGCAGGGTGCTGAGACGCCGCGCCACCGAGTAGGGGAAGACGCTCGCGACCCGCAGCCCTGCGCCGATCACGATCTCGTCGCTCTGGAGCTTGACGACCTGCGCGCTCTGGATGCCGAACAGCGCCGAGCCGAACAGCAGCACGCGCCGTGCGTGCTTGCGCCGCGCGCCGCGCAGCCCGACGCGCAGCTCGGGCGCCGTGCGGTGGATCAGCCAGATCGTGGGGGGGATCCAGATCAGGGTCAGCGGGATCGCCAGCGCCGTGATCGCCAGCACCTTGCCCGACAGGGCGAGCACGACGGCGATGCCGACGCCGATCGAGACCATCGCGAGCGAGCCGATGATGTTCATCAGGTCGTAGCGGTTGAGGCCGCGCAGCACCGAGATCGCGCAGTTGGACGGCAGCTGAACGGCGACGGCGCCGGCCGTGATGAAGACCAGCCACGAGGCCGTCGTGTGCTCGCCCGCCTTGACGTTGATCAGATCGGGCACGAACGGGGCGATGATCGCCCCGGCGATCAGCACGAGCAGGCCGAGCGCGCAGTACATCCACATCGCCGTCGCGATCAGCTCCGAGGCCGTCTCGTTGTCGCCGCGCGCGCGATACTCGGCGACGTACTTGGTGACGGCCTGGGCGATCCCGAGATCGGCGAGGCTGCCGTAGGCCAGGAAGGCCGCGACCAGCGCCCACAGGCCGGCCTCCGTCGAGCCGAGGTCGCGGTAGATGATCGGCGTCAGGATGAACCAGACGGCGAGGTTGACCACCCGCCCCGCGTAGTTGGCGGCGGTGCCGATCGCGATCTGCCGGCGGATGGCCGTGCCTTTTTCTTCGTCTACGGCCATATCCCCGGAGAGCTCGGTGGCCATTCAATCACCCCGCGGCGGCCTCGGACGCCTGTCGATCCCACTCCAGCGCGCTGCCCGGCCTGCCGATGGCGAGGGCATGTCGCGCGAATTGACGATCGGCGCTCGGATGCGCCGCAGCGCCCTCGGCAGCGAGGCCATCTACGAGATCATCGAGGCGGGGGGGGACATCGTCACCGCCGCCGTCGTGTCCGCCCCGGGCCTGCCCGCCGGCATGGAGGTCCGCCTGAGCGCCCGCGACGCTCGCGCGATGGAGCCTCTCGCCGCCCGTCCGAGCCCTCAGCGCGCGCCGTCGGCCCGCACCAGGCGCGCGGCGCTCGCGCGGCGGCGTCGCTTCAGCGCTCCTTAGCGCGTCCCCCTGCAGGCCGTCGGCCTTCAGTTGTAGACCCGGACCCAGTCGACGCGCATCGCCTCGGGGAAACTCGAGCCGGCGGCCGGGTTACCCGGCCAGCCGCCGACGGCGACGTCGAGGATCAGGTGGAAGGCGTTCCCGTCGAACACCCAGCGCGCGCTCGTCGGCAGGCTCGCCGGGGTCGCCGTGGCGTAGACCACGCCGTCGATCGTCCACGAGATCCGGCCCGGGCTCCAGATCACCCCGTAGGTGTGCCAGCTCCCGGCGAGCGGCGCGAAGGAGCTGACGGCCTCCTCCCACTGCTGGAAGTTCGCCGAGCCCGAAACCGGGCCGTGCAGCGTCGCGTAGACCTGGTCCGGGTACTGCGAGATCGCCTCCATGATGTCGATCTCTCCGCAGGTCAGCCCGCATGCGCTGCCGCTGTCATCGGCCGCCATCCAGAACGCCGAGCACAGGCCGCTGCTTTGGGCCGGCAGCTGGATCCGCGCCTCGATCTCGCCGTAGCGCAGCGAGACGAGGTGTTGGCCGTCGAGTTGGGCGGACGTGTAAGCCGGCTGCCCATCGGCGCCAGCGGCGCGCTGCGCGCTGATCACAAGCTGTCCCTGGCCGCTCAGCGCGGCGTTCTGCGGGCCCTGCGTGTTGGTGGAGAGCGTCCCCGGGCCGCAGCCGCTGTTTGAGTCATAGCTCCAGTTGGCGGCGTTCGGCGCTGCGCCCGCGGCGCCTGAGAAGTTGTCCGACCAGGCGAGCTTGCGGTAGGGCGGCCGGCGCGGCGCGCTGATCGTCAGCGCGGTCGCTCCGGCCGTGCCGGTCGCTCCGGTCGCCCCCGTCGGCCCGCTGGCACCGGTCGCACCGCCGACGGCGGGAGGCAGCGCCCCAAGCCCGGCGGTCACCGCAACCGAGACGGTGGCGGCGCTTGAGACGCGCGCCGCGACCTGGCGTCTTGATGAGACGCGCTGCCTGAACTCGGCGATCGCGGGCGCGCCGGGGGCGAGCGCAAGCCCCGTCTGGATCTGGCCGGCGACGCGGATCGTGGCGGTCGTGTTCACCGACGAGGAGACGGTCACGATGATCGTGTAGAGCCCGGGCCGCCCGACCCGCTTGACGGCCTTGGTGATGATCATCGGCGTGCTCGCGCCGCTTGCCGGCGCCGATCCGAACACCGGCAGGGCGCACAGCGGCAGGAGCGCGGCGACGAGCGCCGCGGCCAGGCCGCGCCGCGGCGCGCTCAAAGCGGGACTCCTACTCGTGCTCGGCGGCGACAGCCGGGATGTATTCCGGCTTGGCGAGGAGCATCTGGATGTCGGCTATGCGCCCGCCGCGGAAGCCGCCCTCGCAGTAGGCGAGGTAGAGCTCCCACATCCGCTCGAACGCGCGGTCGTAGCCGAGTGCCCGCACGCGCTCGAGCTGGGAGAGGAAGTTCTCGCGCCAGCAGCGAAGCGTGTGGACGTAGTGCGCGGTTATGTCCTCCAGGGCGATCGGCCGCAGGTCCGTGGCACTCGCGACGGAGCGGCGGATGACCGACAGCGACGGCAGGCATCCGCCGGGAAAGACGTGCGTGTTGGCGAAGCTCCGCTTGGCCTTCTCGACGCCGTAGGCTCGCTCGTCGATCGTGATCGCCTGCAGGAGCATCGCGCCATGCGGCTTCAGCAGCGCCGCGCAGCGCTCGAAGAAGGTGTCGAAGTACTGCCAGCCGACGGCCTCGATCATCTCGATCGAGACGAGCTTGTCGAAGCTGCCGCTGAGGTCGCGGTAGTCCTGCAGGAGCACCGTGACGCGCTCGTCGAGTCCGGCCGCGGCGATGCGCTCGCGAGCCAGCCGGTACTGCTCCTCGGAGATCGTCGTCGTCGTGACGCGGCAGCCGTAGTTCGATGCCGCGTGAATCGCGAACGCCCCCCAGCCGGTCCCGATCTCCAGAACATGATCGGTCGCGCGAACGTCGAGCTTTCGGCAGATGTGGTCGAGCTTTGCCAGCTGAGCCTGTCCAAGCGACGCCGACGGATCCTCGAATATCGCGCACGAGTAGGTCATCGTCTCGTCGAGCATCAGGCTGAAGAGATCGTTGCCAATGTCGTAGTGCGCGGCGATCTGGTGGCGCGCGCGAGTGGGGGTGTTGCGGCGGTAGAAGGCGAGCGCCGCCTGGGGGGCGGCCACGAGCGGGCGCACCACGCGCCGCCAGCGGTCGAGCGCCGGCATGTTGAGGGCCGCGAGCAGCGCCAGATCGGGAAGGTCGTGGCAGTCGAACCACCCAGCCGAATAGGCCTCGCTCACGCCGAGCGAGCCGCTCAGCAGCGAGCGGTAGAAGCGCGGATCGCTGACGCTGATCGTGACGTCCGGCTCGCCGGGGGCTGCGACGTCCCCGAATCGCCGCGCTCGCTCACCGTCGAGGATCGTCAGCCGGCCGTGGCGCGTGCCGCGCAGAAGCGCACAGACGAGCAGCCGGCTGGCCGTGTCAAGCGGTGTCCCACGCCTGCCAAGCCCCAGCGAGGCCGATGCCGTGAGGCTTTCGGCGGCAGCAGCTCCCTGTGGGTCGGCCACGTCTTCTATACGGCGTCCGGTGTCGCGCGGATCAGCGCTCAGGCGCGGCTAGTTGAAGACCTTCACCCACTGCACATACATCGTCGACGATGACGGCGGGCTGCAGCTTGCGCCCACTGCCGCGCCGTTGCACGGCCAGCCGCCGACGGCGAGGTCGAACAACAGGTGGAAGTTGTTCGGCGCGCTGAAGGTCGACCAGCTCCCGGCCGTCAGGCTCGACGCGCTTGCCGCGGTGTACACCTGGCCGTCGATGCTCCAAATGATCGCGTTGGGTTCCCACGTGATCTCGAAATCGTGCCACGCGCCGCCGAGCGAGCCGTCCGTGGTCTCGCTGCCCTCCCACTCCTGCGATGGGTTGCTCGGCCCGTGCAGGTCGAAATAGGCCGCGACCGGCGACTGCTCGCCCTCGAAGGAAGGCGCCTCGACGACGTCGATCTCGCCCTCGTTGGACGTGTTGTCGCCGATCATCCAGAAGGCCGGGCAGAGGGCCTGGCCGACGGGCAGCATGATCCGCGCCTCGATCGAGGTGCCGGGGCCGAACGAGGCGTGCCCGATCGAATCGATCTGCGCGGTGTTCCAGCCGCCGGAGCCGTTCGGCGTCGCCGTCAGCGCGAGGCCATTGGAGGTCAGATAGGCGTTCTGGTCGCGAGCGGGATCCGTGTTCGAGCGGTTGGTGGACAGCGTGTTGCTGCCGCAGCCGCCCCAGGTGTCAAAGCTCCAGATGCTCGGGTTCGGGAGCTGGTTGGGGGCGCTGCCGCCGCTGACGAAGTCCGCGGCGAAGTCGTCCTGCCAGGCAAGCGTCGTGTACGGCCCGGCGGGGTCAGCCGCGGGGGCCGGAGCCGGGGTCGGCGCGGGCGTGGGGGCCGGCGTCGCAGGCGTCGGGGTCGCGGCCGGTGCCGGCGGCGTGGCGGCGGGCTTCTTGGGCTTTGAGGACTTGCGGATCAGCGAGGTGCGGATCGCCACGGCCGGGGGAGAGTTCACGGTGCGGATGGTCAACTCCTTGCCCGTGAACGTGAACTTGAAGTAGGCCGCCGCTCCCCACCACGGCTTGGCCAGCACGCGCTGCGAGCCATGGCCCGAGACGAAGATCTTGACGTAGCGATCATGCTTTGTGCGAGAGCGCACATACACGATCAGCTCGTACTTGCCGCGTGAACGCAGATGCGTGCGGATGATCCCCGTCGCCATCTTCGTTCCGGCCTGGGCTTCGACGGCGAGGGCGCCCTGCGCGCCGGCCGCGACGGCCATTACAAGGGCCGTCCGGGCCAGCCAGCGACTCCTCTTCCGATGGCGCGCCGGTGCCATTGGCGGAGGATTGTAGCCAGACTCGACGAATATATGAGGTTCGGTCGGTTTCCGGGTGATCATCGGGTTGCCCTTTCGCGCGTGTTTCGCGCGTGCTCGCGGCGCGCCGCGCCGATCAGCGGCGCCCCCGATGGGTTCGGGAAATAGCGCGCGCCACGCAGGTGCAGGCGCAGTCCGTTGGCATAGATGCGGCGCACGATCCCGGCTGTCTGCAGCGGCCGGCGGGCGACCATCGCGGCGAGGCGGGCGGGCGTCAGCTGGGCCCGCTCGAGCGACAGCGTCGCGTCGAAGACGACGGCGCCGTCGCGCTCGGAATCGATGTGCGCGATGAGGGTCTTGCCGGGAGGTGTCAGGCGCCACGCATACGTGTGGTCCATGCCCATGAACGGCGACACGTGGAATGCCTTTGTGAATCGTCCGCGCATGATCGAGTTCGCTGGACGTTCGTTGGGCAGGACGTAGGCGTGGCGTTCGCCCCACGGCGTGTTTGTGACCTCGCTGACGATCGCCGCGACGCGCTCGCCGTCGGGCTCGAAGCAGTAGTAGAAGCTCGCCGGGTTGAAGCACAGCCCGAGGTAGCGCAGGTTGGTCAGAAGCCTGACAGGGCCCTCGGGACGGCTGTCGGTCTGAGCCGCGACGAGATCGCGGATCTCCTCGGCGAGCGAGCGCTTCGGATCTCCGACGTGGTCGCTGCGGCGGAACTCGACGAGCGCGCGCCCACGCGCCGAGGCGAACGGGTAGCCGTCGAACAGCCCGGGCAGCTCGCCGAGGTCGATGTAGGCCATGAACAGCGAGGCCCGCAACTCGTGCGCCGCGTCGTCGTAGCGGCGGTGGCGCACCCAGCCGCGATAGAGGCAGCTCGCGCTCATCGCAGGTCCTCGACGGCGCGCAGCGCCGACACGACCCCGTCCTCGTGAAAGCCCCAGCCCCAGTAGGCGCCGCAGTAGCGGGTCCGCCGTGCCGGAGAGATCTCGCCCAGGCGCGCCTGCGCCGCGATCCCTGCGGAGGTGTAGACAGGATGGGCGTAGGAAAGCGCGGCGATGACCTTCCTCTCGTCGATTCGCTCAGTCAAGTTGAGCGTTACACAGAAATGTTCAGGAGCCCGGAGCGCCTGAAGGCGGTTCAGGTAGTAGGTCACCGTCGTCGCGGCGCGGGGCTTCGCGAAGAGGTGGTAGTTCCAGGCCTGGCGGGCTGCGGGCCGGCGCGGCAGGAGCGCTTCGTCGGTGTGCAGCACCGCCTCGTTGGATTTGTAAGGAAAGGAGGAGAGGAGCTCGCGTTCGGCCGGCGAGGGGTCCTCGAGCAGCGCCAGCGCCTGATCGGCGTGGCAGGCGACGATCACCTCATCGAAGCGCTCGGCGCGGCCGCCGTCGAGGCGAACGGTCACCCCGTCTGAGTCGCGGCGCAGCGCACGGACGGCCGTGCGCAGGTGGATGCGCCCGGCCAGCGGGCGGCTGAGCGCCTCGACGTAGCGGTGCGACCCGCCGGCGACCGTCAGCCAGCGCGGGCGATCGCGAAAGCCGAGCATGCCGTGGTTTGAGAAGAACTCGGCGAGGAAGCGCACGGGGAACTCCCACATCGCCGCCGGGTCAGCCGACCACACCGCGGAGGCCTGGGGCACGATCAGGCGCTCGGCGAACCAGCGCGAGTAGCCGCCGTCTGAGACGAACCGCGCGAGCGAGCGCTCATCGCCCTCGTCGCGCTCGAGCAGCGCCTCCAGCGCGCGGTTGAAGCGCAGCAGGTCGGTGAGCATCCGCCAGAAGGCGGGGCGGGCGAGGTTCGCGCGCTGGGCGAAGACGCCGCGCGGCGTTCCCGAGTACTCGAAGTCCTCATCCTCTCCCTTGACCGAGAAGCCCATGTGGCTTGGCTGCGTCGCGACGCCAGCCGCTGCGAGCAGCTCGCGAAAGCGCGGGTAGTTGCGGTCGTTGAGGACGATGAAGCCGGTGTCGAGATGCCACGTGCCGCTCTCGCGCTCGACGGTGATCGTGTTCGTGTGGCCGCCGAGGTGGGCGGCCGCCTCGTAGAGCTCGACGTCGTGGCGCTCGCTGAGCGCGTGCGCCGCGACGAGTCCGGAGACCCCGCCGCCGATCACCGCGACGCGCATCGAGCGGCGCTCTAGCAGGGGAGTCGGAGGCCGCGGCGAACCATCGCCCATGAAGCGTAGTTCCGTGGTCGCCATGGCCGCGGATCACGACCATCCGCGTGGAGGAAGTGGGAAACGGGCCGTCGAATGACAACGTCACTGATGAAGAGACAAGCCGGGGAGATCGCCGCCGCCGCCGCCAATGGGAGCGCTGCCGAGCCGCAGACGCTCTCGAGCTATATCCAGTCGCGGTTCGACGAGTGCTCGCGCTCGCAGAAGGACGTGGCCCAGTACATCATCGATCACCTCGATGAGGCCGCCTTCCAGACCGCTGAAGAGCTGGCGCGCCGCGCCAACACATCGAGTTCGACGGTCGTGCGCTTCTCGCAGGCGCTCGGGTTCGTCGGCTTCCCGGAGCTGCAGCGCGCCGCGCGCGAGGAGTACAAGCGCGCACACGCCCAGACCACGGAGGCCAGCTCGCCGCTGTTCTCGATCGAGCGGACCGAGTTCGAGACGGCGATCGCGGCTGACTACGCAAACGTCGAGGAGAGCGCGCGCAAGGCCAGCCGCGCGACCGTCGAGCGCGCGATCGCGGCGATCGCCGCGGCCGATCGGATCGTCATCGCCGGCACCGACCAGATGGCCTTCTTCGCGAGCTACCTCCGCCACCTGCTGATGCTGCTCGACCTGCGCGCCGAGCTCGTCGCGAGCCCCTCGCAGGAGGCGCTCAGCCGGCTCGGGCGGATCGACTCCGACACGCTCGTGATCGCGCTGTCGGCGGGTCGCCCGCACGCGCTCGTCGTGCGCGCGATGAAGCTCGCCCGCCACCGCAAGGCGCTGACGATGGCGATCACCGACGCCACGATGTCGGAGGTCGCCAAGCTCGCTCAGATCAAGCTCTACTACTCGTCGAACAGCCCGGCCTACGTGCGCTCGCACACGGCGCTGCTGAGCATGCTCCAGGCGCTCGCCTACGGGGTCTACTCGCGCGACGAGGAGCAGTACGCCGACCGCATCAAGGCCTTCCGGCTGAAGTAGCGCGCCCGCGCAGGTAGCCGAGCGTCGTGTAGGCGAGCC
>DATAWT010000046.1:0-33127 GCA_036267075.1 Solirubrobacteraceae bacterium
CGGCCGTGCTCCCGCCGCCGCCGACGAACAACGCACCGCCGACGATCACAGGAGGCGGCACCGCGCAGTCCGGCGTCCAGCTCACCGCGACGAACGGCACATGGACGCAGTCGCCAACGTCCTTCACCTACCAATGGTCGAGCTGCACGAACACCTCGCTGTCGAGCTGCACCGCGATCGCCACCAACTCGACGTCGCAGAACTACACGCCCACGCCCGTCGACGCCGGCAGCTTCCTGATCGTCACCGTCACCGCCCACAACAGCGGCGGCGCGACGCCTGCCAACAGCGCCGAGACGGCAGCGGTGCTCCCGCCGCCGCCGACCAACAGCGTCCAGCCGCAGATCAGCGGTAGCGCCCAGCCCGGGCAGACGCTGACGGTCTCCGACGGAACGTGGACGCCGCTGCCGAGTTCGTTCGCATACCAATGGGAGCGGTGCGACGCTTCGGGCAACGGCTGCGCGGACATCCAGAACAACGCCCAGGGAGAGAGCTACATTCCGACGAACGACGATGTCGGTCACGAGCTCGTGGCGATCGTGACGGCGACTGGAACGGGCGGTCACTCCGCGGTGTCCAGCCCGCCAAGCGAGGCCGTGTCGGTCGCCGCGCCAAGCAACTCGGGCCTCCCGTCGATCACGGGGACTCTGCAACAAGGACAGCAGCTGACGGCGCAGAACGGGTCCTGGGACAACGCCCCGGACAGCTTCTCCTACCAGTGGGAGCGCTGCGACCCCTCCGGCAACGGCTGCGCCGATGAGCCCGTCGGCGGTATGAGCGTCAACTACGTTCCCAGCTCAGGCGACGTCGGCGAGACGCTGCGCGTGATCGTCACCGCCGGCAACTCGACCGGCAAGTCGCCCGCGACGAGCCCCGCCAGCGGCGCAATCCTGATCGCCGCGCCAGCCGTCAGCACGCCGCCGCAGATCACGGGCACCGCCCAGCAGGGCCAGTCCCTGTCGGTCTCAAACGGCGCGTGGGACAACTCGCCGAACTCCTACCTCTACGGCTGGTGGCAGTGCGACGCGGCCGGCAACAACTGCCTGCAGATTGGGAGCGCCGCCACCAACAGCTACACGCCGGTGATCGGTGACGTCGGTCGCACCCTGCGCGCCTCCGTCGAGGCGATCAACAACGGCGGCCACACGACGGTGATGAGCGGGCCGACAGCGGTCATCGCGGGCCTTCAGGCGAGCGCCCCGCCACCGATCTTCCAGCAATCAGCCGACCTGGCGCCCGTGACGGGCACGGTGCTCATCAAGCTGCCGGGCAGCAACACTTTCACGCCCGTGACCGGCCCGATCGACGTTCCTGACGGCTCGATCATCGACGCCACCCAGGGGACGGTCTCGCTGACCGTCCAGCTTCCGCATGGCGGCGGCTATGAGACCGGAAAGTTCTACAGCGGCAAGTTCAAGGTCAACCAGGCGCATAGCGGAACGCTTCTGGCGACCCTCGCGGGCGGCAACTTCAACGCCTGCACCGCAACCAACACCACGCGCGGGGCGCATGCCGCTAAGTCCGGGCCAAAGAAGAAGACGGTCGTGCGCAAGCTGTGGGGCAACGCCCACGGCAACTACACCACGAAGGGGCGCTACGGATCAGCGTCGGTCAGCGGCACGATCTGGCTGACCGAGGACACCTGCAGCGGAACGTACTTCTTTGCGCTGAAGGACAACGTCATCGTCGTCGCCTTCGCGCATCCCAACAAGAAGCACAACATCAAGCAGGGCCACCACTTCTTCATCCCGGCACCGTAGGCGTAGGGCCGAGGAGGTTGCTTAGCTCTCGGCATGTCCAGCCGCCCCACCCTTCTCCGGCGTGCACTCCAAACCATCGGGCGGTGCGTCGCGTGGTGTGCGCTGGCGATGGTGATCGTGCTCGCGGTGGCCACCGCGCCTGGCAGCGTTCCTGACGCGGCTGGCGTGACCGCTGGGGTCACGGTCACGATCAACGCTGGCAAGCAGTACCAGCGCATCGACGGATTCGGTGTGTCCGAGGGGTTCGGGCAGGCGAAGGTGCTCATGAGCGCGCCAGCTTCGATCCAGAAGCAGGTGCTGAGCCTGCTCTACAGCCCAACCCGCGGTGCCGGACTGACGATCTTGCGCAACGAGATCAGCGCTGACGCGGGCTTCACGATCGAGCCGAAGGCGCCCAGAAGTCCCACCGCGAAGCCGTCCTATCTGTCGCTCGCCGCGATCGACCAGGATCAAGGGCAGCTGTGGTTCGCGAAGCAGATCAATGCCGACTATGGCGTCAGCAACGTGTTCGCCGACGCTTGGAGCGCTCCCGCGTTCATGAAGACGAACGACTCAGCGATCCATGGCGGCACGCTGTGTGGGGGGCCGGGCGCAAGCTGCAAGACCGGTGATTGGCGCCAAGCCTACGCCAACTACCTCGTGCAGTACGCGAAGGATTACGCTGCGGCCGGCGTACCGCTCGCCTACGTGGGTCCGGAGAACGAACCGACGATCGCGCCTCCTCAGGACAGCATGATCATGAGCGCGACGCAGACCGCAAACGTCATGGCGATTCTCGGCGCAACGCTCGCGCGATCCGGTCTTTCGACGCGCGCCGAGTGCTGCGCCAGCATCAGCTGGAAATACGCGCAGCAGTATGCGGCCGCGATCGAGGCCAGCAAGGCAGCGGATGCCGCAACGGCGCTGTTCACGAGTCATGGCTACTTGGTCGCGCTCAACTCGCCGCTTCGGGGCTGGAGCAAACCTGTCTGGGAGACCGAGTGGGCGCCGTTCGGCTTGCAACCGTGGGACCCGGCCTGGGACGACGGCTCGCAGTCGTCCGGATTCACTTGGGCGCAGAACATCTACACCGGCTTGACCAAAGCGGAACTGGGCGCCTTCCTCTACTTGTGGGGCGCGAACACGAGCACGACGACCGTGACCGGCCCCAACACGGGACTGGTCGACGTCAAGGGCCACACGGTCGCGACCTCTGGTCGACTGTGGGCGTTCGCGAGCTACAGCCGCTTCATCCGCCCGGGCGCGGTGCGCATCGGGACGACGACGACCGGCTCCGGCCTCGAGGTGAGCGCATTCCGTAACCGCGACGCGTCGATCGTGGTGGTCGTTCTGAACAGCGCCCGCAGCCGCCAGGCCGCGACCTTCTCGCTGCACGGGCTCGACGGAGCGCACGTCACGCCGTACCTGACCGACACCACCCACGACCTTTCCGCGCAGACCCCGATCACGGTCCGTAACGGCGCGTTCACAGCGAGCGTGCCGCCGCGGTCGCTCATCAGCTACGACATCCGATCGTGAGCGTCGCGCGCGTCTGGGGTCGACCACCTCGCCGCCACAGACCTACGCGGGACTTCGGTCGACTCGGTGAGAACCCGGTCCGGGGTGATGATCACGGCCGCGCATATGGCGGATCCGCTATCTCGGTATCTACAAAGGACGTGGGCACCCGCGCGAAACGACCCTTCGCCGGCGTTCTTGATTCGGCGCAACGGCCAGAAATGTCTCGGGGAGGCTCGGCGAACCCGACCTTCGAGAGCCGCGTCAGGATGGAAACGTCGCGCCTGCAGGAGCTTGGCAAAACGGGACTGGAGCTCGCCGCGTAGGCGTGACACGAGCGAGGGTGTCCACTCCGTCGGCAGCGGAAAGCCGTGTCATTGGACGATCCGGCCCGTCGCGACGATGACGCGTTCGAGCGCGACCTGAACGCGTGGTAGGCGCGCTGATCAAAGAGCCAGAACCGCGCCTCGCGAACCGTGTCCTGCCCGCGCAGCGCGGCTCGACCGCGCGCACCGCAACGCCGGCTGCCTCCCCGAGCGGGGTAGCCGTAGGCGCCGGTTGAGTTCGCGGGTCTAGAGCCACGGTCGCGCACCTGTTCGCGATAGCTGCCTCGACCGCGGCGCTGTAGCAGGAGCGAAGGAGGTCGGCCTCGCCGCGGACGCCGCCGGAGAAGTGGTCCGACGGCGTGGATGATGCACCGGGCGCCGAGGCGGCCGGCACCGGTCACGCGCACCTCGCCAGTTGGGCAGCCGCCGATCAGCCGGCGCTCTTCGAGCACGGCGAGTCCCGCGGCGGGGTGGATCGCCCCGTCGACGCCTCCTCCGCCGAGCAGGCTCGAGTTGGCCGCGTTGACAATCGCACTCGGCGTCAGTGTCGGGTGATATCGCCGAGGTGGAAAGTGATCTCGGCCATCGTGTGTTGAATCTAGCCCCGTCGGCGCGCGCGCCGACGGTCGGGGCGCGCTCGGCGCGCCCCCACTCGACTCCGGCTAGCGGCCGCGGCCCATCTGACGCGCCCGCAGGCGCAGCAGCTCGACGAGCTCACCGGTCGGGACGAACGGGTCCGCCACGACCCGGCCGTCGCACAGCGACAGTGCCGCCACCGGACGCTGCATCAGCTCGCCGAGCAGCACCGGCTCGGTGGGCTGCGCCGCCTCTTCGAGGTCGGCCAAGCGCGACAGCGCCTGTCGGTCGGCGCTCGTCGCAAGGCGGACCGTCATACCCTGCCAGAGCGTTGAGGGGCCGGACGGAGGACGGCGGCGGCGACCGACAAAGCGCCTTGCGCCGCGGGCCGCGAGCGCGTCGTCGAGGCGCTCTGTCTGCCTTGCGTCTGCCAGTGCGAGGTTGAGCAGCGGGTTCATTTCGGCTCCTTTGCGACGACGGGCGGGTAACTGGTCACCACTCTATGACAGTTAGCGTCACCAGTCAAGTTAAAATGCCGGTTTGCTACAAGACGCTACAATGAGCGCTATGGCCACCAACCCGACCCCCGTAGAGACCGGCGACGTGAGCGCCGCTCCCGGCGATCTCGAGCTGATCCGCCAGTTCGTCAACAGCGCCGAGCTCGATCCGGATGTCGAGGAGCTCACGGATCTGGATGCGCTGCGACGCTGGCTTCGCCGCCGGCGCCTGATCGGCGCCCGCGAGGAGCTCGCCGACGGTGACCTCGTGCGGGCGATCGCCATTCGCGAGGCGCTCCGGGAGCTGCTAGAGCATCGCGACAGCGGTCCCAACGCCGCCGCGGTGCGCAACCTCAACGACATTCCGCAGGGCGCGGTGATGCGGATCGCCTTCGATCGCGACGGGCAGCCTCGGCTGCGTCCGGCGGCCGCAGGGCTTGACGCCGCCTTCGCCGAACTGTTCGCGATCATCGAGCGCGCCTCGATCGAGGGGACGTGGCAGCGGCTGCGAGTCTGCGCCGACCACGGCTGCCGCTGGGCCTTCTATGACAATTCCAAGAACCGCTCGCGCAGCTGGTGCAACATGGCGATCTGCGGAAACCGTGCCAAGGCTCGCGAGTACCGCCGTCGCCAGCGGGGCCTAGACCAGTCGTGAACACCTCCTCGCGAGGGCTCGAGAAGCTAATCGTCAAGCCGGGTGAGCACGCGGACCTCCGCGGTCGCGATCCAGCCTGGGACGGCGGCGAGCTCTTCGCGAGCTCCAAGGATCAGGCAAACGAGATGCTCGCCCGTAGTGTCGCCGAGCTCGACGCGGCGCAGGCCCGCCTGTGGGCGAGCGACCGCTACGCCGTGCTCGTGATCTTCCAGGCGCTCGACGCGGCGGGCAAAGACGGGACGATTCGCCACGTCATGTCGGGCGTCAACCCGCAGGGCGTGGAGGTGACCTCGTTCAAGCAGCCTTCAGCCGAAGAGCTCGCCCACGACTTCCTGTGGCGGAGCGCAAAGGCGCTCCCCGAACGCGGCCGGATCGGGATCTTCAACCGCTCCTACTACGAGGAGGTGCTCGCAGTCCGAGTGCACCCCGAATGGCTCGGGCGCCAGCACCTCGGGAACGGCCCGTTCGGCAAGGACTTCTGGCAGGAGCGCTTCGAATCGATCAACGCCTTCGAACGCCACCTCGATCGCAGCGGCACGAAGATCGTCAAGTTCTTCCTCCACGTCTCAAAGGAAGAGCAGCGCAAGCGCCTGCTCGCTCGCCTTGACGACCCCCACAAGGTCTGGAAGTTCTCCGCCGACGACGTCGCCGAACGCGCCCACTGGGATGACTACATGAGCGCATTCGAGCAGGCGCTCACCGCGACCTCGACGAAGTGGGCGCCGTGGCACGTGATTCCCGCCGACGGCAAGCCGCTGATGCGGGCGTTGGTCGCGGCGGTGATCGTCGAGGCGATCGCGTCGCTCAAGCTCGGACACCCTGAGGTCTCAGCGGAGCAGCGCGCGGCGAACGAGCAGGCGCGCTGCGAGCTAAAGGCGCAGGGACCGAGATAGCGGTTTCAGCAGGCCGCCGCTCAGCCGGGCCCGACCAATTAGTCCCGGCCGCGGCGCCGCGTCGTCAAGCGCCCGCGCTTTGTACGTTCTCGATCTGGCGTCGATAGCTCGCCACCATCAGTTCGGTCAGGTCCTCGATGGAGGTTTCCGCGACCGGCTGGTCAATGATGATGTGGCCGCCCTGCATGACGTTGATGCGGTCGCAAAGCTCGAAGAGATGGGCGTAGTTGTGGTCGATCACCACGATCGACACGCGCCCGCTTGAGGCGAGGTCCTTCACGAGGTCAATGATCAGGCGCGACTCGCGCGCGCCCATGGCCGCGAGCGGCTCGTCCAAGAGAAGGATCTTTGTCGCCGCGCGCATGGCTCGCGCCACCGCAATCGCCTGACGCTGTCCACCGGAGAGCTGCTCGGCCTCAGCGTCGACGCTCGGCACGTGAACGTTGATGTCGTCGAGGTACTGGCGGGAGAGCTTGCGCATCTCCCGCTTGTTGAGCCAGCGCAGCGGACCCATCGTGGTCAGCTCGCGCCCGAGGAACAGGTTCATATAGACCGGCAGCTGCGGGATCAGCGCGAGGTCCTGGTAGACGGTCTCGATCCCGTGCGCCCGCGCATCGGCGACCGAGCGGAACTGGACGCGCTCCCCGCCGACGATCACCTCGCCGCCGTCCTGCGAATGGAACCCGCTGAGGATCTTGACCAGCGTGCTCTTGCCGGCTCCATTGTCGCCGACGAGGCCGAGAACCTCCCCCTGGCGAAGATGAAGGTCGATTCCGCGCAGGACGACCAGCGCGCCGAAGCGCTTCGTCACGCCTCGAACCTCGAGCGCGTTTCCGGTGGAGGTGGCCGCGGGGGGCGTCGGTTGCGCGGGCTGCGCGCTCATGATCCCCTCGAACGGGCCACTAGCCGGTCGAACTGGGCGTTCAATGCCATCGCGAAGATGATGACAACGCCGACATACACGTAAAAGTCGTCGGTGCTGACGCCGATCACGTTGAGCCCGTCCTCGAGGATGCCGATCAGGATCGCGCCGATGAATGCCCCGACAATCGTCCCGCGACCCCCTGTGAGCGCTGTGCCGCCGATCACACAGGCGCCGACCGCGTAGAGGATGAAGTCGACGCCGGGGTTGCCAGGGTCGAGGGTCCCGTACTTGACCGCGTCGACGATGCCCATAACGCCGGCGAGGAACGAGCAGAGGACGAAGCACCAGACCTTCACGCGCCGGACCGGTACTCCCGCCTCGGCTGCGCCAACGAGGTTGCCGCCAGCCGCGATCACGCGGACGCCAAAGCGCGTGCCCTTGAGCAGTAGGGCCCCGACGATCGTGATCCCCACCAGCCAGAGGAGCTCGGACCACTGCCACGCGCCCATGAACTGGCCCGCGAAGCTCGACGACGACGACAGCGGAATCGGCGACGCCTGAGCTTCGCCGGACTCGATCAGCACGACGCCGAAGAGGATGAAGTTCGTCGCGAGCGTCGTGACGAACGACGGGACGTTCAAGCGCACGGTGATCAGCCCGTTGATGGCGCCGACAACGCAGCAGACCGCAAGTGCGAGCAGGATCGACGGTAGGATCGGCACGCCGCCGGTGTGCAGCCAGTATTCGACCCACGGCGAGAAGAGGAAGACCTGGCCCGCGGACAGGTCGATCTCGCCGAGCACTAGCAGCAGGACCTGGCCGACGGCGATCGCGCCGATCGGGCCGGCGTAGCCGGCCGCCGAGCTGAGGCTCAGCGAACCGGTGAACGACGATCCGGCCCGGGCGGCGAAGTAGATGAACAACGCTGCCGTGAGCAGGATCGGCGTCAGCTCACGCTGGGCGAGGAAGGGACGCAGAATTCGGCGCGCCACGACCAAACGTTGCTGCTGCTGCCCC
This sequence comes from Solirubrobacteraceae bacterium, assembly GCA_036267075.1. Taxonomy (GTDB): domain Bacteria; phylum Actinomycetota; class Thermoleophilia; order Solirubrobacterales; family Solirubrobacteraceae; genus Palsa-513. The sequence goes on from DATAWT010000046.1 coordinate 8,087, forward strand.
GGCGGGCTGTCCGCCGGGGCAGCAGGAGTGGGAGCGGCGGCTTGCACGCTCCGGAGACTAGGAGATGCTTGCCGGCGGTGTCAGCACCTTCTGCGCCTTCGAGGTCCCCTCGAACCTGTTCGGGATCAGGTAGGGCTTGACGTTCGCCTTGGTGACGATGCCGATCCCGGTGTCGGTGTCCGTCGGCTTCATCAGACCGCCCGAGATGTTGTAGAGGAAGAGCTGCATGATCGTGTCGAAACCCTGCAGGTAGGCCTGCTGGTCGATCGTCAGCGTGATGTTGCCGGCGTGGATGCCCTGGGTGACCGGGAGTCCGACGTCCCACACCGATGCGCCGACCTTGCCCTGCAGCTTGTTCTTCTGAATGAACTCCGCAACGGCGTTGCTGTCACCGCTGTCCACGGCCATCATGAACTTTACGGTCTTGTGGCCGGCGTACCACGAGGAGATCTTGTTGTATTCCGGCGCCCCCTCGGTCGCCGACGTCCCGACCTCGACGAAGTTGACGCCCGCCTTCTTGAGGATCGGCGACGCGCCGTCGATCCTCGTCTGGATATTGGTCGTCCCCGGAGTGGCGATGATGCCGGCAACGAGGTCGCCCTTGCCGATCCCGAGCTTCAGGATCGCCTCGCCGACCGCGGCGCCCGCGGTGATGTTGTTCTGCCCGACGTAGCACATGCGGTCGTTCTTGACGCCCGCCGAGACGTCCGCGTTGTAGGCGATCACGGGGATGCCGTGGCTCATCGCGTTCGCGACCGGCGCGTTGAAGGCCGTGTCGTTGATCAGGGGGATGCCGATCCCGCTCGCCTTCGAGGAGATGCCCGCGTTGAACGCCGACACCATGTCGTTGACCACCGAGTTGGTGGATCCTACCCACGAGAACGAGGTGCCGGTGATCGCGCAGGCGTCCTGGCAGCCGTAGATCGTCGCCGTGAAGAACGAGTTCGTTGTCACGTGGTTGTCCATCACGAAGTGGTACTTCTTGTGAGCGGCAAACGTGTTCATGTGGCTGAAGCGCGTGCGCAGGACCGCCGCGTCGGCGTTCTCGCTCAGAATCCCCGCCAAGCCGCCGTAGGCCGTTGCGCCCGCCGCCGCTCCACCTGCCCAGCGCAGGAAGCGCCGGCGCGAGAAATCCCACTGCTCCTTGCCGATCTCAACGGGCTTGTCTGATGCCATCCTCTCCTCCTCCTCGACGTATGCGTCGTCCCGATCGAACCGAACTGTGCAGGTGCACGTCGGGTGTTGCTGCAACTAACCGGGGGGTCATACCACAAGTTGGAATCGTATGCATCAGCTCGCCATGGCGCGCCGACGGCGCAATGGCACGGCGAATAGCTCGCCGTTGATGCCCGCGCGATAGCGCCGCCGAATCGCTGCGCGCGCAGCCCGCGCCCAAAGACGAACCGAGGGCCCGGCCGCGGCCCCTACCGGCTCTGTGCGAGACGGTAGGAGGTCTCGTTCCAGCGCAGTTCGTTGGCGAAATCGCGAAGCCGCGTGTCCTCGTCGATGACGAGCAGCTCGATGCCCGCGATCCGCGCGAAGTCCTCGATCGTCTCCATGTCGAGCGCCGTCGAATACACGGTGTGGTGGGGCCCGCCGGCTGTCAGCCAGGCCTCCGCCGCAGCCGCGAACGAGGGCCGCGGCTTCCAGACGGCGCGCGCCACCGGCAGGCGCGGCAGTGCGTGCGGCGGCTCGACGACGTCGATCGCGTTGGCCACCATCCGAAATCGCTCGCCGAGGTCGAGGATCGCGAAAACGATCGCCGGGCCCGTGGCGGCGTCGAAGACGAGCCGGACCGGGTCCTCACGCCCGCCGATCGAGAGCGGATGCACCTCGCAGCGCGGCTGCGCCGCGGCGATCGACGGGCAGACCTCGAGCATGTGAGAGCCGAGCACGAGCGACTCATCGCCGGCGAGGTCGTAGGTGTAGTCCTCCATGAACGAGGTGCCGCCGTCGAGCCCCTCGGCCATGACCTTGGCGATGCGTAGCAGCGCCGCAGTCTTCCAGTCGCCCTCCGCGCCGAATCCGAATCCGTCCGCCATCAGCCGCTGGGCGGCGATTCCCGGGAGCTGGCGCAGGCCGTGGAGGTCCTCGAAGGTGTCGGTGAACGCGAGCGCGCCGCGCTCGGCCAGAAACGCTCGAAGGCCCGCCTCGATGCGGGCGGCGTCAACGAGCGATTCGCGCCGCGCGCCACCGTCGCGCAGCTCGGGAGCGAGCTCGTACTGCGACTCATAGGCCCCGATCAGCTCCGCGACCGCGCCCTCGCTCGCGTCCGCGACGGCGTCCGCGAGCTCGCCGACGCCGTATCCGTCGACGCTCACGCCGAGGCGCATCTGGGCCTCGACCTTGTCGCCCTCGGTGACGGCGACCTGGCGCATGTTGTCGCCGAGGCGCGCGACGGTCAGCCGCTGCGCCTGCGCCCAGCCGCCCGCGGCGCGTGCGAAGCGGCCGATCCGCTCGCGCGTCGCGGGATCCTGCCAGCTTCCGACGACCGTCTTTCGCGCCACGCCCATGCGCGTCTCGATGAAGCCGAACTCGCGGTCGCCGTGGGCCGACTGGTGCGTGTTCATGTAGTCCATGTCGATCGCAGACCATGGCAGCGCCGCGGCGTGCTGCGTGTGCAGGTGAAGCAGAGGCTTGCGCAGCACACGCAGGCCGGCGATCCACATCTTGGCCGGCGAGAAGGTGTGCATCCACAGGATCAGCCCGGCGCAGGAGTCGTCGGCGTTGGCCTCAAGGCACAGCCTGCGGATCGCATCCGCGGACTTCACGACCGGCTGCGCGCGCACGGCGAGCGGGATCTGCGGCGCGCCGTCGAGTGCGGCGGCGATCTCGCGGGCGTCGGAGTCGACGGTCGCGAGCACCTCCTCGCCATAGAGGTCCTGGCTGCCGGCGGCGAACCACAGGCTCAGCCCCGCGAGCCCGCCGCTCACGGCCGCTGCCCGTAGACGTTCTGGTAGCGGTCGAACAGCGCGTCGACGTCGGCCTGCTCGAGGCGCGGCGGCTCCCCGAGGGTGTGCGCCAGCAACATCGTCTTGGCCACGTCCTCGCACATCACGGCCGCCTTCAGCGCCTCGCGCGCGTCCGCGCCGATCGTGAAGAGGCCGTGGCTTGCCATCAGCACGGCTCGCGAGCGGCTGTCGCGCAGCGTTTCGACGATCCCGATCCCGATCTCCTCGCCGCCGATCCGCGCGAACGGCCCGACCGGGATCTCGCCGCCGAACTCGTCGGCCTGGCCGGTCAGCGAGCAGGGGATCGGCCGGCCATGGGCCGCCCAGGCCGTCGCGTAGGTGGAGTGCGTGTGGACGATCCCGCCGACGTGCGGCAGCTCGCGGTAGACATAGGCGTGCGTCGCCGTGTCGCTCGACGGAGCGAGTTCACCCTCGACGACCGAGCCGTCGAGTGAGACGACGACCATGCTCTCGGCCGTCAGCTCCTCGTAGGGGACACCGCTCGGCTTGATGACGAACAGCTCCGATCCCGGGACGCGGGCCGACAGGTTGCCCATCGTCCAAACGGCGAGGCCTCCTCGCACCAGTTCGCCGTGCAGGCGCGCGACGAGCACGCGAACGTCAGCCGCGTCGCTCACGCCGTGACCGCCGCCCCGCGCTCGCGGATCGCCATCAGCTCGCGCATCAGCTCGCGGTGGTGCACGCCGAAGTGGTCGTGGAGCGAGTCATAGATCGCGTACAGCTCGTCGTACGCGCCGGCGCGCTCGGGGTCGGGCTCATAGACGTCGCGGCGCACCCGGCCCATCGCCTCCGCGGCGGCGTAGATGTTCGAATGGACGCCGGCCGCGACCGCGGCGTGCAGCGCCGAGCCGAGCGCCGGCCCCTGCTCTGAGCCGATCACGCTGATCGGCATCCCGATCACGTCGGCGTAGCAGCGCACCAGCGGCTCGTTGCGAAGCAGCCCGCCGGCGGCGATGAACTCGCGCACCCGGACGCCCGCGTCGGCGAACGTCTCGATGATCTTGCGCGTCCCGAACGCCGTCGCCTCGACGAGCGCGCGGTAGATCTCGAAGGGGCGCGTCGCGAGCGTCATGCCGACGAGCACCCCGCTCAGCTCGTGGTCGACGAGCACGGAGCGGTTCCCGCTCCACCAGTCAAGCGCGACCAGGCCGTGCGCGCCGACCGGCTGCGCCGCGCCAAGCTCGGCGAGATGTTCGTGCACGCCGACGCCGAGCGCGCGCGCCTGCTCGTGCACCTCGGCCGGCACGGCGTTGTCGACGAACCAGGCGAAGATGTCGCCGACGCCGCTCTGGCCGGCCTCATAGCCCCAAAGCCCTGGCACGATGCCGCCGAGCACGGCGCCGCACATGCCGGGCACCTCGGCGAGGTGGTCGCCGTTCATCACGTGGCACGTCGAGGTGCCCATGATCGCGACCATCCGCCCCGGCTCGCAGCCGCCGGCTGCCGGCGCCGTGACGTGCGCGTCAACGTTTCCGACCGCGACGGCGATTCCCTCGCGAAGGCCGGTCCAGCCGGCCGCCTCGGCGGTCAGCGACCCGGCGCGCGCGCCGAGCTGCGCGATCTGGGGGCTCAGCTTCTGCGCCGGGAAGTCGGCGAAGGCGGGGTGGAGCTCGGCCAGATAGTCCTCGCTCGGATAGGCGCCGTCCTGGAAGATCCCCTTGTAGCCGGCGGTGCAGGCGTTGCGCAGCTCGTTGCCGCAAAGCTGCCACACGATCCAGTCCGCAGCCTCGACGAAGCGGTCCATCGCCGCGTAGACCTCCGCGTCCTCCTCGAGGATCTGCAGCGCCTTGGCAAACTCCCACTCCGAGGAGATCCGCCCGCCGTAGCGCGCGAGCCACGGCTCGCCGCGAGCGGCGGCCAGCTCGTTGATGCGGTCGGCCTGGCCCTGCGCGGCGTGGTGCTTCCAGAGCTTGACCCAGGCGTGCGGCCGATTCCGCCACTGCTCAAGCCGCGACAGCGGCGTCCCGTCGGCGAGCACCGGCACCATCGTGCAGGCGGTGAAGTCGGTCGCGATCCCGACGACCGCCGGCGCCTCCACGCCGGCCGCCGCCACCGCGGCCGGGACCGCGTCGCGCAGAACCTCGATGTAGTCGTCGGCGTCCTGGAGCGCCCAGTTGGGCGGGAGTCCCGCGCCGGTCGCGTCGAGCGTCTCGCTCATCACGGCGTGCGGGTAGGCGGTCTCGGCCGAACCGAGCTCCTCGCCGTCGGCCGCGCGGACGACGACGGCACGCCCTGAGAGGGTCCCGAAGTCGATGCCCACCACCACGGCTGAGTGCGTGTCGGTCATTTCGCGAGCGCAGCCTAGCGAGTGGGCGCGGATAGACTCGCCGCGATCATGGCCCGGCTGATCGGCCTCGACATCGGCACCTCGTCGCTGAAGGGACTGGCGATCGACGAGCACGGCACGCTGCTTGGGCAGGCCGAGCGCCCGTACCCGTTCGAGACGCCCCGCCCCGGCTGGTCCGAGCAGGACCCCGAGCTCTGGTGGCAGGCCGCGCAGGCCGTCCTCGCCGAGCTCGACGCGGACCGCGCGGAGGGGATCGGGCTGAGCGGCCAGATGCACGGCCTCGTGGCGCTCGGCGACGACGACAGGCCGCTGCGACCGGCGATCCTCTGGAACGACGGCCGCTCGCAGGAGCAGTGCGAGTGGATCGAGGCGACCGTCGGCCTGCCGCGGCTGCTCGAGCTGTCGGGCAACCGCGCGCTCGCCGGCTTCACCGCGCCGAAGCTGCTCTGGATGGCCGAGCACGAGCCGGCGCTCCATTCGCGCATCCGCCGTGTGCTCCTGCCGAAGGACTACGTGCGACTGCGCCTGACGGGCGAGCACGCCACCGACGTCAGCGACGCCTCCGGCACGCTGCTGTTCGACGTCGCGCGGCGCGCCTGGAGCGATGCGCTCGCCGACGCGCTCGGAATCGAGCGGGCGTGGCTTCCGGCGGCGCTTGAGTCACCGGCGCTGAGCGGGCGGACCGGGGCGGGCGTGGCGGTCGCCGCGGGCGGCGGCGACCAGGCGGCCGGGGCGCTCGGGGTCGGGGTGCTCGGCGCCGACGGGCCGGCGTCGGTGGTGCTCGGGACGAGCGGGGTCGTGTTCGCCGCGCGCGAGCGCTACACCCCGACCACCGACGGATCGCTGCACGCCTTCTGCCATGCCGTGCCCGGGGTGTGGCACCTGATGGGGGTGATGCTCTCGGCGGCGGGGTCGCTCCAGTGGCTTCATGAGGTCACCGGCGCGGCGCCCTTCGAAGAGCTCGTCGCGGAGGCGGCGCGCTGGGAGCCCGGCGTCGAAGGGCTGCGGTTCGCGCCCTACCTTGCCGGCGAGCGCACCCCCTACGCCGACCCGCAGGCGCGTGCGGCCTTCACCGGACTGAGCCTGCGCCACGACCGCGGGGCGCTGGCCCGCGCGGTGCTCGAAGGCGTCGCATTCGCTCTGCGCGACTGCCTGGATCTGCTCGGCACGCCGCCGCCATTCGCGCGTGTCTCGGGCGGCGGCTCGCGCGGTGAGCTGTGGCTACAGATCCTCGCCGCCGTTCTCGAGGCGCCGCTTGAGCGCACGGCGGTCGACGCGGGCGCGGCCTACGGCGCGGCGCTGCTCGGCGGCGTCGCCGGCGGCGTCTTCGCGTCGGCGCGCGAAGCCGTCGAGGCCTGCGTGCGCGCCACCTCGACGACCAATCCGGACGCCGCCCTCGCCGCGCGCTACGCCGAGCTTCGGCCGTCGTTCACGGCGCTCTATCCGGCGCTTCGCGCGCTGCGCTCAGACTCCCAGTAGTGCCTCGACCAGCAGCTGGTCGACCGCCTCCAAGTGGCGCCCCTCGCCGCCTTCGATGACCGCCGCGAAGTCCTCGGCGCGGATCGCCTCAAGCGTCTCGGCGGAGAACGCCGGCGAGGGCTCGGCGAGCTGGCCGGCGCCGGCGGCCTCGAGCGCCGCCACGACGACGGGGTCGGAGTCAAACGCCGCTGCCTTGGCGGCAAGGATCTTGTAGTTGCGGATGCAGCCGCGCGCGAACGCCGAGTAGACGTCTGAGTCGTCCTCGCTTCGGTAGGCGCGCGCGTCGAAGTGGCGCGGGCCGCCGTAGCCCGCGCGCTCGAGCAGCCGCACCGTCAGGAAGGCCTCCTTTAGGTCCTCGGCGCCGAAGCGGAAGTCCTGGTCGAAGCGCGGGCCGTTCTGGGAGTTGAGATCGACGTGGAAGAGCTTGCCCGCCCACAGCGCCTGGCCGACCACGGCCGAGAACGACAGCCCGGCCATCGCCTCGTGCGCGACCTCGGGGTTGACGCCGACGATCTCTGAGTCAGACAGCGTTTCGATGAAGTGGAGCATGTGGCCGGTCGTCGGCAGGTAGAGGTGCCCGCGCGGCTCATTCGGCTTGGCCTCGAGGGCGATCCGCGTTGAGAGGCCCTGCGAGCGGATGTAGGCGCACAGGAACTCGACGCCCTCGCGGTAGCGCTCGAGTGCCACGCGCGGATCGCGGGCCGCTCCCGACTCGACGCCCTCGCGCCCGCCCCACAGCACGAACGTGCCGGCGCCGAGCTCGGCGCCGATGTCGATCGCGTCAGTCGCCTTGCGAAGTGCGAAGCGGCGCACCGCTGGGTCGGCGGCGGTGAACGCGCCGTCGCGGAAGAGCGGCTGGGTGAACAGGTTGACGGTCGTCATCGGGACGACCATCCCCGCGGCGTCGACGGCCTTCCTGAAGCTCGCGACGATCCGGTCGCGCTCGGCGGCGCTCGATCCGAACGGGACGAGATCGTTGTCGTGCAGCGAAACGCCCCAGGCGCCGACCTCGGCCAGGCGCGCCACGATCTCCTCGGGCATCACCGGGGGGCGTGTCGGAAGGCCAAACGGGTCGCCGCCACGATGGCCGACCGTCCACAGCCCGAAGCTGAAGCGGTCCTCCGAGGTCGGCGCGTACAGATCGTCCATCGAGGCTCCTCTCGTCAGTGCAAGGCGGAGGTATAGCGCTCAGCGCGACGACAGCAGCGCGAGGAGCTCGGCCGGAGTCGCCGCGACGGTCTCGGCGCCGGCGTCTCGAAGCTCCTGCTCGCTGCCGATTCCCCAGCCCACGCCGAGCGGCCGCAGGCCGTGCGCGAGCGCGGCCTCGACGTCGAAGCGGCGGTCGCCGACCATCGTTCCGCCGCTCGCCCGCGTCTGCGCGAGGGCCCGCGCGACGATCGCGGTCTTGTCGTCCTCGGCGTCATTGGGCGCGGCCGCGGCGACCGCCGCGAAGCTGCCCGCTATACCGAGTGCGTCGAGCAGAGGCTGCGCGAAGGTGACCGACTTCGACGTCGCCAGAGCCAGCGGCTCATCGCCCGCGGCGAGCGCTTCGAGCATCTCGGCGATCCCGTCATAGAGGCTCGTCTGCGCGAGGTAGACCGACGCGTAGGTTCGCCGGTAGGTCGCGACGACCTCGGCGACGAGCGGGTCGTGCGCCGGCAGCGCGAGCAGCTCGGAGAACGCGACATACGTCGGCGGGCCGATGAAGCGGCGGAGCTCCTCGGTCCCGCGCTGCGCGAAGCCATGCTCGCCTAGCGCCGCGTCGATGCTCTCGGTGACCGGCACGAGTGAGTCCGCGAGCACCCCGTCGAAGTCGAAGACGATCGTCACGGCCGGACATCATCTACGTTCCGCCGCGATGGTCCTCGCCGCCCGCCTGCACTCCCAGCTCCTCTCAGGCGCCCGGCCGGCGAGCGCGCTCGAGGCGACCCGCCGGCTGCTCGCCGTTCAGGGCCAGGATCCGCGCGGCGCCCGGCTCGCGATCCGGGCGCGGTCGAGCGTCGTCAGCGCGGCGGCCGTCGACCGCGCGCTGAACGAGCGCGAGCTCGTCATCACGTGGGTCAACCGCGGCACGCTGCACCTGATCGCCGCCGAGGATGAGCCGCTGCTCCACGCCCTTACGACGCCGCAGCTGCGCACCGGCAGCGAGCGCCGGCTGCGCCAGGAGGGCGTCAGCGAGGCCGCCGCGCGCCGCGGCGTGCGGGCGATCACCGCCGCGCTCGAGTCGGGGCCGCAGACGCGCGAGGAGCTGCGCGGCGTCCTCGAGCGAAGCCGCGTCCCGACGGCCGGCCAGGCGCTCATCCACGTCCTCTTCGCGGCGACGCTCGACGGTTTGATCGTGCGCGGCCCGATGCGCGGCGCCCAGCAGCAGTTCGTGCTCGCCGCCGACTGGATCGGACCACGGCCCGCCCTCGACATCGAGGCGGCGAGCGCCGAGCTCGCGCGCCGCTACCTCGAGGGGCACGGACCGGCGGGCGCGTCCGACCTCGCGAAGTGGGCGGGGATCACGCTTGGGCGCGCACGCTCCGCGCTCGCGGCGATCGCGCCGCAGCTCAACGAGCTACCGGGCGGGCTCGTCGACCTGCGCGGCCGCCGGCACCCGCCGCGCGCCCCGCGCGCCACCCTGCTCGGCGCCTTCGACCCGCTGCTGCTCGGCTGGAGCGAGCGCGAGCTCGTCGCCGGGCCAAACGAGGCGTGGATCGTCAGCGGCGGCGTGTTCCGCCCGGTTGCGCTGATCGCCGGGCGCGCGGCCGGAACGTGGTCGCTGCAGCGCGGCCGCGTCGCGCTCGACCTGTGGGACCCCGCGGCCACCCCGCCCGCCGCCGTCGCGGCGCTCGCGCGCGAGGCGGCGGCCGTCGAGGCCTACCTGCGCTAGCCGCGTTCGGTCACGCGCGCCCCACCGCCCGGGCGCACCTCGCGCGCCCCGGCCGGCGCGGCGACGCCCGGCGCGAACAGCCCGAGCACGTGCCCGCCGAACCCGCCGCCGATCAGGCGCGCGCCGGCCGCTCCCGCATCGCGCAGAAGCGCCACGGCGGCCTCGACCTGGGGCGTCGAGACCTCGTAGAGGTCGCGCAGCGATGCATGCGAGGCATCGAGCAGGCGCCCCAGCTCGTCGAGCTCACCGGCCGCAAGCGCCGCGACCGCCGCGCGCACGCGCTCGTTCTCCTCGACGACGTGCCGCGCGCGGCGCTCCTCGGGGCCGCTCAACGACGCGACCATCGCGAGGTCCGCGTCGCGCAGGCTCGCCACGCCGAGCGCCGCGCAGGCGCGCGCGCACTCCTCGCGCCGCTCGTTGTAGCCGGAGCTCGAGTGCTCGTGTCGCTGGCCGGAGTCGAGCGTCACGAGTCGCCAGTCCCCAAGCTCGAGCGGGACCGCCTCGATCACGCCGGAGTGGAAGTCGATCAACGTCGCCGACCCTTCGCGGCCGCAGATCGAGGCCAGCTGGTCGAGCAGCCCGGTCTGGGCGCCGACCCACTCGTTCTCGACACGCGAGCAGATCCGCGCGAGCGGCCAGGGCGGCACGACATCCGCGTCGGCGAGCGCCAGCAGCGCCAGGCACAGCGAGACCTCGAGCGCCGCCGATGAGGAGAGGCCGGCTCCGCTCGGCACCGTCCCGGTGATCTCGAGCGCCGCGCCGCGCAGCGGCAGCCCCTCGGCGGCGAGCTCGGCCGCGACGCCCCGCACGAACGCCGCCCACCCGCCTGGCGAGGGCGCCTCGGCGCCGAGCATGAAGCTGTCGCGCGCGGACTCGAGGTCGAGCGCGGTGGCCGTGATCCGCCGCTCGCCCCCCGCCCGCGCCGACACCGTCACGCCAGCGTCGATCGCGAACGGCAGCGCCAGTCCCTCGTTGTAGTCGGTGTGCTCGCCGATCAGGTTGACGCGGCCCGGCGCGAACGCCGCGACGCGCTCAGGAGGGCCCATCGATCGCGCTCCGAAGGGCCGCCGCCGAGTCCTCGGGCAGCACGTCCATCACGAACGTGCCCGCGCCCTGCTCGCAGCCGGCCGGGTACTTGAGCTTCGTGGCGCTGCGAAGCGGCGGGTAGAACTCGACGTGCAGATGCCCGGCGCCGCGCCCGTCGCAGGGCGCCTGGTGGAGCACCATCACGTAGGGGAAGGGCCGCTCGAACAGCCGGTCAAAGCCGCGCGTCACCGCCTGCAGCACCTCCGCCAGCGCGTCGAGCTCGGAGTCGCCGCATTCGAGCAGGCTCGGCCGGTGCTCGCGCATGACGACGTGCGTCTCATACGGCCAGCGCGCCGCGAACGGGACGTAGGCGACGACCTCTCCCTCGCCGCGCAGCACCCGATCGCCGTCGCGCAGCTCGCGCGCCAGCAGCTCGCAGGTCGCGCAGCCACCGAGCCGCTCGTCGGCGGCGAGCTCGCCCAGCGCGACCGGCGGCACGAACGGGAACGCGTAGATCTGGCCGTGCGGATGATGGAGCGTCGTGCCGACCTCGACGCCGCGGTTCTCAAAGATCAGCACGTAGGCGACGTCGTGGCGCGCGCCGAGCTCCTCGTAGCGCTGACGCCAGACCCACATCAGATCGCGCGCGCGGCCCGGCTCGAGCGTTGCGAAGGACCCCGCGTGATCGTCGGTGTAGACGACGACCTCGGCCGCGCCCTCGGGCGCCTCGAAGGTCGGGAAGCGGTTCTCGAAGACCGCGATCTCAAACGACTCGACGGGGATCTCGGTCGGCGGGCCGCCGGGTCGCGTCGGGCACAGCGGACAGTGCTCCGCGTCGGGCAGAAACGTGCGCTCCTGGCGGTCGACGGCATAGACGACCTCCTCGCCGCGCAGCTCGTTGAAGCGCCGAACGCTCACGCGCGCGCGAACAGGATCAGCGCGCGGCCGTCCTCCTTGACCACGCGCACGACGCTCAGCGGTCCGTATCGCTCCTCGTCCACGATGAAGGTATATCCGAGGGTGAGCGGTCGCATGCACCCGCTCCTGGGTTGGTGCATGCACGAACCCGCGAGTCGGCGCAGATGTGCGCCCGCACGGGGTATGCGCCGACTCGAACAGCGTCGGGGAATCGCCGACTTGGCCAGCATCTAGGATCGCGCGCGTGCGCTGGGGTGCGATTCAGTCGCCGCTGCCGCAGCTCGCCTGGCGCGGTCGGCTGTCGGAGGCGCGCGGACGCCTGACCGAGTCGCTCTGGCCGGTCACCCAGGCCGCGACCGCCGCTGGCCTCGCCTGGCTCGTCGCGCACAACCTGCTCGGCCACGCTCAGCCGTTCTTCGCGCCGATCGCCGCCGCGATCGCCCTGTCGACGAGCGCCGTCCGCCGCGGCCGGCGGATCCTGCAGATGATCGCCGGGGTGATGATCGGCATCGTCGTCAGCGAGGCGGCGGCGGCGGTGATGGGGACGAGCTGGATCTCGATCGCGATCACCGTCCTCGTCACGATGGCCGCCGCCTCGGCGGTCGCCATCGGCTTCTTCGGCGAGGGGATGATGTTCGTCAACCAGTCGGCCTCGGCGGCCGTCCTGGTGATCGCGCTGCACCACCACGGCACCGGTTCCGAGCGCGCGATCGACGCGCTGATCGGGGGCGGCGTCGCGGCGGTCATCGGCGTCGGCCTCTTCCCGGCGCATCCGCTGCGGATGCTGCGCGCCGCCGAGCGCGAGGTGCTCCGCTCGCTGGCCGGCGCGCTCGCTGAGATCGGCGAGCTGCTCGAGGGCGCCGGCCGCGTCAGCTCCGGCTGGACTCGCGCCGCCGCCCAGGACATCCACAGCCAGCTCGCGGCCCTCACCGCGGCGCGCCAGACCGCACGCGCCAACGTCCGCATAGCGCCGCGGCGCTTCGCGCTGCGCGCCGAGGTGGGGCGCGAGGACACGCGCATCGCGATCCTCGACCTGCTCGCGAACGCCGCGCTCAGCCTGCTGCGCGTCGCGAGCGACGCGCTCGATCAGGGCGAGGCGGTTGAGCCCGCGATCGCCGCCTGCATTCGTGACCTGGCCGCCGCGATCGGCGAGCTTGCCGCAGCGGCGCAGCCGTGGCCCGAGGAGCTGCGCGATTCGATCGCGCAGCGGATGGTGACGCTTGGGGAGCGCGCCGGATCGGCCAGCGCGGCGCGCGGACCGGTCCTCGCCTCGGCGGTGCGCTCCGCCGCGCGCGACGTGCGGGCGCTCGTGCCCTAGCCTGCCGAGCCGCGTCGCGACAGCGCGTCCACGGTGACGGCGGCGAGCAGGACGAGCGCGGTGATCATGTACTGGATGTCGGCGTTGAGGCTGAGCAGCCCCATGCCGTTGTAGATCGCCGCGATGACGAGCCCGCCGAGGACCGCGTGGACCATCTTGCCGCGGCCGCCGAGCAGGCTCGTGCCGCCGATCACGGCGGCGCCGACGCCGTAGAGCACGTACTCGCCGCCGTTGATGTCGCTGCTCGCGCCGCCCGTGTAGGAGTCGAGGATGATGATCGCGGCTGCCGCCGTGAAGCCCGCGAGGGTGTAGGCGAGCACCCGGATCCACTCGACGTTGATGCCCGCGCGGCGCGCGGCCTCGCGGTTGCCGCCGATCGCGTAGATGTAGCGCCCGAAGCGCGTACGCCCGAGCAGGAACGTCCAGGCGATCACGAGCACCAGCACGATCGGGACGATCCAGGGCACGCCCTGCAGCGTGGCCGCGGCGAAGGGCGAGCGGTTGACGCTGCAGATCGCGACGAGGGCTACGCCGCAGGCGGCGACCGCGCCGAGCTTCAGGAGCGACAGGCTCAGCGGCGGGGCGACGAGGCCGCTCGCGCGGCGGCGCGCGGCGCCGGACAGCGTCGTCAGGGCGTAGAGCCCGACGCCGACGGCGAGCAGGATCCAGCCGACGGGGACGCCGAGGTTGCCGAACACGAGTTTGCCGAGCGTGGGGTTGAGGATCCGGATCGAGCCGCCGTTGGAGGGGCTCTGGTTGTTGATCACCCAGATCAGGAACCCCTCCCAGAAGAGCAGCCCCGCCAGGGTGACCACGAACGGCGGCAGGCGAAGGCGGGTGATGATCTGTCCCTGCGCGAAGCCGATCGCGGTGCCGACCGCGAGGCCGCAGAGGATCGCCTCCGCCCAGCCGAAGTTGATCGGCGGATACGCGAGGATCGTCATCACGGCGGCGCCGACCGCGCCCGAGAAGCCGAGTGAGAGGTCGATCTCACCCAGCAGCAGCACGAATATCTCGGCCATGCCGAGGACGATGAAGACCGCCGACTCCTGCAGGAGGTTGACCAGGTTGGCCGCGGACAAAAAGCGCGACTTGAGGATCTGGAAGACGATGATGATCGCGACCAGGCCGAGCACCACCGGCAGCGCGCCACTCTCGCCGCCGCGGACCCGCTTCCACCACGCCGCCAGGTACTCCTGGAGCGTGGCGTCGGGCAGCACCTCGACCGGAGCCGGGGCGACCGTCTCCTCGGCGAGTTCTTGACCGGAGGCCGCGACGGCCCCGGGTGCCTCCCCCAGGGAGGGTGTCGGCTCGTCCGTGGCGCTCATCAGCCTGCCGCCGCCGCCGCCGGGCCGGCGCCGTTGAGGGCGTCCGCGGTACCGATGCGCATCAGCTCGATCGCGGTCTGGCGGTCGAGCTCCTGCGGCGTGCCGCGCCCGACGAGCTTGCCGAGATAGAGGATCGCGATGTGGTCGGCGACCGCGTAGACGTCGTTGAGATTGTGGGAGATCATGACCACGGCGACGCCGCTTGATGCGAGCCTGCGCATCAGGTCGAGGACGACGGCGGTCTGGGTCACGCCGAGCGCGGCCGTCGGCTCGTCCATGATCACCAGGCGGGCGTCGGCCATCACGGCGCGCGCGACCGCGACGCCCTGGCGCTGGCCGCCGGAGAGCGAGCCGACCGGCTGGCGGATCGAGCGGACCGTGGTGACCGAGAGGCTCTTGAGCGTCTCGCGGGCCCGGCTCTCCATCGGCGCCTCGTTGAGGATGCCGAAGCGCCCGAGCTCCTCGCCGAGGAACATGTTCGCGACGATGTCGAGGTTGTCGCACAGCGCGAGGTCCTGGTAGACGGTCGCGATGCCGAGCGCGGTTGCGTCGTGGGGGCTGCGGATGTGGACCGGCTGGCCGTCCCAGTAGATCGTGCCGCCGTCGCCCTCGTGGATGCCGGCGATGATCTTGATCAGCGTCGACTTGCCGGCGCCGTTGTCGCCGAGTAGGGCCGTCACCTGCCCCGCCGGGACGTCGAGGTTGATGTCGTCGAGCGCGAGGACGGGCCCGAAGTGCTTGGCCACGCCGCGCAGGCTGAGCAGCTGCCCGGGCGCGGGCTCGCGCGACGGCTCAGTCCCCGGAAGGCTGGGCGCACGACCCGCCGATGCGGATCGTGCGCCCTCCCCAACCGGTGACTCGTCTGGTGATGGCGAGTCCGGGGTCATTTGCGTGGGGACAATAGCCTCGGGAGTCCCTGCGCTAGTGGATCCCGTACTTCTTGCAGGCGGCGGTGAAGCCGCTGCAGATCTGCGACGCGGGCACGAACTTGTCGTGCACGATCGTCTTCTCCATCGTCGCGCCGGTGACCCACTCGGGCGTCTCGAGGATCGACGGGACCGCGATGTTGTTGACGGTGTCCTCGGTCGTGCTGTTGATCAGGGCCTTCGGCGGCGTCTTGCCGGCGCGCAGGTACATCGCCAGCGCGGCGGCTGCCTGGGCCTCCAGGAAGACCGGCTTGTAGACGGTTCCGCACTGATAGCCGCTGATGATGTTCTGCAGGCCGACGAGCGTCGCGTCCTGGCCGGTGACCGGGAACGTGTCGGGCTTGACCCCCTGCTGCTTGAGGTAGGTGATGATCGGCGCAGCGTTCTCGTCGTTGGGCGACAGCAGCGCGTTCGCGGTCGGATTCGCCGTGAATGCCTGCTGGAACTCGGTCTCCGCGGTCGCCGGCGTCCATGTCCCGGCCGGCTGCGCGAGGTCGGTCCAGCCCTTGTTGTTGAAATACGGGTTGAGGATGTCGAAGTACCCGTTCGCGAACAGCGTTGCGTTGTTGTCGGTCGGGTCGCCGCGCATGACGATGACCTTCGGGCTCGAGACCTTCCACGCCTTGACGCAGGCGACGAGGCCCTTGCCGAGGAGCTTGCCGACGTTGACGTTGTTGAACGACACGTAGTACTTGCCGCTCGTGGCGCCACCGAGGGTCAGGCGGTCGTAGTCGATCGTCTTGACACCGGCGGCGGCGGCGAGCTGCTCTGCCTTGACGCCCGTCGCCGAGTCCTCGGGATCGATGCCGATGACCTTGGCGCCGTTGGTGATGTCGGCCTGGACGTCGGTGATGAACGTGGAGTCGCTTCCCCCCGCGTTCTGGATGTTGATCTGCGATGACTTCAGGCCGGCGTCGGTGAGCGCGGTCTTCAGCATCGGCGCGTCGAACTCGGTGTAGCGGGTCGAGGATGTCGTATCAGGCAGGATCACCGCCACCGATCCCGTCCCCTTGGCCGCCAGCGGCTTGAGGGCCTTCATCGCCGAGTAGTTCAGCGTGAAGTCCTTGAAGGACAGGTTCTTGTAGGTGACCTTGGCCGGCTTCTTGGTAGCCGCGCCGCTTGCAGTCGCAAAGAAAGTGCCCACCAGCGCCAATCCGATGACGCCGGCGATCACGATTCTCGCCTTTACTCGCATGCTCTCTCACTTCCTCTCGGACTTACGATCTTCCAATAAGTGCCACACGACGGTTCCGCCGCGCGACTCGGAATACACGGACTGTCATCAAACAGGCCCAGGTAGGCCGGCTGCGCCGGTCGCCCGCGGTTTGCATCCGCGGCTGCGGCGAAGCACGCACGCCTGCTCCGGAGCTTCATGGCGCCATAGAGCCGCATCGCAGCCAGGCAGGCTGCCTGCACGGCGACCTGAGACCCCTCCTCTCTCGCAAACACGAATCGGCCGCGCGAAGCCGCACGACCACTCTCGAGGCGGGACGTTAGGGCCGGCGGGATGAACGCGACGTGAACAAGCGATGGCGCCGCGAAAACATTTCGTAAACATCGCCGCGTGGATACGTATTCACCAATAATCCCCCGTGTATACGCTCAATCGGCGGCCACGCGGTAGCCGACGCGCGGCTGGGTCAGGATCAGCGGCGGTCCCTCGGCGGTCTCGAGCTTGGCCCGCAGGCGCCGGACGTAGACGCGCACGTACTCCGTCTCCGTCTCGTATCCGCGCCCCCACACGCGGCGCAGCAGCTGGGCGTGGGTCAGGACCTTGCCGCGCTCGTTGACGAGTTCGCGCAGCAGCGCGAACTCGGTCGGCGTCAGATGCATCGGCTCGCCGTCGCGCGTCACCTGGTGGGCGGCGATGTCGATCTCGATGCCGCCGGACAGCGACACGCTGGTCGGCACGTCGCCCGTCTCGGGCGCCGGTCTCGTGCGCCGCAGGGTCGCGGCGATCCGCGCGAGCAGCTCCTCGATGCTGAACGGCTTGGTCATGTAGTCGTCCGCGCCGAGGTTGAGCGCCGCCACCTTGTCGCGATCGCCGCCGCGCGCCGAGACGACGATCACACCCACGCTCGAGCGCTCGCGGACCTGGCGGCAGAGGTCGAAGCCGTCCATCCCCGGCAGCATCAGGTCGAGCAGGATGATGTCCGGTCGCTCGCTCTCGAGCAGCGACAGCGCGCGCGTGCCGTCGGTCGAGACGACCGTGTCGAAGCCGCGCACGGCCAGGTTCGAGCGGATCAAATCGACGATGTTGGGGTCATCCTCGACGACCAGGACGCGCGTGCGCGGCTCGAGTTCGCCGGCCGAGTGCTCAGACATCGACGGTCGCCTCGGCGACCTCCGCCACGCGCGGCGCTGCCTCCGCCCCCGCGGATTCGATCGGCAGGCGGATCAGGAAGTGCGTTCCGCGTGAGGAGCCGTCGAGCCCGATCGTCCCGGCGTGGGCCTCGACGATGCCGCGCGCAATCGAGAGACCGAGTCCGGCGCCGGCCGTCGCGCTGCGCTTGGCTCGCATGCCCGCCAGCGCGGCGGCAAGATCATCGCCGCCGCCCTCGCCGTCGTCGGCGACCGTCACCCGGACGTTCTGCGCGTCCTCGGCGCGTGCGTCGACGAGCACGCGGGTGCCATCGCCGTTGTGTCGAAAGGCGTTCTCGAGGAGGTTCACAAAGACCTGCTCGAGGCGATCGTGGTCCGCCCAGATGACGGGCAGCTCCGCACTGCAGCGCACGTCGACGCGGTCCGCGTTCACGGGCGGCAGGCAGGCGACGGCGGCATCGAGCACGAGCGGCAGGTCGCACCAGTCCGGCGCCAGCCGAAGCGTCGCGGACTCGATCGCCGAGAAGTCGAGCAGGTCGTCGACGAGGCGGCCGAGGCGTGCCGACTCGGCGGCGATGCGGCTGAGAAAGCGCTCCTCGGACTCCCCGTCCCAGGTTACGTCGGGCTGCATCAGGCTCGATGCGTAGCCGCGGATCGCTGTCAGCGGCGTCCGCAGCTCGTGGCTGAGACGGCGTAGGAACCCGCGCTGGAGCTCCTGCGAGCGCCGCAGCGCCGAGGCCTCCTGGTGGGCGCGCTCGGACTCCTGGCGCTCGTGGGCGAGGCGCAGCGAATTGGCCGCGTCCTCGAGCAGCGCGATCGCATCCTCGGGGACCGACGCCGACTGCCACTGCGCGAGCAGAGCGCGAGCGCCGCCTGGGGTGGGGAAGGTCACGGCGAGGTAGGCGTCGCCGTGCGCCGAGCGGGTCATTCGCGCCCGCCCATCGCGGCGTCCCGCGTTCAGCACGCGCGACGCCGCTTCGAGCACGGCCTCCGAGACCGGGCGCTGGATTCCCCGCGCGTCGATGACCGCGCCGACCTCGGGCTTGCCGGCGAGGCCATCGGTCGCCACGAGCGCGACCGTCTGAGCCTGAAGGCCCTCGCACAGCGCCGTCAGCACGACGGCGATCCCGTCGCGCAGCGGCACGGGTCCGGCGAGCGTCTCGAGCATTTCCTGGATCGTCTCGAGGACGCGGTTGCGCGCCGTCAGCTCGCCCAGCAGCCGCTCGCGCTCGACGGCGCTCGCCGCGTAGCCCGCATACAGCCTGACGAGCTCGAGCTCGTCGCGCGAGGGGTGCCCGAGCGCGCGGCGGAAGATGGTGATCACGCCGGCCACTCCAGCGGAGCCGATCACCGGAACCGACCACGAGCTGCCAAGACCGCACTCGATCGCCGTCTCGCGCCACGGGGCCCAGGCAGGGCTCGAGTGCACGTCGGGGTCGACGACGGTGTCCTCGGCCGATGCGGCGAGCCCGGGCGGCCCGCCGCCCGCTCCGACCGGGAGCTCCTCCCAGGCACGCTTGAGCTCCGGCGGAAGGCCGAACTCGCAGGCCTCATACAGCGTGCTCTCATCGAGTAGGTGAATGCACAGCTGCTCGGCGCCGAGCGCACCGGCGAGGGCTGAGAGGATCAGCGGCAGGCTCGAGGACGGCTCGGCCGAGGCGAGCCGGTCGGTGAGGCCGTGCAGGCGGCTCAGCTGGCGTCGCGCCGAGGAGTCCGACTGCTGCCCCGTGATCAGGGCGATGACCTCGTCGGGGTGCGATTCGGACGGATCGATCTCGGCGACGATGCGCCCGTGGCGCATCACGACGATCCGATCGGCGAGGCGGAACATCTGGTCGATGTCGTGGGAGACGAACAGCACCGTCGTGCCGTGGCCGCGCACGCCGAGCATCAGGCGCTCGACCTGCGCGGTTTCGGTCACGCCGAGTGAGGCCGTCGGCTCGTCGAGGATCAACAGCCGTGGCCGGCCGACCATCGCGCGCGCCACCGCGAGCAGCTGACGCTGCCCGCCCGACAGCGAGCTGACCGCTCGCGTCGTGTCGAAGAGAGGTATCGAGAGCTCGGCGAGCCGCCGCGCTGCCGCCGCGTGAAAGCGGGTTGCCGAGCGAAGCAGGCCCCGGCCCTCGCGGCCGAGCAGGAGGTTTGAGGCGACGTCGAGGTTCTCGCACAGGGCGAGGTTCTGCCAGACGACGGCCACGCCGCTTCGCCCGGTCGCGGCGGGCGTCGAGCCGAGCGGCTGGCCGTCGAGGCGAATGCTCCCGGCGGTGGGCGCCATGTCGCCGGCGATGCAGCGCACGAGCGTCGACTTCCCGGCGCCGTTCTCGCCGGCGAGCGCGACGAGCTCGCCGTCATTGATCGCCATATCGACGCCGTCGAGAGCGTGGATCGCTCCGAATCGGGCAATCAGCCCGTTGACCGAAAGGCATTCCGCGCCAGCCATCGTCTGCGGAGATTGCCACAACCAGCACGAGCCTCGTGCCACAGATCCGCCGCGCCGGCATCGCTGCGAGCGCTACCGCGCCGGGTCAGCGGCCGTCGGCGCGCCCGCTATCCGCACGCCCGGTCAGAGCAGGTGCGCTCCCGCCAGGTGGTGCGAAGCCGCTAGCTCGGCGAGGCGGCGGCCTGCCGGCGCTGGGCATCCCAGGCAGCCCGCGCCGCGCTCCAACCGACCAGCCGGCGAGCGTCCTCGTCCCACAGCTTCAGCTGAACCGCGCGCAGCCCGTCCCATAGCGACAGTGTCGGCACGTCGTGGAAGATCGGGTTCTCGTCGTGGGCGGCCTGCAGGTTGTAGTTGGGGATCCGCGCGCACAGATGATGCACGTGGTGGAGCCCGATGTTGCCGGTGAAGTACTGAAGCACCGCCGGGAGCTTCAGGTAGGAGCTTCCGCGCAGCGCCGCGTCGGCGTAGGTCCAGTCGGAGCCACGCTCCCAGAAGGTGTCCTCGAATTGGTGCTGGACGTAGAAGAGCCAGATCCCGGCGGCGCCCGCGATCAGCGCGGGCGGTCCCTGGATCAGCAGGAAGTCCCGCCAGCCGAGCAGCCAGCAGGCGACCCCGACGATGATCGCCAGCGCCACGTTGGTGAGGTGGACGCTGCGGCGGATCCGCGGCCGGGCGTCCTTGGGCACGATCCGCGGGCCGAGGATCATCGCGAACAGCGGTCCGAGGCCGAACATCACGACGGGGTTTCTAAACAGGCGGTAGCCCGTCCGCCCGCGCCAGCCCTTCGAGTGGTACTCGCTGATGGTGAGCGTTGGCACGTCCCCCTGGCCGCGGCGGTCGAGATCCGCTGCGGTGGCGTGGTGCACGGCGTGGTTGTGGCGCCAGTTTGCGAACGGCGCGTAGACGATCACGCCAAGGACGCTGCCGAGCCAGATGTTGGCGCGCTTGGACGGCAGGTAGGAGCCGTGCGAGCAGTCGTGGAAGACGATGTAGGTCCGCAGCAGGAAACCGGCGGCCAGCACGCTGATCGCGAGCTCGAGCAGCACCGAGACCCGCAGCGCGAAGTACATCGCCACCAGCAGGCCGAAGTAGGGGAGCACCGAGGTGAAGAGACCGCCGATCGAGAGCCGCAGGCTCGGCTTGGCGTAGGGAGCCAGAACCTCGTTCCAGTAGGCGCCGCGCGCGGCCGCTGATTCATCGCCGGCCGTGGGTGCACCGGGCTCCGGCCGGGCGTCGTCGTCGATCGCGCCGGGCGCGGCAGTCTCTGTCAGGACCATGGGCCGCTTTCTACTTGTCAGGCTCTCGCGGCCCGGGGGTTGGGCTGCGACGCGTCAAGCCTACACGCCGCACCGGTGCCGCGTCCACGTTCAACTGCCTCTTCGTCCACGAATACACTGCCCTTGATGGGTGAAGGCGTGCTTGCGCCCGACGTGCTCGAGGAGCTGGCGGCGGCGCTTGCGCCAGACCAGCTGATCACCGAGCGCGAGCAGCTGCGCGTATATGAATGCGACGGTCTCACCAACCGTCGCGTCGTACCTGCGCTGGTCGCACTCCCGCAGTCCACCGAGGAGGTCCAGGCGGTCGTCGCCTGCTGCGCGGCTCGTTCGATCCCGTTCGTCGCGCGCGGCGCCGGCTCCGGGCTGTCCGGCGGCGCGGTGCCGGTCGCCGAGGGAATCGTGATCTCGCTTGCGCGGATGTGCCGGGTGCTCGAGATCGACGTTGAAGCGGGCCTCGTCGTCGTCGAGCCCGGCGTCGCCAACCTCGACGTGACCCGCGCCGTCGCGCCGTACGGCTTCTACTACGCGCCCGATCCCTCCTCCCAGCAGGTCTGCACGATCGGCGGCAACATCGCCGAGAACTCAGGTGGCGCGCACTGCCTGAAGTACGGCTTCACCGTCAACCACGTGCTCGCGGCGCAGATCGTCCTGCCCGACGGCGAGCTCACCGAGCTGTCGGTCTGGGACGGCGGTCCGGATCTGCTCGGCGTGTTCGTCGGCTCGGAGGGGACGCTCGGGATCGCGACGCGCCTGACGCTGCGCATCCTGCGCGCGCCGGCCACGGTGCGGACGCTGCTCGCGGGCTTCGGGCACACCGACCAGGCCGGCGAGGCCGTGTCGGCGATCATCGCCTCGGGCATCACGCCGGCGGCGATCGAGATGATGGATGAGATCGCGATCGAGGCCGCGACGGCGGCGGTCGGTCCCGACTACCCGCCCGGGTGCTCCTCGGTGCTGATCGTCGAGCTCGACGGCCCGCTCGAGCAGGTCGAGGACGACCTCGCCGCGGTGCAGCGGATCTGCGGCGAGCTCGGCGCGGCGGAGCTGCGCATGGCTTCCGATGCCGACGAGCGCGCGCGGATCTGGCGCGGGCGCAAGGCGGCGTTCGCCGCGATGGGGCGGATCAGCCCCGACTACTACGTCCAGGACGGCGTCGTTCCGCGCACGAAGCTGCCGGGGCTGCTGCGCCGGATCACCGAGCTCTCGGCCGAGCACGGGCTGCGCGTCGGCAACGTCTTCCACGCCGGCGACGGAAACCTCCACCCGCTGGTCCTCTACGACGGCGCCGTCGCCGGCGAGCCGGCCCGCGCCCAGCACCTCGCGGAGCTGATCCTCGAGGCCTGCGTCGACGCGGGCGGTTCGATCACCGGCGAGCACGGCGTCGGCACCGACAAGGCCTGCTCGATGCCGCTGCTCTTCGACGAGAGCGACCTGGCGGCGATGGCCCGTCTGCGCGCCGCCTTCGACCCGCAGGGGATCGCCAACCCCGGCAAGGTCTTCCCGACCCCGCGACTGTGCGGTGAGGTTCCCGGTCCCCACCGCGCCCATCCGCTGGAGCGGTCCGGCCTCGCCGAGCGTTTCTAATGGACCTTCCCGAGGGGATCGTCGAATACCAGCCGGGCGATCTGACCGTGATCGCCGAGGCGGGACTGCCGTTGAGCTCGCTGCGGGAAGCCCTCGCCGGCCACGGGCAGCGGCTCTCGCTTGACCCCCCGGGTGATCCGACGCTCGGCGAGTGCCTGCTCGAGGACCTCTCGGGGCCGCTTCGGCACCGCTTTGGCACGATGCGCGACCTAATCCTCGGTGTCGCCGTGGTGCTCGGCGACGGGTTGCGGGCGCATTCCGGCGGGAAGGTCGTCAAGAATGTCGCGGGCTATGACCTGGGCAAGCTGTTCTGCGGCTCGCGCGGCCGTTTCGGCTCCGTGGAACGCCTCGCGCTGCGCCTGCATCCGCTGCCGGCGGCCTCGAGGACGATCGTGACCGGCGCGAAACGCTGGGGCGAGCTTCACCAGTCGCAGCTCGTCCCAAGCGCGGTCGACATCGCCGGCGGGCGCCTGCACGTCCTGCTCGAGGGCTCGCAGCGGGCCGTCGACGCACAGGCCGCAGCGCTCGGCGGCGATCAGGCAGATCCGGAGGCGACGTGGGAGGAGCTGCGCACGCTGCAGAGGAGCCTTCGCGGCCGGCGGCGCTGGCTCGGCCCGTCCTCCGAGGAGCGCGACGAGGCGCCGCTGGTGCGGCCCGGGCCGCACGTCGCCTACACGGACGAGGCGGCGCGGGAGACGTTCAGCCCCCTCGCCGAGCGCGTCGCGGAGGCCCTGTGGGCACGCAGCTGACCCCCGTCGCGGAAATCGATCGCGCGCTGCTTGCAGACTGCGTGCACTGCGGCTTCTGCCTGCCGACCTGCCCGACATACACGCTCTGGCACGAGGAGATGGACTCCCCCCGCGGGCGCATCCATCTGATGTCGGCGCTCGCCGATTCGAGCATCGAGCTGACCGACACCGTCGCCGGACACTTCGATCGCTGCCTGGGCTGCATGGCCTGCGTCAGCGCCTGCCCCTCGGGCGTTCAGTACGACCGCCTGATCGAGCAGACGCGCGTCGTCATCGAGGAGCGCCGCCGCCGGCCGCTCGGCGAACGCGTCCTTCGCTCGCTGGTGTTCGCCGTCTTCCCGCACCGCCGCCGCCTGCGTGCCGCGCTCGCGCTGCGCGCGCTGCCGGCGCCTGGTCCGCTCAGCACGCTCAAGCAGCTCGCGCCGCCATGGTCTGCGCCGCAATGGCCGCCCGTCCATCTTCCCGGCGCCGGCGCGCGCGTCGCGCTCGTCGCCGGATGCGTGCAGAGCGTCGTCTTCGGCGACGTCAACGCCGCGACCGCGCGGGTGCTCGCGGCGGAGGGCTTCGACGTCCACGTGCCCCGCGCGCAGGGCTGCTGCGGCGCGCTCCACGCTCACGCCGGACGGCTCGCCGAGGGCGTTTCTCGCGCGCGGGATCTCGAGCGCGAGCTGGCCGGCTACGACCACATCGTCACCAACGCCGCCGGCTGCGGCTCCCACCTCAAGGACCACGGCGTCGCGGGTGCCGTCGACGTCTCTGAGCTCCTCGCGGGCCGTGAGCCCGTCGCGACGCGACACCCGCTTGAGATCACGGTCGCCTTCCAGGACTCCTGCCACCTGCGCCACGCCCAGCGCGTCAGCGCCCAGCCGCGCGAGATGCTCGCCTCGATCCCAGGGCTGCGCCTGCTCGAGCCGGCCGATCAGGAGCTCTGCTGCGGCAGCGCCGGCATCTACAACCTCGTGCAGCCCGATGCGGCCGCCGAGCTCGGGGCGCGCAAGGCACAGCGGATCCGCGAGACCGGCGCCGAGGCCTATGCGAGCGGCAACCCCGGCTGCCTGATCCAGGTCTCGGCGTCGCTGCGCGGCGCCGGCGCGGCGATGCCGGCCTTCCACCCGATCGAGCTGCTCGACGCTTCTATTCGCGGGATCGGACGCGAGCAGCTCCTCAAGGAGGCCCGGCGATGAGAACCGACGATGTGCTGACCGGCGAGGCAGCAGAGTTCCTGACCCTTCTGGCGCGCGAGTTCGCCGCCGAGCGCGAAGAGCTCCTCGCCGCGCGCGAGGAGCGCGCCAAGCGGCTGCGCGACGGCGAGCTGCCCGACTTCCTGGCGCAGACCCAGAGCGTCCGCGAGGGCGCCTGGCGCGTCCCGGCGGCGCCGGCCGATCTCACCGATCGCCGCGTCGAGATCACGGGGCCGACCGACCGCAAGATGGTCATCAACGCGCTGAACTCGGGCGCGCGCGTGTTCATGGCCGACTTCGAGGACTCAAACTCGCCGACCTGGGAGAACATGGTCGACGGCCAGCGCAACCTGACCGAT